>NZ_JBYLUI010000010.1:0-543 GCF_058107325.1 Bifidobacterium sp. ESL1133 | reverse complement strand
AGTCGAAGCCGTATCGTCGTCGTCCGGTGCCGCCGTTTACTACTTCCACCATGCAGCAGGCTGCCGGCAACCGTCTTTCCATGAGTTCACGCCAGACCATGCGGGCTGCGCAAGGTTTGTATGAGAACGGCTTCATCACAAAGTGGTCAAACCGCATGTCAGCAGGTGAAAGAGCAGAGCTACGCAGTGTTCTCAACGTATGTACATGCTCACGAACTTAGCAAGCCTTTCGCACATAACCATTCGTATTGAAGCAACACCCTTACGATGAAGAGGCTTGAGCTTCTGTCTACGCGAACATGCTTCCATACCGATAAGGTTTGTTATGTCAGATTTACCTTTTGGGTTTGCTGCAGATTTTCTACCACCCGTGCGCTTCGGAATACAACAAAAGTGAGGGGCAGGAAACCGAAGTCCCCTACCCCTCACAGAAAAGTAATGTGGCGGTGCGCTACTCTCCCACACCCTCCCGAGTGCAGTACCATCGCCGTGCCAGGCCTTAGCTACCGGGTTCGAAATGGGACCGGGCGTTTCCCCTGGGCT
>NZ_JBYLUI010000009.1:0-2372 GCF_058107325.1 Bifidobacterium sp. ESL1133 | reverse complement strand
CCGACATCAATTAACACCCCTCGGTGACCCCACCACAACAGCAAGGCAGACATCGGACTGGCAATCAAAACAAAAAATAAAGTAGTACAGACACACTCTTGAGTTCTCAAACCACCACCACACCAACAACTTCAAGCAATCTCGAAGATTTGTTGTCGCTGTCGGGCAGCAAGTAAGTAACTTACACGGGGTTGCCTACTTTTGCAAGTTGCGCATGAAAAGTATGCCTTTATTCGTTGGAATTCCGCCATTCTCTCGGCGTGTCGAAAACTGCGTTTTCTACCCCTTTCTGCACAGTACTGCTGCCTAATTACTTCAAAAAATTAGCCAAAATACCTTCAGAATTCTCGTCCTTCGGCGTGTCGTGAGGCACCTACCTTCTCATATCAGACCAATACCCAGCACGCGAGCGCCGTTTATCTGTTTCTTCTGCCATTCGGCCGTCCAGAAACCACCCGGCCTATACGAGTGAGCCTTCCTGAGCCGTAAGTCTCACTCCCTCTACCTCCCGCGCACAACCGTGTGCGTATTTCCGTTCATAGCTTTGCCGACCTGCACATCGTGCACTCGTCTCCCTTTACACTCGGGCTCGTTATCCCGTGCATTCCCATACTTGCCAGCACTCATCACATCGCACAATACGCAAAAGCGGGCGCATCGGATAACCGCGCGCCCGCCACTCGTACCCCCTTGAGGTTTAGTACGTCTGCTGAACCTGCAATCCCTGCCCACGCAAGGCAGCCAAGATACGTTCAATATGCTCAGGTCCGTTCGTTTCCACGGTCACTTCAAGAAGCACACCATTGCGATAGTGCCCAGAAGCCTTGAACTGGTCGTGGTTGAGCTCGATAACGTTGGCACGCTGTTCGGCGAGTATGGAAGCTACCTTGACCAGTTGCCCTGGCACATCCGGCAAATCCACCGCAAACTGCATGATGCGACCGCGCGAAATCATGCCCCGCTGAATTACAGCGCCAATGGTGACGGTATCGATGTTGCCTCCCGAGACGATCGGAACCACCACATGTTCTCCTTGAGCAGACCTGAAGGCCTCGGATTCATCCTGCAGATGTTCAAGCGCCGCCAGAGATACTGCTCCTGCAGCCTCGACCACCAACTTGTGTTTTTCCAACATCAGCAGAATCATCTGTGAAATTTCGGCCTCACTGACAGTAACCAAGTCATCGATATATCGCGACAACAGCGCAAAGGTCAAATCTCCGGGACGTTTCACAGCCACACCTTCGGCAGCAGTGTTCACCGAAGCTGCAGGAACCACGCTTCCCGCATCGAGCGACAGTCTCCAGGCAGGTGACTGTTCAGGTATCGCACCTATCACGCGCACATCTGGGCGGAAGGTCTTCACAGCCATGGCTATACCGGAGCCTAAACCTCCGCCGCCGAGCGGAACTACAATATCGGTCACTTCTGGCTTGTCATGGAGAATTTCCAAAGCGATGGTTCCCTGGCCGGTCAGCACTTCATAGTCGTCGAACGGATGTACGAATGTCATCTTCTTATCCGCCGAAAGCTGCTGCGCATACGCAGAGCTCTCATCAAAGTTCTCACCGTGCAACACTACGTGTGCGCCGTATGCTTTTGTGGCATCTACCTTGAGAGGAGGAGTTGCGCGAGGCATGACGATGGTAGCTTGCGCTCCACGCTCCCTTGCGGCGAAAGCCACCCCTTGCGCATGATTGCCAGCAGAAGCAGTTACCAATCCCTTTTCTAATTCAGAATCAGCCAAAGCGGCAATCTTGTTATATGCTCCGCGAATCTTGAACGATCCAGTCTCTTGAAGGTTTTCGAGCTTCATCGCTACTTCAAACCCATTGCGGCTGCTCAAAGCGTCGGAGTGCATGGTGGGCGTATGCCGCACTGTACCACTCAGACGTTGTTCGGCTGCCTCGAGATCTGCTGCGTGATCTGCGTTGACATACTGCTGAAGTTCATGAGTATCCATGCTGTTATTATCCACACAGCACAGGGCAAATGTGCAATCGCTGTCACATATTGGACAGATCATAGTGTTGGATAGTTTCTGACGCGTCAGTGTGCCAGGAAACAGTATGTCGAGAAAGATGATACATCATTGATGCGCTGCAGATGCGTTGTAGTAGTTCTTACACATGCCGAGATGAGTGCGTCTATTGTCAAGAATCGAGCAGGGACATGAACGGACGTGCTCGCAGACTGGAGCAAATGCGTCGTAAGCACTGGTACAGACCCAGACCGCCATATTCTGATGGAGTCGAAGCCGTATCGTCGTCGTCCGGTGCCGCCGTTTACTACTTCCACCATGCAGCAGGCTGCCGGCAACCGTCTTTCCATGAGTTCACGCCAGACCATGCGGGCTGCGCAAGGTTTGTATG
>NZ_JBYLUI010000008.1:0-5532 GCF_058107325.1 Bifidobacterium sp. ESL1133 | reverse complement strand
CCCTACCCCTCACAGAAAAGTAATGTGGCGGTGCGCTACTCTCCCACACCCTCCCGAGTGCAGTACCATCGCCGTGCCAGGCCTTAGCTACCGGGTTCGAAATGGGACCGGGCGTTTCCCCTGGGCTATGACCACCACAAATCTTCAACTATCACCACACCCGAAAGCATGGGGCAACCGTGACGGTTTGGGAACCGGAAAGCAGACGCGAATCAGACACAACCACACGTTTCATGACCACCACACTCCGTGATGCCATCAACAATACACGCAGAACACACGCCAACCCCTCTCCAAAGAGAAGAGAAAAGTGTATTACCATTCGACCATTAGTACCGGTCAGCTCCACCCCTCACAGGGCTTCCACGTCCGGCCTATCAACCATGTCATCTAGCATGGGGTCTCCAACGCCTCAAAGGGCGCACGGAATCCTAATCTTGGAGCAGGCTTCCCGCTTAGATGCTTTCAGCGGTTATCCCTTCCAAACGTAGCTAACCGGCCATGCCACTGGCGTGACAACCGGCATACCAGAGGTTTGTCCACCCAGGTCCTCTCGTACTATGGGCAGGTCTCCTCAAGATTCCAACGAGCGCAGAGGATAGAGACCAAACTGTCTCACGACGTTCTGAACCCAGCTCGCGTGCCGCTTTAATCGGCGAACGGCCGAACCCTTGGGACCTGCTACAGCCCCAGGATGCGACGAGCCGACATCGAGGTGCCAAACCATCCCGTCGATATGGACTCTTGGGAATGATCAGCCTGTTATCCCCGGGGTACCTTTTATCCGTTGAGCGATGCCGCGTCCGTACGCCGGCACCGGATCACTATCCCCGACTTTCGTCCCTGCTCGACCCGTCGGTCTCGCAGTCAAGCTCCCTTGTGCGATTACACTCAACACCCGATTGCCAACCGGGCTGAGGGAACCTTTGGGCGCCTCCGTTACTCTTTAGGAGGCAACCGCCCCAGTTAAACTACCCGCCAGGCACTGTCCCTGACACGGATAACGCGTCGAGGTTAGACATCAAATAAAAACAGAGCGGTATTTCACCTTGCGACTCCACCATGACTAGCGCCACAGCTTCAACGTCTCCCGCCTATGCTACACAGTCCTCACCTAATGCCAATACCAAGGTATAGTAAAGGTCCCGGGGTCTTTTCGTCCTTCTGCGCTTAACGAGCATCTTTACTCGTACTGCAATTTCGCCGAGCTCCTGGTCGAGACAGTGGGGAAGTCGTTACGCCATTCGTGCAGGTCGGAACTTACCCGACAAGGAATTTCGCTACCTTAGGATGGTTATAGTTACCACCGCCGTTTACCGGGGCTTAAATTCACCGCTGCCTCCTCCGAAGAGGGATGACGGATCCTCTTAACCTTCCGGCACCGGGCAGGCGTCAGTGCATATACAGCGACTTACGTCTTCGCATGCACCTGTGTTTTTGGTAAACAGTCGCTACCCCCTGGTCTGTGCCACCCCCCAACGCTCCACCAGTAAATGGCTTCACACGAAGGGGTCTCCCTTATACCGAAGGCACGGGAGTAATTTGCCGAGTTCCTTGACCAGGATTCGCTCGATCGCTTTGGTATACTCTACCTGACCACCTGTGTCGGTTTACGGTACGGGCGGAACACACCCTCACACCGAAGCTTTTCTTGGCAACAGGAACCACCGGATTCGTCCCCAACGGGACCCATCATCACGCCTCACCCTTCACGCCCCCCGGATTTGCCTAGGGGACAGGCCACACGCTTAACCACGGAAAACCACCTCCGCAGCCGGCTTACCCATCACGTCACTCCTGTGCTACCCTACCGGAAAGAGGGTCCCAACACACACGCTTCACCAACCCCGAAGGGCAAGATCCACACACATGGAGGTTAGCATCTAACTTTCGGATCTGTCGGTTGTGCACCGGTACGGGAATATCAACCCGTTCATCCATTCGACTACGCCTGTCGGCCTCGCCTTAGGACCCGACTCACCCGGGGACGATGAACGTGGCCCCGGAACCCTTGGTCATCCAGCGGACGGGATCCTCACCCGTCTCTCGCTACTCATGTCTACATTCTCACTTCCGCCCAGTCCACGACAGGTTTACACCGCCGCTTCACCCCAGAACGGAACGCTCTCCTACCCAGTACAAAAATACTGCCGCGTCTTCGGTGGTGTGCTTAAGCCCCGCTACATTGTCGGCGCGGAACCACTAGACCAGTGAGCTGTTACGCACTCTTTCAAGGATGGCTGCTTCTGAGCCAACCTCCTGGCTGTCGATGCGACTCCACATCCTTTCCCACTTAGCACACGCTTAGGGACCTTAGACGACGATCTGGGCTGTTTCCCTTTCGACGACGGAGCTTATCCCCCGCCGACTCACTGCCGCGATACACCTCACAGGTATTCGGAGTTTGGTTGCTATTGGTACCCAATACGGGCCCGCAAGCATCCAGTAGCTCTACCCCCTGGAGGCAATTAACACGACGCTGCACCTAAATGCATTTCGGAGAGAACCAGCTATCACGGAATTTGATTGGCCTTTCACCCCTAACCCCAAGTCATCCCCCCAGTTTTCAACCTAGGTGGGTGCGGTCCTCCACACGGTCTTACCCGTGCTTCAACCTGCTCAGGGCTAGATCATCCCGCTTCGGGTCCAGGACACGCGACTCAACGCGCTATTCACACTCGCTTTCGCTACGGCTTCCCCACACGGGTTAGCCTCGCCACATGCCACTGACTCGTAGACTCATTTTTCGATAGGCACGCCGTCACCCCACAAAGAAGGCTCCGACGGTTTGTAAGCGCACGGTTTCAGAAACTATTTCACTCCCCTCCCGGGGTACTTTTCACCTTTCCCTCACGGTACTCGTTCACTATCGGTCAGACAGATATATTTAGACTCACCCAACGGTCTGGGCAGATTCACACGGAATTCCTCGTGGACCGTGCTACTTGGGAAACACAATCAAGCAGGAACGCGCCTTCGGCTACGGGGCCATCACCCTCTACGGCCAGGAATTCAATCCTGTTCACCTACCACGTTCACATTCACCCGCCAAGCTCGTCAGCACTTGGACACATGCTCCCACAACCCCTCATACGCAACACCTGACGGCTATCACACATACAAGGTTTGGTCTCCTCCGCTTTCGCTCGCCACTACTCACGGAATATCTTTTCCTACAGGTACTGAGATGTTTCACTTCCCTGCGTCCCCTCCACACCGGCAAAACCGGCAGGTACCGACCCATAACGGCCGGTGGGTTTCCCCATTCGGAAATCCTCGGATCAAAGCCCGTTTGGCGGCTCCCCGAGGCTTATCGCAGCCTACAACGTCCTTCATCGGTACTGTCTGCCAAGGCATCCACCATACGCCATAACAAGCAACACACTCACCAGGCATAAAACCCAGCCACGCGCACCTGCCATGTAACACCTAGACAACACATCGTCACATAATGATCACAAAACGATCGACCGAACTCAAATAAGAGTTCAATCAAAAATTGCATCTAACAAAACAAACAAGAAACATCTTGCTTGCTCGCGTCCACTATCCAGTTCTCAAACCACCACACACAACCAACCAGACAACCACAAACCATGATCACCCAACCAGAAGGCACGAACCGCACCAGAAACAAATCTGGGGTGACAGTCCGGGAACCCAAAAGCATGCCCAACCACAATATCTCTATAAACGCTCTGATCTTTTCCACACCAGCAAGACCCAACCAGCGGACTATCCACCGGCAGGCCGACACCGGCCACCAAACAGTGACCTGAATTCTCCGTAGAAAGGAGGTGATCCAGCCGCACCTTCCGGTACGGCTACCTTGTTACGACTTAGTCCCAATCACGAGCCTCACCTTAGACGGCTCCTTCCACAAGGGTTAGGACACCGGCTTCGGGTGCTGCCCACTTTCATGACTTGACGGGCGGTGTGTACAAGGCCCGGGAACGCATTCACCGCAGCGTTGCTGATCTGCGATTACTAGCGACTCCGCCTTCATGGAGTCGAGTTGCAGACTCCAATCCGAACTGAGACCGGTTTTAAGGGATCCGCTTCATGTCACCATGTCGCATCCCGTTGTACCGGCCATTGTAGCATGCGTGAAGCCCTGGACGTAAGGGGCATGATGATCTGACGTCATCCCCACCTTCCTCCGAGTTAACCCCGGCGGTCCCTTGCGAGTTCCCACCATAACGTGCTGGCAACACAAGGCGAGGGTTGCGCTCGTTGCGGGACTTAACCCAACATCTCACGACACGAGCTGACGACGACCATGCACCACCTGTGAACCTGCCCCGAAGGGAAACCCCATCTCTGAGGCGATCAGGAACATGTCAAGCCCAGGTAAGGTTCTTCGCGTTGCATCGAATTAATCCGCATGCTCCGCCGCTTGTGCGGGCCCCCGTCAATTTCTTTGAGTTTTAGCCTTGCGGCCGTACTCCCCAGGCGGGATGCTTAACGCGTTAGCTCCGACACGGAACCCGTGGAATGGGCCCCACATCCAGCATCCACCGTTTACGGCGTGGACTACCAGGGTATCTAATCCTGTTCGCTCCCCACGCTTTCGCTCCTCAGCGTCAGTAACAGCCCAGAGACCTGCCTTCGCCATTGGTGTTCTTCCCGATATCTACACATTCCACCGTTACACCGGGAATTCCAGTCTCCCCTACTGCACTCTAGCCTGCCCGTACCCGGCGCAGATCCACCGTTAAGCGATGGACTTTCACACCAGACGCGACAAACCGCCTACGAGCTCTTTACGCCCAATAAATCCGGATAACGCTTGCACCCTACGTATTACCGCGGCTGCTGGCACGTAGTTAGCCGGTGCTTATTCGAAAGGTACACTCACTCTCGCTTGCTCCCTAACAAAAGCGGTTTACAACCCGAAGGCCTTCATCCCGCACGCGGCGTCGCTGCATCAGGCTTTCGCCCATTGTGCAATATTCCCCACTGCTGCCTCCCGTAGGAGTCTGGGCCGTATCTCAGTCCCAATGAGGCCGGTCACCCTCTCAGGCCGGCTACCCGTCAAAGCCTTGGTGGGCCATTACCCCGCCAACAAGCTGATAGGACGCGACCCCATCCCATACCGGTAAACCCTTTCCCACAATCACATGCGATCATGTGGAACATTCGGCATTACCACCCGTTTCCAGAAGCTATTCCAAAGTACAGGGCAGGTTGGTCACGCATTACTCTCCCGTTCGCCACTCTCACCATAGTGCAAGCACCATGGATCCCGTTCGACTTGCATGTGTTAAGCACGCCGCCAGCGTTCATCCTGAGCCAGAATCGAACCCTCCACAAAAAAATTCGTGAAAAAGCCTTTTACAAGCTCTCCAAATAATAAATTGACAGTCCGTTTCCTTAAGGAAGGAAACGTCCCTCACCAAAAAACCCCGACATCAATTAACACCCCTCGGTGACCCCACCACAACAGCAAGGCAGACATCGGACTGGCAATCAAAACAAAAAATAAAGTAGTACAGACACACTCTTGAGTTCTCAAACCACCACCACACCAAC
>NZ_JBYLUI010000007.1:0-100982 GCF_058107325.1 Bifidobacterium sp. ESL1133 | reverse complement strand
CGGCGAAGATGCGGTAGTGCTGTTGTGATGCATGGTTCCTCAATAAGTACGATGTGCCCGACTTCAGACAACAAGACAAATCTAGCACCACCTGAGCCGAGCCGCTAAGCCCATCACACGAAATGTAACCTTTCACACATAGACTGAGCACTGCTGACAACCACCACGAAACCGGCGTTCGGCGCGCCGTCACTGCGCAGACATCGCTTCACCGCTTTTACCAGCAGCGAGAATTCCACTCACACTTCATCGCAGCTGCCGCCGAAGAACATGGTACGGCCGCAAACCTAAGGGCGGAGATTCTGTATGATGACAGTATGGCCAACACTTCGAGAATGACGTCATATCAGCGGCGTGAACAGCTGATAGCCATAGGGCGCGCACTGTTCGCCGCAGAAGGTTTCGAAGCGGTGAGCGTGGAGGAGATAGCGGCTACTGCCAAAGTAAGCAAACCGATTGTCTACGAACACTTCGGAGGCAAAGAAGGGCTGTACGCCGTGGTGGTGGATCGCGAGATGCGCAAGCTGACCGACACCCTGATCAACGCATTGTCAGCCAACGACGAGCATCCCCGTCAAATCGTGGAGCGCACCGCATTGGGACTGCTCACCTACATCGAAGAGAATGCCGAAGGATTCCAGGTGCTGGTGCGAGACTCCCCCAGCACCGATCCGGCCAGCTCTTTCAGCTCGCTGTTGGGAGACGTGAGCATGCACGTCGAAGAGCTGCTGGGCAAAGCGTTCAAAGCCCACCACCTGCCCGTCAAGACCGCACCATATTACGCACAGATGCTCGTAGGTATGACCGTATTCACCGGTCAATACTGGGCAAGCCACCCCAAAATCAGCAAGGAACAAATCGCCGCGCACATCGTCAACCTGGCATGGCATGGTCTCTCCCGGCTAGAACCCAAGCCGGAGTTGCGATTCGAGAGCAACAACGGCAAGGCTGCCGGCAGCGCCACCAACGCTGACAATATCGACAACGCGGGCAGCACCGCGAATTCCGACAGCACCAACAGCACCGACAGCCACGCCGAATAACCACACCAGGGGCAGCGCCGCAACCTCGGGAGCCTTGTCTCCAACGAATTCAACAGGCCATGCCGCCCCTGACCAATACCTAACGCACTACGTCAGCGAGGACGGTCGGAGAGCGCAAAAGCATTGTTCATCAGGTCGCTCGACGTAAAGAGCACCTGGGAGAGCAGCTTCTGGTTGCGCGCCTGCAAGTAGTCCGACATGCGCTGATTTGCACGTTCCAGCAGCGTGCGCAACGCTTGCTGAGACGTTGACTGCGCAACCGTGTGAGCAGCCTGATCTGTTTGATCCACAAACATGTGCCCATGCCCCATCACATCTTCATGGAACGCCTCGAGCGCATTGCTGTTGGGATTGTAATGCGCGTCGGCAATCACCGAAATCAAACGGTTGGTCCAATACAACGAGTTGGTGTCCACCTCACCCGTGGTATCACGCAAGTAGGCAGGGGTATCGGCCACTGACGTATAGAACGGCACCGGGCAGGTAAAGGGTTGTGCGCCGAAGGCAAGCCACATCAGCGAACGGTAGGATTCCGGCATGTACGGGCGGATCTGCATGATGGCCATGTGGCCTGTGCGGCTGATACCGATGGGACGATACCGGTGACGAGTCTCTTCGGTCCCCAGACGCCCGTAAGGATCATACGGTGTGTCTTCGTAGTGGGAGCTGAGCACCATGTCCATGTCTTCGAGCGTCACCTTACGCTCAGGCACGCGCGCCCAGGGCATGTCCTCCGAGATGGGAGTAAAACGCGCGTCCGGCGAATCCCAGTCGTCGCTCGGGTTCAGACAACGCTGCATATACCAAGCACGAGGCGTGTTGTAGATGTGGTCCTTGGTGGTGGCCGTTCCAAACACATGGCGCGGGTTCATGTGACGCCACCGGTCTTCCCCACTCTCCATGGACCGGTCAAGATGATTGGCTGCAATAAACTCGCGCATATCCTGCGAGCACAGGAAATCACACGGTTTTTGCTCATCACCGTCGTAGGCAAGTGCCGCCTCAAGATCGAAATCATCAATGCCCAGCTGATTGGGAATCGCGGCGTAGCAGTCGTCAGGCACGCGCTTGGCAATCCAGTGATGCCCACCGATGGTTTCCACGTACCAGACTTCGTTCACATCAGAGATGCTCACACCGTTGGCTTCATATGTTCCGTACTGTTCCAGCAGCGACCCCAAGCGCACCACCGCTTGGCGAGCCGTGTGCACATACGGCAACACCAGAGTGATGATATCTTCTTCGCCGATTCCCCCTGGAACCTCTCCATGCGCCTGCACATCGGAGGGAATGTCACTCACGGCATTGGGCGCCGCATCGGAAGGCAGCAAATCATTGACCTGCAGGCCCGTGTCCAGAATGCTGCCGTCATACGGTTCAGCCTCGCCGTGCAACCGCCAGAACTGGTCTACGGCAAGCTCACCGGCATCACCCTGCGCTTGGGAACCGTTGCCGGCGGCATGTTCGGTGCGCGCCTGTCGCAGCTCGACCATCGGATCGGCTCCGAGCACCCGCTCGTTGACGGCGATGGTTTCCGTGGCACTCATTGCCACGTTGCGCTCGCTCACACCAGCTTCGGCCAGAATACCGCGGTCACGCAAGGCGTCGGGAGCAATCGTGTACGCGCAGGGATCATCCGGCAGATCGATCTCAACGTGGCTGAGCGTGCTGCGGTAGTGGCGCGGTTGATCCTCGGGGCGCACAGCCACCAAACGCTTGGGATCATAGCGACCGTGACCGGAGTCGTCGTCACGCGCAATCAGCGTGGACCCGTCGTAGCTAGCGTTTTTTCCTACAAGAAGAGTGGTACAAGACATAGCCCGATTCTACCTACTGCCCACTACCCATGCCCGCACCATACATACCACAACAATTCAAATTTGACAGGCGGCAACGCCGGAGAGTCAAATTCACAAAACGAGAGACTTCCGTGTGTCTCGTCAAGCAACGCTGTATAATGGCTTTTCGTGCCCCTCTGGCTCAATGGTTAGAGCAGCGTCCTTTTAAGTCGTGGGTTGTCGGTTCGAGTCCGACGGGGGGCACTTTTGCTGTGTTCAGCATTCCCGACTTTCAGCGATGTAGGTGCTTAGTACCGTGTATTGGCCATTCACAGCAGCCAACACGAAACGCTAAGTTCCAGCAGCATGAGAAAATAGTAAGCATGAACACACTTGAGGATCTGGAACAACGACATTCCGTGCGCTCCTACACCGACGAGGCCGTCGATGGCGAAACCTTGGCCCGCATCCAGCATGAAATCGAGGTCTGCAACGCAGCTTCCGGATTGCACATCCAAATGACAAGCGGATTGGACGACGCCTTCATGGGCTGCAAAACGCATTACGGCAGGTTCCGCAATGTCCACAACGCCATTGTGTTGATCGGCAAAGGCAAGGGACTCACTGGAGACGAACTCAAGCACGCCGCCACAAGTGGAACAGCAGAGGATGCCGACGAAATCGCATTGCAAACGAACGTCGGATACTGGGGCGAGCACCTGAGCGTGTTCCTGGTGAGCCTAGGCCTGGCGACCTCGTGGGCCGTGCTCGACAATGCCACCGATGGCTGGTGGGACCTCAACCCGGGCGAACATATCATCTGGGTGTTGGCGTTCGGCCATCCCGCAGGCAGGATTTCGAAATGTCGCAGCAAAGCCATGACTCAATTGTGCGAGATTCCCGATGACATGTCGCTGGATTGCGGTTGCTCCAGCACAGAAGCGAACAGCACAGGTACGGGCTCGCCAAGCGTAAACCTACCCAGCGCAAGCTCACCCAACACAGACAAACCCGGCACAACCGCTGCACCGACGCAAACTGCGGGAGAATCCCAACCGGCACCGCAGTGGTTCCTGAACGGCATGCAAGCCGCGATGCGTGCTCCCACATCGCTCAACCAGCAGCCGTTCGTCTTCACTTTGCACAGCGGAACGAACGGCGAGGCGACCGTAAGCGCCCGAGCGAGCGAGGGGCTTTTCGCCCACGTGGGGTTGGGCTGCGCCATGTACAACTTCGAGATCGGCGCAGGGCCAGAACACTTCAACCAGCTGCTCTGGCGCACGGCAAATCAACAGTGATCCAACCCCGGGTCGATAGACGGATTAGGTTGTTACAGCACCTTTGAGAGGAACGACTTCAGGCGTTCGCTCTTAGGATGGTTGAAAATCTGATCGGGTGTGCCCTGCTCCTCAATCACACCACTATCGGTGAAGATGACGCGGCTGGACACCTCTCGCGCAAAACCCATCTCATGAGTAACCAGAATCATCGTCATGCCTTGATCCGCCAGACGACGGATTACTTCAAGCACATCGCCGACCATCTCCGGGTCAAGAGCACTCGTGGCCTCGTCAAAGAGCATAATCGACGGATTCATAGCCAAGGACCGCGCAATGGCAACACGCTGCTGCTGACCGCCGGAAAGAGAGGACGGCATGGCATCCTTCTTCTCCGACAGTCCGACCAAATCAAGCAAGCGGGCTGCGGTTCGGCGAGCCTCCTCCTTGGGTGTCTTGCGCACCATGGTGGGAGCGAGCGTGATGTTCTCTTCCACACTCATGTTCGGGAACAGATTGAAGTGCTGGAACACCATGCCGATCTGCTCGCGCACCTTGTCGATGTTCACGTCCCTGGAGGCAATATCCTCACCGTTGACCACAACCGACCCCGAAGTCGGCGTTTCCAAGCCATTGAGGCAACGCAGCAACGTTGATTTGCCGGCGCCCGAAGGCCCGATGATGCACACCACCTCACCCTTGCGCACCTGCAGGTCAATGTGCTTCAACACCTGCGTATCGCCGTAGCTCTTGCACAGGTCGCGCACGTTCACCACCAGTTCACCTGCATCTGCTGTGCCGGCTGCAGCGCCGTCGGTCATGGCAGTATCAGCTGCGGTCGCACCCGATACTGTAGCGTTTCCTCCGGCTACACCCATCATCTCGTCCGTCATGGTTTCTCCCATCATCATTCTTCTCATCAGCATTTCTCTCATCGTCGCATCATCGTTGTGGATTCGCGGTTCACTTCTTGTTCAAACGTCGGTCGACAATGTTCGCCAGCCACGTGAGCACGGTGATGGCCACGAAGTAGATGACACCGACCATAAGCAGTGTCTCCGTAACGCGGAAGTTCGCCGCATAGAGCTGTTGTGCCTGGTAGAGCAGGTCGGCGAAACCGATGGTGAGCAGCAGCGAGGAATCCTTGAGCAGAATGACCAGTTGATTGATCACGGACGGTGTGGCGTAGGCAATGGCCTGCGGCAGCACGACTTTACGCATGGTCTGCCCACTGGTCATACCCAGCGAGCGCGCCCCCTCGGTCTGACCGACATCCACCGACTGAATGGATCCGCGGATAATTTCCGTCAGGTATGAGCCGGAGTTGAGCGAAAGCGTGAGCAAGCCGGAGATCCACAGCCAGTGCGGCAGCGAGTGACCGACCATCTGCGGGATGCCGAAGTAGAAGAAGAAGGCCCAGACCAGCACTGGTGTGCCGCGGAATATGGCCGTATAGATCCTGGCAATCCACTGAAGGATCTTGTTCTCACTGACACGCATCAGCCCGAACACCAAGCCAAGAATGAGGGCGACCACGAACGAGAGCACCGTAATGATAAGCGTGTTTTTCAGGCCTGTCATCAATGCCGGGAAGGACTGTTTGACCAAATCCCAGAATCCTACCTTCTTGACGGTTTTGACGCTGTTGGTGTCTTTCGAACCAGTGGCGTTGTCCCCCAAGTAGGTGGTAAGTATCTTGTCGTATTGTCCGGATTCGCGCAGCTGTGCAAGACCGACGTTGAAGGCCGCGAGCAGTTCAGCATTACGCCCCTTGTTGACGGCGAAACCGTAGGAACCTTCCGGAACCTTGGGCGTGACGGCTTTCAGCCCGTTGTTTTGCGAGATGCCGTAAGCGAGCACCGGATAGTCGTCGAACATGGCGGCGGCGTTGCCGGACTTGACCATTTCAACCATTGTGGCCGACTGGTCAACAGGCTTTACAGTGAAACCGTACTTCTCGCTGATCGACTTGGCGTAGGTCTCGCTTTCGGAACCGGTTTTGACTGTCACCGTCTTGCCCTTCAGCCCCTGGTATCCCTTGATGCTGTCGTCGGACTTGGCGACGGCCATCTGCACACCGGACTGGAAGTACGCGTCGGAGAAATCATAGGCTTGGCGCCGCTCGTCCGTCATCGACATGCCTGCGATGACGCCATCGGCCTGATTCGAGCTCAAAGCCTGCACTGCCGCATTGAAGCCAAGCGACTGAATGGTGACGGTGAACCCTTGGCTTTTGGCGATGCCGTTGACAATGTCCATATCGATACCGACGAGCTTACCGTTTTGCCTAAATTCAAAAGGTGCGAATGTGGTATCCGTGGCGATGGTGTAGTGCCGCCCCTTGGCCTTGACTGCGAGCGCCTTCGTCTCGTCGGTGACGCTCGACTTGCCGGACTGGTCAATGCCTTTGTTTGCGCCTTCGGCTTGCGTTGCAGCCGTTGCGCTCACAGCAGTGGAAGCCTGTGCATCATCGGGGAATGCGACAGAGAAGCCGAAGCTGGCCACGACCATCAGTGCGGCCAGCAGGAAAGCGAGCCATTGATGTGCCGATCCCCGCGTCTTCACATGTGTTGTCCTATGTGGAAAACCAGTCATAAATATCCTTCTTTTCGACGTAACAGTTTGTGCGGTTCACTGACGCTCAGCAAGACTCATGTTTGGTCTTCGCCTGCGATGCTCAGCAAACATCCGCTTTTAGTAACTCTTAATGCCGTATTCGTTGTCCGGTCTCATTACGATATGGCAACATCCTATAGCAATTCCGTTTTCGTGTATGTTACAGATATATCACCGCCGAGACAGACCGAACACAGTCACGCAACACTCCGGCCCGGCATTACACTTGTTGTACAGACGCGCACAGCTGCGTTCCTGCCGTCGGCAAGTAAGGGGAACCATGAAAAACGATTTGATCTACCAGTCCACTGACTACACATGCGCCCCCACCACCGTGTTCAACGCGCTGCGCTACCTGTACGAGCGCGAGGAGCTACGCCCGGACGTGGTGTGGTCCGTGTTCACCCGCACGATGGACAATTACGACCCCGATGGCACTTTTGCTGGCAACGGCACCTCGCCAAGCGCCATGTTGGCGCTGATGGACGTGCTCAACATGTACGGCGAGACGGGACGATTCCCCATACGAGCACAGCTGTATCGGGGAGATCAGGCTCTGGCCGGTGCAGCCGGAAGCCCTTTGCGCACTGCGATACAAGATGGGGGAGCCGGCATGGCACGTATCTGGTCCAACAAGATGAATGGCCATTATGTGCTCGTCACCGGATTCTCTCGGCTTCCTGACGGCCAGGACGCGGTGGAGGTGTTCGACCCTTATCTGAATTCAGCTGTCGATGAAATGCAGGTCCAACGTATCGAAAACAAGCCCGGACGCGCCAATCGCCTTATCTCCGTACGGTTGTTCGACGGCGGTGAGCGCCGACCGTACGCCTTGGTCAACGACGAGCACCAACGTCGCGTCATCATTGTTGACCGTGGCGATGCATGATAGCTGGCGCCGTACGAATTGCCGGCATCCGCCATACCGGTGTGATGGGGTTTGCTGATAGTCCAGCATAAGCAACATCAATATCGTAAATACCCGTGTCCGTCCATTTCCGTAACCAACTTGTTTTATACTTACTGGAAGCCTCGCTCCGGCGTGCAGCATCCGTACGTTCAACTTGAGGCGAAAATCAAGAGAAGGAGTAGTGCCATGACCGTCCTTACCCGAAATGTCAAGAAAACCGCATCTCTTATAGCAGCGCTCACTGCAACCGGTATGCTGTTGGCCGGTTGCGGCGCCACCGGCGACACCAAAGCCGACAACAAATCCTCGTCCTCGGCGCAAAGCGAGACGAAAAACTCAGTCGGCAAGCCGCTGGACACCAAGGCTTACGACGCTCTCATCAAGAGCGGAGACGTGGCTTCCGCAGCTGATGTGAATGCGAACAAGTGGGCCGCATCGGTCAAGAAGGACGGCACACTGAAAGTGGGCGCGGTCAAGACTTCCACACTGTTCTCGTTGCAAAGCCCGGACGACGGTAAGCTACGTGGATTTGATGCCGGCCTGTCTCAACTGCTGGCACGATATATCCTCGGGGACGCCAAGACCAGCGTGAACGTGGTAGATTCCTCCACTCGCGAGGCTGTGCTGCAGAACGGCACGGTGGATGCTGTGTTCGCCACGTATTCCATCACCGACCAGCGTAAGGAAAAGGTTGACTTCGCCGGACCTTACTACAGCTCCAAGCAAGGCATTCTGGTGCGTTCAAACAACGACGACATCAAGGATGTCAAGGATCTGGCCGGCAAGACCGTAGGCGTGCAGGAAGGCTCCACAGGCCCCCAGATCGTCAAACAGTATGCCCCAGAAGCCAAGATCCAACAATTCCAGACCGATGCCGAAATCGTGCAGGCGCTGAAGCAGAAGCGCGTGGATGCCTATGTGGTCACACAGTCGTTGCTGCTCGGAGACGTAGCAAAGGACCCGAAGTCGCTCAAGGTGGTCGGCGAAGGCTTCGGCACCGAGGATCCCGCCGGCATCGGCTTGCCTAAGGGCAGCGATGCCACCACGTTCGTGAATGCCTGGTTGAAGAAAATCATCGATGACGGCACGTGGGCCAAGCTGTGGCAACTCACCATCGGCGACCGTACCGGCGTTGACAAAGCCCCCACTCCCCCAACGGTTCAGTAACAGGTTCAGTGGCGTATGACCCAAGCAAATTCGGGATGGGACAGCATCCTCTTTCTCCTTCAGCATTACTGGCGAGACTACTTGGCCGGTTACGGGGTGACACTGCGCATCGGCGTCATCTCGTTCGTCTTGGCTCTGGCGCTCGCGCTGGTGCTCACGGTGTTCAGGGTGAGTCCCATCCCTCCGCTGCGGACTGCGGTTTCCGCGTACGTAGAGGTATTCCGTAACATTCCAGTGCTCAGCCTGCTGATTTTCATCGTCTTCGCACTGCCGGAAGTGGGTGTGGTGCTTGACTACGAGCCGAGCGTAATTGTCACACTGGTATTGGTCGGCTCGGCCTTCGGCTCCGACAACTTGCGTTCAGGCATCAACGCCATTGACGTAGGGCAAATTGAGGCGGCCCGCTCGTTGGGTCTTTCGTTCCGCCATATCGTCTCTTCCATCGTGCTTCCGCAGTCGTTGAGAGCCGTGGTGCAGCCTATGGTCACTCTGTTCATCTCGCTGATCATCAGCTCCTCGACCGGAGCGATGGTGCCGTTGGCTCACGTTGAGTTGACCGGCTTGGTATCGCGCATCAACAACGACGAATCTTTGGGGATTCCCACATTCTTCGTCGCAGCGCTGTTTTATGTGTGTACTGGATTGGTCATTGCTGCCATCGGTCGCTTCTTGGAGAAGAAGGTCATGCTATGGCGATGACACCAACTGAATCCGCACTGTTCGAGTCCGCCGGGCCGCGCGCACGGCGACGTATTGCCATCGGCACCGCCATCGCTTTGTTGGCCGTGGCTGCTCTGGTGGTCTGGGTGGTCATGCAGCTTGACGCGAACGGCCAGTTCGACCCGATGTATTGGAGCCTGTTCGCCAACGTGAACGTGTGGAAGTTCTTGGGGCAAGGTTTCGTGGGAACCGCTCGCGCCGCGTTGGGAGCAGGAGCCATCGCACTGGTGGGCGGTCTGGTCCTCATGTTCGGACGCATCTCGACCATTGCGCCGATTCGTTGGATTGCCACGGCCGTCATTGAGTTCGTCCGGGGCACACCGACCCTGTTGTTCATCTACTTCTTCTTCCTGGTACCCAGTCAGTTCGGCATCCACCTGAGCACATACTGGATGGTGGTCATACCCGTTTCTCTGGGTGCTTCCGCAGTGCTGGCTGAGGTGTATCGCGCCGGCGTGCAGGCGGTGCCTACCGGGCAGAAAGAAGCCGGTCTGTCCATCGGTCTGACCAAGTGGCAGAACTACCGTCACATCATCTTGCCACAAATGATGCAGATCATTGTGCCCACTCTGGTAACCCAGCTGGTCGTGGTGGTCAAGGACACCACGTTCGGGTATGTGGTCACCTATCCGGAGATGATGCAGAACACCAAGGTCATCATCGCCAACTACAACAGCCTGCTGCCAGTATACCTCGTCACCGCGATCATCTACATCCTGGTCAACTACGCGATTTCACACTTCGCACGCTGGCTGACCTACCGTATGGGCAGGAAAACAGTAGATCATCGACCGTTACAGTAGTGCAGGTACTCGTCGAAGAGGTTGTCGACCGTGCGGCTTTCCAAGCGATATGCAGGGAAGGCCGCCGGATCATTCGTAATGATGCGATACCCACCCAGCGGGTCGGCCTGCGGTTCGGCCTCGCCGATATGCCCGATGAGACCGGCATTCGCATAATGGCGGTATTGTTCGGCGCCGAGGTGGAACACCGAAAGCGAGTACGGGGCCGGGAACGCTCGTTTGAAGTCTTTCCGGGCAATCACACCGCCGTGCGGCATGAAGGAGTACCGGTACGAGGCAATGCCGGTCTTGTCGGCCACGTATTGCGCAAAACCGGAGACATCCACCGACTCGTCCATCCAGTGCCGATAGTCCTCAAGACGCAGTTGCCGGGCAAGAAGATCCTCCTGCCCGCTCTCCAGGAAGTTCGCGTCATCCCGACTGCCGGGACCACCCCAATCAGCATCTCGGCGCTCGTCGGCACCATGACCCGGATCCATTCCGTGCATGTCAATCAGACTGGCCTCTCGCGAAAGCACGCTGCCATCATCGCCGATGGTGAAGCGCATGCAGCCAACGTGGGAGCCCTGGTAGCCCGGCTGCACATATACCGCGCCTTGGCTCTCGCCGCAAGCGGTCCGATGCTGGTGCCCACACAGCAGGCCGTCGATGCCCGGCACCTCGCTGAGCATACGGTATGCCTCATCCTCACCGGTCGCATATTCGGTCGGATGCCCGTCGCCCATGTCACATTCGATGCCGCCATGATAGGCCACCACCACAAGATCGCAATCCTGCCGCACCTGCGTCACGGTGTCTCGCACGCACTCCACAGGATTGAGCACATGGATGTCGGCGGTGTTGGCGAATGCCGTCAGTTGCGGCAACGCTCCTGTAACCGCTCCAATCACGCATACGCGCACCTGAGCGACCTGCACCATGCGGTACGCGGGGAAGAGAGGGACTCCGTCCGCATCGGTCACATTGCAGCACACCAGACGCTCCCCCAGCACCGGCACCTGCCTGCGCAGGAAGTCCGAGCCATGGTCGAAATCATGGTTGCCCGGGGCCATAGCGGCATACCCGAATTCCACAGCCATATCGGACAGCGGCGAGGGAACGGAAGACTTGGCAGCACACTGGTCATCTTCCAAGAACGACGTGTATGCACTGCCAAGGAAGAAGTCCCCCGCATCGATGAGGATGCTCGTGGCTGGGTCGAACCGTTGCATGGCCAGAGAACCCGCCATGATACCGGCGGCGTGCCCTCCTGCCACGGACGGATCGTCGCCATCCCACCCGGCGGCCCTCCCAAGAGCCGCCGGGACAAAACCGTGCAAATCGCTGGTTCCCAGCACTGTGACTTCAGTCATGCAATCTCCTTCACCGATGCGTCCGCCCGCAAGATGCACGAGTTAGACGCTTTAAACGCGTTGATCGAGTTCAGCAGGCATCGATTAGAGCAGCTTTTTGCGCAGCCACCCGGTCACCAAGTCGATGACCGCAACTACCACGATGATGCCCAACAGCAGGATGCTCACCCGGTCCCACTGCCGGTTTTGAATGGCGAAAATCAGCGGGGCACCGATACCGCCTGCACCGACCAAACCGAGCGTGGCGGCGGAACGCACCGCAATCTCGAAATGATTAAGCGACAGCGACGCGAAAATGGGCATCAACAGCGGAATACGACCGAACAGCAGAGTCTTGGTAAACCCTGCACCGACGGAAGCCATCGCCTCGGCCGGCTGATCGTTCATGTTCTCGATGGACTCCGTGTACAGTTTGCCCAGCATGCCGATCTGATGCACGCCCAATGCCAGAACACCTGCGGCGGGGCCCGGGCCGACCACCTTGACGAAGATAATGGCGTAGACCAGCTCGGGGAACGCACGAAGCACATCGGTGATGAACTTGGCGACCTTGGGCACGATACGCGCATGCGGCCACAGCGTAGTAGCGCTGATGAACGACCATGGGAACGCGATGACCGTGGAGATGATGACACTCAAAAACGCAATGGCGATGGTTTCGAGCATGAGGGACACCAGATCCTCGCCCGAACCGTCGTAGACATACCCCCAGTCGGGATGCAGGAGCTGCCCGAGCGTGGTGCCGAGCGTGCTGAACGACATCGGTGTTTTATCGGAGTAATCCACCGTGGCGAAGGCCCAGACCACCACCAAGGCCATGAGCGCGTAGCCTGCCCGTTTCAGCCATTGCATGGCTGTCGAAGAAGCAGCGGAACGATGCCCGGCATTGCCGGAGGTACGTGAAGCAGTTGTTGCAGCCACCTTGTTCATCAGCGTACCGCCTTTCTGATGGCCTCGCTCAAGGTGTCCACGATGACGACCAGCACCAGGACAGTAAGGATGACGAGGGATACACGGTCGTAGCGCATGAGGCTCAACGAGGAGTTGAGCATCACGCCGATGCCGCCGGCACCGACATAGCCGAGCACCATCGAGGCTCTGATGTTGATCTCGAACACATACATGGCGTACCCTACGATGTCGTCCATGATTTGCGGAGCGATGGCGGTCCAAGCGATTTGCACACGGTTGGCGCCCACCGACCGTGCGGCCTCGACCGGGCCGAGATTGCTGATTTCAATGGCCTGATAGACCAACTGGCCGACGATGCCGAACGTAAACACGGCGATGGTGGCCACACCGCTGACCTGCCCGATGCCCACGAAGGTGACGATCAGCGCGGCGAGCAGCAGGGTCGGTATGGTGCGGATGATGTCCATGACAAACCTGGCCACACCGGTCACCGCCATATTGGAAGTCACAATCTTCGTGCCCAGAAATGCGAACGGCACAGCGAACACCAGTCCGATCACCGTTCCCACCACCGACATGCGGATCGTCTGCAGCAGTGGAGTCCACAGTGTCGGGAAGAATCCCCAGTCGGGGCGTAACAGTTTCGAGAAGAAGTCTCCGGCCTG
Source organism: Bifidobacterium sp. ESL1133 (assembly GCF_058107325.1). Taxonomy (NCBI): domain Bacteria; kingdom Bacillati; phylum Actinomycetota; class Actinomycetes; order Bifidobacteriales; family Bifidobacteriaceae; genus Bifidobacterium; species Bifidobacterium sp. ESL1133. The sequence goes on along the minus strand of NZ_JBYLUI010000007.1, from coordinate 87,739 downwards.
GTCGGCGTTGGAGAACACCTCACCCAAGTCGGTTTCCGTGATATTCGCAGCGGCGAGCACACATATGGCCAGCACGGCAAAAGTCAGCGCACGCTTGAGCAACGAACGATGGACGGTCTGCGAGAGAGGACGGCGAGCAGATGCGGCCGTTGATACTGTCTGTGCCATCACCGCTCCTCGCCGCTGTCGGAAGCGGACTGGTAGATTTGCGCGAACATGTCGTCACTGAGCTCGTCGGGGGTCCCGTCAAAGACGATGCGACCTCGACGCATGCCCAGGATGCGCGTGGCGTACCGTTTGGCAAACTCCACCGAATGGATGCTGATCAGCACCGTGGCATGCTCCTCGCGGTTGAAGACCTGCAAGTCGTCGAGAATGGTCTGGGACGTGACCGGGTCGAGCGAGGCAACCGGCTCATCGGCCAGTAGCAACCGAGCCTGCTGCACACGGGAACGGGCGATGGCGACGCGCTGTTGCTGGCCGCCGGAGAGCTGGTCGCTGCGCTCCTGCGCCTTGTCGAGCAGCCCGACGTTATCCAATGCCTGATCGACCAACGCATAATCCTCTTTGGGGAAGATGCCAAACAGCGTTTGCAGGGTGGAATAGCGGCCAAGACGCCCCGATATGACGTTCTTCTGAACCGTGGCATTGCCGACCAGGTTGAACTGTTGGAAAATCATGCCGATTGCACTGCGCATCTTACGCAGCTGGCGACGGCTGGCGTGCGTGATCGACTCGCCGTCGATGCGAATATCTCCCGAAGTCGTGTCTTCCAGCCGATTAACGGAGCGCAGCAGTGTGCTCTTACCTGCTCCACTCGGCCCGATGATGGCCACGAATTCGCCATCGTTCACCTTCAGGCTGATGTCGTCAAGTCCGACGGTACCGTTGTCGTAACGTTTCACGACATGTTCTATTTCAATCATGATGTCTCCGTTGTTGCTCGTTCATCGCCAAGAGCCCAGCCTCGCAATCTGGAATCTTGGCGAGGCAAACGGGCCGGCAGGGGCTGCGCTCAAGTAACTCGCGCAGCCCCTGCCGTTATATCAGCGTCTACTCCGCCGCCTTGTTGATGTAGCTTTCGATGGTGTCATAGGTCTTCTCGTTGACGGGACTGTAACCATCATGGTTCCACATCTTCATCGCCGTCTTGCCTTCCTTGTCGTTCTTCATGTCAAGGAACGCCTGCTTGACCTTGTCTTGCATGGCCTGATCCATCTTGGGGTTCACCGCGATGGCATCGTTGGGAATGTCACCGTCGGTGAGGTACAGCACTCGCAGTTCCTTGTACAGATCATGGCCGGGGAACTTGTCGCCGAAGGCGTTTCTCGTCCCCTCAAACCCGAAGCACGCGTCCTGCTGAGAGCCGAGCACCGCGGTCAGCTCGCTGGGAATATCGTTGACGGTGGTCAGCGTGGACTGGGTGACCGGGTCCACCCCAGCCTTGCTGCGCATCTCCACCACCGGGTAAATGTAGCCACTGGCCGACCCGGGGCTGAGCGTCGCGATCTTCTTACCCTTAAGATCCTTCAACGTCTTGATGGGACTGTCGGAGCGCACCAGCACCTCGGCCTTGTACGAGCTCACCATCTTGTCCGGCGTCGGCCTGCCGGTCTTGCGGTCGTACCCACCGCGCTCGGAAGTCAGCAGAGCCTTGGCAGCCTTCTTATCCCTGGCCTGCACATAAGCGGCCGGAGGCATGACGCCGATGTCCACCTTGCCGGAAGACATGGCCTCCACAATGGTGGTGTGGTCGGTGGCCAGCGTCACCTTGACCGTGCGGCCGAGCTTGCGCGTCATATAGTCCGCGAACGGCTTGGCTTTGGCCTGCATGGAACCGTCGTTGTTGGTGGGAACGAACTGCAACGTCAGCGGCTTGTCGTCCGACTTGGCAGAGCTGGAACTACCGCACGCCGCCAGCGAGGCGCTGACCGCAACGACCGCAGCCGCAGCGAGCATCGTTCTGAGTAGTTTGGAGGATTTTTTCATGACATGGTCCTTTCGAGAGCAACCACTATGCATTGTGTAGCGAAACGATGAGGTGGATATTGATTATCGAAGAAAGATGAACTAATGAATGAAACGATAATGAACGATGAAATATTGAGATAGCTGATACAGCTGAGTACTACAAACGATCAACATACGCAACGGTATGTCCACAACGAAACGGCACACTTACGGTGTCATGTCAAGCATCCTCCCCTCTCCACGCCGAGCACCCATCAATAATGGGCTGATACAGCTCAGGTAGCGTCGCAGCCTGATAGGTTGGATGCGGACCTGAGACAGATGATTCAGGTGTGCGCTCGCCGATGAGCGCTCCCTGAAAACCTTGTGCGACCACTGGTTCAACGTCATTGCTCCAGTAATCGCCGATGCTCAACAAGTGCGTTGAGCGCGCGGTAGCAGTGAGATAAGCGAGATGTTCGTTCCAATGGGAAGGCTTGCCGGCGGAGGCAATGACCTCATCGAACAGGCCGTCGACCCCGAAACGCTGCAGGGTTTGCACCAATCCGGTCGTCGGGGAATTGGAGAGCAACACACGGCGGCACCCCAGCTCTCCCAATGTCTCAAGGAACTCATGGAGTCCATGTGGAGCGTGCACCGAAACCGAGCCGGACGCTAGATCCTCACGACTGGCCAAGTACGCCTCATTGCGCAGCTCGGGCCCTACAGACTCCCCACACAAAGAAACGACGGCATCGTAGCCGTCGTTCCAATCCACTGCACCCGCAATCTCACCCTGCGCGGAATCTTCTGGGCCCTTTGAGATCTTTGAATTTTCTGGGCTCTTTGAATCTGTTGGGCTCGTTGGACCTTCTGAGTTCTTTGGCCCTTCTGAGTTCGCGGAATCCTCAGAATCTGATGGATTTACTGGATTCGCTGGATTTGCTAAAGCATGCAGATAGCGGTACAGCATATGTTCTGCTTCAGCTCGTCGTGGCTCATCGAGATGTGCGAATGCATGGTGCGCGTAAGCAAGAACGGGGCCATCCCCCAGACTTATGGTGCCATCAAAATCGAAGACCACCGTCCCGAGGTATAACTTGTTAGAGGGAATTGGCCGTTGTGTTCGGCCAGTGGAGAACTCCTGCAAGAGCGATTCCTCTAATGGCATAAGTCCGATTATAGCTTAGAGAGAGATATAACACGCCCGTACCTCACATTTTCGAACGGGCATGATGTTATCGCGGTGGAACTCATGTTGCCGACACGGTGGAACTGTCCTAACTGTAGGACTTATCGAAACCATAGAAACAATAGGATCTATCGGAACCATCGAAGCCGTCCGAAACATGACAATTCGCGCGACGCTGCGCAACCTCAGAAAAGCAAAGCGGCGAGACAGCTCAACCGTCTCACCGCTTTTGCAGTCATCCCAGCGCCTGCAAGCAGACGCCTACCGCATCAGCCTCGCTTAGAGCAGCGTGGCGATGTCGAGCGGAATGCCGGGGCCCATCGTCGAGGTGATGGTGGCACCCTGGATGTAGCGTCCCTTCACCGTGGAGGGCTTCAGGCGCTTGATTTCGTCGGCAACAGCCTGGAAATTCTCGGTGAGCTTGGCATCATCGAACGACATCTTGCCGATGATGAACGCCAAGTTGCCGTCCTTGTCCACGCGGAACTCGATCTTGCCGCCCTTGATGTCGGCAACAGCCTTGGCCACATCCATGGTCACGGTGCCGGTCTTGGGGTTCGGCATGAGGCCACGGGGGCCGAGCACGCGGCCCAAACGGCCGACCTTGCCCATCATGTCGGGGGTGGCAACCACGGAGTCGAAGTCCAGGAACCCGCCCTGAACCTTCGTCACCAGCTCGTCATCGCCCACGATGTCGGCGCCAGCCTCGGTCGCTTCAGCAGCCTTGGGGCCGCGAGCGAACACGAGCACCTTGGCGGTCTTACCAGTGCCGTTAGGCAGGTTGACTACGCCACGCACCAACTGATCAGCCTTGCGCGGATCCACGTTGAGACGATACACAGCCTCGATGGTCTCGTCGAAACCACGCTTGGGCATGCTCTTGAGGAGCGCTACCGCCTCGGCGGCGGTGTACAGATTGCTCGAATCGACCTTTTCGGCCGCTTCACGATACGCTTTTGAGTGCTTCTTAGCCATCTGTTTCTCTCCCTTACTCGTTCACCGTGATGCCCATCGAGCGCGCAGTGCCCTCGATGATCTTCATGCCAGCTTCAATGTCGCGCGCCGACAGGTCGGGCATCTTGGTTTCGGCGATTTCGCGAACCTGAGCCTTGGTGACGGAGCCGACCTTGGTGGTCAGAGGATTGTCGGTACCCTTCTTGATGCCGGCAGCCTGCTTGAGCAGCGCCACGGCCGGAGGGGTCTTGGTGATGAAGGTGAAGGAACGATCTTCGAAGACGGTGATCTCAACAGGAATAACCTGGCCCATCTTGTCCTTCGTGGCGTCGTTGTACGCCTTGCAGAAGTCCATGATGTTCACACCGTGCGAACCCAGAGCCGGGCCGAGCGGCGGGGCCGGGTTGGCCTTGCCGGCCTCAATCTGCAGCTTGATTAAAGCTGTGACCTTCTTATTCTTGGCAGCCATACTATGCTTCCTTTTCTTTCGTGCGGTACCAACGGTCGCTTCCCTATTCAGCAGCACGCGCGTTACGACCTCTGCCGTTCCGCTTGGTTTCAGCCGGTTATTGGCCGACTCACCATGCGCACCACCGTGTCCGGAAGTCTCCTCCCGCAATCGATATTGCTGTGCTGTGCTAGCGGGTCTCCCCTCCAGGCGCAAGCCTTTCCATTGTCCCTCTCAAGCCCGACAAGCATTACGCTTCAGCACCAATGACAGGCTCTCTTGCAACGGTCTATCTGTTCCGCTTGCCTCGGGCATGTTCATTTGCCTCGTCTGCTGTATTTGTCTTGTCTATTTCATTTGTCTCAAGCACGCATTCATCCGCCCGCTTCGCTTGCTCTTGGTGCCTCGGTCATCGGCCACTGCCCAACGTCCAACGTCCAATGTCCAATGTCCAAACCGTACCCACAATCCGGATATCACAATCAAACGCGTACATTTCAATCAATATTGCGCCCTGACCTGACCAGACCGTACCCATCTTCCGCAATAAACCACCAAACCGGGTACGGTACGGCCACCAACCCCCCCCACCTTCATGACCAAACCGTACCCACAAACCACCACAACCACCACAGCAGGTACGATACGGTCTCCAAACCCAACCTTCACAAACAAGCCATGTCCACAATTCGGATATCACACATCAAACGGGTACATTTCGGTCAATATCACACCCTTACTTGACCAAACCGTACCCATCTTCAGAAACAAACCACAAAACAGGTACAATCCGGCCACAATACCACGCATCGCACCAGACACCAGCCCCTACCGCGCACCCAACGCAACAAACCCGACGCTCACACCAACTCAGCGACGGTTCGGTTGCACACTCCGCACCAAACGCAACAAACCCGACGCTCAACTTCATCTGGCGACGGTTTTGTTGCGTTAGTACTCCATCCGCTTGGATCTCACTATGCCATACGATCACACACCCACACCAAACGCAACAAAACCGTCACTCACCCCCGCTCAGCGACGGTTTAGGTGCGTATCACTCGCCTCACGCAACAAACCCGACGCTCAACTTCATCTGGCGACGGTTTTGTTGCGTTAGTACTCCATCCGCTTGGATCTCGCTATGCTATACGCATCACACACCCACACCAAACGCAACACAACCGACGCTAGTATTCATTCAACGTCGGTTTGAGTGCGCATCACTCACCAAACGCAACACAACCGACGTTCAGGTTTGAGCAGTAACTGTTGGTTCCGTTGCATCACTGTATCCTCGCGTACCCGAATCGACACTCGAACTTGTTAAGCGACGGTTTAGTAGCACATCGCTCGCCTCACGCAACACAACCGTCACCCACACCGCCTCAGCGACGGGTTGGGTGCACGGCACTCACCCTGCGCAACAGAAGCGACGCTCACACCAGCTCAACGTCGGTTCAGTTGCACACTCCGCACCCAACGCAACAAACCCGACGCTAGTATTCCTTCAGCGACGGTCCGGTTGCGCAGCGCTCATCAAACGCAACAAACCCGACGCTCACACTGGCTCAGCGACGGGTTGGGTGCACGGCACTCACCCTGCGCAACAGAACCGACGCTCACTCCAACTCAACGACGGGCTGGGTGCGCACTCTGCTCCTAACTCACCCAGCTCAGCAAACGCACCACATACGAACAGACCTCGCCTATCAGCTAGGCGAGGTCTGGTGCAACATCGAGCTGGTCCTAACACAGTTGCGCAGCAACATAGCCACGGTTACACAAATATAGTGTCACACAACCACGCGGTCGCACAGCCCACGGTCATGCGGTTGCACGGTCACACAACCCACGGTCATGCGGTTGCACGGTCACACAACCCACGGTCATGCAGTTGCACAGTCACGCAGTTGCACGGTCACACAACCACGCGGTCACGCAGCCCACGGTTATGCGGTTGCACGGTCTGCAGCCCACAGCTACGCAGCTACACGGACGAGCAGTTACACAGCTGCGGCCATGAAATCGTCAATTTGCTTGAGATATTCAGCCTTACGTTCCTCGCTGATCCACGAGGTCTCGAACGAGTTGCGCGCCAACTGTGCCAACTCCTCCTTACTGAAGCCGTGCTCCTGCCCCAGCAGCAGGTAGTTGTCGGCAATGTAGCCGCCGAAGTAGGCAGGATCGTCAGAATGTATGCTGATCTTCACACCTTCGTTAAGCAGTTCGCGAATCTCCTTGGACTTGCAGTTCTGCGGGCAGATGAAGCTGTTGGAAATCGGGCAGCTAGTGAAGCCCGTGCCTTTGGCCTTGGCAAAGGCAACCAAATCCGGGTTCTCCACAATGTTGGTGCCGTGATCGATGCGCTCCACCTCGATGATTTCCAACGCCTGCTTGATGTGATCGATGGAATCCACCTGATCGATGTCGCAGTGCATGGTGATGTGGTAGCCCTGCGCCACACCGTCTGCAAACTGCGTTGCGAATTTGAGCGGCGGATGATGATGCTCGTCGGAGTCAAGCCCCAGCCCCAAGATACGGTCACGGTACGGTTCAGCCTCAGCCAGCGTGCGGCGCGCGGATTCCTTGGACATATCGCGCAGGAAGCACATGACCAGCTGGGCGTCCACCGCATCGCAATCGTCGATGGCACGCAGCAAACCGTCAATCACCGTGTTGAAGGCGACACCACGGCTAGTGTGCGCTTGCGGGTCGAAGAAAATCTCGGCGTGCTTGACGCCGTTGGCCTGCGCGCGGGTGAGGTATGCCGTCATGAGATCGTAGAAATCCTGCTCGGTCTGCAGCACATTCATGCCGGAGTAGTAGGACGCGAGGAATGAAGGCAAATCGTCAAAGTTGTAAGTGGCGCGAATTTCTTCCACGCTGTTGTATTCAAGCTCAATACCGTTGCGCTGAGCCAGTGCGAGCTTAAGCTCCGGCTCCAGTGTGCCCTCAATATGAACATGAAGCTCAGCTTTGGGCAGGTCGTGAACGAAGGATGGCAATGCTACATCTGACATGAGAATTTCTTTCTGTGATGTGTCAATTGTGTGTAAATTGCATCACTATTATATCAATTTCGTGCCCACAAACGCTGCTGCGAGGCGGAGCTGCAGAGGCGCAGCGGTGAGGAGGAGCGGTGCACGAACCGGAGCGGCGGCTGCCCTAGGTCATTCCGGCGAGCCGGCACTCAGCATGCAGCTGGCGGCACTATAGCAAGAACGACTTCGGTACGTGATGACGAAACCACCCTTAACGCATAGTCAGCGGTGACTTCGCCATCATCCGCACACCGGCACGCTGCAATTCCACCGAGATGCCTGCCCCGAGTATGGGGCAACATAAGCCAGTAGTATGCGAGCAGCACACAAGATGGCTTGCCATCGAACACACGTGGCTCGGTTGCACAAATGCGCACACAGCACAGAACGCAAGACAGCACAGACAGTGCAAACAACGCAACAACACAGATAACGGGTAACTCAGCAACGCAAACGGGCGCCTGCACAAGAAGTGCAAGCGCCCGCTGCTATAAACGTCTGTCGATATCAGGCAATCTTCTCGACCTGATCGAAGCCCAGCTCCACAGGCGTGTCTCGGCCGAAGATGGAAACCAGCACGGTGAGCTTCTGCGTGGTGGGCTCCACACCCGAAACCACAGCCGCCATCGTGGCGAAAGGACCGTCAGTAACCGTGACCTGGTCGCCCACAGCATAAGAGACCTCAAGCGTACGCTTCTTGGCTGCGGCAGGCTTGTCGCCAGCCTCCTTGAGCGCCTGGGAGGAAATCATCGGAGCCATCATCTCCACGACTTCCTTGCGGGTCAGCGGCGCCGGCTCCTTGCTGGGGCCTACAAAGCCGGTCACACCCTCGGTCTCACGCACAATGCGGCGTGCATCGTCGTCGGGGTACATGCGGATGAGCACATAGCCTGGCACACGCACACGCGTGATGACCTTCTTGCCCTTATCCGTATGTTTCTCCACTTCCTCAAGCGGCACCTCGACCTGGAAAATCTTGTCTTCCAGACCGTAGCTTTGAATACGGGACTCCACGTTGGTCTTCACACGCTTCTCATACCCGGAGTAGGTGTGCAGCACATACCATTTGCCTTCGAGACCGCGCAGGCTCTTGGAGAACTCCTCAATGGCCAAGGCTCCGGCATCCGTTCCCGCAGGTGTCTCCTGCTTGGCAGCATCGGCATCTTCCGCTTGCGGTTCATCGCCTTTGCCTGCATCGGAGGATTCTTCTGTGCCTTCCTCAGACGCGCCTGACTGAGACAGCGCAGCCGAATCGGCATCGACACCGTCATCAGCGTTGTCACCGCCCATGTTCAGTGCCTGCGCCATCACCTCGTCGGCACTTTCACTGGCCCGAGCTTCGGCCTCTGCATCTGCGGAACTACCCTCGCTCATCGGAATATCCGGCAGAGCATCGAGGTTCTCGAGATTGACTTCTTCATTCATGCTATTCGTCACCTTTTCGTTACACGGTCAACGACCTGGCGCTGCAGCTCAGCCGAAAATAAACAGTGTGAGCTTGCCGAGCCCGAGATCCATCAGCGAAACCACGACCATAAGGATGAACACGAAAACGGACACTGCCACAGACCATCCGGCGAGCTCCTTACCGGTGGGGGTGACCACCTTGCGCAGCTCGTCAATGCACTGACGGATGAACAGGCCGATGCGCATGAAAATGTTTGGCTTGCCATTGTTCGGTTTTTTTGCCTTAGCCATTTCCATCCTTCGTCTTGGGTTTCGCATTGCGTGGCAGGGAAGGCGGGACTCGAACCCACAACCTACGGTTTTGGAGACCGTTGCGCTACCAATTGCGCCACTTCCCTAGGTGAACGTAGTCCAGCGTACCCGAAGCTGGGGACTGCTGGAAATCGCCGAGTCACCACTATAGCGCAGACCGGCACTTTCGTCCAGCGCACTCACGCTCGGCGAGTCACCTCTCACAAGTCCCATCTTGCACTTGATCCATATGCAGCGTGCCGAAAAGCACTCAGCCCACCCACTGCTTGAAACGGCGCATACCTTCAGCCAAGTCATCGTCAGCCAGAGCGTAGGAGAAACGCAGGAATCCGGGAGCACCAAACGCCTCGCCCGGCACAGCCGCCACATGGGCTTCGTCGAGCAATAGAGCAGCAAACTCCGCGGAGGTAGTTGCCACGGAACCGTTCGGCCCCACCGGCTCCCCCAGCAGAGGAGTGATATCAGCGAAAGCGTAGAACGCGCCCATCGGTTCCGGGCAGGTAACACCACGCACGTCACGAAGCGCCGCAACAATGGCCTGCCGACGCCGACCGAATGCCTCTCGCATCTCGTGTGCCGCGTCGAGTGAACCCGATACCGCCGCGAGCGCCGCACGCTGGGAGACGTTCGCCACGTTGGAAGTGAGATGACCTTGGAGTTTGGAGAAGGCTTGGGCGACCGGCGCGGGCGCAATGGCCCACCCCACACGCCAGCCGGTCATAGCGTAGGTTTTTGCCACGCCGTTGAGCACAATGAGCTGATCGCGCACGGGCGGATATACCGCTCCGATGGCGACATTGCTGGCAGTGCCATACGTCAGGTGTTCGTAAATCTCGTCGGAGATGACCCAAACGTGGTGCTCCACAGCCCACCGGGCAATGTTTTCGAGCGTCTCCTGGCTCCATACCGCACCGGTAGGATTGTTGGGAGAGTTGACGATGATGGCTTTGGTGCGCCCGGTACGCGCAGCCTCGATAGCTTCCACACTCGGCTCAAACCCTTGCTCTGCCGGAGCGAACACCGGAACCGGCTTGGCTCCGGCCAACTTCACCGCTTCTGGATAAGAGGTCCAATATGGGGCGGGAATGATGACCTCATCTCCAGGATTAAGCAACACCTGCATGGTTTCATATACCGCCTGCTTGCCGCCGTTGGTCACGACCACCTGACTGGCTTCAACCTCATATCCCGAGTCTCTGAGCGTTTTAGCCGCAATCGCCTCCCGCAGCTCAGGCAGCCCGGCGGTAGGCGTGTAGCGATGATTTTTAGGATCCCGGCACGCAGCCACAGCAGCTTGCACCACATATTCGGGGGTGGGAAAGTTGGGTTCACCAGCACCAAAGCCAATGACGTCAACCCCTGCGGCTTTCATCGCTTTTGCTTTGGAGTCCACGGCGAGGGTGGCGCTCGGCGTCACCTCGTTGATGCGTTCACTTAATACTTGCCAGTCTGCCATAGTCATGGATTCGATTCTACGGCATGACCGCTCCACAGACCATCTTGGTCTCACCAATCGGTGGCATCACCAGCAATCTGATAATCTGGCAAACCAGCAATCCACGCATACCATGGCTCACGCCGCACACAACACGCACGATGCCCGCAACGTGATTGCAGCACGGCAATCACCACGTTCGCCGTCTAAACCGTCTAGACCGTCTAAACCGCCGTCACCGTCTACACCAGCACGAGATTGTCCCGATGCACGAGCGGGTGAGCGTACCCTTCACCCAGCAACCTGCTGAGTTGAGCAGTGGTGCGTCCCAGCGTGCGCGGAACCTCCTCCGAGTCGAAATCACAAACTCCCCTCGCTAAGTGATGCCGCTGTTCGTCGTCGATCCACACGATGTCACCAGAGGAGAAGTCACCGTGAACCTCCAGCACTCCGGCAGACAACAGACTCGCTTTTCCGGAAAGCACCGCCTGCGCGGCACCGGCGTCTGCCACAAGAGCCCCCCTCGGGCTCGAGGCATAGCCGATCCACAAGCGTTTGGACGAGTCCCGATGCGATGTGGGCGCAAAGGCCGTACCGACCCGCTCCCCGGCGAGCGCCCTGCCGGCGTTGGCGGCACTGGTGAGCACCACAGCAATACCGGAGGCACAGGCTACGCGGGCAGCTTCGAGTTTGGTAACCATGCCACCTGTGCCCAGTCCCGATGTACTGCCGGAAATGGTGACGCGCTGCCCGGCCGACTCGGCGTCCGCCACAAATCCGATACGCTCAGCGCCGGGGCTTGAAGGCGGTGCCGTGTACAGGCCGTCCACATCGGTGAGCAGCACCAAGGCGTCAGCACGCGTCAGATTGGCCACCAGAGAGGAGAGGCGATCGTTGTCCCCGAAGCGAATCTCATTGCTGGCGAGCGCATCGTTCTCGTTGACGATAGGCACCACGCCCAGGCCGAGCAAACGGTCGAACGTGCGCTGCAGGTTGCGGTACCGCGAAGCTTGTGCGGTATCGCTGGCGGTGAGCAGAATCTGCCCGACGCGTACGCCGGCACTGGCGAACGCTCGCTCGTAATGCGCCATCAGCAGCCCCTGCCCCACCGAGGCGGCCGCCTGACTGGTGGACACGTCTTGCGGGCGAGTATCGAAACCGAGCGGCCCGAAACCTGCGGCGATGGCGCCCGAGGAGACCAGCACCACATGGGTGCCGCGTTCACGCGCCTGCACCAACGCCTGCACCAAGGCTTCAAGACGAGCCACGTCAAGGTGACCGGAAGGCAAGGTGAGCGAACTGGACCCTACCTTGACCACCACGGTTTCGGCATGCGCCACCGCTTGCCGTACCTCTTGCTCCCGCTCATTCACCGCTGTTCCTTCTTTACGCTTTACTGTTACTCGTCGCGGTCCGCTTCGTGCCCGCCGAGAATGGCCTGCTCGTCGTGGCGATCGTCGTCTATGCGCGGGTCTGCCCAATGCCCTGCGGCACGTTCCTGATGCATGGCCAAACGTACCGCGGTCTTGGCGTCCATCATCTCGTGATATTCACGGCGGCGTTCGGTGTTCGTACGCCGGTGGGCACGACTGTCTTCACCGTCTTCAAGGCGAAGGTCCTTGCCGCGGGCACCCAGCTGCGTGCCGTCCAGCATTTCCGCGCCTGCAGCGATGGTCGGATCCCAGTCGAAGGCCATGTAGTCGTCACCTTCTCCGATACGAACCTCGTCCCCGGGACGGGCACCGGCGTGACGCAGCGCGTCTTCCACACCCAGACCGGCCAAGCGGTCAGCCAAGTAGCCGACTGCCTCATCGTTGTCGAAGTTGGTCTGACGCACCCAGCGTTCCGGCTTGCGCCCGGTGACGCGGAACCATACATCACCGGCACGGTTCGTCTCGCGTTCCACGTGGAAGTCTCCCGAACCTCCACGCTCATCGTCCCTTCTGCGACGGCGCCGAGGCTCTTCGAGCGGCTTGATCAGCACACGCTCATCGTCCTCCTGCTGCTCTTGCGCCAAGCGTTCGCGCAGTTCGGTCACCATTTTGCCCAGTGCCCAGCCCAACTCATCCATGCCTTCATGGCTGACCGTGGAGATGATGAACACCGGCAGGCCGAGCTTCTCGAACTCCGGTTTGACGAACTGTGCGAGCTCTTTGGCCTCAGGCACATCGGTCTTGTTGAGAATGACGATGCGCGGGCGCTCGGCGATGGGAATGACACCCAACGGCAGCTTGAGCTGAGACGCGTAGAGCGACAGCTCCTTCTCCAATGCCAGATAGTCCGACATCGGGTCGCGGCCGGCCTCCAGCGTGGCGCAGTCGATGACATGGGCGATGACCTCGGTGCGCTCGATGTGGCGCAGGAACTCCAACCCCAAGCCCTTGCCGGTTGAGGCACCGGGAATCAGACCGGGCACGTCGGCGATGGTGTAACGGTATTCGTCACGGTTCACCACGCCGAGGTTCGGCACCAAAGTGGTGAACGGATAGTCGGCGATTTTCGGCTTGGCGGAACTCATGGCAGCCACCAGGCTCGACTTGCCGGCCGAGGGGAAGCCCACCAGCGCCACGTCGGCAATGGATTTGAGTTCCAGAATCACGTCTCGTTCCTGACCGGGCTCGCCGAGCAAAGCGAAGCCGGGTGCGCGGCGCGTCTTGCTCGCCAACGCGGCATTGCCCAAACCGCCCATACCACCATGGGCAGCTACGAACCGGTCGCCCTCATGGCGCAGATCGGCCAGCTGACGCCCGGGGTGTTTGCTCTCGCCCACCTGGCCTTTGGCTTCGAAAATCACCGTCCCCGGCGGAACCGGCAACACGACGTCCTTGCCCTTTGAACCGTCCTTGGTGTCGCCCAAGCCCATGGTGCCACTGTCTGCCGTGCGATGAGGCACGAAACGGTAGTCCAGCAGGCTGTTGGCGTTGGCGCTGGCCTCGAAGATCACCGAACCGCCGTCACCGCCGTTGCCGCCGTTGGGGCCGGCAAGCGGCTTGTATTTCTCACGCTTGATACCGGCGGAACCGTTGCCGCCATCGCCGCCCTTGACATGGACGGTGACCCTATCTACAAAATCCACGACAATAATCCCCTCGAAGTAGTCCTATGGGCACTCGCCGCGAAATAACGCTCTTCGTCTATGCAAACGCACCCAGTCATCCGTAATGCTCGTCATTATACGGCGTAGCACGAATCGGTGTCACCGCAAGCATAAGACGCGTGCATGGTTCGCACTCTGCCGGCGAGTGGCTTCCTATATTACCGGCCGCAAACATCTATCGTCGTATCAGCATCTATTGTCGCATCATTCACAGTTCACACAACGCAAGGCGCCCGCCTGCAATACGCAATAGCCGCATCATCGCAGGGAAATCGCGGAAGTCGCCTCACATTCCGTCACATACCCTTTCTACAGAAATGAGACGCACAACACAGAGTCCTTGCACATAACTCCTCTTAATGCCTAGACATCTAACCTAATATTGTTTAATAAGTTTAGCATCTTGGATCATCCGGCACCACGCCTGTAGCGCACGGCGCCATGAGGAGACCGCGCATGAGCATCCACTACAACAACGCCGGCGGCAGAACGCCCGGGACGCATACAGTGGAGGGTACTACCCACCGCCAACGTATCACCGCCACGATTACCGCAACCGCATTGGCGATAGCCTGCACGGTACTGCTCGTAGCACTTCCCCGGCCAGCCAGGGCCGAGGCGCAGACCGAAACAACCGCTGCGGCACACACTTCCGCACACAGCAATCTCACCCGCTCAGCAAGTTCACAAGGGTTCTCCATCTCCCCCGACCATGGCCCGGATACCGGCGGTACAAGTGCGAATATCACAGTCCCAGAGGTCACATTCGCACATATCAGCGCAGGATTCGTGCATTCTCTTGCCATCGGATCAGACGGTAACATCTATGCCTGGGGATACAACGGCAAACATCAGGCAGACCCCTATTCCGATGCCACAAACATCACACCCACCAAACTGGATACCTCTTCTCTCCCTGCAGGCATCAAATTCAGTCAAATCAGCGGAGGAGGAAGCCATTCTCTGGCAATCAGCACCGACGGCAACACCTACGCCTGGGGAGCCAACAACACCGGGCAACTTGGAGTAGGAAACAGCGATCCGCACAAAATCGTTCAAGTGCAAACCGGTGGTATGCACTACACGCAAATCAGCGCAGGGAACGGATTCTCACTAGCCCTCGGAACCGACGGCAACATCTACGCCTGGGGCTGGAACAACTACGGACAACTCGGCACCGGAGACACCACCGACCACTACACACCCACACGCATCAATACTGAGGCACTTCCCGCAGGAACCACCTTCACCGCAATCAGCGCCAGTTGCTCCGGCGACTCGCTAGCCCTCAGCACAGACGGCACCATCTATGCCTGGGGCTCGAACACCTACGGACAACTCGGCACCGGAGACACCACCGACCACTACACACCCACTCCAGTGGCTGACATCGGCGTCAGATTCACACACATCAGTGCAGGATTCACCCACTCGCTTGCCATCGATACCTACGGCAACGCCTACGGGTGGGGAGGCATGAACGGATTCGGACAGATTGGCACCGGAGATAGAAACGACCATTACACACCCACCCGCATCAACACCTCGCAAATGCCGGCGGGTGTGGGTTTTGCCGACATTAATGCAGGAAGTTTCACATCTCTGGCTCTCGGCACTGACAAACAAGTCTACGCATGGGGAGACAACGAAAGCGGGGAACTCGGCACCGGAGACACCACCAGCCGCTACGTCCCCACCGCGGTACGCAACCTTGGTAACTCAAACACACAAATAAGCCTGAAAGGCTCCCATTGCCTTAATCTCGACGCCTACGGATACGCCAGTACTTGGGGGAACAATGAGCAAGATCAGCTTGGCAATGGAAACACCACGAACAGCGACCTCCCCTACAGCCTCCCAATGCTCGAAGTACCCCAGCTCACCAGTGTCAGCTTTGACGGGATTCCCGGCACATCATTGAGCCGCAATACCGACACGACCTGGTACGTCACCACGCCTCCGCACCAGGCAGGAACAGCGACAGTGAACATCGCATGGAGCTTACGGAACGTAAGCCAGACACCAATCAGTCTCGACTACACCTATTACCACGACCATCACATGCTTATTTACGATCTCCAAGGCGGAACCACGCCCGCCTCACTACCCAACGGAATCACACCATGCTCCGGCAACACTAGCCAACTGTGTCACGCCGTGAAAAAAGGAACCAGCGCAGCCACCGCTTTCATACTGCCCACCAAAAGCGGCCAACACTTCGACGGCTGGTACACATCCGGATCGCACGCCCCATTCGACTTCTCCCAGCCACTCACCACCAACACCACCATCGAAGCCCACTGGAGCCCCGACTGGATCACCGCCAAACCAAACCCCACGCACGGATCTGATACCGGCGGTACACGAATAACGCTCACTGCACCACCCGCCATCAAGTTCTCCCACATCAGCGCAGGAGCAGGATTCTCACTAGCTCTCAGCTCAGACGGCAACATCTGGGCATGGGGCAACAACGCGTACGGCCAACTCGGCACAGGCGACACCGCCCAGCACAACACACCAACCCAAGTACACACGCCAAACGGCGTCACGTTCACCTCCGTCAGCGCAGGCTCCGACTTCGCCCTCGCCCTCAGCTCCGACGGCAACATCTATGCCTGGGGAGACAACGCCCACGGCCAACTCGGAGACAACACCACCACCAACCGCAACGCACCGACTCACGTCCAAACGCCCAACGGCATCACCTTCACCACCGTCAGCGCAGGCTCCGACTTCGCCCTCGCCCTCAGCGCAGACGGCAACATCTGGGCATGGGGCGATAACACCCATGGCCAACTCAGCAACGGCGACACAGGAGTTACCGTAAATTCCCGACCTTCGAAAATCATCGGCTTCTTCCAGCTCGAAGATGTCACCTTCACCTCCATCAGCGCAGGAACCAGCCACAGTCTGGCAATCGGCAGCGATGGCAACATCTACGCCTGGGGTGACGGCAGCCGTGGCGAAATCGGCGACGGTGACACAACAGGTATCACTACGGCGATTCCCGTCACGTCATCAGACGGCGACCCCTTCACTTCCGTCAGCGCAGGAAACTGCTTCTCCCTTGCCACCAGATCCGACGGCACCACTTGGGTATGGGGTGCCAACAACTTCGACCAGCTCGGCACCGCAGACACCATCGATCGCAGCACTCCCACCAAGCTGACAGACATACAAGCAGGAATCAGCTTCACCGCCGTCAGCGCAGGCCAGTGGCAGTCCCTGGCTCTCGGCAGCGACGGCAACACCTACGCCTGGGGCTGGAACGCCTACGGGCAGCTCGGCGACGGCACCACCACCAGCAGATCCACGCCCGTGCAGGTCTACAGCAACGGCGTCAAATTCACGCAAATCAGTTCGGGACAATACCACAGTGCCGCCATCGGATCAGACGGCAACACCTGGGATTGGGGAGACAACCAATTCAGCCAACTCGCCGACGGCACCACCACCAACCGCTCCGCACCCGTCACCGCAGCAACGCCCACACCCCGCCCCACGCGCGTCACCTTTGGAGGAGCCACAGGTTCCGTCTCCACGCCAAACACCAGCGACACCACATGGACTCTCACCACACCGGCCCATACAGCCGGCACCGTGCCGATGAACGTTGAATGGGAGCTCGGCGGCGCAGCCCAACCACCGGCCACGTTCAGCTTCACCTATGAACTCACACACAAACTCACCTACGATCCCAAGGGCGGGACCATGCCTACAGCCCTACCCTCCGGAATCGTGCCATGCTCCGGCAAAGCAGGCCTGTGGTGCCACACCATACAAGACGGCGCGTCAGCAGCCACCGCTTTTATCTCCCCTGCCAAAGCCGGCCAGCACTTTGACGGCTGGTACCAAACCGGATCGAACACACCATTCGACTTCTCAGCACCGCTGAGCGCCGACACAACGCTGCAAGCCCACTGGAGCCACGACTGGGCCGTCACCGGAACCGTTCCGGCACGTGTCCCCAATACCGGAGACACCCCGATAACCCTCGCCCCACCAAACGGCGTCAGGTTCTCCCACATCAGCGCAGGAGCAGGATTCTCACTGGCACTCGGGTCCGACGGCAACACCTATGCATGGGGCAACAATGCCCAAGGCCAGCTAGGCACCGGCACCAGCGACAAGGCCAAACACACCACACCCGCCAAAGTTCAGACACCTTCGGGAGTCACATTCACCTCCGTCAGCGCAGGGTCAGACTTCGCCATCGCCATAGGCTCCGACGGCAACACCTACGCCTGGGGCAACAACAACCACGGCCAACTCGGCACCGCAGACACCGCCAACCACAACACGCCGACCCAAGTATGCACGCCCAACGGCGTCATGTTCACCTCGGTCAGTGCAGGGTCAGACTTCGCCATCGCCATAGGCTCCGACGGCAACACCTACGCTTGGGGCAACAACGGCAGCGGACAGCTCGGCACCGGCACCAGCGATGCCGACAGCCACGACACACCCGACAGAGTAGACGCCTCCGGCCTTGCCGATGGTGCGACTTTTGTCCATTTGAGCGCCGGAAGCACCCACTGCCTGGCCCTTGACTCAGCAGGCAATGCTTGGGCTTGGGGAAACAACAACAAGGGCGAGCTCGGCACCGCAGACACCGTCCAGCGCAACGCGCCCACCAAGGTGCAGATGCCTGCAGGGATCACATTCTCCCAAGTCAGCGCCGGATATTACTTCTCCGACGCCATCGGCACCAACGGCCGCGTCTATGCCTGGGGCCACAACGCCTACTACCAGCTTGGGGACGCCACCTCCACCGACCGCCACACACCCGTGGCCGTCAGCACCGTGAACCTTCCGGCAGGCATCAAGTTCACGCATGTGGCGGCCGGGAACTACCACACGCTCGCACTCGCCTCTAACGGCAATGCCTGGGCATGGGGCAACAACGGCAACGGGCAGCTCGGCACCAGTACCGGCAACGCGGCGGCACCGGCACTGGTCAAGGCTCCGGCAGGCGTCACCTTCACTCAACTCAGCGCAGGACAATATCACAGTGCCGCCATCGGATCTGACGGCAACACCTACACCTGGGGAGCCAACGGCGACGGCCAGCTCGGCACCGGGAGCACCTCCGGCACGGGAACGCCCGTCACCATGTCACTGCCCGCACCCCAGCCCGCTCTCCTCACCTTTGGAGACAAGTCCGGCACCGCGTTCAGCAGGACACAGGACGGCAACTGGACCGTCAACACGCCGGCCCATGCGCCGGGCACGGTCAACATGACGCTGCAATGGACAGAGGCTAATGGCGCTAAGAAAACCTCAAACCTCGGCAAGCTCAGCTATTTCCCGGTAACCACCACATTGCCAGCCACCGGCGGGAAGTATTTCTACGCAGGTCTCGCCCTGTTCATCCTCTTCTGCGCTCTCGTCTTGGCTATGCTGATGCGCCGGATCAGACATATGCAGCTGGGGGCGGCACCGGTCCATGCTGTGCGGACACCCACGATGCATCATCGTCCAGTAAACCACCGAAATGGGCACGGGCGCGGATATGGGCACGGACACGGGCGTCACCGCATCCGTTGACCCTGTGCCGAAGCGTCCGCGGATATGGGCATGGGTGCCATCGCGGCCGTTGAGCCTATGCCGAACAGCCTCGGAGAGCGGCGGTACCTTGCGTGTTGTCAGTGTGACGTCGTAACAACAACGTCACACTGTTACAGCAGACAGCCATACACCTTCACATCGCCAACCCGCAAATCATTGCAGATGTTATCGGCACCGCCTCATCGTTGAGGTCACGCAGGCACGCAAGCACGGCAGTGGCCGACAGAAACGCAGTGGCAGACCGACACGACATCACGATAGACAAGCGCGCGCAGTCTACTGCACTTAAGCTCCCGCACCGGTACAACGTGTCTAAGGCATGCAAAAGGCCGCACCCCCTGCTTGGAGAGATGCGGCCTGAGCTTAAACTTTCGCTAACGCCTACTCAGCGGTAACGACGTCAACCACCTTGCGGTCGCGACGCACGCCGAACTTCACGTTGCCGTCGGACAGAGCGAACAAGGTGTGATCCTTGCCAACGCCGACGTTGCGGCCTGCGTGGAACTTGGTGCCACGCTGACGGACGATGATGTTGCCGGCCACGACGGACTCGCCGCCGAACTTCTTTACGCCGAGGTATTGAGGCCCTGAATCGCGACCGTTACGAGACGCGGACGCACCCTTCTTGTGTGCCATGGTATTTCCTTTCGGTTCTCTATACGTTCATCGGCCGCTGTGCGCGACCTAAGTTTGAAACTGCGCTGAAATCAGGCGATGGCCGTGATCTTCAGAATGGACAGCGGCTGGCGGTGACCCTTGCGACGAGCAACGCCGGTCTTGTTCTTGAACTTCTGGATGTTGATCTTCGGGCCCTTGGCCTCATCGTTGACCACTTCGGCCTTGACGGACATCTTCGCCAAATCCTTGGCAGCCAAGGTCACCTTGGCGCCATCAACCACGAGCGCGACCGGGAACTCCACAGTCTCGCCCTTCTTTGCCTTGAGACGGTTGACCAAGATGGTGTCACCGACCTCGACCTTCTCCTGATGGCCGCCGGCCTTCACAATCGCGTACATATCCCATTCCTTGCTATTCGTAAAAGCATATTGCCCGGCACGACTGAGCCTCGCGGCCAGACACTAGCTCATAAGTGTACACCGTCCCCGGTACTAACTTTCACCAGTACCGGGGCGCGTTTCACTCAGTCTTCTTCCGACTCCTCAAAACCCGATGCAGAAGCACCGACCGCAACATCGTCGCTCTCGCTTTCATCGTCCCCTGCAGCAACAGCCGCAGCGGCAATTTGAGCCAGCTTGGCCTTCACCGAGGCACTCGACCCTTGAGGAGCCTGCACTTCAGGGGCACCGTGACCATGCTTGTTGGTCTTGACGAACGGATCTCCACCCTTGAGTGCGTAGGGATCAGCGTAATCCGCGGAGACTGTAGGCTCATCGTGCAGGATGAACCCGCGGCCCTTGCACGTGGGGCATTCCTCGGAGAACGCCTCAACCAGCCCCTGCCCCACACGCTTACGTGTCATCTGCACCAAGCCGAGCGAGGTGACCTCAGCCACCTGATGCTTGGTGTGGTCGCGAGCCAGGCACTCCATAAGACGGCGCAGCACCAGGTCACGGTTGGCCGGCATCACCATATCGACGTAATCGATCATGATCATGCCGCCGATGTCACGCAGGCGCAGCTGGCGGGCGATCTCCTCGCTGGCCTCCAGATTGCAACGCGTCACCGTCTCCTCAAGCGACTTGCCCTTGCCGATGAACCGTCCGGTGTTCACGTCAATGGTGGTCATGGCTTCGGTGCGGTCGATCACGATCGAGCCGCCGGAAGGCAAGTACACTTGGCGCTCCATGCCCTTGCGCAGCTGGGAGTCAATCTGCCACTTGTCGAACACGTCCTTGCCTTCGTGCTCTTCAGGATCCCAACGTTCCAGTCTGTCCTCAAGGTCCGGAGCCATGGTATTGAGGTATTCCTCGATGCGAGAATATACCTCGTCTCCCTCCACGATCATCTTGGAGAAATCGTCGTTGAAAATGTCACGCACCACACGGATTGCGACATCAGGTTCACCCTGCAGCAGCTTGGCCCGCTTGCCGTGGCGGAACTCCTCACGCCTCTGCTCAATCTGCTCCCACTGGCGTTCCAGCGTCTGCAAATCGTGTTCCAACGCCTCTTCGCTGGCCCCCTCGGCGGCGGTGCGAATAATCACGCCCATGCCCTTCGGCCCGATGCGAGAAACAATGGACTTCAGCCTGGTGCGCTCCTTCTCAGGCAGCTTGCGGCTCACACCCGTCATGCCGCCTGACGGTACCAGCACCAGGAAACGGCCAGCCAAAGTAATCTGCGACGTCAAGCGCGGACCTTTGTGCCCGATCGGATCCTTGGTGACCTGCACCAGCACCGGATCGCCGGACTTGAATGCCAGTTCGATGCGGCGCGGCTGCCCCTCCAAACGTGTGGAATCCCAGTTCACTTCACCGGCATACAGCACACCGTTGCGCGCCTGACCGATGTCGACGAATGCCGCCTCCATGCTGGGAAGCACATTCTGCACACGGCCAAGGTAGATGTTGCCTACCGTGGAAACCTCTTGGATATCGGAGACGTAATGTTCCACCAACACGTTGTCTTCGATAACGGAAATCTGGGTGTGCTGCCCCTTCTCACGCACCACCATGAGACGTTCCACGTTCTCGCGGCGTGCCAAGAAGTCCTGTTCCATGATCTGACTCTGCCGGTTACGCTCACGGCGGTTGTCCTTGCGACGCTGCTTCTTGGCCGCGAGTCTGGTGGAACCTTCGATGTCGGTGATTTCGTCGATGTATTGCTGCTTGCGCGAACGCGTGGAAGAGCCCTGTACGCCTTCACGAGTCCGAGGCTCGCGCTCGTCCCTCTCGTCACGCTCGGTGCGGCGGCGCCGACGACGGCGTGTCAGCGGCTGATCGTCTTCTTCGCTCTCACGATCACGGTCTCGCTGGGAACGTGAACGTACCCGGGAACGGCTCGACGAGCGCTCATCCTGCTCATCATCTCCGTTGTCACGATCATCGCGCTCAGGCTTCGCTTCTCTCGAGAACCTGTCTACATCCTCTGAACGCTCGGCATGCTTGCGCACACGACGGCGAGTTTCACTTGCCGGTTCCTCGTCACGCTCATCTTCGTCACGACGGCTCAAACGGGCGGATTGAGCGCCACGGCCACGCTTCGGCTCACGCTCCGCAGCACGCCTACGGTTCGACGAGTCACGCCCTGTGCCCTCTGTTCGCTCGTTGATGTCGATGAACTCGTCATCATCGCTGAACGGATCGTCAAAATCGCTATCGTCGTCGATACGCACAATGCGGCTGTGCCCGTGACCACGCTTGCCGCGCGCATCGTTGTCGCTGTCGATGTCAATATCAATGTCTTCGACAGCCTCGATTGCGTCCGGGTCAAAGAAGTCTTCTCGGTCGTCATCGAAATCACGGCTACGCGAGTTTCTGCGAGTGCGAGAACCATTGCGGTCTCTGCGGTTGGAGCGGTCCACACGCCCCCCACGTTCGGTGGTACGACTGCGCCGACCGGAGCGTCCGTCACGATCTTCTTCGCGCTCGTCACGGTCATCTCGTTCGTCGTGCTCATCGCGCCGTCCATGACGAGAAGATTCCTCTCGCGCATCGCTGCGCGCGTTGCGATTGTCGCGCTCAGAGCGATTGGAACGGCCGGAACGAGAGCGCGACGTACGTTTTGACGGCTGTTGTGTGCGCGGCGCATCATCACGGTCATCAATGTCGATGAAATCGGCAGCATCGTCATCGTAGTCAATGCTGATGGGGCGATAGTCTATGCGTTCGTCCTCGAGATCCTCTTCGATCTGCTCGACCTCGTCGGCGGCACGACGCTCTTCGGCATTGAGCCTGCGGCGGCGTGAAGGACGCTGCTCGTCCTCGTTCCTCCCGCGGCGCCCCTCGCGTTGCACCTCAAAATCGTCAAGATCAGGAATCACCGGTTCCTGGAAGAGGGAAAATGTCTGACGCTTGGCAGCGGCAGGCTTGGCAATATCGTTCTGTTCCACGGCGTTTTGATCCGCGCCGTCCTGTTTGGTAACGGGCACAATGCTCCTCGCGTCACTCTGCAATGCAACGCTTTTCTTCGGCCTCGGTCTCACGCCGCGTCTCACTCACGACCACGCCAATCGGCGTTCGAGGCACCTTCAAAGTCCTGTAGCTGAAAGCGGACACCGGCCTTGCGGAAAGTCCGCACAAGGGGATCGACGCCATCAGCGTTCGGCGATTTGCAGTATCACCACTGCTCATTATAGGGAACGCGAGGAACAAATTCCGAACACAGCAGAGCCGATATAAACGTGAAAAAGAAAAGGAGATATGCGAACTTGAGAACAGCCCGCGCGGTACCCCCTGAGAGAGTCGAACTCTCGTTGTCAGATTGAAAGTCTGGTGTCCTAACCGTTAGACGAAGGGGGCCAACAACTCAATCAGTCTAAAATACGGCACAGACCAACGGCAAACGGTGTGTTGCGAATTGCGCGACACACCGACAAACACCGCATTTTATATAGCATCGAGCAATTCATGCAACACTCATCTCACTGCGCCACATATTCAAAATCATGAATTACACGGCCCGCTGCAATCCCCTTACGCTCAAAGTTCGTTACCATTCTGCCTTTGAACCGTTCAGACTCAGTAAACAGGGCATGCTCAAGATGCATCGCCTCGTCCACCGTCCCCTTGCCGACGTGCTCCACCGGCAAGGAAACCTGAAGCTCTCCGGCATTTCGAAAATCGCTCCTGCCATCCATCACTTCGTGCACATGCAAAGCATAATCCTCAATATCTGTGGCCAAGCGCCACGAACCGCCATCAACCAAAGCACGGTGTACATGTTCCGCCAAAGCCGGCTGCACAATCCGGCGCTTGTGATGGCGCATCTTGGGCCACGGGTCCGGGAAGAACGTCCACACCTGAGACGCCACCCCCGGCTCAGCCACTGCCATGAGATCGGAGGCGTCCACTTGACAGATGCGCAGGTTACGCAGTCCCAGCTTGCCCGCCATCAGCATGGTGTGCGCCACCCCTTGGTCATACACCTCCAAAGCCAGGAAATTCATATCGGGGTTGCCCTGTGCCGCCGCAACCACGTTCTCCCCCTGTCCCGATCCGATCTCCACTACGAGAGAGTGATCATTGCCCCAAGTATCCCTCACCAACTTGCGGCTCAACGTCACGCCGGGGCGCACGCCGAGTGAACCTGATTCCTGCTCGTCACCCACATTGAGCAGCAAGTCTTCCGCATACCGTTCGCGAGCCCGCTTGAGCCGCTCGTCGATATGGCTCGAGCGCCGCACAAACGACCTCACCGTTTTGCGAGGCGTGCGTTCCTGAGACCCCTGACCTTCGCCTATGCCGGAACCGCCAGTTTCCTGCTGCTGTATATCGGCGCTTTGATGCTGCTGAAGTTCTTCCATAGCAGCCAGTGTATCGAGTCTTGGCGTACAGCCGACACATCGCGACACGCGGGCACTTGCGGATGTCAGAGTTTCGGGTAAGCTTAATCATCGTTGCTTGCGAAAGCGCAACACGGCTCCGTAGCTCAGTTGGTTAGAGCGCCGCCCTGTCACGGCGGAGGTCACCGGTTCAAGTCCGGCCGGAGTCGCTAGGATTTCAATGCCCGGTCTTCCGGGTTTTGTTTTCCATGGCTCTGTAGCTCAGTTGGTAGAGCGAACGACTGAAAATCGTTAGGTCAGCGGATCGACGCCGCTCGGAGCCACCATTCTTCTCTTCTTGTGCAGTGTATTTCCTTTTACGTTCTTCTTGCCTTATGTGACGCGACGCCAATTTCTGAGTTTTGATGCCGCGTCCATAAGCTGTTACTGCTTCAGTTGCTCCTCTACCCAGTCAACGATGTACGGAGCGACTTCGTCAATCTGATTGATGGCAATATCAAAATCTTCCGGACCACCGTACCAAGGATCCACCAAGTCGATCTCGCTTTCACGCCCCGGCTTGGGCGTCGGCAGATTCGGGTCGAAGCTGCGATACAGATGCACCTGCCCACGCTTAGACTGAGGCAACTGGCGCAATAATGAGCTCATATGCGACGCAGTCATCGGCAAGAACAGATCCGTGCGCTCAATCTCATCCCTCGTGATGCGATGGGCAAAGTGACTGGCCGGAATCTCATAGCCACGCTCCCGCAGGACCTTGAGTGCGCGACGATCGATAGGATGACCATACTCCTCATCACTCACGCCGCTCGACTCCACAGCGACCAGCGAGTCCAGTCCGCGCTCGGCAAACCGTGCACGCAAAATAATTTCTGCCATAGGCGAACGGCAAATATTGCCGGTGCACACCGTCATCACTGTGTACGGAACCTGTTCACTCATCCGTCGTCCTTTCACCGTACCGGAACCCTCGGCTCAAGCAGTGCCGGCTATAACAGCCGACCCGCATTGCTCCAATACCAATGAGGCCGGCTCGCCGCCGACCCCATGAAATCAATTCTTCGCGTAATCCACAAACCGGTACGAACACACCTCACCTTCCGGGTTGGCAGGTGCCACCCAATCCGTGCTGCGCTCAACATGCCACAGACCTTCGTTCACCCTCGACTCAATGTCGGGCGCATACGTATCGGCGTCTACACAGCCCTGAATATACGTGACATACGCCTTGTTGGCGAACGGCTCGACGGCTTTGAAAATCTGCGCACCGCCAATGACCCAAATCTCGCTGCGATCCAGTCCATCATCAGGAATGGCCTCTTGCCGAGCCAAATCGAGCGCCGCTTCAATATCAGGAGCCACCGTGGCCCCCTCAGCACGATAATGCGGATCATGCGAGACTACAATGTTGTCACGGTTGGGCAGCGGACGGAACTTCTCGTTCAACGAGTCCCACGTCTTGCGCCCCATAATAACCGGGTGAGATACTGTCAGTTCTTTGAACCTGCGCATATCCTCAGCCAAATGCCACGGAATGCCGCCTTTGAACCCCATCGCTCCATCGCGACCGTCCTTGTCTTGGGCACAGGCCCAAATCAGGTTCACCGAGAACGTTTTGACGACATCGTCTCCCCAGTCCTCGTCACTCTCAAGCCCGGCAAATCCGGGCTCGGGTTCGTGATATCCGCTGCGACTACTGTCATGCTCCATTTCGTCACTCCTTGAAATCAAACTTGCGGCACAAGCCTACTCAACCACTCAGACCGCAACGGGAGCCTTGATGGTGGGATGATGGCGGTAGTCGACTATCTCAAAGTCGCTGAACTGGTAATCGAACAGCGAATCGGCCTTGGCAATCTTGATCTTCGGGTACGGGTACGGCTCTCTGCCCAACTGCTCCAGCACCTGATCGATGTGATTGTCGTACACGTGACAGTCACCGCCCGTCCAGACGAACTCCCCCGGCTCCAGGCCGGTCTGCTGCGCCATCATGAGCGTGAGCAGCGAATAGGAGGCGATGTTGAACGGCACCCCGAGGAACATGTCGCACGAACGCTGGTACAGCTGGCAGGACAGCTTGCCATCGGCCACATAGAACTGGAAGAGCGCATGGCATGGAGGCAACGCCATCTGATCGACCTCTGCCGGATTCCAGGCGGTGACCACCATGCGGCGTGAGTCCGGACTGGTCTTGATGAGATTCATCACATTGGTGATCTGATCGATGGTACGGTTCGGATCCTCGGCCGTAGGTGCCGGCCAGCTACGCCACTGCACTCCGTACACCGGCCCCAAGTCACCGTTCTCGTCAGCCCACTCATCCCAGATGTGGACGTTGTTCTCTTGCAGCCAACGCACATTGCTCGACCCTTTGAGGAACCAGAGCAGCTCGTATGCCAAACCTTTGAAGAACACAGTTTTGGTGGTGAGCAGCGGGAACGAATCAGCGAGGTCAAAACGCATCTGCTGGCCGAAGAGCGAGATTGTGCCCGTGCCGGTACGGTCGGTCTTCAATGTTCCCTCGGTCAGGATTTTGCGCACCAGATCCTCATACGGCGTGGGAATGTCTGTCTTGGGGCGCGCGGGAATGCGTGTGCGAATATCTGCAAGCTGTTCAGGTGTCAACATGAGGCCATTCTAACAATCGGTATTGAGCTGGCAACGCGCCAGCCCAAGGTTTCCGAACATGCCCGACAACTTGGTACGGCAAGGCAAAACCGTACGCAGAGCGCTCTGAAAGTCGGTGTGCGGTAAGCCGGAAGCAGAGCGCAAACAGTATAAATCACAGAAACACTTAAGAGACAACCGGCACATGTTTCCGCTCGGCGATACATTGGATACACCAGTCGTTTCCAACGACCGCATACATCAAGGAGGCTCTCATGGGTAAAAGGTTATGGGTGGAACGCAACAAAGACGGTTCCTGGGACGCGTTCAGCGACGACGGCGCACACTTGAAGTTCGGCCACGGCAAAGGTCAGTTCAGCCCTGGAGATCTCTCCAAGATAGCGTTGGCAGCATGCGCCGCGCTTTCCAGCCAAATGCCCGTCGAACGGGCTCTGGGAGAAGGAGCCGGCGCCAAGATCATCGTTAACGGCACGTATGACGGCACCGATGACTCCTACATCAGCTTCAATGAGCAGGTGGTAGTCGACGCTTCCGGCACGGATATGAGCGACGAAGATGCCGACAAACTCCAGGAGCGCGTGAAACGGCATATCGACAAGTCCTGCACCGTCAAGCACACGTATGAGAAGGAAACCCCCGTACGCATGGACGTGACGGTACGCCACTGAACCGGCAGCGACCTACCGATTGATGGTTGATGCAGAACGCTGATGCCACAACAGCAGCGCCAGCGCCACAACGGAAAACAAAAGTGGTGCCTGTTCCCTTGAGGGAAGCAGGCACCACTTTGTATATGAACACCGCTCCAAGCCGCACAGGTGCGAGCCAAGAGTCAGTACTTCTAGCCAGTCAGTGCTTCTGGCGAGTCAGTGCTTCGGATCGATAGACGATGCGAGAGCCTCGGCCTGCTCGCTATCGGCTGTCTCCACCGTCACCTTCTCGACACCGTCCACACTGTCCGGCGCACTGTTCGCACGCGACTGCTCTGCCTCGACGAACTTACGCGGAACCACATAAACCGGCCCCTCGGAATGCTGAATCAGCCCTTGACTGGTCGAACCGACCAGCAGACCGGTGAACCCGCCACGACCGCGAGAACCGACGACCACCACATCATGGTCGGCGCTGGCCTTGGTCAATGCGCTCACCGCACTCTCAGGAACGATGGCCTTATTGATCTCAAGGTCGGGATGAGCCTGACGCAGCGAAGCGATCATGCCTTCCAAATCCTCCATGTAGGATTCTTTGACACCCTCTTCGTCCACCACACCCTGCAGGCCGGGAACAGCATCGATTACATCAAGGCTGGCACCACGTTCCGCAGCAAGGTCGCCGGCTATCTGCAGCGCTTTCTGTCCCCACTGGCTCTCGTCAATGCCCACAGCCACTTTGGTAATCGTATTGTTCAGATGCATGGTGTTACCGTCATCGTCGGTATACGGCACCACCACAATGGGGCAGTAAGCATATGCCGGCAGCGAGGAACTCGTGGTGCCCAACAGACGCTCGGCAAGGCCCCCCTTGCCACGGTTACCAATCACGATGAGGTTGTAATTGCGCGACAGCTCAACGAATACCGCCGATGGATCTCCGGTGACAATCAACGTTTCCGCATCGACACCCTGACCGGCGGCAACAGCCTTGGCCTTGGAAAGGATGTCTTGAGCGTCGGCGTGAGCGGCATTGTCGTCACCAACCGAACTGTAGGTGGCATCGAATGAAACCGCAGCGTAGCTCGGCAGAGAATATGCACACACGATCTGAAGCTTAAGTCCAGCATGCTTGGCGTAATTCGCCGCCCACCACGTGGCCTTGTAGCTCGCCTTTGAGCCGTCAACTCCAACCAAAATAGACTTGTCGTTTACCATAACTACCCTCCTTGGAACTATGGTGCGGCTGAGCCGCCCCTTCAATACAAGGATACCGCGTTTTGGCAAATAGCGCAGACCAGCACGTCATACGCGTTTCATATATGCGCGAGGTGACATGGCACTAGTCGATTTTGACGTGCGCAGCGATGCAGGCCGATGCTGACAGCCGTAGGCGCACAAACAACAGCCAGCCGTCGGCTACAACTTGATATGGTACTCAGTTGAACCCAGACCGTACTACAGTACGCGGCGGATGGAGTAGGATCCGCTCATTGCCTGGCTTACCAGCGCATACGTAGTTCCGGCACGTTCATTCATGGCGTTCACCACCATGCCGTTGCCGACATAAATAGCCACATGCTGACCATTGGCAATGATGTCTCCCGGCATGGCCTGCGACAGGTCAGCCACCGGTCGACCAACCTTGGCCTGCTCACCGGACGTGCGCGGTAAACCGATACCGAACTGAGCGAACACATACTGCACGAACCCGGAGCAATCCCAGCCCTGGGGCGACGTACCGCCACTGACATACGGCGATTTGCCTACAAACTGGCCGGCGAACGACAGCACCGAAGACGCAGTCTTTCCGTTAGGAGGAGTCACCGTGAAATTCGGCACAGGCGCTGAGCCTGGCTGCGAACTAGAGCGGGAACGACCAGCATTTGCAGACCCGGCAGCGTTCTGCGCAGCCTGTTTTGCCGCCTCATCAGCGGCAGCCTTGCGAGCCTCTTCATCTTTTTGCGCCTGCGACTGAGTCTGCGGGACGTCGAGGGACTCGACCCCGCCCCAATTCGACTCCGCATCAACGTCGGAAGAAGTGGATTCCTGCAGCAAGTTCAGCTGTACAGAACTCATTTTACGGAATGATCTCGAAGCCGTTACAGCCTGTTCGACTGGTGCAGGTGCGGCCGCGACGGCCCCCGGCGCCAACGCCAACAGGGAGACGCTCGCCAAAGCCGCTGTGAAGAGCGAGGTGAGTGACTTCGAAGTTCTTGACATAATCACACCCTAACATGCGGCGTGAATTTATAAGGTCTCAGCGCAGCGTACCACGCATTGTGCCTGTCAGTAGTGAATCACGGCGTGAGCGGAAACCTGAGCTGCGGTAAACGTGCGCGAGAACGTCTTTCCGTTCATGGGAGCGCCACTTTCGGAAGTTTCCACCGAACCGTCGGGGTTAATCTTCTCAATGACGGCCACATGGCCACATATCGGATCGCTGCCGTCCTGCCCAGCAGCGAACACCATGATGTCACCCACATGCCGAGCAGTGTGGTCCACCCAGTACCCCAGCCGCTGCGCCGAAGCAGCCCACGCTTCACCGTTGCCCATGTTCGATCCGACCGGCAGCCCCAGTTCATGACGCCGCTGATATACCCACCACGTGCATTGGCTGAACTCGTAGCTGTTACCGGTGTCTCCAGACGCATGATCGGGCTGAAAACCCGAAGGCAGCACATCCTGATCGCCGTCCAGCAATGCTGCCACGGCAGGATTCTTCGCCGTGAGTTTGGACAACTGGCGTACGTCCAAACCACTTTGCCCAAGATTCCAAGCACCATCGTTCGACGTCTGCTCCGTGCGAACCTTGTTCTTCCCGCTCTGGCCTTCGCCCGGCGTGGAGGAAGGGTTCGTCCCGGTCGTTTCCTCACCTTTGGCCCCTGCATCAGATGCCACCGGATCGCGGCCTGCAGTCTGCGAGAGCGGCACCGCGGTCTTGACTACATGTTCTGCCGCACTAGTTCCCCGGCTGGAAGCCAAAGCCGTGTCGGGCCTATCGGACATTGCGGCAACGGAGACAATCGTGCCCACCAATGCCGCGCATGACAGCGACACCGCAATCTGTGTGTGGCGCGCGCGGGACTTGCGCTCCTGCCGCAACGCCTTGCGCGTCTTGGGAACCGTGGAGTTGATGGCACGCAACACATCGGGATCCAACGAAAGCGCCGCCGAACCGCGGGAAGCATGGCGCACCGACGGTGAAACAACCGGCTGAGAAGCCGAGCCAAAAAGCGCTTCATTAAAGCGCAGGGGCGACCGGGAGACAGAAGCCGATCCCTCATCTGCTGTCGAACGAACATGCGCACCTCTCGGAGCAGTCTCCCCACCGTGCGACGCAAACGCTCCGAGCACACCAAACACACCAGCCCGCGAAGCGCTCTTCGGCGCTTTATGCAAAGCATGGCTCATAGCGGTCTCCAGCAAATCGAAATATTTCTATCAGCATAACTTGAAGACCGGATTTCGCCAGCGCTCACACCTGCGTTGACGCACAGATGAACGCACCCTCCGCAGGTTGCGCATATTCGCCGTTCACTTTGCCGATGTCCAGCCAACCTTCCGCGGCCGGGACAAACACCGCTTGCCCTTGTGTGAGCACGCGAGCGTCCACCGCCGTAGCCACGCTTACCTCACCTTCGGTGCACAGCACAATGCGCGGCCCATAATGACGTTGCAGACGCCCAGCCCCGGCCATCATTTTGCCGTATCGTTCCGTCAGTCGTTCCAACCATTGACGTTTCGACTCTCCGAATCTGCCGTAGGTGAGCATGAATTCGCTGATGCGGGGTCGGTATACGACTCTGTCCCCTAGTATGGTGCGCAATCCGCCGGCACTGGGATCAATCGGCGGTGCGGAACGGCAGTTAAGACTGTGCAACAGATTGCCGATGTCCCGCGGTTTCACCGTCATCCCAGCTCGCAGCACATTGTCGGAATTCGTCATGATCTCTGCTGCGGTGCCGTGAATATACGCGTGCACCGTGCCGGCGGGAATGAACACCGATTCACCTTCCGCCAGCTGCACGGGATTCATCATGAGCAGCGCCAGCACACTCGCATCGCCCTCAAACGCGTGCGCCGCCTCAAGCGCATACGCAAACGCGCGAGCGCCCTTCGTCTCGGTCATCCGGGTTCGCGCATGTTCAAGCGCCGGCACCAGACCGTCGACAGGCCCTGCGGTCACCGCCGCATGAAACGCACGAAACACCCGTTTGCGCGAAGGCGGCCATACCACCGCTCCTGCAGGCATCATCCGATCCGCCTGCCCGGCGTCACAGTCCGTTCGCCCCAAAAGTTGCACCATGCGCCGCGCCACCGGATGGTCCACCAATTCCAGGTTCGCTACCATGAATGCGTGAGAGGCAAACCCCACCGACGCCTCAAACGGTTCCAGCGCCACCACCATCTCGTTTTTAGCCACCGCATCCCGGAACGAACGCTCCGGTGCATTCAATGGGACGCCCGCCGCGTTCTGGGCATTGAAGCCGGCACGCGCCTCAAAATCAACCGGATGCACTTGCAAAGACAACGGAATGCGAGCCGAAATCACTTTAAGCAAATACGGCAGCACCGGTCCGAACTGGGCTGAGCAGCGAGCTCCCAACATGGCTTGCGGCTGGGAGCGTATAGCCTGCGTCAACGGTATTGGCGCGATGTTCTGCGACGAAGACACCTGCAGCAACGACGGCCACTGCGCATGCCCGCTGAACCACATCTCCGCCAACGGTTCACCACTGGACAGATCAGGAGAGGACGACGAATCATTAAGGGATTCGTCAACATCCGAACCCGGTGCCTCATTGGCGAGCGAGGCAGCGTCATCCAAGCCAAACAAACGTTGCAAGCGGGTGCGCGACCCCCATGCATACCGTTTCTCCACTGGCTTGATTGAGTACACGATCCGCCTTCCCTTCACCGCTTCACCTGTATAGGGTAATGGATAGGTACCCCCGAAGGTTAGAGTATAAGGCATGAAGTTCGCTCCGATCGTCAACCCTGACGTGTGCCGCCCCGCGCCGAAACCCGTGCGCGTCGATTTACGGAAGATTTTCCTTACTGTCACGGCCCTCTGGGTGCTCGCCTTGGTGATTTCGCTGGTATTGCTCGCCTGCGGGTTCAACGTAGAGTACAACGTGGTCGTATGCGTGGCAGGCACGGCCATCGGCGTGGTACTGCTGATTTGGGAATATTTCGACCGTTGGGACTATCGCCGTTTGGGGGAATAATGCGCGTAATCTACCATCAGGAACTACAGAGCGTGGCCGATGCCTTGGAGACCATGTCCGAGCTTGTGGCACAAGCGATCCACGGAGCCGGAAAGGCGCTGATTGACGGAGACATGGCAGCGGCGCAAACCGTGGTGGAAGGCGACGACGCCATCAACGCCCTTGAGGCGCAGCTCATCGACCAGTGCGTACGTTTGCTGGCTCAGCAAAGCCCTGTGGCCACCGATCTGCGCATCGTGGTATCGGCACTGCGTCTTGCAGCAACATTCGAGCGTATGGGCGATCTGGCACAGCATATTGCACAGACGTCGCTGCGCACAGCACCGGCTTCACCGCTGCCGAGAGACGAACGCACGCAGCAAATTTTCAGCTCCATGAGAGCATTCCTCGACATGACCGCGGATCGGTTGACCGGCATGCTTGCCGAGCGTGACACCGACATCGCCGACCGTGTCATCGCCGACGACAACACGCTTGACCAGTTGCATCAGGAAACCTTCGATTTGGCTCTTGACGAAACCTGGCAGGCCACACGTCAGCAGATCATCGACGAAGTGCTGCTCGCCAGATTCATGGAACGTTTGGGAGACCATGCGGTCTCTGCCGCACGCCGGGTGGTATACATCGTCTCCGGGTTCGATCCCAGCAAGGAGCCGAAGGGCGAGGACGACTGACAGCCGTGAGCAGCCGCGATCAGTAAAGCTGAGCACCCTATTCGGCGGTACAGGGCAGCGTACGTTGCCTTGTACCATTGGCTCATAGCTATCGCCGCCACCCGCAACAGAAACGTCCCGTGTTCCCTGAGCCATATAGACTCGTTGAACACGGGACGTTTCCTATACCCTTGGCGCTTTGTGCCAGTGTAGTGTCTTATTTACTTCTGCCCTTGCGCGGCAACGGCTGCGGCACCGGCAGCAGCGGCTTCGGGGTCAAGGTACTCGCCGCGAGGCTTGATCGGCTTCATATCCTCATCCAGCTCGTACAGCAGCGGGATGGCGGTGGGAATGTTGACCTTGGCGATCTCTTCCTCACTCAGCCCGTCCAGCATCTTGACGATGGCACGCAACGAGTTGCCGTGCGCGGCAATCATGACGGTCTTGCCGCTCTTGAGTTCGGGGACAATCTCAGACTCCCAGTACGGGGTCACGCGAGTCACCACGTTGGCGAGCGCCTCGGATTCAGGCACCGGGTCGCCGGCGTAACGCGGGTCGTGGTTCTGTGCGAATTCGTCGTCGGGGTTGATGTCCGGCGGCGGGGTGCCGTAGGAACGGCGCCAAACCATGAACTGGTCGTCACCATACTCTTCGCGCACCTGCGTCTTGTCCTTGCCTTGCAAAGCACCATAGTGACGCTCGTTGAGCCTCCAGCTGCGCTTCACCGGAATCCAGAGGCGATCCGCCTCATCCAGCGCGTAGTTCGCCGTGTTGATGGCGCGGCGCAGCAGCGAGGTGAAGACGATGTCGGGCAGTACGTTCTTCTCTTTGAGCAGATCGCCGCCTCGCTTGGCTTCCTCCACACCCTGCTCGGTGAGCGGAACGTCCACCCAGCCAGTGAACTGGTTTGTTTTATTCCATGCGCTCTGGCCGTGCCGGAGCAGAACTAGTTTGTAAGTCATGGTGTTCATTCTAAGCGGAGAATGGGACGGGCAGACCAATGCCTGCGCACCATGCGGAACAAGCGGCAGAGCTCAGAGCACTATGGCCAGTTCCACTACGACGAACATCACCGAGAACAGCAGTACCGAAGCACTGCAGCCAGGCAGCGCGTGGACAAAATCGTTCTTTTTTACAGCTTGCGTGGCAGCTCCCGCCACCTTGATGCATGGCACCGCAACCACAAACCCAATGGCGGTGAATACCAGCCCCGCCAAATCAACCGTCCACACTTCGCCGCGTGCCATCAGCACCGGCGCAAAGGCCATCAGCACGGTGCACGCCATCGACGCCAAGTAGACCACCAGCAGCAGCGTACGTGCGCGATGTTCTCCAAGACGCACGCCGAGCGTCATTTTGCCGCTCACCACGTCTTCTTTTACATCACGCAGGTTGTTGACCATCAGAATGGAGCAGGAGAACAGTCCGCACAGTACCGCTCCAACCACGCCATCGACGCTGATGCCGCCGCTGAGCACATATTGCGTGCCTAGTACCGCCACCAGGCCGAAGAATACGAATACGCCGACTTCGCCGAAACCGGCATACCCGTACGGGTGTTTGCCACCGGTGTAGAACCAGCCCGCAAGCAGGCATGCCACGCCGACGAGCAGCAGCCAGTAGGTGCCGGTCATCACGATGAGAGCAAGACCTGCCACACAGGCAACGGCTGCGTTGACCAACGCCGCGGTCAGCACACGCTTGGGAGCCACCAGTCCGGAGGCGGTGATGCGCTGCGGTTTTGAGGTTTGCGACTCGGCATCGCCTCGCCCCGCATCAGTGCCACGAATGCCATCGGAATAGTCATTGGCAAAATTGACCGCAATCTGCAGGAACAGAGCCACCACTGCGCACAGCGCCGACAATGCCGCAAACATCGCCCACCCTTGGGAAGGTACCAGGCTGCGTTCCACACAGCCACCGACGCCAGGACGCGAAGTGGCACAGGTTCCGCGGGTAATCAGCCCTTTGTATCCCGCTGCCACACCGACAAGCACCGGCGCCACGGACGCAGGCAACGTTTTAGGCCGCACGGCGGAAAGCCACACGGCAAGATTGCTCCCTTGGCCGTTCACATTGGGGTTTGCCGGACGCTGACTCTCACCGTCACGGCCATTCCCGGTATCACCTATCTGTACAGGCACCGCCGCAGACGACTCGACCACCTGATTGGTCATACCACGTTTATGTGCGTGTTTTGCCATAATCCTCACCTAGTTACCGTTCACACGTACCGCTCATACATTTCCATACGCTACGTCTTTCGTATCGCACAGTGTGGAAGGAACAACCACAGCCCACCACATCCGGCAATACCTTGCGATTCGTGCCGTACACAAGTACACAACATTGCACGGCGCGTGACACAATTCTTATTGCAGCGGTTTGACCAGCGGGAAGGTAATGGTATCGCGAATGGTCGCGCCGGTCAGTGCGATGAGCAGACGGTCGATACCCATGCCCATGCCGCCAGCCGGGGGCATGCCTACGCCAAGAGCTTCGATGAAGTCCTCGTCGATGTCCATTGCCTCCACGTCGCCGGCAAGCGCGTCCTTGGCCTGCGCCACAAAACGTTCACGCTGCACCACCGGGTCATTGAGCTCGGAGTAACCGGTGGCAAGCTCGAAGCCGCGCACGTAGAGATCCCACTTTTCCACCATGCCGGGCTTGGTGCGGTGTCCCTTGACCAGCGGACTGGTCTCGACCGGGAAGTCGCGCACGAAGGTGGGCTCGTAGAGGTTGTCCTCGTAGAAGTGCTCCCAGAGATGTTCCACAAGTTTGCCGTGGTTTTCCACGTCGTCCCGCTCCACGCCAAGCTTGTCGGCAATGGCCCCCAGGTGATCCACACTGGTTTCAGGAGTGATTTCCTCGCCCAGAGCCTCGGAGAGGGAGCCATACATCGTAATTTGCTTCCATTCACCGCCAAAGTCGTATTCGCTGCCGTCCACAAGTTTCACTTTGGTGGAGCCGAACGCATCGATGGCGGCGTTCTGGATGAGACTCTGCGTCAGCTCGGCAATGGTGTCGTACGTGCCGTAGGCCTGATACGCCTCAAGCATGGTGAACTCCGGGGCATGCGTGCCATCCACGCCTTCGTTGCGGAAATCGCGGTTGATTTCGAACACACGCTCAATGCCGCCCACCAGGCAGCGCTTCAAGAACAGTTCAGGGGCGATGCGCAGGTACAGGTCGATGTCGAAGGCATTCATGTGCGTGGTGAAGGGACGCGCCGCAGCTCCCCCATGCACCGTCTGGAGCATAGGCGTTTCCACTTCGAGGAAGTCCCTCTTGGCAAAGGTGTTGCGCAGCGAGGTGACTGCCTGCGAGCGCCGGCGCACCATGCGCTGCACTTTCTCGTCGGCGATCATGCCGACGTAAGGCTTACGGATACGAGTGTCGTCCGTCAGGTCTTTGTGCAGGGCGGGCAGAGGCTGGAGCGCCTTTGCCGCGATCTGCCAGCGTGAGGCGAAGATTGAGAGCTCGCCTGTTTTCGAAGCGATGACGCGCCCTTCGAGGAAGAGGTGGTCGCCAAGGTCAACCATCTGCTTGAATTCCTTGAGCGAGTCGGCACCGACTTCCTTCTTGGAGATCATGCCCTGAATCTTGGTGCCGTCGCCTGCGGAGAGCTGCACGAAGCACAGGCCGCCGCCGTTGCGAAGGAAAAGCACACGGCCGGCAACACCGACCACATCTTGTGTTTCTTCGCCCGCCTCGAGCGTGCCGTCGTAACGGGAACGCACCGCTTCGATGGTGTCGGTCACGTCAAGGTGCACCGGGTAGGGCTGCTCCCCGTTCTTGAGCATCATGGCTCGTTTTGCCACGCGCATCTGCACCTGTTCGGGGTTGGCTTCCGGCCCGAACTCCTTGTTGGTCGGGTCGATCGCCTCCTCGAGCGACGCACCGTCCTGGACTCGCTGCGCGATGGTCTCGTCCTGTTTGAGTCGCAGCTGCGCGCGTTCAACCGTCGACAATGCCGGCGTATGGTTCTCTTCTTCATTCCCGGGAGTTCCGGCAGCATTCATTTCAGTCATAGCTTCCGAGTGTACCGAAGCGTCACTACACGTAAAACCGTGCAATTGGTACTGTTTTATCTCGATGACGCCTTTCTTTTCACGGCTCTCCCGACACGCACTGAGCATAAAGCCGAGGGGCTGCTGTACACTAATTCTGTTACCAATCGGGCTGTAGCGCAGCTTGGTAGCGCGCTTCGTTCGGGACGAAGAGGCCGCGAGTTCAAATCTCGCCAGCCCGACCAGATTGAAACCCCTTGTACTCCAAGGGGTTTCTCTTTACTCGTCCTATCCACACCACTTGATCCTTTCGCGTTTGGGGAACTCATGAAGAAAAGTCTGCTTGCACTCGCCGGCGGCGCCTTTGTGTTTGGCGCAGCTGAATTCGTGATGATGGGCATCCTGACCCAGGCGGCACATAACCTGCATATCAGCATCCCCTCGGCCGGTAACTTCATCACCGCTTATGCCGTGGGCGTGTGCGTGGGCACCCTCATTCTGATCATCGGCAGAAAGGCCGGTCCCAAGCAGTTGCTGGTCGTACTGATGCTGATTGCACTGGCCGGCAACCTTATGAGTTTCCTCGCCCCTTCCGCAGGCATGCTCATCGCCGCACGATTCATCTCAGGGCTGCCGCATGGTGCATTCTTCGGCACCGCCACGCTCGTAGCCAAACTTCTTGCCGACAAAGGCAAGGAAGCACAGGCCGTATCCATCATGGTAACGGGACAAACGGTAGCCAATATGCTCGGAGTCCCTGCCGGCACCCTCATTGCCGAGCATATGTCGTGGCGACTGCCCTTCCTGGCACTGGCGGTTCTCGCAGCCTGCACCGCGCTGCTCATGGTGATGTGGCTCCCGCACATCGATCCCGTGGCCGACACCGGGCTCGCCGGGCAGTTCCGATTCCTCACCAAACCGGGCCCATGGTTCATCATCGCCGCCACGTTTGCCGGCAACACCGGTATTTTCAGCTGGTGGAGCTATGTCTCGCCATGGTTGAACCATGTTGGCGGGTATGCTACGCAAACCGTACCGTGGCTCATGATGCTGGCAGGACTCGGCATGGTGTTCGGAGGTCTTGGTGGCGGACGTGTCGCCGATCATTGGCGGCATGGCGGAACAGCGGCCTTGGGGCAGATGATTTCAGTGATCGGTCTGGCCTGGATCGCATTCATCCCCGGTTCCCGCGTCGTCACCGCAATGCTCACGTTCGTTGTCGCTTTTGCCATGTTCTTCATCGCCTCCCCACAGCAGCTCCTCATGGCTGAAGCCGGTGCTGGCGGCGGGGAGCTCATCGGAGGAGCAGCCGTGCAGATTGCGTTCAACATGGGCAATGCCTTGGGATCAGCGCTCGGCGGTTTCATGCTTTCCTCCGCCCACATGGATTACCATGCTCCGGCGTTGGGCGGTATAGCACCCGCAGCCATAGCAGTGCTCATGCTGGCCATCTACACGTGGCGCTACGAAACGCACACCGACGCGCTTGAACGCATGCAGCCAGTGGAAGTGTGACACAACATACACTTTGTGCATATCGCGTTTGCCGAGCACACTGTATTACAGCCCGGCAAACGTTTATTTTGCTTCCCGCGCGAGCGGACAACCCGTCCTCCCCTCCCTCTCATGAACCCCGGCCTTTGCCAGTCCTTTCCCTTCTGTTTTTGAGTCTTTGGACTGCAAAACCCGTCCAACCCGTCTACAATCGAACGAAGACCTAGGCAGCGCGGACAGGATGAGCAAAATGGACAGTACACAACCTTTCAACGCCGAGCAGTTCTTCAGTGGGCTCGACGCCATTTTCTCCGCGCACGAGGCATCAACCAAAGCCGAACCGTACCTGCTGCAGGCACTGCACGATGCCCAGAGCAGCAACGATCAAGCAGGTCAGCTGACGGTGCTGAACGAAACCATGGGATTCTACCGTTCACGAGGCCGGCACGAAGACAATCAGCACCTGGCACAGCAAGCACTGGAGCTCGGACGTTCCATGCATATCGAAGGCAGCGAGGCCTGGACCACCACCCTCATCAACGCCGCCACGGCATTGCGTGCAGCACAACGCTACGACCAGTCCAAAGCCATCTATACCCAAGCGTTGGAATCTGCCGAGCAGACCTTCCCAAAGAACGACCCACGTTTGGCCGCTTTACACAACAACATTTCCATACTCGACAGCGAAACCGACGATTTCGCAGGTGCCAGCAGCGAACTCGAACAGTCGTTGCGTATCCTTTCCGCCGCAACACCGGCACCGAACATCAGCATCGACACCGCGTCAACCCACACCAATCTGGCCCTGGTACTGATCGAGCAGGCCCACAATTCGCCGCGTGAAGAACAGCAACAGCTACTCAGCAAAGCGTTCAGCCATGCCTCGACCGCATTGGACATCTACCGAACCGAGCACCTTGAGCACAGTGCGCACTACGCTTCCGCCCTTGCCGGGTTCGCCCAAGCCTGCTTCGCCACCGGAGATTTGCAGCAGGCTGCCAACAGCTATCGCCAAGCACTGCAGGTCATCGAAACATGCTACGGCAAGAACACCGATTACTACCGCACCACTGCTGCGAATTTGGATGCCGTCGAAGACACCATCGCGCTTGCCGAGGAAACCGCTGCCGCACCAGTGGACACAAGCCCGGCAACCGCGCGGCCGGAAAGCGCGCAACCTGCGACCGCAGACATTCGCGGCTTGGAACTGTCACGCGCATATTGGAAAGCGTATGGAAAACCCATGCTGGAACGCTACCCGCAATACCGGGGGCGCATCGCTGCAGGACTGGTGGGGCATGGGTCGGAATGCTACGGTTTTGACGACGCGCAATCACAGGACCACGATTTTGGACCGGGTTTCTGCCTGTGGCTGGAACATGACGATTACCAAGCCATCGGCGCACAGCTGCAAGCCGACTATGACGCTCTGCCAACCGAATTCATGGGATTCTCGCACAAGCAACAAACCGCACGGGCACAAGGAGCCGGGCGGCGCGTCGGAGTCTTTGACATAGGGGATTTCTTCGCATCGATCACCGGCTTCCAGCAAGCTCCACAAGCAGACAAACCGCATGAATGGCTGCTGCTCGACGAACCAACACTTGCAGCGGCCACCAATGGAGCAGTATTCGCAGACCCGCTGGGCACCTTCTCCAGGACGCGACAAGGATTTAAACTCATGCCCGAAGACGTGCGCCTCTCCCTGATTTCTCGCCGGCTGGGCATGATGGCACAAGCGGGGCAATACAATGTGCCGCGCATGATTAAGCGAGGTGACGTTCAAGCGGCTTGGCTGTCGTTGAACGAGTTCGTGAACAGCGCATGCTCACTGGTTTTCCTTATCAACGAGCCAGCCAGCGCCGGCTACCTGCCCTACTACAAATGGCGGTTCCGGGCGATGAGGCAGCTCAGCTCACGCATGGGAGCGCGCCTGCCCGGCATCTGCGAACTGCTGGAAACGTTGATACAAACCTGCGGCGCCGCATGGTTCCCAACCCCAAGCACCGATCTCACCGATCCGCAACCCGATGCCCCGTCAGACAGCGCGCGCCGGCCAACCACACACCACGATGGTCAGCTTCAGTTGCAAGACCAGCTGCAGGACCGGCTGCAACGCACCATTGAAACAATATGCTCGCTTGTCGTGCAGGAGCTGCTTGATGAGGGACTCACCGAGTCACACGAACAGTTCCTCGAATGGCAGCGCCCTTACGTGGAGGCACATATCAGCAGCAACGACCCCACCTTGCACAGCATATAACCAAATATCCGCCCGTATCAGGCACACTAAGAACCAACTGACCGACCTACCGACTGACCAACTAAACTGACCAACCGCAGGCCCTGCAATCCACCACACAGCACATACACCCCGCAGAAAAGAGCACACGGACCAGCACAGATCCGTGTGCAACTCACGAGCCGACCTTTCCCAGACAGACCGAAACCTCGGCAACGAAAGGAAGACCATGTCCAATACCGACAGCAGCAACTCCATCACCACAGACAATGCCACTCCAACAGCAACCGCGCCGACGGTGGCCACGCCAACCAAGGAGGATATCCACATGAACCAATTGCGGGAATCCATTATCCAGCATGAATGGAATCAGTTCCAAGACACCACCAATGAGGGCGGACGGGCGGCATGCCAAGGCAACTGGCCCATGTTCTACCAAATGCGCCTCAGCCAATTCCTCACGTGGGACGAGCCGCTGCTGTCCAGTTATGAAGCGGATCTGGAAGAGGCCGAACGGGTAGGGCGCAACCTGGTCACCGAAAAATATGGCCGCATGATGGAATCGACTGTACCGGACGAATACCACCGCAATATCGAACCGTACATACCGCAGCTGTCGGCCCAGCGCATCGCCAAACAGGAACGCATCATTGTGCAACAAGTGAAGTGGGCATCTGAATTCCGCGAGCGTTACCACAACCTTGGTGAATCGATGCGCGTACTGACATCGGATGAAGACACCGCTGACACCACGTCGTTCGAAACCTACCTGCGCGGGGAATTGGGCACGTATTCCGATGCCACGTTGGCGTTGTACGAGCACCTTGTGGAACAGTATGGTGCCAACAATGCCAATCTCAGCGAGGCAACCATTCGCAATACGGTGCTGTTGGGCGGCTTTTCGTCTTTGGAAGAGGCTGAGTCAGCGCAATAACATGCATGTCTGCACAGTGATGGTGCGCTGCTACATATAGACAACCGTGCCACCACACCATCATCTGCACCGCCAAACCATCGTTGTTCAGGCGCCGCTCGTGACGCTCGCGCAACGCGGTAAGCGCACACCTAGAGGCGGTGAGTTACAGTGACACTCATGCGATTGCTGAAACGAACACTCCCCTATCTTGCCACCCTAGCCGTGCTTATGGTTATATTCAGTGCGCTCGGCCAGGCCATGGCCCCGCAATGGAGAGCGGAACCGTATACGGACCATATTGCGGTCAGTGAGCGCAACACCGAGGTTCGGGCCAGGAACATGCACCCGGTTCAAGAAGGGACCTATGATGTTCGCACCATCAACACTCGTGTGACACTGGCTGAGGGGGTCAGCGTAGATGCCATTATTCGCGAACCCATCGGCGCCCCATCGGGCAGACCCGCATGCCTGTTCATTCATGGTGCCGGCACCGGCAAAGCGGCTGAAGTGTATGAAGATCTTTCGCGGTCCATGGCCACCGCCGGTATCGTCACCTTGGTGCCCAGCAAGCGCCTCGACACCTATACTCTGACTCATCGCAACTATCAGAACATGGCCCACGACTATGAGGCATCCCTCAATGTACTGCGGCACCAAGCGGGAGTCGATCCCGCGAAGGCAGGCCTGTATGCCGAGTCCGAGGGCACGTGGATCAGTGAGGCCATGGCGGCCATCGACCCGAACATCGCGTTCATGATCCTCACCTCACCGCCGGCCTTGTCCGGCAGGCATCAGATGGCCATGGCAGCTAACTCTTACCTGTCCTTGGCTGGAGCGCCCGATGGCCTCAAAAGCACCGTGGACAGCATTCTCAGCATGAACCTTGCCCCGTTCGGCCCGGATTATGCGGATTTTCCTTCGGAACAGTATCTTCATCATCTCACCATGCCATTGCTCATCAACTATGGCACTGAGGATCCGGCCATGCCCATTGAGCAGGGCGCCAAACTCATTACCGAAACCGCCAAGACGGCCGGCAACAGCAACGTCACCTTGCGCTACTACCCGGCCAACCATCAGATGCGCGTAGGCGCGAAAACATCAAAACCCGGTCTTCCTCTCGATTCTCATTACACCAGGAACCTGGACGATTGGACGAATTGCGCTACTGCAGGTACCACAACGATCCAGTGGTCAACTCCGCTGATTGCAGGGTCACAGCCTCATCAGGAATATGCCGCTCCGACCAGCACACGCCCGGGGCTCATCACCTCCATCAACGTGCTGGCTGCAGGAATCGCCGCAGCCTTGGTGTGCTTCGTTCTGGCTATTGTGCTTGCCATATGC
Source organism: Bifidobacterium sp. ESL1133 (assembly GCF_058107325.1). Lineage (NCBI taxonomy): Bacteria > Bacillati > Actinomycetota > Actinomycetes > Bifidobacteriales > Bifidobacteriaceae > Bifidobacterium > Bifidobacterium sp. ESL1133. The sequence continues at coordinate 43,757 of NZ_JBYLUI010000007.1, read as the reverse complement.
ATCGGTATCTGCAAGGTCATCCGTGCACTATTCTCTTCACGCCCCCGGCAGCGCACACCGCACAAGGTGCCGAAGCGGATTGCGGTCCCGCTCACGCTCACCGGCGTTGCCGCATTGGCCAGTTTGCTGGAAGTGTTCGCTTATGCGGGCATAGCGGTAAGTGCCGCTATGAAACTGACGCAAGATACTGCGACACTTCACCGTGGGTGGGTTGGCTTGCACGTCTTAGCTCTCGTCGATGTGCTACTGCTGTCATGGCTGCTGGTGGCGCTGTGGCGCAACCATTACTATAAGCAGACCAGTGCTGATCATCGCGGCTTTACTGCAGCTGCTTTTGCAGACGATTCCGCTGCCGCAGACGCAGACAAACTGACCGGAACTTCATCTTGGGGAGTAGCGCGCACCAGCACGATGGTATTGACCCTCATCGCAGCTGTTCTGACGTTGCTGCTGTTGTCGTTCTTCGGACTATTCGTCTGGTAAGAGACAACAGGCAGCAACGCAAGAGATCAGTCGGGCAGCAACGCCATAGATCAGTCGCACTGCTGAGATTGCCGAGATGGGTTTCCAGCAGTGTCGGCGTCATCAGGCTGTTGCGTTTGCGTTTGCGGCTGGAATTGCATCTGCGATTGAGAAGACTGAGGCTGATACTGCGGCTGCGGCTGGGACTGGAATTGTGTTTGAGGCTGCGGCTGCGACTGTGGCTGAGTTTGATACTGAGATTGAGGTTGTGGCTGCGCCTGGTACTGAGGTTGGGACTGGTACTGCGGCTGAGCTTGGGTTTGAAGCTGAGTCTGGAATCGTGACTGCTTATCCGCTGCACGATTGTGTATGGCACCAACGATGCCACAGCACAACGCAATAACCAGCAACAGGATGCCTATCAACGCAAGCCCGGCCGTGACCAGTACTTTGGAGTTCTGCCCCACACTCTGAATCTGGTTATCGGGAAACCACATAGTGACAGCAAACAGCAGTACACCGACCACTAACACCATGGCACCCCCGACAATAGTGACCGTACTGGGTCCTGTTTTTGCCGGTATCACCGGTTGCTGCACAGGCTGTTGTTCGACATTGGGCTGGTAGAAAGGCACCTGCTGTGGTTGCCGGTCAGGCTGCTGATTCTCATTCTGACGCTGACCATCATACTGATGCTGATATGTGGTATTCGTCGTGTCCATGAATGCGGCTGCGGCTGTGTCGGTGAATGCGTCTGCACCTGCGGCTGCAGCTGCGTCAGTGAATGCGTCTGCACCTGCGGATGTGGCTGTGTTTGCGACCGTATCTGTCTCCTTGTCTGTGTCAGCATGCTCCATCTCGGATTGATCACCTCCTATCGGCATGGTATCCGCTGACTCACCTACAGTTGTTGCCGTCGGTAGCTGTTCGGTAGCCATATCTTCCGTACCATCCCGAACGTCGCGGTCATGGATTTCATGTTCTTCTTGCACATGTTCTTCTTGCACAGAGTGCTCTGTTCTATGGGAGTCTGTCATGATGTCTTCCTTCAAGTGTGCTGCGGTCTGGTGAATATTGGTTCTAGGTGCCCATCGGGATTGCTCGCTGCCATGTTCAGGCACGATCACTGCTGATCCGCCTGATCCGGGTACAGGACTCGGACTTGTGCCTGGACCAGTTCGCTGGCTGAAATAATAAGTTCGGGACCGTTTTGCGGCATGGTACCGTTCTCGCTCATCCACTGGTATTCGCTCTCTTTGGGAAGCGGGCGATTGTCACTCTGCTGACTCATATGCAACTGCATATTGAACCCGTCGCTGGTCATCATGCCATACGGCGAGCCAAGCGTACGTGCGCCCGGAATCAGGGTATTCAACGGCATCCCGTCATACCAGTACCCTCTACCCGTTCGGCCATACATCGAAATATGCTTATCAGCGTCTACACTGCCAAAATAGTAATACCCATCGGAGTCCTTGCACTCCAGGTTTATTCCATCACTATCGTCCGTGTCAGCATCTGGCGTTACGCCGCATTCAAAGCCACCAAGGTCTCGATGATCGTCTTTGCTATACACCTCGACCTTCCGAGATCCGTCATGCTCCGAGATGAGGTGTGCCTGCTTACCGTCCTGCCTATTGTAGATACCTACGAGCCCCTCGCGAACATTGGTCAGCATGAACGAGCATCCGCGAGGCAACGTCACCACTATCTGCGCGTTGTATGCGGTCAGATTGATTCGCCCTGCGGGACAGCCGGAATCAACAGTCTCCCCGTTTTCCTGTGTCATTTTATGCGTGCCAGCAGTTTTGGCATACTCACTGAGGTCAAGGTTAAGCACAGAACTGTCGTAGTCCGTTCCATAGTATGAAACGCCGTTGTTCAACCGTTGCATTTTGTCTTGTGTTACAGAATGATGCACGAAACCGTCAACACTTTCGCTGTTATAGCTGCGCTTGTATGGTAGAGACTCGTATCCTTCGGCGACGAGGGTACCATAGAAAGCGGATGTCAGCACTGCAGCGCACACCACAAGAACAGCCAAAACGTTCATGCCGCCGGCACGCCGCCCACGTGCTCCAAGAGTAACGATGACGATACCGACCACCAAACACATCACGGCCACGGCGACACCGATGACTTGCAGCACGCCGCTGAAATATGCATTGCCGAACAATATAGACCCGCAAGCTGCGGCAGCAATCAGGAACACCAGACCGAAAGACAAGAGTGTGACAACAGCTCCGGCAGGACGCCGACGCAAACGTTTAGGTTTGCGCTTGCGTGGAGGCGCAGACACTGGAGTCGACACATAAGTGGTACCAAAAGGTGCAGTGGCCGCGCCACCTTGTGGCATGTACGGCGTTCCCTGATCTCCAGCAGCACTGCCGGATTGATTCCACTGCCCATTGCCCTGCTGATAAGGCTGCCCTGTTCCGCCACGCATCCCATTGCGTTCAGGCTCAGACCGCACGCCGGCAGAAGCATTGCCATTCATGGCTGCACCGTCTCTCCAGTCTCCGTATTGAGCACTGGTGGAACTGCCAAACGAGGCATCTGCGGCAGGTGGAGAAGCGTTGGATGAATTACCACGATAAGGAGCGTTGTCGCCTTCCCTTGCTTGATGGACAAGCGTATTGACCATAATGCACAGCACGATGACAGCAGTAAGGAAAATCAACAATCCAAGCCCCGGCATCCAGCTTGCCATAATCAAAAGAATGATTGGACCGATCAAAGTCCAGCTCCATTCCCCGTGTATCGTATCCTCGCCGAGGATACGCCCATCTTCAACGTCGGGAAGCAGCACCCACGCCACCGCATAGAATGCGAGACCAAATCCAAACACCAATGAGGAGGCTCCCACCACCGCTCTGACGAATGACGGGCTGACGCCGTATCGCGAGGCGAGACCACTGCATACGCCACCGACCCAGCGGTCACCGCCACGCATCAATCCGCTTCTGCGGATCCAGGTGAAGAAACGACCGGACTCATATTGCCATCGATTATTGTGTGTGTTGCTCATAATGCCATTACAGCACACGAAACTCTCAGAACGTATCAGGGAACACCCTGAGTTTACCCTGAATTTTGCAAAATCCCATGTTGAAATCATCATCAGCATGCACAATATATGTATGAACCATATGCCCAACGCACCAGAGCAGCACCAGCGGCCACCGCTGCTGCGAGCGCGCCGACACCGTATCTTGTGCGGTGTCTGCCGCGGATTGAGCGTGCACTTAGGCATCTCTGTAAGGTTGATCCGTATCTGTTTCATCCTTACCACTTTCCTGTTCGGAGCCGGTCTGGTGGCATATATGTTCTTGTGGATTTTTGTGCCGCTGGAACCAACCGACCGCACCGCCGGCCGTGGCCAGAAGGCCCAAACACAGACAAATACACACGTGAACGGGTCTGCTTATGGGCCGTCTGACTCACCGACGATCCACACGTCATCAGATTCGGACTCGCATGCAAAGGAGGGGTTCAGCGCCGCCATTGAGCGAGCATCCAAGCCGGCTTTGTTCGCATTCACCGGATTGGCTGCGATTATGCTGGCATCAGTGATGGCGCTCAGTCCTCTGCCAACACGCACCATACTGCCAGCACTTATCGCGATCTGCGGCATCGCAGTGGGTTGGTTCCGATTCGGCGGCGAGGATGAAGGCCAGTTCCGCTCCATGCTGCTGAGCTTGCTGCTCATCATTGCAGCGTATGCTCTCTTTATTCTTGCCAACTCTTCAATGTTGCGCAACCCGTTGAAAACGATTGCATCCGGATTGGTGTTGTTGGCTTTTGCAGGTGTAGCCACCATTCCATGGTTCAACAGGCTTATCCACGACCTCGGTGTGCAACGTGCGCTCAAGGAACGTGAGGAGGAGCGTGCAGACATCACCGCTCACATTCATGATGGCGTTTTGCAGACACTCGCACTCATTCAATTGCATCATAATGAACCCCAGACCGTGTTCACTTTGGCTCGCGGCCAGGAGCGGGATCTAAGAGAGTGGCTCTACCAGGAGCGGGCCGCACCGGAACGTTCGGTGAATGCCGGCATCAAGGAAATAGCTGCACGCATCGAGGATGAGCATAGCAAACCCATCGAAGTGGTTACTGTTGGCGATGCGCAGCCTTCCGCACAAACCGATGCGCTGCTGGGAGCTACGGGACAGGCTTTGCTCAATGCCGTTCAGCATGGCAAAGAACCGATATCCGTGTATTGTGAAGCCGGGAAAACCTTTGTGGATGTCTTTGTCAGAGACCACGGAGACGGGTTCGACACTGCTGCGGTGCCCCCAGACCGACTGGGCATCAGAGAATCCATCGTAGGTCGCATCAAACGGCGCGGTGGCACGGTGGATATCGTCTCGAAGAACGATTGGGGAACCGAAGTCCGCATGCACATGCCAATCGCCTCGGAACGCAAGACACCACAACCGCATGCCGAACATGTCAACGTATCAACCAATACCACGGAAAGCGGGATGTGATGAACAGCAGACAGACCGATAACAGCCCCATGAATGACGCTCCGGCAGATAGCGATTCGGTAAGCAACGATTGCACAAACGAGCACATTCGCATCGCGGTAGTAGACGACCATGCCATGTTCCGGGCAGGCATCCTCGCCTCGCTGCAACCGCACTTCACCGTCGTAGGCCAAGCTGCGGATGTGGACGGATCCGTCAATATGATCTCGGCCACCCAACCCGACGTGGTACTACTAGACGTGCACGTCCCCGGCGGGAACGATGGCGGCGGAGCAGAAATCCTCACCCGTTCAAAGCCTCTTGCTCCAAAGTCCGAATTCCTGGCGCTTTCAGTCTCTGATGCCCCGCAGGACGTGGGTGCCGTAATCCGAGCAGGTGCACGCGGATACGTGACCAAAACGATCGACACAGCCAATCTGGTCAGCTCCATCGAACAGGTTGCCCTAGGGTATGCGGTCTTCTCCCCCAAGCTTGCCGGATTCGTACTGTCAACATTCCAAGGCACCAGTCCCGCGCAACAGGACGAAGAGCTCGACAGACTCTCCGCCCGCGAGCAGGACGTGATGCGGCTCATCGCACGCGGATACACCTACAAGGAAACAGCCGCCGAACTGTTCATTACCACCAAAACCGTCGAGACCCACATGAGTTCGGTACTGCGCAAACTCCAGCTCTCCAATCGGTCGGAACTCACACGGTGGGCTGCCAGCAGGAAGATTGTGTAGCCCACCGGCCACCATCCTCTGCCGTATCCGTCTTCTGCTGTCTCCATCCTCAGTCTCTTAGACGCACCCCAGCAGCTCATGCCGAATGAGTTGGCTACCAAGCAACCAACTTCTCCCTTATCACACCACAACAGCTCTACGGGAAGCTGCCGTATAAGAGCAGAGTACGAAAATGGGTGTCGCCGCTACATACGCGTAGCGGCGACACCCATGAGAGAAGTGGCACAACAGCAGGTTCAAGACCTCAGACTCATGATCTTGGGCTTAGCCCTTCAGATTCAGAACTTCAAACTCAAGACCTCAGATTCAGGACTTGCGGAATCCGTTGGGGTTCTTGGTCTGCCAATTGAGCGAGGACTGAGCCATATCGTCGATGCCAAGCTCTGCCTTCCAGCCCAAGTCGCGCTCAGCCTTGGACGCATCGGCGTAGCAAGCGTCGATGTCGCCAGGACGGCGAGGCTTCAGCGCGTAAGGAATCGTGTGGCCGGCTGCCTTTTCGTAGGCCTTGATGACCTCAAGCACGGAATACCCGTGGCCGGTGCCCAGATTATAGACAAACACACCGGAATCATCGATGTGATCGATAACCGCCACATGCCCCTTGGCCAGGTCAACCACGTGAATATAGTCACGCACGCCAGTGCCGTCCGGAGTATCGTAATCGGTGCCGTACACCTGCACTTCCTTCAGCTCGCCGAGCGCCACCTTGGCGATGTAGGGGGTGAGGTTGGCGGGAATGCCCTTGGGATCTTCACCGAGCAGCCCGGATTCGTGGGCACCGACCGGGTTGAAGTAACGCAGCAGCACCACGGTCCAACTCGGGTCCGAGACGACCACGTCGCGCAGCATCTGCTCCTGGAAATACTTTGAGGTGCCGTAAGGATTGGTGGTGCCTCCGGTACGGCTGTCCTCGGTAAGCGGCAGCTCTTCCGGATCGCCGTACACGGTGGCGGACGAGGAGAAGATGATCTTCTTGACATCGTGTGCCTTCATCACCTTGAGGAGCACCAATGTACTGTTGAGGTTGTTGTCATAATACTCAATCGGCTTGGCTACGGACTCGCCCACAGCCTTGAGCCCGGCAAAATGAATCACCCAGTCAATGGGGTTCTCGTCAAAGATGCGATTCATGAGCGCTTCGTCGCGCACATCACCGTCGTAGCGTTTCACACTCTTGCCGGTAATCGTCTCGACGCGTTCAAGCGCTTCGGGAGAGGAATTGCCATAGTTGTCGACGCTCACCACGTCGTACCCTTTGTTCAGCAGTTCGATGTCGGTATGTGTGCCGATGTAACCAGCGCCACCGGTGACCAGAATAGTTGTCATGCTTCCTCGTGTTCCTAGGAGTCAGATTCACCTCCAGTATAAGGCTACGTAGCGCCTTCGGAACCGATTCGAACAGAAAACACAACACTGATGTGCGAACTGTCAAGAAAACGCACATACCATTTGTGCGCACGCAGTCACAAGCACAAGCACAAGCACAAGCACAAGCACGGCATAGCCACAACTCGCCACCCACGGGAAACCGCACCATCTCCTATGCGTAGCTACGGGCTCGCGCGTGCCGGCCAAGCCATCCCGACACTGTCCCCAGACCAGTCCGGCTACACTCAGTCCTCCGACGCAGAACGCTGCTTGAGCCCACGCCGCTTCAAACGAGGCGGACGACGGGTGGAGACGAAAAGCGGCTGCGTTTCAATAACCGGGTTGTACGGCGCCAAACCAAACCACTTGACCGGAGACCCGGCCACATGGCGAATCGTATATTTGGCCTTGAGGGAGAACGCCTCACGTGCACTGATTTTCGACTCGGGCATAAGCGCCTTATGCAGCAGCACGTAACGCACGGTGCCAATGTCGGGATCGGCATCGACCTTGGGATAAACGGACTTCTGCTGAGGCAACTCGCCGGTGGCAGACAAATCATGCATCACCTGGTGAATATAGGCGGGAATGGACTGGGACACCTTGAACCCGAGGCGAATGCGCACACGGAAAATGTAATCCGTACCGAAGTTCTCAACTGAATATTCACGGGTGAACGGTTCGTCCGTGGTCTGCACGGAGACCGCCCACCAGGCGCGCGCCCGCTTGGGGTGGTCGGCGAAGATCGAGAAGAAGATGTCGGTGTCGAGCCGGCGCATGTCCGGATCGGAGGTGAGGTAGACGAGATTGTCGGCGAAATAAGGAATGCGGAAGTCGTCATGCAGCTTGTGCAGCACCGGCTCGAAGTCCCGCTGCTTCATGTGCCGGCGTTGGCTGCGCTCGATCTTCGTGCCGTCGTTCCAGGTGATCATGATGAGCAGAATCATGGCGGTGAGCAGCATGGTGAACCAGCCGCCGCGCAGGAATTTGGCCATGGACGCCACGAAGAACATAGTCTGTATGGCAATGAAGACGACGAAGAAGACGACCGCGGAAAGCTTGTGGCGCGAGTACCACAGGTAGACGGTGAGCAGCACCGTGGTGGTAATCATGGTGATGGTGAGCGCCAGACCGTAGGCCGCCGAGATATGTTCGGAATCCTTGAAGATGGCGAGCACCGCCAGCGTGGCCACGCACAGCACCAGGTTGACGGCCGGGATGTAGAGCTGACCGCGGGTACGCGCGGGATAGTGCACTTGCAGGTGCGGCATCCAGTTCAGGCGCGTGGCCTCGGAGACCATGGTGAAGGCACCGGTGATGAGTGCCTGAGAGGCGATGACACCGGCCGCCACGGACAGTATGACCGCGACGGGGCGCAGTCCCGGCCCCATCATCTGGAAGAACGGGTTCACCCCTCCCGCCATGTTCACGAGCGCCGGGTTGCCTTGGTTGCGCAACATCCACGCACCCTGCCCGAAGTAATTGAACACGAGCGCCACGAAGATGAACGGCCATGTGAAGTAGATGTTGCCTCGACCCACATGCCCCATGTCGGAGTAGAGCGCTTCGGCGCCGGTGGTGGACAGGAAGACGGTGCCCATCAGCGTAATCCCGGCCACGTTGTTGCCACTGAAGAGGAAGCGGATGCCATAGACGGGGTTGATGGCCTGGAATACACTCCAGTCACCGTGCAGGTTCGCGATGCCCGTGAGGGCCAGGAAGGTGAACCAGACGAGGGTGACCGAACCGAAGACCTTGCCGATGCGTTCGGTGCCGCGCGACTGCACCGCGAAGAGGATGACGATGATGACGACGGTAATCATCAGGGAAAGGCTGCCGTTCTCCCTGAACATCGGCTCGAGGACGGGTATGGTCTTCAGACCTTCGACCGCAGAGGAAATGGAGACCGCAGGGGTGAGCACGGAATCCGCCAGGAAGGCAGCACCGCCGAGCATGGCCGGGATGACAAGCCACTTGCCATAGTGGCGTATGAGCGAGAAGAGCGCGAAGATGCCGCCCTCACCCTTGTTGTCGATGCGCATGGCCACAAACACGTATTTGACGGTGGTGATGAGCGTAATGGACCAGAACACCAGACTGAGCAACCCCAGCACAGCCTGCCGGTCGATGTTGCCCAAGCCGCCCTGCCCGGCGAGGAAGGTCTGCGCCGTGTACAGGGGCGAGGTGCCGATGTCGCCATACACCACGCCAAGAGCCACGATGGCCATGCCGGCACTCACCTTGTCCGGCCCTGACTGCACGCGCCGCCACCACCGGCTGATGGGCGTGCGCGCAGCCTTGGAGAGTTTCTGTGCCTCTTCCTGCTCGGCCTTCTCCTGCTTGTCGAGCTCCTCACGCTCCTCGAGCGTGAGCGTGGACCGGGAGACTTTGGGAGCGTTGGTAAAGGTGTCGGCGCGCAGCAGCGCCTCTTTCTCCGCCTTCGCGGCTCGGACCTCCGCCTCGGTCTCAGACATCGCCTTGTTGGCGCCGCCCTGCGTTTTACGGGCCGTCTGCCCTCCGGTTGATGATGGTTCCGCTTTCCCTGACCCAGCCATGCTTGCCTCCACAGCGGAACCCTGCTCCGCGTCGCGTTCCCTAGCGCCCGTGCCCGGGCATGTAAACTTCAAACCAAAGCGCCAGTGTAGACCCATTCACCGCAGAACACCAAATACGCGGTCACCATGCAGTCGCAGCCGCCCACATCACAGACAGATTCCCGCACAAAACATAGCGCATGCGCAGCACGAATACATTGACAGACATGCGCCCGTCCGTAGGCTACACTCCATACACCGCACGTGTGGTGTCGCGCGTGGCCTGCGCCACCTGCACCAACGGCACGTCCAGCGCATCGGCCAAGGCCTGGAGCGTGTAGGGAATCATGTAGGGGGCATTGGGTCGCCCGCGGTAGGGCATGGGCGTGAGGTAGGGGGCATCGGTCTCCACCATGATGTGGTCAAGTCCCACCACGGCCGCCGATGCCGCGATCTCACCGTTGCCTTTGAACCCGGACGTACCGGAAAAGCTCAGGTACCATCCGTGCTCCCGCGCCACCTGCGCCATGGCGGTGTCTCCCGAGTAGCTGTGAAACACGGTGCGCTCGGGTGCGCCGTCGGCCAGTAAGGTCTCAATGACCTCGGCATGGGCGTCACGGTCATGAATCTGCATGGGCAGGTCGAGTTCCTTGGCCAGAGCAATGTGCGCACGGAACGCTTCGCGCTGCAGTTCCTTGGCAGCCTCACCTGTGCGGAACAGATCCATGCCGGTCTCGCCTATGGCCACCACCTCGCGCGGGTGAGCGCGAGCCAGGCGTTCAACTTCGGCCAGTGCGTCGTCAAAACTGGTCTCATGCCACGGCCGGTACGTCACCGGCAGCCCGTCGGGCCCGGCGGCACCGCGGTGCCCATGCAGCACGGATTCGTTGGGATGGATGGCCAAGGCGGCGTGGACCCGGCCGGGATGGTCGAGTGCCATGCGCACGGCGGTGCCCAGGTTCGGCAGCTCGCAACCCACATCGATGACGCCCTCCACCCCCACGGACGCGGCTTGGTCGAGCAGCTCGTCCACCGTAGGCACCGTCACCTCGCCCTGCCCGCGTTCCACGGCCTGACGGCTGAGTTCCTCTACAAACGGAGGCACCGACGCCACATGCGTGTGATTGTCCACTACCGTGACACCCTGCGGCAGCGGCGGCGGCAGCGGCGCCCAGTTTCTGTCCCTATGCTTCTTGCCCATGCCGCTCAGTCTAATGTGCGCAGGGCATATCGCACTGCGCGAAATACCGAACGTTATATGCCGCACATCTGCAAGTCAGCAAATTAGAACATCTTTTTCAGGATGACTAAATAAAAACCACTTGACTGTGACACCCATCATTGTTTGCAAATTTATTTAGACAGAATAGCGCACTATGCACTTATTGCGAAGAAGAATGCATCTTATCTGACGTTTATGCACTACTCTATATTGCCTCTATACGCAGAAACTAGACACAAGATTGGCAAGCACTAGACACTGTGGTTGAAAATCTCCATACCAGAAAAAGACCATACAGAAACCGCACATGAGACACAGTACCGATAATCGTTCATCCTCTCCGAAGCATACACGCCGCTCTTCACATGCAACCGCCTTCTTCACCGCGGCCATATGCACCGCCATCCTGACCGTCACAGCCCCCAGCGCGGACGCCACCGAAACGCATCTCGCCTCACCGAGCGCAACATCAAACAGTACTAAGAGCGCAATGCCTTCCACGCACGGCTCCGGCAATGCCGACTCCACCAACACCACCTCCGGTCAGCCCCTGCCCTCATCGCCGCAGAACAGCACCTCCCCCAACCAGCCAGCACTCGGCACGCAGCCCGAATCCACACTCACCGCTGGCGGCAGCAAACCCACCGATGGCACCGGCAAGGACAGCACAACAGACCACAACGACAAGACCGACGCCACCCTTGGCAGCGACGACCCAATCGATGCCGACAGCGACGCCTCCACCAAAATCGGCCATGCCGACAACGACAGCAACGGCACCACCGACCCTTCACCCGCCCCACACGCGCAAGACGACGATCAACCCGCCTTCACCGCTGACAACACCTCCGGCCCGGACCAAGGCGGCACCAGAATCAACCTCACGCCGCATATCAGCGGCACCATCACACAGCTCGCCACCGGCGCCATACATTCCATAGCGCTCACCGCCAACAACCGCCTCTACACGTGGGGCGGCAACAACTACGGGCAACTAGGAAACGGCACCTCTGGCAGCGCCAATCAGACCACGCCCACACCCATCTCCATCCCAAGCAACCCGACCATCAAGTCCATCGCAGCCGGCTTCTACCACAGTCTCGCCCTCACCGACACCGGGCACATCTATGCGTGGGGATCGAACTCCCATGGCGAACTGGGCAACGGCACCACCAGCAACAGCACCAGACCCACCGACATCACCCCCGCAGGTCTCACCTTCAAGGCCGTCAGCGCCAAAGGCTATATGTCCATGGCGCTGACGAACGACGGCACCCTGTACACATGGGGAGACAACGACTACGGCCAATTGGGCAACGGCACCACCAGCCTCGCCGTTCAGAGCAGACCCAAAGCAGTCGCCATCCCCGGCAAGCAGACCATCAAGTCCATCGCAGCCGGCTTCTACCACAACCTCGCCCTCACCGACACCGGGAACGTCCTGACATGGGGAGACAACACCTACGGACAACTCGGCAACGGCACCGTCCACGGCAACAACAGCCCCAAACCCATCACCATCCCCGGCAACCCCAGCATCAAGTCCATCGCAGCCGGCAACTATCACAATCTTCTCCTCACCTCGACCGGGCGCATCTACGCGTGGGGATACAACACCATAGGTCAAGTGGGCAACGGCACCACCGCCAACCAGAACTCGCCGGTCGAGGTCACCATCCCGGGAGCAGCCACCGTCACCGACATCGCCGCCGGAGGCAACCACTCCATGGCCAGAACCAAGGACGGCACCCTCTACGCATGGGGATACAACACCTCCGGGCAGCTGGGCATTGGCACCAACGACAACAGCAGCGTGCCGCAGCGAGTCCAAAGGAGCCTCAGCGTCACCGGCATCATGGCAGGCGGCAACATGCATACGCTCGCCCTCGCCACCAACGGTGAGCTATACGCTTGGGGCAGCAACGGCTACGGTCAGCTCGGTACCTCGAACACTACCAACAGCAATGTCCCGCTCAGGATCAACTCCATCAACGCAAAGGTCACCTCCGTCACCTTCGATACCACCGCAGGAATCGACCTCGGCTTCCATGAGGCCGACGGCCATTGGATCGTCCACAGCCCGAAACACCCGGCAGGCACCGTGTCCATGACGGTCAACTGGACCAATGCCGACGTGCCGCAGCCCGCGGTCACCATCCCCTACACCTACACGTTCACACCGTCATATACGGTCACATTCAACACCGCAGGCGGCAGCGCACCACCAGCCAGCCAACAGGTCCTCAAGGGCAGCACCCCCACATGGCCGAGCACCACTCCCACCAAAGAGAACGCCCTGTTCAACGGTTGGACCCTGGACGGCACCACCCCCTACGACTTCAACAAACCCGTCACCGGGAACATCACCATCACCGCCATGTGGGGTGCATTCAGCGCCGACCCGACGCGAGGCCCGGCCAGCGGCGGCACGCGAGTCGGCATCACCCCGCCGCATAACAGCAAGTTCCTGCAAATCAGCTCCAGCGGGTACTACTCATTGGTGCGGAGCACCACCGGGAAAACCTACGGGTGGGGTCTCAACCACCTCGGCCAACTCGGCAACGGTAAAGTCGACTCCAACGGGAGCATACTTCCCACGCCCACCAAGACGCCAGCAGGCACCACCTTCACCAAACTTGCCGCCGGAGCATGCAGCGCCACCGCCAAAGCCTCCGACGGCAACCTCTACAGCTGGGGTTACGCCGAAGGCGGCATCACCGGCATCTCAGGAGCTTCCGGAAACCTCAGCACCCCGAGCAAAGTCACCACACCGGCCGGAGTGCACTTCAACACCGTCTCCATCAGCGACCCTACGTACTGCAACAACGAGTATTCGCTCGCCATCAGCTCGGACGGCGCCACATGGGCTTGGGGCAATAACAACAACCAAGCCTCAAGAAGCGATGAAGCCGGCGGCGTGGGCACCTTGGGCGACGGCACCACCATCAACCGGTCAGCCCCCGTCAGAGTCGTTCAACCCTCCGGCGTCCGGTTCACCCAGGTGAGCGCCGGCGGCAACTTCGCCTTGGGACTGGGTGACGACGGCCTCATCTATTCGTGGGGATCGAATACCAACGGGCAGCTCGGCAACGGTCAATACACAGGCACTGCCCTCATCCCCACCAAAGTCAACACACCATCGGGGATGACCTTCACGTCCATCAGCGCAGGTTACAACGACGCTTTCGCCATAGCAAGCGACGGCACCGTATGGGCTTGGGGCAAGAACAGCGGCACTACCACCGCAAGCGGCAACACCTTCTCCAGCAACGGTGCCCTGGGCGACGGCACCACCGTTGACCAGCCCACTCCGGTGCGGGTCCAGGCCGGAGGAGCCTCCTTCACCACCGTCAAAGCCAACCGGGGATTCGCCCTTGCCCGCAGTGCCGACGGCACCCTGTATTCTTGGGGTTCCAACAACCAGTACGGGCAGCTGGGCAACGGCACCACCCGACCCAACAGCACACCCACCGCAGTCGACGACAGTCTGGGACAGCCGGTAAAGGCCGTAGACATAGATATCAACGATTGTGCCTCCTATTACATCGACGACGAAGGCACCACCCATGCCTTCGGGTACAACGGGAACGGCCAGCTGGGCAACGGCACCACCGACAGCAGCAGCACGCCCGTCACCGTCAGCCTGCCGCTCGTCACCGTCACCGCGGTCACGTTCGGCACCGGCAGCACCGCCAAGCCAGGCGTCGGCCTGGCCTGGAACAACGCCAAGCAGGTATGGCAGGTCACCACGCCGGCCTATCACGGCGGCACCACCGACATGACCATAAGTTGGTCCAACGGCGACGCGCAACCCCCGATCATCCAACAGTTCACCTACGCAGCACCTCCCCTCAGCAGATTGCCGATTACCGGAGCGAGTACCACAGCTCTCGGCCTCGCCATTGCAGGAGCGGCCATCGCGCTTGCATTCTTGGGATTGGCATTGTGGCTGCACCGACGGCTGTTGCACTAATCGTCATTGACAGCTGACAGTTATTAGTAACTAGTTGATACCAGCACATACACTACAGGCTCCGTTCTGCGATTGCAGAACGGAGCCTGTACTGTTTCAGCCAATTAAAGAGGCCTACATCAAAGCCAAGCGTCGCGCCATCAGCGTATCCCCGCCGCAGCCTCCTGACGACGCTTGAACATCATGAGCGACACCGCGACCATCAGCAGCAGCACTGCGACCGCAACCGCGAGCGCCACACCGGCACCACCGGTCAACGGCAGCTGGGACACAGCGGTGACGTTGTGCACCACGATGGCGGTGTCGGCAGCCACCGGTACCCGATGCGCCTCGACCAGACCCCATATGTCGCCGGTGTTGGACACCTGCCCGTCAGCGCCGTTGCCGGACAGCGTGACCTCGAAGGATGGCTTGAACGATGCGGCGTACCCGGCCGGAACTTCGGTCTGCGCCACATCATAGGCCTGCTCACCCAGTCCGTCTACCGTGAGCTGTCCCTGACTGTTAGCCTGCAGGTTGACGGTGGTGGAGGTTTCGCCATCCCCGCTGTCATCCGACTGATCGACGACCTTCCGGTAGGAGCCCGGAGCCAGCTGCCGGAACCTGATGAGCTTGCCGCCCTTGGAGCTCACTTGGAACGTGGCGCCCTGCGGGCCACCGGGAATCGGCGTTTCCGTAGCCTTGTCCTTGTTGACCAAGGTGAACGAGCGGTAGTAGGCAGTGGGGGTCGAACTCGGGTCGTTGGTGACGGTCTCAAAGGAACCGTTCTCGCTGACTGGATCCGTGTTAATCTGACCGGTCTCGCCGTCGATTTCGCCAGTGCCGCTGGACTGATGGGCGCTGTCATTGCTGAAGGCCAGCGTGACGCCGTTCTGCAGCGCACCGGGCTGAGCCTGATCGTTGACGGTCATGCTGTACTCGATCTTGATCGGATCGTGCCATACCTTGGTGCAAATGCCATACGAGAGGTTGAAGGTGACATATCCCTTGCCGTCATTGGCGGCACCGTCGAAATCGATTTGATAGTCGATTCCCTCCTGCATGACCTTGCCGCCGATGGTCACCGTGGTGTCATCGCTGTTGTAGGTCAGGCCGGGCTGCTTGGGCGTATCGGTGATGGCGAAGATGTACTCGCTGAAACCGGTGGTCAGCGGCACCTGGGTTGTGATGACATAGTGCAGTGTGCCGCCGATGGAGGCATCGTTGTGTTTGGAGGTGTCCAGCTGTTTGGTGATGGTGGGCTTTGCGTCGTTCTTCATATTGATGGTGCCCAGGGGCTGCCCATTGATGTTCCCGTAGCTCACCCCTGCAGTGGAGGTGATGCCTGTGCTCACCAGCATCGGAATCGAGTTGGTATGGGTCTCGTCGGGCTGCGTCCCCGTGGTGTCTTCCACCACGTAGATGCCGGGAGCCAGACCTGCGATCGTGGCGGTGCTGTTGGCACCGGCGTCGGTGAACGTCACGGGCGCTGCGGCGGTGTCCTTGATGGCGGCCTTGAAGTCCCGCTGCCGAATCAGCCGCGTGACGAACCGGCGCAGGCCACCGGTCTCGCACTCCTCGCCATCGCTGGCTTGCGTACAGTCTTTGCCCCACGCGTCTTTGTCCGTGCCACTGTTCGAAATGGTGTCCTCGCTGCCGGGCGCCGCAAAACCGAGCCATGTGGCAGCCACTGCTCCCACCGGATTGTCGTCATAGCTTGCATCGGCATCAATGCCGTCACTTGCCGCTTGGGCGGCGTACACGAGCGTCGGTTCGGTGGTGACCGCCACATGGTTGAGTGTGCCGGTGGAGGCAACGCCGTCGGCACTGGCATAGTCACCGATGCGCACAGCCTTGAACACGTGGTTTTTGACCGCCGCGCTTGTGCCGGTAATGGCGATGGCCACCTTGTTGTCGTCCGAAAAGGCGACGGGCGCGGAAGCGGACTCGCCGCCATCAGCCGCATATGCACTGGCCGGAACCCCCAGAGCCAGTAGGGTGGCCGCCGTTACGGCCACTGCCGCAATGTTGCGGAACCTTGATCGGATACTCATCATCTTTCTCCTTTTCCCTAACACTTCATCGGGAAATATGCGATGCCCGCGTGTGCATGAATCGCAGGCCGACAGATGATTGCGCGACGTGCTGTGGTGCATCCACAGACTTACCGTGTACCGTTCGCGTCATACCGACCGCTATTTAGGCAAAGCATCGTTCTTTATTAGTCAAAAACATCAGTCCTCAGCAAAGAGTGAGCTTTCTTGCGTAGACAATTACGAATATATCACTATTTACCTATAAAAGAAGAAAGGAATATTAAACAAATCAGATGATTTAATATATTTACCGTGTTACGTGCTTCACTGATTCTTTGTGGAAGCAATCACAGCGCGCACTTTGCTATACAAATTCTAGTTCTTTGGCTGTTTTATAGAGTGATGAGAAGCACAGCGCACATCCCGCTCCCCCACACCCTTCCATACAAAAGCGGACGGCCTACCGTGAAGTAGACCGTCCGCCTATATGAGTTCGCCAAGCAGAGCAGGAAGCTCATCCGGTTTTATTGCCTAACCGTCATGCGCTTCCCTCAAATGCCTAGTTTCAGCGCAATCCTGCGAGCGTAGCCGCCTGACGACGCTTGACAATCATCAGCGCCACAGCGACGACCAGCAGAAGCAGCGCCACGACGACTGCAAGCAGTACGCCGGCGCCGCCGGTCATCGGCAGCGAGGAGATGGAGGTGACGTTGAAGACCACGATGGCGTTCGTGCCGTCATTGGTGTTCGTAGCGGTCTTGCGCTCCTCGACCAAGCCCCAGATGTCGCCGGTGTTCGTTGCCACGGAGATGGTGGGATCGCTGGAGTCGCCCGAAAGCGTGACGGTGAAGCTGGGCTTGAACATGTCGGAGTAGCCTGCAGGAGCCGCGGTCTGGTTGACCGTGTACGTGCCGTCAGACAGACCGTCCACCTTCAGCGTGCCGTCCTGTGCGGGCTTCAGATCAGCCGTGGCCGAGGGGGAACCCTGAGCGGCGGCCTTCTTGTACGAGCCGTCCGAGAGCTGGAGGAACTTGATGGGAGCGGCGGCCTTGGTGTCGCCCTGGCTCACCTGGAAGGTGCCTTGCAGAGGAGCGCTGCTGGTCTTGTCCTTGTTTGCCAGCGTGAAGGAGCGCAGGTATGCGGTGGAGTTCGCGTTCGGATGCTCCGCATCTGGCTTGTCGGTGACCGTGTCAACCGAACCGTTGCCCGGATCGCTGGGGTTGACCAGGCCGTTGTCCGTGCTGCCGTTGCTGCCGTCGCTGATGGTCGGCTTGTCTGAGGTCGGCTGCTTGTCCGAGTCGTTGCTGAAGGACAGCGTGACGCCGTTGCCGAGCGAACCGCCCTGCGCATTGTCGTTGACCGTCATGCTGTATGTGACGGTGATCTTATCCTGCCAAGTGAAGCTGCGGATGCTCGAGGAGAGGTCGAAGACCACGTATTTGGTGTTGTTGGCGGCATCGGTATCAACGATGACGTTGTACTGGCTCTTGGACAGCGTCTGGGAGCCGACCGTCACGACCGCGTCGTTGTTGTAGCTCAGGCCCGCCTGCTTCGGGGTATCGGTCATGGTGAAGATGTAGTGATCGAAGCCGGTGGTCAGCGGCACCTTGCTGCTCAGCTGGTAGTGCAGCTTGCCGCCGATGGAGGCATCGTTGCTTTTGCTGGAGTCGAGCGTCTTGACGATGGACGGCACCGTGTCGTTCTTCATCGTGATCACGCCCAGGTCCGTGCCGTTGATCTTGTTGTAGACCGTGCTGCCGGAAGTGACTCCGGTGCTCACCAGCATGGGGATGGCGTTGGTGTAATCCGCCGCCTTGCCTGCGCCCGAGGTCGGGGTGACATCCTTGACGACATAGACACCGGGGTTCAGGCCAGTGAGCGTCACCGTGGTGTTGGCACCGGATTCCGCAGAGGTCACCTCGGCGTTGGAGGTGCTGTCAAATGCGGAGGTGAGGGCCTTCTCTTTCGAGAAGTTGGTGACGAAGGCACGCAGCTTGCCGTTCTTGCCCCATGCGTTGGAAGCGGTGCCGCTGTTTGAGGTGGTGTCATCACCGGTGGTGCCGTAGCCGAGCCACTTGGACGACACCGCACCGATCGGGTTACCCGCGTAGGAGGGGTCAAGACCGGCTCCGGCAACGCTGGTGAACGCAGAAGTGGCGGCCTCGTTGAAGTCGCTTACCGTAGTGACGGCGACGTTGGTGAGGTTGCCGTCGGCAGTGCCTTCGGCGTTGGCGTATTCGCCTACGCGCACGGCCTTGAAACTGTGGCCCTTCACTGCGGCGCTGATACCGGTGATCGCGATGGTCTCCTTGCCGGAGTCGCTGATGGCGATCGGCTTGGGCGTCGCGGGGACATCGGCAGCGAACGCGCTGGCCGGCACACCGAGAGCCAGCAGGGAAGCGGCCGCTACAGCCGCTCCTGCAAGCTTGCGCAATGGTGATTGCATGTTCATTGATATTTCTCCTTTTCCCTGAAACTGATTGGGAAATCTTGTATACGAGGGGACTCACGATGGCATTTCGCGCCAATAGGCAGTCGCCCCTCAGGCTGTGCAGCATGGCCATGTACCGGAGGCAAAGTCACACCGCGCGCCACGTAGCATGTACTGAGTATGTACAGTTTTCTATTATTTGCCTAGCTTTAGCATGAAAAGAATTCGCCTTCTTTACGCCAGATAATAAGAATATCGCAATACTAGACAAATGTCAGGTATAAATTTGCACAAAATGCCGTCATTACATCAAGCACGGCTTCAATTTGCCGAGTTTGGTGCCGCATTACGTATTGACATAGTTACCAATCACACATTTATGATACATCTCACTATGCCCATAACGAATTACTTCTTCATAATTAGACAAAACAAAATCCGCATGCAGTCTCCCGCACACGGATACTTGCCGACCTTAGCCCCCCTACTCACTCCCCCGCACGACCAAACGCCAGTGCCGCCGCATGCAACGCATACGACGGCACCAACAGCACCTTCCTACCTACGTCTGGCATTCATTACCCAGCCAGCACAGGAAGGATAGCTACTCATTCACACTTCATCCGCAAGTTGACCCCCGAACAGACCGTAGGCGAACTCTCCGTGGCGAGCCTCGTCCACGCCAAGCAGCTCCTCATCCTCACTGACGCGCCAACCCACCGTCTTTTCCAGCGCAAACGCGATGACCCACGTCACGGCCGCCGAATACAGCACCGCCACCAGCGACACCAGCACCTGTACCGCAAGTTGCCGCCACGATCCGCCTGTGAACAGACCGGTGCCTTGGGCAAACAGACCGACCATCACCGTGCCGACCAGTCCGCCCACGCCGTGCACGCCCACCACGTCGAGGGAGTCATCGTAGCCCAAGCGGAACTTCACATCGCACGCCAGGCATGTGAGCACCCCGGCCACAGCGCCGATGACGATGGCCCACAACGGCCCCACCACATCGGCTGCCGGAGTGATGGCGACCAGTCCCGCCACCATTCCCGTGGCAGCGCCCATGGCGGTGTAATGACCGGTGCGCACACGTTCGGTGAACCCCCATGCCAGCATGGCCGCACCGGCCGCCACCGACGTGCTCACCCATGCGTACCCTGCGGTGCCGTTCGCCGCAAACGCCGAACCGGCATTGAACCCGAACCATCCGAACCACAGCAGGAACGCACCCAGCATCACGAACGGCACGTTGTGCGGGCGCATGGTGCGCTTGCCGAACCCCTTGCGCTTGCCGGTGAGCAGTACGATCATCAGCGCTGCCACAGCGGCATTGATATGAATGACCGTGCCGCCAGCGAAATCATGCGCTGGCGCACCCAGCGCCTCAGAGATGGCACCGGTGGCGGACAGCAGGCCGCCGTTCCATACCATGTGTGCCATGGGCGAGTATTCGAACGTTACCCACAAGGCCACGAAGATCAGCCATGTGGTGTATTTGATGCGTTCGGCGAGCGCCCCGGAGATAAGCGCCACCGCAATCATGGCGAACGCCATCTGGAAGGCCACGTCGATGGTGATCGGATAGTGGCCGTTGGCGTTGAGTTCGGTGGCACCCAGCGCCCCGCTGTCGCCTTGGGCACTCACCGCGTCCTTGAGCAGCAGGCCCGAGGCCGGAGAGCCGAACACACCGCCGATATCGTCGCCGGCGTAGGCGATGGACCAGCCCCACAGCACCCAGACGATGGAGCCAACCGCCAGAGCACCGGCGGAGAGCAGCAGCATGTTGAGGATGGCCTTGCGGCGCACCATGCCGCCGTAGAAGAACGCCACGGCGGGTGTCATCAGGAACACCATGGATGCCGCCATGAGCATCCACGCGGCGTTGCCGGTATCGATTCCGTTGTTCATATGATTCCCCTTCAGTCTCGGCTACGGGATGGGAACCATAGAACGCCGCTCATATGACGACGGCATTACGCCACATTACGCACGATTACGCCGCCGTTACGCCCACGTAACGATACGCCTAAACGTGGTGCGACACGTTGATGGCGCAATCCACACAGCGGTCGTTTCAGGCCAGGATGCCGTCCACGAACCCTGCTGCATCGAAGGGAGCCAGATCGTCCGGCCCTTCGCCCAAGCCGACGAGTTTGACCGGCACACCGAGTTCACGCTGCACCGAGATAACAATGCCGCCCTTGGCCGAGCCGTCGAGCTTGGAGAGCACCACGCCCGTCAATCCAATCGCCTCAGCGAACACCTTGGCTTGGGTCATGCCGTTCTGGCCGGTGGTGGCGTCAAGCACCAGCAGCACTTCATCCACCGGCAGGTTCTTCTCGGTGACCCGGCGAATCTTGCCCAGTTCGTCCATGAGGTTCGACTTGTTCTGCAGCCGTCCGGCTGTGTCGATGATGAGCACATCGACATTCTCCTCCTTGGCTCGCTGTGACGCTTCGAACGCCACGGAAGCCGGATCGCCCCCCTCTTTGTGCGAGCGCACCACCGGCACGTTCACCTTGGCACCCCAGGTCTCGAGCTGATCGGCAGCGGCAGCACGGAAGGTGTCCGCAGCCGCCAACATCACCGATTTGCCCTGTGCCACAAACAGGCGTGCCAGCTTGCCGGCCGTCGTGGTCTTGCCGGTGCCGTTGACTCCCACCATCATGATGACGCTGGGGCGAGAAGCCTGGGGCTTGTTGGCGTTAAGCTCGCGATCGGGAGCAATCACCGCTCCGGATGCAGCGCTCTCACCCTCAGCCTGAGTCACGGTCTCGCCGGAAATGGCATCGACCTGTTCCACGAGCTTGGAGCGCAGCGCCTCTCGTACCTGAGCCGCATCGGCAGTACCGGTCACGCGTGCGTCGGTGCGCAGCCCCTGAACCAAGGTCTCACTCGCCTCGCTGCCGACATCGGCCAGCAGCAACGTGTCTTCGACATCCTCCCAATCGGACTCGGAAAGTTTGTCTTTGGCAAGAATGTTGAACAGCGCCTTGCCGAACGGATTGGACGACTTGGCGAGTTTGGCTTTGAGACGTGTGGCGCGTGAACCGGCAGACTCGGGACGATCACCGTCTTGTTCAGTCTCTTCCCCTGGCTTCAGGTTCGTTTCACTGCGAACAGGTTCGTCACCCTCCGCACTACCCTCAGAGCCACCATCGGTGCCGCCATCGTCACTGACACGGTTCCCACCTTCACCGCCGGTACCGCTACCAGAAGAGGCTGCACGTTTGTTGCGTGTACGACTTGCAACAACACCGGCCACGATGAGCGCCACAACAACCGCTGCTACGACGACCACGCCGATAATCACATTCATATCCATGTGTTCCAGACTAGAGTTCTCAACCGACAGTTGCCTGCCCACAGTTGACATCAGCAACGCTCCACCAAGAGCGCATAATCGTGATACAACGCACATCTTCCCCTACAATGGGTATATATAAAGAGTAATCGTGCTATAAATAGACGGTTACTAATAAACTGTATAAACGTACCGTTGCAGCATCACGTCCAATCATGAACGCCTCAATGCCGCCGATACCCAATGCGCCGAACGGATGAGATAAGGAGGAGTGGTGCACGACATCAGAATCGCAGTGATCGAAGACGACCCCGCAGCCTGCCAGCAGGTGCTCGACTACCTCAATCGCTACCAGCGCGAGAACGATGAACATTTCACGGTTTCCGTCTTCGACGACGGAGCAAAAATCGTCAAACAATACCGCCCCATCTACGACATTCTGCTCTTCGACATCGAAATGAAGCAGATGAACGGTATGGAAGCCGCCAAAGCAATCCGCAACGTGGACAACGAGGTGGCCATCATCTTCATCACCGCCGCCGCCCAGTACGCCATCAACGGCTACGAGGTCCAGGCTCTCTCCTATCTGCTCAAGCCGGTACCCTGGTTTGCTTTCAGCCAGGAGCTAAAACGGTCCATTGAGGCAGCACGCCGGCGCAGCCACCACTCCATCCTTGTGGAAACCGGATCGAAGCAGACCCGTTTGGAACTGCGGGAGATTCTCTATATCGAATCCATACGCCACAACATCATCATCCACAATTCCAACAGCAAGATCTCCATCACCTCCACACTCAAGGAGCTGGAGGCACAGCTCGGCCCGCACGACTTCTTCCGTTCCAACTCCTGCTACCTGGTCAACATGCGCCACGTTGCCGGCATAGAAGACCAGGAGTGCCTGATGAGCAATGGTGAGCGCCTGCGCATCAGCAGGCCGCGCAAGAAAGCCTTTGTCGCCGCTCTAGCCGATTACATCAGCGGTACCGCCAACAAGTAGGCTGCCATGAACGAAACCATCACCAACGCCCTGCCAGACATTCCCCGCGTATTCACGGCCCTCAGCGAATGGGCGGCGTGCATGGTCTATCTGCTGGTGATCAACCGCAGGGTTTCCAAGGCACGTACCATTGCCGTGGCCGCCTTGGGTCTGCCTGTCATCATCGCCGTACAATACATCAACGGCATCGCCCCGGCGCTCTTTTGGATGTTCGGCATGCTGCTGGCGTTCGCCGTAATGTACACGATCATCATGCTCGCCACCGGAACAGCACTGCGCGAAGGCTGTTATATCACCGCCCGGGCGTTCGTACTTGCGGAACTGGTGGCCTCGCTACATTGGCAACTAGCCATGTTCGCGGGCGTGAACCTGCATGACCACCGCCTGATGGGCTTCAACACTGTGCTGCTCGTGGTCACTTATCTCACCTGTTTCATCCTGGCATGGACGTTGGAACGCCGCAACTTCGACGGTTCCGCCCCCACCAATCCCACGCTCTCCGCCACATTCGGAGCCATCGCCATCACCATCGTCACCTTTGCCATGAGCAACCTGAGCTTCGTTTCCACAAACACGCCTTTCTCCGGCACGATGGGACAAGAGGTGTTCTACATCCGCACACTGGTGGATCTGTGCGGCTACGCCGTGCTCTACGCCCAGCAGGAGCAGCTGCGGGCGCAGCAGGTCAGCGCCGAACTGGCTTCCATTGATGCCGAGCGTGAGAGCGAGCACCGCGAATACCTGCAGTCCAAGGAAAACATAGAGTCACTCGGGCGAATCTCTCACGACCTGAAACACCAGATAACGGCACTGCGAGCCGAAGTCGACCCCGAGCATGTGGCGGCTGGGTTCGAACAACTTGAGGATTCGGTACGCCAGTACAGCGCACAGCAGCACACTGGCAACCCGGTACTCGACGTGGTTCTCACCACCAAGATGCAGGCGTGCGATCGTCAAGGCATCACCTTCACCACCGTTGCGGACGGCAAGCTGCTTGACACATTGAGCTCCATGGACATCGCCACCCTATTCGGCAACGCTTTGGACAATGCCATCGAAGCGGCATCGAAGCTTGACGACCCGCAGCACCGTCTCATCAAACTGGCGCTTTACACATACGGCGATTTCACGGTCATTCGCGTGGAGAACTACTACCGTACCGAGCTGAAGAAGGATGGGAAAGGCAACCTGCGCACCACCAAGGCCGACCACCATTCACACGGCTACGGCGTGAAGTCCATACGCCACATCGCCGAACAGTATGGCGGCACCCTCACCATCAAAGCACAGAACCAGTGGTTTACCCTCACCGTGCTCCTGCCCAAACAGCAATTGGAGACGGCATAACAATTCCCACCCGACGCGATTCGATCAGTCATGATTCAATCAGTCACTGTTTAATCAGTCATGTATCAGTCGCGCATCATCCACACATCAGTCACGTATCAGTCACACATAACGCAAGCGGCAGGCTGACAAATAAGTCAACCTGCCGCTTTATTCGGTTTCTCAGCCGGCTCCCAACCGGCCCCTCAACGAAGAGCCATACGAGTAGTCACATCACCCGTGAGGCTGCACGTCGGCGGGAATCACAGACTTGTACTGCTCGTCCTTGAAGTCCTGAGCGTACGCTTCCTTGGCCTTTGCCAACAGATCCGCATCGGTCAGCGCGTCGTAGGCCGTCAGCGCGATGGTCTTGGCTGCCTGCACCAAGCCCTTGTGGGCGATGCTGGACTGGCCGTTGGCCACCCACTGCCAGGAGTGCGCACTGGCCCCCTGCGGCTCGAAACCGCCGTAATACTGCGCCGTGGGCGCGCACCAGCTTACGTCGCCAACGTCGGTGGAGGCCTGACCTTTGGTGCTCGTGGGGTAGGTCAGCGGGAAAATCTCGGTGACGATGCCGGCGCGGGCCATCTGGTCAATCTCCTCGTCGCTCTTGCCGGGGAAGGCCTCCCTGGCCCGGGCAGCCATGCGCTCAGTAGCGCCGGGGGCGTTGCTTGCCGCGATGGAACGAGCGAAGTCCTGCTCCTCATCGGTGATCTCGAGCGGGCCTGCCAAGCGGAGGTTCAAGTCCATCGCCTCACTGAGCGGGTGGTTCGGCACATAGTTGGCACAGGCCGAGTCGAAGTCGATGCTCAGCTCGGTGTCGGTCATCATGGCCGCACCCTCAGCGATCTTGACCACGCGGTCGTAGATTTCCTTGGCCTGATCAAGCTTGGGAGCACGCACGAAGAAGTACAGGTTGGCCGAGGGGTGCACCACGTTGGCGGACTCGCCGCCGGCGTCGGTGTAGGCGTAGTGGACGCGAGCCTCGTCGATGATGTGCTCGCGCAGGAACTGCACACCCACCGTCATGAGCGTGGCCGCGTCGAGCGCGTCACGGCCCTGGTCGGGCGCTGCCGCAGCGTGGGAGGCGACGCCCTTGAAAGCGAAGTTCGCCTGCATGACGGCCAGGCCCGAACCGCCGCACACCGCGGTATTGTCCGCTGGGTGCCAGGTGAACGCCGCGTCCACGTCATCAAACACGCCGTCGCGCGCCATGAAGGCCTTGCCGTAGCCGCTTTCTTCGGCCGGGCAGCCGAAGAGCTTGAGCGTGCCCTTCAGGTTCCGCTCTTCCATGAGGGTCTTGAGCGCCACCGCGGCACCAAGCGCACCGGTGCCCAGCACGTTGTGGCCGCAGCCCTGACCTGCCCCGCCGTCTATCACGGGCTTGCGCTGCGGGTTGCCGGCCTCCTGGCTGAGATTGTCGAGCGCATCGTATTCCGCGGTGATGCCGATGACCGGCTTGCCCGAACCGTACGTGGCGATGTAGGCGTAATCCATACCGGCCACGCCCTTGGTGATCTCGAACCCTTCGTTCTCCAGCACTTTGTAATGCTGCTCGACCGACTTGGGGACAGTGAACCGGGTCTCCGGGGTTTCCCAGATGCGGTCCGAAGCCTCGATGAACTCGCCTTTTTTCTCATCGACGATGTCGATAATACGTTGTTTGTCTTGTGTTGCAGCCATGGCCGCCACCTTTCATACCATTGGCCCGACGAGTCAATGGGTTGTGAATGATTGATTACCACACATATCAGTGCGGGCCCGCCGCAAGGGCGAGCCCGTCATGTTATTTCTCGATGCGCACGAGCTGCACCACGACTGCAGCCGCCACACCGACACCCGCCATGAACAGGAACCCGGGAGTGAAGTTGCCCCCCGTCACCAAGGCACCGATAATCATGGGAGCCAGGAAGCCTCCCAAGGTGCCACCGGTGTTGATGATGCCGATTGACGAACCGATGACCTGCGCGTCCATGATCTTGTGAGGCCATGTAAACACACCGGTGAAAGCAAGGGTACTGAGCATGCTGATGCACACCATGAGCACGATGGTGAGCACCAAATTGTGCGAGGTGACAAAGAGCACCAGCAGCACTGCCACGATGAGGACGGACCACGTGATGGCCTTCTTCTCACGCCCCAAGAAGAACTTGGAGAGCAGAGAGCCGGAGAAGATGGTGGCGATGGTGGAGAACACCGAGTTGCCGGCCAAGATCCATCCTGCCTGCCCCACGCTCAGCTTGAACGTTGCGGTGATGTAGCTGGGCAGCCAAGACATGTTGCCATAAAGCACCACGTTGAGCAGAAGCATGACCACGAAGAGCACGATGACATTGCGGTTAGTGATGACGTCACGGAACCCGAGCTTGGCGGGGGCATCCTGTGTTTCAGCCTTCACAGCCGGCTTGGTGCCACAATCCTTGGGAACGAAGAACGCAATGAGTACGAACGAGACCAAGTAGAGGCTGCCGAGCAACACATAGGCCAGCTGCCAGTTGTAGGAAATGAGCTGAGCGCCCAAGGTGAAGGCCAGGATGCCGCCGATACCGGAGGTGGAAAGGATGAGTGACTGCACGAACGTGCGGCGCCTGGGCTCGAAGTTCTCCGAAACCGCTTTGGTGCAGCTTGGCGGGTAGCCGCCATGCCCCATTCCGGCAAAGAAGCGAATAACAATGAACATGGCCAGGCTGCCTGCGGCTCCGAGCCCGGCAATACTACCCACCGCGCCGAAGCAGTAGGAGAATACGGCGATGACCACCATGGAGGTCATCAGCACGCGCTTGGCGCCGAACCGGTCAGCCAGCCAGCCGCACGGAATCTGCATGATCGAGTAACCCAGGAAGAACAGCGACATGATCAGGCCGGTCTTGCTCGAGTCGAGGCCGAACTGCTTGGAAATAGGGATGATGGCGGTGGAGATCATGTTCTTATCCATGTACACCACCGAATAACCGGCCATCAATGCCACAATGAGCGGAGCACTGCTGCGCGCCGTCCGAGACAACTCACCGGTCTTGGTTTGTTCTTCCTTCATAAAGCCCACTTTCGCTGGGGTTGGTATGGGTGTGCCCTGAGACCAACAGACAAAACGGTTCCGCTGGATAAACAAGCACTATGTGATACAGCATACATAAATTCGATTAAGGGGATGTAACGCGCTCACCAGTTGAGACGCGTTAGAATGTGGTCCATCCTCCGTCTACCGGCACAACGGCACCATTGACAAACTCGGATTCGTCACTCACCAGGAACAACGCAGCCTGTGCAATGGACTGTGACGACCCCACACCAGGCATAAGTGCCATGCCTGCCTTTTGCCGATTCATGCCAAACTCATTGACATTCTTCATCGACTCCGAGATGTTGGTGTTAATGCCGCCTGGGGCGATGGCATTGACGCGAATCCCTTCCCTCTCATACATAAAAGCGGTGTTTTCTGTCAATCCAACCACTGCATGCTTAGCCGCCGTGTAGGCCGCACCGGCACGACCGCCGTTGGTACCACCCACCGAGGCAATATTAAGGATGACGCCACTCTTCTTAGGCAGGAACTCCTTGATTGCCTCTCGAGTCGCATACATAACGCTATCGGTGTTGATGGCGAAGACACGGCGCCACATCTCGTCACTCATCTCCCCCACCGGCGACATGTCGTCCATAATGCCGGCATTGTTGACAACGGCATCCACACCGCCAAATTTCTCCTTGGCCAAAGCAAACACGGCCTGAATATCCTCGAGCTTGGACACATCGGTACGGATGGTTTCAATGCTTCCGCCAGCTTCACGCACGTCGTGCGCTACCTCGTCTGCACGTTCCAGGTTGATGTCAGCGCCGACAATCTTGGCACCTTCCTTCGCGAACAGACGCGCCATAGCGGCACCCATCCCCGAACCCGACCCGGTGATAATCACTACCTTGCCGTCTAAACGACCTTCCATCTCTACCTCCTAGAGCAAGGATTACAACGCTTCACTGCACATATGCCACTCACACTGAAATTCATTGTCATGACGCAGCGAAGTCAAATCTCACTCTACAAGGTGTGTTATACATCACATATTCCGCCTACCAGAGGCGCGCTTCCAACCATTCCAACTGCAGCGGGCATTACATCCTCGCAAAACAAAGAGCCTGTGGAATGCCGATACACATTCCACAGGCTCTTCAATAGCAACCGCTGCCACAACAGGGCAACGTGTCAGTTAGACGTTCAGTCCTTCTTCTCTTCCTTGTTTTTCGGCATAATCCACCACTTGAGCAGCGGGTAGCTGATGATGACGGCCAGCAAGGTGTTGACCACCGAGGAGATGGTGGAGGAGATGGCATTGTTCCAGCCCCAGCTGGTGCACAGCTTGGTGACGTAACCCGGCAGCACCAGGTTGCAGATCACGATGATGATGGCCAGAATCACGTACTTCCACGCAGCGTCCTTGAAGCTGGAGTCGGACTTGAACACCCACTTCATCTGCACCACGAAGTTGACGGCCTGAGCCGCCACCTCGGCGATGAGGAAGGTGAGGAATCCGCCCAAACCGTTGGTATCAGGCGTGGAATAGTTGAAGATGAGGAATTGGAAGGGCTGCGTCATGTGCATGGCGGTCACGAAGACGGCCGTGAAGATCCACACCACCACAAAGCGGGTGATGGTGGAAATGTTGGAAAGCACATTGAACTTGATGAACTCCCACAGGTTCGGGTACTTTGCGATGAGACGACGGCACGCGGCCATGAAGCCGGTTCCCTCGTTCTCGGTGTCTGCGCTGCCAGCGTTGTTGCTGTTCTCGTTGCTCACGTCATTGCTCCATTCTTATCAAAATTGTGCGTTCGGGTCGGCTTGCAGCCGAGAGTCTCACTTCTCGCCCAGCTCCTTGGCCATGCGCTTGTTGGCTGAGGAATTGCGGAAGAATCCCGCAATGAACGAACCTGCTCCGCGGAAGGTGTGACCGTTGGCGATCTTGACAACTGCCTGCACCATGTCTTGGTCGATCATGCCCTGCGTCATCTTGCACATGGCGCGCGGAGGCATGTTGAGAATAAACAGCGTGTTCAGATCAGGCGAACCTGTCTTTTGACGCACCTTCTTCTCACGGTTTGTCAGGAACTGCGCCACATGTCGTGCCACAAAGCCCTTCGATGTGACCCAAGAGGAAATCGGATCGTTTTCACCCAACACCTCAGGCTGGTATGGCTCAGGAAGCGCTCCCCCAAACAGGGCGTTCACTTCTTGGTCGGTGACCTGCTTGACCTGACCGGTCGCATAGTGCCCCAAGGCCGGATCAGCCGGGGTCAGCTCTTTGTCGCCACGCACATCGAGAGAAGCCGACAGCGGAAGATGTTCGACGTCGCCGCCCACCATCACGGTCCAAGCGCCAGACTCGGTGCACCACGAGTCGGAAGCCGTATCAAAGTTGCGGAACGTGGTCTCATCGAAATCGATGCGCACGCTCTGCGTTTCCCTCGCTTCGAGGAAAATCTTCTTGAAGCCCTTGAGCTCGCGCGCCGGGCGAATCATGCCACCGGTAGGTCCTGAGACGTACAGCTGCACCACCGTGGCGCCGGCCACTGCGGAATCGTTGGTCACCGAAACGGTGGCACCCTTGTCGTCCACGCTTAGATCGGAATAGGAGAACGAGCTGTAGCTCAGACCAAAGCCGAAGGGGAAACGCACCGGAACGCCGGCGGTCTCGTAGTAGCGATAGCCCATGAACAGACCTTCGCGGTATACCGAATCGCGATCTGCGGCCGGATAAAACTCGGCGCTTGGGCAGTCTTCATACTTGAGAGGCCAAGTCTCCGCCAAATGACCGGACGGGTTCACCTTGCCGGTGAGCACACGTGCGGTGGCCGAAGCACCGGCCTGACCCGACAGACCGATGTACAGCATGGAGGACACGCTATCGAACCAGGGAAGCTCCACCGGAGAACCGGCTACGAGCACGATGACGACAGGCTTGCCGGTGGCCGCCAACGCCTTGACTAAATCATTCTGCACCTGGGGAATGGCCATGGTGGAGCGGTCGAGGCCTTCAGATTCGCTGCGCTCGTCCAAGCCGACCACAGCCACCACCACATCGGTGGTATCAGCGGCAGCCAATGCCACAGCATCCTCAATGAGTGCGCGGTTCGGCTCACCTTGACGGTCATAGCCCTGCTGATAGCCGGCGACCTCTACTCCGTCAATCGCCTTGAGCTCGTCGAGCAGGTTCTCTTCCTTCGTGGCGTTCACCTTGGAAGAGCCGGAGCCCTGATAGCGTGCGGTCTTGGCCATGTCGCCGATCACCGCCACACGTGCACCGGGCTTGAGGGGCAGCGTACCGTCGTTCTTAAGCAGAACGCTCGTGCCTTCTGCAACCTTGCGAGCCACGTCGTGATGAGCCTTCGACATCTCGTCCGAGAGAAGGTCGTCGCGGCCCACACCCTCGAAACGAGTGCGCTCGGCGGTTTTCGCCACCTCACGAGCACGGGCGTTGATATCGTCTTCGGAAAGCGTGCCGGCTTTGACCGCGGCAGTGAGCTCTCGCACCGAAGTGTAGCCGGGAGCCGGCATCTCCAGAGAACCGCCGGCCTTGACCGCGGCAACGGCCGAGTTCGACCCGCCCCAATCAGAGACCACCATGCCGTCGAAGCCCCACTCCTTGCGCAGGATGTCAGTGAGTAGGTGCTTGTTCTCGTGGGCGTAAACGCCATTGACCTGGTTGTATGAAGTCATGATGACCCATGGGTGAGCCTGCTTGACTGCAATTTCGAAGGCAGTCAAGTACAGTTCACGCAGTGTACGCTCGTCGATGATCGAGTTCGAGGCCTGACGGCGCAGCTCCTGGCTGTTGACCGCGAAGTGCTTCGGGCAGGATGCCACGCCATTGCTCTGGATGCCTCGAATGAGGCCGCTGGCCATATGCCCGGCCACCTGAGGGTCTTCGGAATAGTATTCAAAGTTACGGCCGCACAAAGGGTTGCGCTTCATGTTCATGCCAGGGCCCAGCAGCACGTTCACGTCCAGGTCGTGCGCCTCACGTCCCAGCGCCTCGCCCATGGTCTCAGCCAGTTCAGGGTCCCAAGAGTTGGCCACGGTGCCTGCCGTAGGGAAGCATGTGGCAGGCTTGGAGCCGCCCAGACCGAGGTGGTCGCCGGCTCCGAGCTGACGACGAACGCCGTGCGGCCCGTCGCTCATCACGAAACTGGGAATACCTGCTCGCTCGTTGCCACGAGAATCCCATTCGGAAGCACCAGAAAGCATCGCCGCTTTCTCTGCTACAGAAAGTTGCTCAAGTTCCATTGCACCCTCCGTGAATCGCTGCGCATGCGCCACTCAGTGCCACATTGCGCTTTCACTACTACTATGTCTCAACGCTATTAAATCAGCTTGCGCGCAGCGCGCAGAACCGCCATACTCAACTTGTCGGTTTGCACGCATGAATCGAAGAGGAGACGCCAGGCAACGCCCAAGCCTTCACTCACAGCGCATAGTGTCCCCGGTCTGCGAACTACCAAGCACCGCATCTGGGTCGTCCTTCACAGCACGGCGTTGCACGGGCATGGCCTGCGCATAATCGGCGGAACGAAGCGACATTAGACTCGGCCCCGCTGCCTGTCACCATTGCCATAAGCAAACGCGCGCAAACGTAAGCACCTGCTATAACGCAAGTGGGCGAGCACCGAAGCACTCGCCCACAGAAACGGCACTATGCCGTCATACCTTTGTCTCTGCCGCTATCCGCGACGACGACGCAGGTAGCGCTGGATGGATACAATCTCCACGCCTGCCAGCAGCAGTACGAGGATGACGTCGACGACGACCAAGGCGATCTTCCATGCCGGGGTCTTCATCGCCGAGCTGTCCTCCGCGTAGGCGCCGCTGTTGACGACGGCGTAGAGGATGTGACGGCTGGCTTGGCGCAGCGACTTGACCGACGTGGCGTTCTTCTTGTCCTTCACCACGTTGGGGCCCTTGCCATAGGTGGACAGCATGATGTCGACGCCGCGCGGGAAGGCGTTGTCGGCATTCATGAAGCCACGGCCGTCCTCACCGAAGGAATCGGTGAGCGCCATGCCGTTGAAGCCCCACTCGTCGCGCATGATGGTGTTGACCCATCCCTGCTCGCCGGACCACTTGTTGCCCACGAACGCCCAGGCGACCATGGTGGCGTCTGACTTGCCGTTCTTCACGCTCAGCTCGAAGGGACGCAGGTAGACCTCGCGGGCCGCCTGCTCGTTCGACCAGACGCTGACCATCATGGCGTTGGAGTCGTAGAGCGCGAAGTGCTTGATGTAGGCGTACATGCCCTTCGACTTGGCGCCGGCAACCACGTTCTCGCCGATCTCGCCGGCCAGCTCGCCGTCCTCGGAGTAGTACTCGAAGTTACGGCCGCCAATGGCGGTGCGGTGGGTGTTCATGGCCGGTGCGTACCAGCCTGTCACGCCCATCTCCTTGCCCATCTGGCCCATCATCTCACCGTACTGGCGCGCCAGCTTCTGGCTCCAGGTGTTGGCCAGCACCACGGCGATCGGAAAGCCGATCGAACCCTGCTTGGTGAAGTTGTTGTTGATGGCGGCCGGGCCGTCGCAGTCGGTGGTGGCCACCTTGCCAATGGAGTCCACGGCAGCGGTCTGGAAACCACCGAGCGAGGTGAGCTTGGTCATGTCGTCCACGCTCAGCTCGTCAAGCAGCTTGTCCCACTTCGGGTCGTTGGCGTCAAGACCACGCAGATCCTTGAGCTTGAGACCGTTCTTGGCACCAGTGGTGGGCATCTTGTCGTCCGGGTTGTTGTAGGTGGAGTGGTCGAAGTCCGCGTTGAGGTGGTAGTCCTTCGCGTACTTCTCGGGCATCACGTCGCTGGCGGGAGCCGCTACGACGGCGTCATGGTTGGCGAAGTGGTCCTTGCGGGACATGTAGGTCACGTCGCCGGCCACCTCGGAGATCTTGTTGGTCGCCGCGGTCTTGTCGCCTGGGCGCGGGTTGTCCTTGCCGTAGGTGACGGTCTTGGGAACCGTATAGGTGGCGGAGTCCAACACGTGGTGGGAGTCGGACTTGATGGCGATGCCATAGTCGCCCTGCTCGAGCACGTAGGCCTTGGCGCCCTTCTCATCGTAGGAGGCCAGCTGGGATACGGGGAAGGAAACCTTCACGCTCACGGACTCGCCGGGCTTGATGGTGTCGGTCTTCTTGGAAACCAGCAGGTTGGCCGAAGCCTTTTCGATGCCGCCGTTGGTGTATGGCGGGTCGGAGTAGACCTCCACGGTGTCCTTGCCTGCCACCTTGCCGGTGTTCTTCACATCCACGGTGAAGGTGAGATTGTCACCGCTCTTGGAGATCTTGCCCATCTTCTGCTCGAACTTGGTGTAGCTCAAGCCGTAGCCGAACGGGTATTGCACCACGTCGTCATAGTTGATGAAGCCTTCCTTGGCAGCCGTCTCGTAATACTTGTAGCCCACATAGATGCCCTCGACGTAATTGATGAACGAGGGATCAAGGTTCAGTGTCATCGTCTTGGAGATGGGCAGGTGGATGGCCTTGTCCTTCAAGTTGCTGTACTTGATCGGCTGGGAGTTGTTCCACCACGGCGCCTTGCTCATGTCATACAGGAACGTGTCGGTGGTGCGGCCGGAAGGATTGACCTTGCCGGTGAGGATGTCGCCGAGCGCGTCAAAACCGACGTTGCCGGGGGCCGGAGCCCACAGGGCCGACTTGATCTGCGGGTGTTCGTTGAGGAATCCGAGCTGCATGGGGTTGGAGCCGTTGTAGACGACGATGACCTTGTCGAAGTTCGCGCACACCGTGTCGACCATGTCCTTCTCGGTCTGGGACAGCTGCAGGTAGGATTCGCCGGGATTGAAATCCTTGTAGGACTTGGAATTGTCCTTGTATTCAGCCTTGCTCATATCGGTGGGCATGTCGCTGTAGCCTTCGCCGCCCACGCGCGCCAGCGTGATGATGGCAGTGTCGGAGAACTGCTTGGCCTGGCTCATCACCTGGTCGTTGAGCATGTCCTTGGTCGCCTCAGGCAGCGACCAGCCGGAGCCGGACGTGGTGTTGACCACGGCGCGGTGGCCGACCTTGTCGTACACCTTCGTCAGCTCGTCGTTGGTCTTGAAGCCGGCCTTATGCAGACCGTCCTTGAGTGACTCGATCTGGTAGTTCTCGTTAATGGCGCCGGAGCCGGTGCCGCCGTAGACCGGGTTCTCGGAAGCCCAGCCGAAGAGGTTGAGGTTCTTGGTCTGCTTGAGCGGGAGGGTGTCGGCGTCGTTCTTCAGCAGCACGAAGCCTTCACCGGCGATGTCGCGAGCCAAATCCGAGGCCTTGGCCGTGGTGGCGTCGGAGACTTTCTGGCTTGTGCCACCGGAGGCCGCGAGGTTCAGCAGTGTGGACATGGGGCCGGTGAGCATCATGCTGACCGCGGCCACGATCGCTAGGACGGGCACCACGATGGCGTTCGAACGAATGAGTTTACGGGCGGGCACATTCACCTTGCGCACGGCGACCGCCACCACCGCGGCAATAAGAATCACGGCGACGATAAACGCCAAATACCACTTAATCGACTGGAAGACGCCTACGACGTCAGACCATGCTATACCAAGCATCACTGCTCCTTCTCTTCGTGACTTCTTCGCCACACACCTCATTGCTTCAGCGCAGCTACCGCACCATAGCGGCAGAAAGTCCCCTCTAGTCTATGCGTCAACATGGTTGCTGTCCAATCGCACGGAATGTCAAGTGTTCAAATGCGCAAAAGCCCCGCCTGAAGGCCGCTAGGCTATTCAGACGGGGCTGATGGGTGGCACCTGCAGGGTGCCGCTGGAACTTTACCGATACTTTTACCGGTACTACCGGAACATGGCCGGCATCAGTCCTGAGACTGCTTGGCCTTTCCTTTCTTTGCCTTGGGGGCACGGTAGCGTTCCGGGAACTCGCGCTCGTTCCTGCCGCGGCGAATCATCCACACCACCATGACGACCGCGAAGAGCGCCACCAGCACATCGATGGCCACCAGCAGCTTGCGCCACGGGCTCATCGAAATGCTCATGGTCGAGCCTGGGGTCATGCCGTTCATGGCGTTCGAGTTGGCCACCATGTAAGCCACATTGTGCACCGCTGTGCGCATGCACGCTTTGGCCGTGGGGCTGTCATAGTCGGTGGCGTTGTAGCCGGGGGTCTGAATCATGTACATGTCGCTGCCGGCGCGCATGGTCAAGTCACGCTGGGTCTTTGACTTCTCCATGAACAGATCGGTGACCACAGCTCCATGGAAGTTCCATTCGCCACGCAGCACGTCGGTGAGCAGACCCTTGTGACCGAAGCCGATCACACCGCCGATAAGGTTCTGGGCGCTCATCATACCGGTCGCCGAGCGAATCACCTTGGTGTGTGCGTGCCCTTCGGAATCCAGGTAACGCTCTGTGCTCTTGGCTTCCTCGGCAGCAATCTGGAAGGGCTTGAGGTACAGCTCGCGCGTGGCTTGCTCATTGGCCCAGGTGGACAGCCCTTCGGAACGGAAGGTCTCCTGATCGTTGAGCGCGATGTGCTTCAAATAGCTGAACACACCTTTGTCGCCCGCGCCAGAGATCGAAGCGGCTGCCAGCTTGCCCGAGAGCACACCGTCCTCCGAGTAATACTCGTAGTCACGGCCCGAGAAGGGAGAGCGGTGAATGTTGACCGCGGGAGCATACCAGCCGTTGATGCCGGACTGCAAGCCTTCTTCTCCGATGCTGGAGCCCACCTTCTTGAGCAGGTCGGTGTTCCAGGTGGCTGCCATCACGTTGGCTCCGGCCCAGGAAGATGCCCCTTTGACGCTCCAGCCCATGGCACCGTCCTTGTCAACGGTGAGCGGTTTGCCGATGGACTCGATGTCCTTGGTCTGGTAAGCGGCCATGTACAGCAGAGACTGGATGTTTGCCTTGTCCTTGCCCCAGTCAAGCTGATCGAGCAGCTTATCCCACTTTGGGTCGTTGTACTTCAACCCGCGCAGGTCGATGAGCGAAAGCTTGTTTTTGGCGCCGCTGGCAGGGTCGGAAGCAGCGTATACGTCACTGCCTTTGACATTGCCGAGCGTCTTGTCGCTCTTGGGATCGAAGTTCTGGTAACGGTCGAACTCGTCGATGGCCATCTGCGGGGCGGTCTTCTCGCGGTTCTGCGGGCCGACGGGCTGAGTGCCGGCCCAATCGCTGCGGCTGAGCTGCTTGACCGTGGTGTCCATGTAGTCGTTCATGGTTTGGAACTCGTTGCTGGCGGCCTTGAACGATTTGCCTTCGGGCTTACCGGTGGGGTTGCCTTTGTCGTCAAGCATGGACTGGGCGTCCTTGTCGCTCTGCGTCGGGTCTTTGCCTTGGAACACCTTGGTCTGCGCAACGCTGACCTTCTGAGAGTCGATGACGTCATGGGAGTTGTTCTTCAACGCCACGTCGTAGTCGCCGGCTTCGAGCAGATAGGCGCCGGTGGTGCCGTCGTCATTCTTATGGTGGTAGTCGTAGGAGGCCATGTCGTCGCGCTTGAAGCTCAGCTTGAGCGTTTGCGATTCGCCGGGCTTCAAGAGCTTGGTCTTCTTGAACGCCGCAAGGTTGGTGGCGGCCTTCTCAATCTTCGAGCTCTTGTCGAGGTCGGTGTACGGCGAAGTGTAGTAGAGCTGCGCCACGTCTTTGCCGGGCTTGGAACCGGTGTTGGAGACGGTAACCGACGCTTCGATGTTGGGGCCGGAAGCCTTCACTGAATTGAGCTTCTGGTCGAACGTCGTATAACTCAGGCCGTAGCCGAACGGATATGCCACAGCGCCGGGCTGGGCGAGCGCGCCTTGGGCGTCCACCGCACCGTAGGTGAAGCCGGGATCCACCGCGGCTGCGGTCTCATAGTATTTGTAGCCCACATAGATGCCTTCGGCATACTCTACGAAGGGACGCTGGATGGTGCCGAAGCTGGCACCGGGAATCATGTCGCCCAGCAGGGTGTTGTCCTTGACCGTGGCGTTGGTGTAATGATATTCGCCGAAGTTCGCGTAGGTGGGGTCCTTGGTGAAATCAGTGGGATAGATGTCGGTGAGACGACCGGAGGGATCGACGGTACCGTCCAGCACATCCGCCAGCGATGCGAACCCGCGCGAACCGGCCGTACCCGTCCACAGCACGGCGTCCGCTTGGGTGTCGCCGCTCATCAACGGAGCCACTTGCATGGGGTTGGCGGTGTTCAGCACCACAACCACTTTGCCACAGGTGCGCTTGGCAGCCTTGATGGTGTTCTGCTCGGCCTGTGTGAGCGCCAGATAGTGCGGGGTGCCGTCATTGTAACCGGTGGAACGCTTATCGATGCCTTCGGAGCCGTTGCGTGCGATGAACACGAGGCCTGTGGAGTCCTTAGTGGATCCGTCAAGGGCGTTGTAGATCGAGGGGTCGTACTCGTTGATCTGCGCTGATTTGCCTTTGTCCATCACGGCTTGCAGCGAGTTGTGATCGGCGTCCAACGCCGGTGTGCCGTCAGCAGCGCCCGGGAAGGAGGGCTTGGCACCCTTCATGGCTTTGACCGCAGCATCGTTGACTTGGAAATGCTTGGCGAGCTCCTTGTCCGGAGTGGCCATGCTCTTGTCGGTGGTGGCCGCCGCTCCGGAGCCGGAGTAGACCGGGTTCAGGTAGCCGTAGCCGAACGGAGTGACCGCGCTCTTGGACTTGAGCGGCAGCACGCCGTCGTTTTTGAGCAGCACGATGCCCTCGTCGGTAACCTGCTGCGAGACCTTGTCACTGGCCGCCTTGGCATCCTTCATCGACGACGTGGTCTTGGCGTTGTATGTGGCGTCCCAGGAGGAGGTGCCACTGGCTTTGTGCACCTCTACCTTGCCACGCCCCAGGTAGCTGTCGAGCACGCCGGAGAACATGCTCCCTGCAATGGTGAGTGCCACCGCCACCACGACCACTATGGCCACTATGGTTATCCAGATTTTCTTGAAGGTGCTGTTGCGCATCTTGAGCTTCTTGCCCTTCGCTTCGCGCGCCATGATCTCTCCTCTCCTTTGACGATTCCGACCGCAGCCATGGCTTGTCGCCGAACGCAGCCGTTACAGTACGGTCTTAGGCTAGGACGGAATGGGAGCCACAGGGAGGCGAGCGCGCGAACTGGCATCTCCACCGCGCCAACGGTTCAGGAACATGGTTCAGGAGCGCGATGCCTGAGGAAAAACTACCGATAGTGTGAAGACCCCATCCTGTGTGCGCACGCGCATCGTCCCGTCGTAATGCTTCACCTGTTGCGCCATGGAGCGCATGCCGAAACCGTGAAGATTCACATCCGCATGCGTGGTGCGCGGCAGACCGCCCACCATGGTCAACTCACCCGCAAAGTAATTGCGTTCCTCCACTCGCACAAAGCCCGCCTTGGCTTCCACGTTCATGTCAATGACCCGCAGGTGCGAATCGTCCAGCTTCATCACCGCCTCAACCGCATTGTCAAGCATGTTGCCGAACAGGGAGTACAGGTCGTCATCATCCATGAAATCCAGCGCCGACCCGTCTGCCATGCAGGTAAAGGCAATGCCGTGCTTGGAGCAGTACAGGCTCTGCTGCGAAAGCACCACGTCCAAAGCCGGGTTGCCGGTGTGGAAGAGCGAATCGACCTGGGTCACCGCACGCTGCGCCTGATCCACCAGCGCGGGTGCCGCACCACTGCCCGATATGGCGTTGAGCCGTTTGCGCAGATCATGGAAGGTGATGTTGATCTGTTCCATGCCGGCGCGCGACATTTCATAATGGCGGCGTTGCATGCGTGCGGTCCGGCGCATGCTCAGCAGGTCTTCCTTAAGCCTGTCGTTCGTGGCAGCGATGTTGAGAGCAGTGAGCACCAGCGCTGTGCAGATGGCGTCGTACAACACCAGCGAGGTCTGTACCTGCACCGGCCAGCCCACACCCACCACCAGGTTCGCCACAATCACGAAGAGCAGGAGACCCAATGCCCCGAGTACCCACATGGGCTTGTGCCGAAGCGCCTCATGATTGGCGCTGAATCGACGCCCAACCACCAGCCACGATAGTGCATACGTGAGCACATATACTGACAGATATAAGACGTAATAAGGAAGCGTGAAATACACGTCTCCGCGAGCGCCGGCAACGATGAGG
Source organism: Bifidobacterium sp. ESL1133 (assembly GCF_058107325.1). Taxonomy (NCBI): domain Bacteria; kingdom Bacillati; phylum Actinomycetota; class Actinomycetes; order Bifidobacteriales; family Bifidobacteriaceae; genus Bifidobacterium; species Bifidobacterium sp. ESL1133. The sequence continues at coordinate 3,805 of NZ_JBYLUI010000007.1, read as the reverse complement.
ATAAATTTAAGCACATCATAGGCGATGTGCTGCACTGCATACCCGGCACATACGGTAATAAGCGCCTCCACCCATGAGGCATGCGTAACCAAACGCGTCAGCAGCACGAGAACCGCCACACACGAGGCGTAGTAGACCAAGGCTTCATACCAGGTCTGAGAGACCGGAGAAAACCGCCCCAACCCCTCACCGTCAACACCGAAACCGTAAACCAACACCACTGCCGGAACGGCCAGCAGCCTCCACGAACAACGCCACTGCCGACGCGAACTGAACAATGCCGTGGCAACCATCAGTTCCACTATGAAGAACGAAAGCCGAATGTCGTAATGCACGTCAGCCTCCGTAATATGCCGCGAGCGCCTGCATCAGCGGTTTCTTTCTGGCGCGGCTCACCTGCAGCTCCTCACCATCCACACTCACGGTGCCACCGCCGCACCCACTCACCCACCGCAAGTTGACCAGACAATAGCGCGAAGCCATCACGAACGGTTCGCCTTCAAAGGCCTGTGCCGTGGAGCGCAACGTGCCCCACGCCTTGAGCACCCGCTGCGCTCCCACATGGTAGAGGATCTCGTGGCTGTATACCTCCACATACCGCACGTCAGCCGAACGGATGTACTCCACCCCGCCTGCACTGTGAATAGGGACAGTGACCCCGCGGCGCTCACGCATCAGGCTTTCTGCCTTGCTCATTTTGAGCGCCAGACCGTAATATTGCAGCGGCTTGACAAGGTAGCCTATGGCATCCACGTCGTAGCCGGCGGTTGCGTACTGCGCCATCACCGTGGTGAAGATCAGTACCACATCGGTGTCTATCAAGCGCAGCTTGCGTGCGGTCTCCAGACCGCTGATGCCGGGCATTTCAATGTCCATGAAAATGCAATCGAATACAGAGCGGGACGATGCGGAGGATGCCGCTGCCAGAGAGCCTTCGGCCGCTTTAGGATTCCGGTACGAATCACGACGCTCGTGGATGCCGTCGCGCTGTCCGCCGTCATCAAGCTGCCGATCTTGAGGATTGTAGGCCTTGAGCAAAGACTCGCCGTCACCGAACGTGGATACGCAATACGCCGACTCCCGTCCTTCGTAGTAGCGGTCGATCATGGATTTGGTCTGCGAGGCGTCGTGCTCGTCATCGTCCACCACAGCTATGCGGATCATCGTCTCCTCCTTGAAGATGTGATTCCACGGTAGCACCGCCATTGACACAACAACGACAACACAACGCCGACCGGTTACGCGCACCGCACTTGCGCCCCTCAGTACCACAGCCTTTTCCTCATCACGCAACACCTACCGGTTTAAGAATCATTCCCCAACAGTTGTTCGTATGCATCGTATATGCATTAATTGTCAATATTCACGAGTATCGTAGAACACAGCGTGGTTCCGCTCCGATGTTCACTCTCGAGTGTTCATCTCGATTGTTCACGCAGACACCACAATACAACAGAACATATTCCGCACGGCGGCCTGAAGCACTGGTAGTGCCATACACCCCGGCATACGGACATATACGGAACAACCACAGACCAAGAGGACGTACAACATGAGCACGCTTCCCACCACCAACCGCGCCGAACACGGCGATTTCACAAAGTCCGCACGCACGCGCCTGGTTGCGGGCATCGCCGCCGTAGCCACCCTGCTCACCGCCTTCGCCGCAGGCTCAGTCGCCCATGCCGGCAACACCGCCAGTGAAGCCCAAACAGCAGACGCAGCCTCCCAAAATAGCAATGACATTACCCCCCCCCCAGCAGAACCGGCACGCTAGGAACTGAACCAACCGCAAGCATCTCTACACAAGGCGCCGAAGCAGTCGCCACCCAAGCAAACGTAAAACTTCTCTATAACGAGACCACCACAGAAGTCCCTGCACAAGTCACACTGAGTGCAGCTCAGAACGCTCGACTCGGCATCAGCGGCACGGCAACCATCAATGCCATCGACGCAGCACAAGGCAACACCATCCTGCTTGCCCCCGTGGCGCAAACCACCACAGACGCAGCCGGAGCCAAGGTTAATTTTTCCGGCAATAGCAGCGGTCTGAAGGTCAACGATAGCTCAGGCAACGAGCTCGGCATCGTCAGATACGTCAAAGATCAATCCTCATGGGGGCCGTCGGTGGTGCTCGATGTCACCAACACATCCGCGGCAAGCGGCATCATCACATTCACCTTCTCCACAACATGGCTATTCGATCTCAACTGGGCCACTCCTCCAGAAGTCCTGCGCCGCATGCCCTACGACAACACACTCAAAGTAGGCACCTTTGATGCCAGCAGCGGCAGAACCGGCACCTTCGGCACACCGCACAACTACAACTTCCACTTCAACGCTCCGCAAAAAACCACCGATGCAACCAATTACTACTCCAACGTGTCAATGATCAACGCACGCACCACAAGCTTTAACTTCATGGACAATCGTTTCACCGACCGCATCACGTCCGCCTCAGCATTCCAGACTTTGCAAAATACCGGAGGAGCCTCTGGCGTATCCTCACAAGGATACGCAATCCGTCGTAATTACTTCGCATGGCTCGACAATCAGAGCATTATCCCCAGCACCATCACTGTAGAGTTAGGTTCCTACTACGTTTCCGCCGCCACCGGTCGCATCCAAGCTGCCGTAGGAAGCACATATCCAGCATACAATGAATCCGCTATGACAACCAGGACAATCCCCTATACCAACGCAGGCAACAACGTAAGCTTCGCCAATATGCAAGCTCAAATCGCAGCGACTGGGAAGTCCGGGGCCTATTACTCATTGCAAGACAATGGACAATATGCGATAGCAGTCACCCTCACATACGCCGATACCATTCTCACTCCAGCAGAGTTGGAATCGAATACCAGGAAAAACCCCGACCCGGCAACGGCAACCTCAAACATCGAGGCCGACGTGCAGGCTACAAAAAACTTCTATTCCAAAGCACTCGGCAACAGTGCCACCTACATCTTCATCGTCCCGAGTTTCCAACTTACCGACCAGTACAAAAAATCATTAATTACCTATACGATGTGCAATATTGATGACGCTGATTGGAGTAAAGGAACCGGATATACCAGCCCGGTATCCATTGCCGCAGCCGGCCAGACAGCGGTAAAGTCCCACTACCTCGGCCTCGACGGCAGCTCCGTGAATCCCGTCACCGCCACGGCCGGCGACCCGACCGGGAAAGCCAATTCAATCACCGGAACCAAAGGCACTGCTTCCGCTCCCGCCTCGCCGGCCGATGTTGCCGGTTACCGGCCGTTGACCGTCGCCGATCTCAGCACGCTGACCGCGGCACAACGGCAGACCATAGCCACGACTTTGGGCACCACGGACTCAAGTGTGGCCGGTTTGACCGCTCTGGCCAACAAAACCACCGGCAAAACCGTGTGGGCCACCAACAACCTCACCGTCCCCTACCCAGGAGAAACCGGCAAAACCTACAACAGCGCCGGCGACATCGTAGCGGCAGGCACAGCCGGATCAACCACGGGCTGGGGCACCACCGACGTGTACTACTTCTACACCTTGGCAACCCAAACACTCAACATACACGCCATCGCCGTGCCATGCTACACCAACTCTGCCGATGCCAACAGCGGCAAGGACTGCGACGCGCAACCCGCCAACGGCACCAGTTGGCAGCCATCCGACGGCAACGAGGTCACCAGTCTGAGCGAAACCTTCACCGGACTCTCCGGCACCACCGCCACCAACACGCTCACCAAATACAGCGTGCAACTCGGCGGCAAAGACCACCCGGTTAGCCTCAGCGCAGGCCTGCAGCAGCTTGCCCCCGGCA
>NZ_JBYLUI010000006.1:0-117780 GCF_058107325.1 Bifidobacterium sp. ESL1133 | reverse complement strand
ACGACCACACCCAAGCAGCACCAGACCAAGTGGACACCATCACCTGGACCCGCACCAAAACCACCAACCCGGTCACCGGAACCACCACCTACACCAACTGGACCACAACAAACACCAATGACGGCACCACCAAAACCACCGGCTACTACCCACAAGCAAACAGCCCACACCTCGACGGATGGACCACCACAACCCCCACCACCCAAGCGCAAACCACCCTCCACACCGACGGCACCCCGGCAGCCGACCCAACCAACCCAACCAGTCCCACCGACCCGCAACTCACCAACCGCACCACCGAAATCACCATCTTCTACATACCCTCAGTCAAAGCACTCCCCTTCACCGGAACCACCACCAACACAACCACAATCACACTCACCGGACTTGTTGTTGCTGTCGTACTTGTCGCGGTCTCCTCGATACTCCGTCGCCACCACAACTCTCTCTCAACACGGTAGACGACGGAACACAGGGTGGATGGCACAACTCCACAGCTGTCACCATCCACCCCACACAACCCAACGCACCAGAACCGTCACCAAATCTATTTCACCGACGGTTCCGCAGCGCACTGACACCGCCACGCAACACAACCGACACTGCCACCACTTCAACGACGGTTCCGCCGCACAACAATACGCCTGCGCACCAAAACCGACGCTGAATCTATTTCACCGTCGGTCCCGCTGCGCAACAACACCACCACGCAACACAACCGACGCTAACCGCACTTCACCGTCGGTTCCGCCGCACGACAATACCTCCACGCAACAGAACCGACGCTAACCGTACTCTAGTGACAGCTCTGCAGCAGCAGACCTGTGCAGCCTGTGCAGCCTGTGCAGCCTGTGCCACTTTGTTGCAACCTGCACAACCCGCGCAAACCGCGCAAACCACTGCAACCTCTGCATCACATGCCGGCCAGATCGCCGACATCTAGCCGGTAGAGCTCACGGAAACGGTTGTTCGTTTGGTACAGTTCGGATGGACGCCCCTGCATGGCAATGTGGCCGTTCTCAAGGAACACTACCTGATCCGCGTCTTCCAGCCCCTGCAAATGGTGAGTAACCCACAACAGCGTGCATTCACCGGCGGCTTGCATCACCATATCCATGATGCCGCGTTCGGTGATGGGGTCGAGGCCGATGGTCGGCTCATCCAGCAGCACCACCGGGCTTGCCTTAAGTACGATGCGCGCCAAGGCAAGCCGCTGCCGTTGCCCACCGGACAGGCTCTGCCCGGCTTCCGCCACCGTGGACTCGATACCCTCGGGCAGCGCCCTCACCGTATCGTCAAGCTGCACCGCTTTGAGTGCGGCCCACACGTCGTCGTCACTCGCCTCAGGAACGCCGACACGCACATTGTATGCCACAGACTCATTGAACAGGAACGCCTGCTGATTGAGGTACCCGAAGATGCGGGGGCGTTCGTCTTGCAGTGCGGCCACAGGGATGCCGTTAATGAGAATCTCACCGGCATCGGGCCGCAAGTCGCCCAGCAGCAGCTGCAGAATCGTGGTCTTGCCTTCACCGGAAGGACCAAGCAATGCCACCTTCTCCCCCGCTTTGATATGCAGGGAAAAATCGTCGAGCAGCACTGGCTGCCCCGGCCCGTAGGAGAACGTGACGTGGTTGAAATCGATGGTCTGCAACGCACCGTCGAGCTGACGTTGCTCCACCGGTTCCTCCTGTCGCGCTTCCACACGTTCGCTCAAGCCATTGAGGTGTGAGAGCGAATCCGTGTAGAGAGGCACTTCCGCCACTGCCTGAGCCACAACGATGAAGCAGTCCACCAGAGGGAACACCGCCAGCACCACGGCTGCCGCCCAATTGGCAAGCGACTGAGAGCTGGTCATAGTGAAGCTGGCTCCCACCAGAAGACCTGCCGCAATGAGCGCGAAAATCATTTGAATGGCAAAATTGCGCCACCGCTCAAACCGCTTCTGCTGCGTCTTGCTGGCGGTGATTTGTACGAACTCTTCACTGCCGATTGTGGAGAAGCGAGCGTTCTTGTGGCTGATTACCCAGTCGCTCAGCCCCAGGTAGCTTTCGGTTACCGCAGTGTATTCGTTGCGCTGCTGCGCTTTCTCACTCAGGTAATGACCGTCGGAGAAGTTCAGCGAAATCATGGGGATAAGAACAAGTACCAAAGCCAGCATGATGAACAGCAGCAGGCTGGTGATCCATGAGAACACACCCATCGCCACGGTAACTGCCAGCCACACCACATATGCCACGATTGTCGGGAAAATGGTACGCAGGTAGAAGTCTTCCAGATGGTCCAAGTCATCGGCCAACAGGCTCAGCACAGCACCTGTGCGCTCATGTTCACTGAGGAATGCAGCGTCTTTGGAGAGCGTGCGATAGAGTTGCACGCGCAGTTTGGAGACCACATGCAGCACCCAGTCATGGCTTTTGAGGCGTTCCACATATTTGAACGTTGGACGCCCGATGCCGAACGCACGGGTGAGCACGATAGGCACGTAGACCATGAGAATATTGTATGGGTGGCGCGCCGAACGACTGATGAGGTAGCCGGAGGTGAACATGAGTCCGGCACCGCACACAAACGTCATCACGCCAAGAAAAAAGATGAAAGCGAGCTTGCCCTTGTGCTGCTTGAGATATGGCCAGAACCAGTGGTCATGGTCCCAGACCGCATGGTAATCGGTGTGCCGCGTGTGCCGGGCGTCCCCTGTCTGCGCCTCGACACGACCGGTCTGTGCTTCGCCCGCACCGGTGGTATGTATCTGTTCTTCGCCATGCACCGCCGGCGACGTGCCGCGCCGCTGTTCAGTCTGCGCTGACACACCATCGCCCGATGTCTTGTTCTTGCTGTCATTCCGCTCGCTCATGCGCTCACTCACCGTCCTCGTCCTCTCGCTCGTTCTTGTGCTGCGTCGCTGCCTGAGACACGCCTTTCGCACCGTTATCCATGCCCGATTCCCGACGATAACCATCGATGCGATTGCCGCCCATCTGCACGATAAGCTCGTCGAGTGGGCCCCCAGAGCCGATCAGTTCTTCCGGAGTACCGGATTCCACCACATGCCCGTGATCGAGCATCACCACTTGGTCCACATTGGACAGCCAGTGCAGGCGGTGTGTAGCGAAGATGACAAGATGGCCTTCCATGATGGGCAGCAGCGTCTGCTTCAGCTCATACTCGGTTTCAATGTCCAAATGTGCGGTAGGCTCGTCGAACAGCAGAATCTCACGAGACTTGTCAAGCAGCACACGTGCCAACGCGATGCGCTGCGCCTGACCACCACTCACACCCCTGTTTCCTTCTCCGATGCGTGTCTCCAAACCTTCCGGCAGCTGAGCAAGCCAGCCGTCAAGGCCAGCTTGGCGAGCAGCCTCAGACACGGCTTGTTCGGTGGCGTCTTCAACATAGAAACGGATGTTGTCAGCGATGGTGCCGCTGAAAATGTAAGGGGTTTGCGGAATATAGCTGACATGACGCTGCCATGCCGGAGCGTTGAAGTGGTGCAGTTCATGGCCATCCAGTTCGATGGCGCCTCGTTGGGGCTGGTTGAACCCAGCCATCACGTCCACCAGAGTGGTCTTGCCTGAGCCGGAACGGCCTATCACCGCTACTTTGGCGAAACCACTGACATCCAGCGATACATCATGCAGGGCGTCGTCCGGTTCATGGATTCCATCCTCCGGCACATCTCCGTCGCTGTTCCGCGTCTTGGCAGGGCGCTGTTGCTCCACTGCTTGCATGGCCGTGGAATGTCCGGCTGATTGAGCGTCGCTCTCTTCGGCCTTGGCACCATCGTAAGCAAAATCCAAGCCGCTGATATGAAGCTCGCTGTGCTCGTTCCAGCCATCCCATTCCAGGCTTTCGTCCACATCCGGATCAGGCGTGTTCAAGAACGCCATCACGTCCGACATGGCATTCTTGCCGTCCAGGGTGGCATGGTAATTTTCGCCGAACTGACGAATGGGCAGGAAATAATCCGGTGCCAAAATAAGTGCGAGCATGGCGGGAGCCAACGCCATCTTGCCGTCGATCAGATCGATGCCAAGAAACACCGCCATGATGGCGATGCCCAGCGTGGCGAAGAAGTCCAACGCAAAGGTGGAGGTCATGGCCACGCGAATCACGCTGATGGTACGTTTACGGAACTGCTCGCTCACACTGTAGATCTCGTCCTCGTACTGCTCGCTCACGCCCAGCATCTTCAACGTTGGCAAGCCAAGGATGCTGTCCACGAACTTGGAGTTGAGGATGCGGAACTGTGCATACTGTTTGTTGGAACGGTCTCGCGAGGCAAGCCCGAGAATGGCCATGAAGAAGATGAGCAACGGGAACATGAGCAGCAGCACCAAACCACTCACCCAGTGCTGAATCCATACGTATACCAGAATGACCGGTGGAATGAGCATCATGTCAGTCATCTTCGGCAGCACAATCTGCAGGTAGTTCTTCACCTGGTCAAGCCCGTCAATGAGCATGGTCACACTGGCACCGGTGCCACGCTGGGCGAGAGAAGCAGGTCCCAGACGGAATACCTTCTCTTGGATGCGCGGGTGCAGCTCGGTGACCACCGCGTCCGCTTGGTTGGCAGCAAGGCGCTGCTTGGCCACGTCGATAAGCTGACGCAGCAGATAGCAGGAGAAGAATTCTGCCAATGGTCCCCACAGTGACGAAACAGTGTGAAGCTTCCACACTTGAACAAGGCCGCTCGTCAATCCGTGCGCCTGTCCGACAATACAGAACGCCTGTACCAAAGAAAGCAACGACAGCAGCCCCAACGTACGCCGTACTCCCGTAAATGTAAACAAACTCTTATCAATCACCGTATCATCCCAACTGTTGCCGCATCGGTCTTGTGCCGATGCCGGCCCAACGCCGTCTCCTAGGCACCTGCCGCGCAAATCTGACAAAGCCCGAACCATACAGCAATGCCCGGAACCTGTAGATAAGCGCAATACAGCACTTCTATACTACAAGGCACCGGGCATTAAGCCAGCACATGGCCGCAAGTTGTGCGGCCGTTCACATTCAGGCTTGTGCAGCCTGTGCTGTGGCAGGCGAATCGCTCACCAAACGCTTGCGCTGGAGGAAGTAGCTCCACGCAAAGTAAATCAGCACAATCGGCAGCAGCACGCACAGCACGACCGTCATGATCTGCAGTGTGTACGGCGAGGCCGAAGCATCCTTGGCCAGCAAGCTCAGCGAGGAATCCTTGGCGATCATGACGCGCGGGAACAGCCCGTTGAAAATGAAGGCGATAATGCCCATCAGCGTCACGCCGCTGGAGATGAATGCCCAGCCGCCGCGCCGCTTGGTGACCGCCACATGGCCGCCTACCGTGGCCACGAGAATCACCACGGTGATGAACAGCGTAGAGAAGGTGCGTGCCTGGTAGAAGTCGGTCATGAAGAACACCAGAATCACGAAGAGCACCAGTGCCGGGTAGGCGATCCAGTACAGCTTCTCGCTGATGTTGAGCATGTGGCGGGAACGTTCGGCATCCAGCTTCAGGCTCAGGAAGTGCAGCCCATGCAGGAAGCAGAAGAACACTGTGGCGATGCCGCCGACCACGGACAGCCAGTTGACAACACCGAAGAAGCCGATGCGTGCATTGCCTTCAGCATCCATGGGAACCCCCTGGATGAGGCTGGTGAGCATCATGCCCAAGAGGAAGGGCGCCACCGTGCTGCCGATGAAGTTGGCCCACTGCCATACATTGCGCTCACGATCGGTGATGGCATGCCCGGCGAACTCGAAGGAGACACCGCGCAGAATAAGACCGACCAACACAAGGAAGAGCAGGATGTAGTAGCCGGAGAACAGGCTGGCATACCACAGCGGGAACGCTGCGAACATCGCACCGCCTGCAGTGATGAGCCATACCTCATTGCCGTCCCAGTGTGGGCCGACGGCACGCATGTACAGCGCACGTTCGTCACCGCTGCGAGCCACCAGGCGTGTGGCCATGCCCACGCCGAAATCCAGTCCGTCAAGGAACAGGAAAATCGCGAATACCAATGCGATGACGAAGAACCACAGCAGTTGCAGGAAACTCATGCCGTTCATGCCAGTGCCACCTTTCCTTGTGCCGAAGCCTTGTGAGCAGCCTTCTCAGCCACCGGTTCGGCCTCGAACTCCTCTTCCTTCTCCAGCGCCTCAGGCCCCTGATGCAGGGTGCGACGCGCGTAGAAGATCATCACGCCGCCAAGCAGCACGAAGAGCAGGAAGTAGACGATGTTCGTGAAGAGCAAGCTGCCCACCGTGGCCGTCGGCGATACACCGTCGGCGATGGTCAGCAGGCCGTAGACGAGCCACGGATAGCGGCCGAGCTCGGTGATGAGCCAGCCACCGGTGGTGCCGATGAAGGGCAGATACATGCAGATGCCCAGAATCCACAGCTTCCAACGGCTGTCGGCAAGCGTGTTCTTGGACTTGCGGGTGAACCACAGCGCCAGAATCGAAAGAATCAGCGTGGCGAAACCGACGGCGGCCATGAAGCGGAAGCTCCAGAACAGCACGTTGGTGGGCACGTAGTAGTTCATGTCCGAGCCGAACTTGGCGTCGAACTGCTGGTGCAGTTCCTGGTTGACGGTGTTCATGCCCTTGACCGCTCCGCTGAGCTTATGGTAGGCCAGCAGGGAAAGCATGGCGGGAATCTCAATGCCCTTGGTGGTCTTGGCCTGCTCGTTGATCAAACCGATGAGGGTCCACGAGGCCGGGTCTCCCGAGTCGTCGTACAGACCTTCGGTGGCCGCGAACTTCATCGGCTGGTCGTCGATAATGAAACCGGTCTGCAGATCGCCGGCGATGATGACCAAGATGGAGGAGACCAACGCAATGATGGCGGAGACGCGCAAAGAGCGCACGTAGAACGCCTTGTTGGCTGCCTGCTTCTTGTTCAGCAGACCGAAGGCGCTCATGCCAACCACCACGAAGCTGCCGGTGAGCAGCGCGCCGGTGATGACGTGCGGGAAGGAGCGCCACAGCTGCGGGTTACCGATGATGGCCGCGAAATTGGTCATCTTGGCATGCCCGTCCTTGGGGTCGATCTTAAAGCCGACCGGGTGCTGCATGAAGCTGTTCGCTGCCAGAATCCAGATGGCGGACAGCGTGGAACCCAGCCAGGTGAGCCAGATGAAAATGACATGCACGCCGGGCTTGAACCGCTTCCACGTGAACATCCACACACCTACGAACGTGGACTCCATGAAGAACGCGAGCAGCGCCTCAATGGCCAGAGGCGCACCGAAGATGTCGCCCATGAAGCGCGAATAGTTGGACCAGTTCATGCCGAACTGGAACTCCTGGATGATGCCGGTGACGATGCCGACCGCGAAGCTCAGGAGGAAGATATTCCCCCAGAACTTGGCCATACGCTGATACACGGCCTTACGCTTGAACACGTACAGCGTTTCCATGATGGCCACCGTGAACGCCAAGCCGATGCTCAACGGCACGAAGAAGAAATGGAATACCGTCGTCATCGCAAACTGAAAGCGCGACAGTCCCAAAACCGTCATGTGTCTCTCCCTTCTCTCTTGTCTAACCTCTAAACCCTTTAAAGACTAGTTGCTTTCCAGCATAGTCTTCACATTCGCCAACTCCAGCACGGAGCGGTCGTTGACGATCTTCTTGACGATCTGCACCTTGGCACCCTTGAGCTTCATGTGGCCGAACGCATCAAGCGAGGCGATGCCGCAGTGCGGGCCTAGCGAGCACACGGTGCCCAGGCTCTTGTACACGAACTTCTTGGTGGGCTGGCCGTTCATCGTGGCCACCAGGTTCGCCGCAGCGCAATCCGCCTGAGCGATGGAAATCTGGCCTGTCGTCGGGTACAGGCGACCGTTTGAAGGATCCTTGACTGCCGAAACGTCGCCGATGAGGAACTCGTTCGGTTCGCCGGCCACAGTGAGGTCGTCCTCCACCACCACGCGGTTGCGCTTCTGGTCGTAGCCCGAACGCGCGATGACTTCGCTGCCGCGTACACCTGTGGCCCAAATCACTGTACTGGCAGGATAATCCACATCACCACAGGACACCCCGTTGTCACGAACTTCGGTAATCGAAGTGGCTACGTGGAAGGTGACGCCGTGGCTTTCCAAGTACTTGACGCCCCAGTTGGAGAGCTTTTCGTCGAACATGGGCAGCAGGCGGGGCGAAGCCTCGATGCAGTCAATCTTGATCTTGTCTGCAGGAAGACTGTATTCCTTGACCAGATGGGGCATGCGCCATACCAGCTCGCCCAAGTATTCGATGCTGGTGAAGCCGCCACCGCACACCACGATGTGCAGGTCGTTCTCGTCATGACTGGTGTTGTATCGCTTCAGGTTGTCTTCGAGCTCACGGCGAGCGGCAAGTGCCGTATCGATGTCAACCAGTGAATAGCCGTATTCGGCAGCGCCAGAGATACCGAACGTCTCGGATTCGAAGCCCAAGGCATTCATGAGATAATCGTAGGCAACCGGTTCGCCGTTCTTGAGGAGCACCTTGTGGTTTTCTCGATCCACCTGCGTGACCTCGTCGATGATGACCTCGACGTTCTTCGGCGCCACCTCACGAATGTTGAATGTTACATCCGCAGGATCCTTGGTGCCGGCGGCCACCTGATGGAGCTGAGTGGACTCATAGTGGTATGGATTCTTGTTGATCAGTACGATGCGCGCATCGATGTGAGCGTGTGCCAACTTCTTCACAGCCCGCATGCCTGCGTAACCAGCGCCGAGGATAACTACGGTTTTCATTCCCGTTTCCCTTCTCATTTCATGACGAAACCGGTGCGGTAATACCGCCACCGGTTTCCAGCATCTCATTCGTCTTTGCCGAGACACATGGTATGGTGGACTATGAACAACGCGACATAATCACCTATGTCCCATCACTCATCGTTTAGATTCCAGTATACCACTGCATTTACCGCATAATTGCAACGATGAAGGCACGCGTAACGTGTTTTTCTACCAGCACGCACCCCGCTCCGGAAAACAGGCATCCGCGGCATGACTCTCACAGCGTAACCACGCCCATATCATGTGTGCCGAAATTCACAGCCTGCGCCTGGCGGCGTACCGAGAGATTGTTTGCACCTTCGCCTCATTGAACCGATATGCGCGAAGGCTGCGAATATGCGAGACAGCGGCGTTGTCTCCTGCAAGAACGGTATTGTCTCCCGCAAAGCAAGACCATTGCACTAGTATAAGTGACATCGGGCGTCGCACATACGGCAACACACACGCAATCCAGGAGGCGATCATGACCGCAACATCATCGTTGGGCGAATGGCTCAAGACCGAACGCGACCAACGCATCTCCCACGGCGTTTACTACTGGACGTCCATCCAGCTGACGTACAACTCCAACCATATGGAAGGCAGCACCCTAACCCGGCGTCAGATGCAGCAACTGTACGACACCGGCACCTTGACTCCGGCCGACGATTCCACCCCTATCCGCGCGGATGACATCATCGAAACGCAAAATCACTTCCGCCTCTTCGATCTGATGCTCGACCATTACCAGGAGCCGTTGAGCCACAGCATGGTCACCGGCATGCATGCCGTGCTCAAAGCCCGAACCAGTCAGGAACTCAGGCCGGACATGTGGGGAGTCGGAGAATACAAGCAGCACCCCAATCAGATAGGCCTGTTCGATCCAGTCACCACCACACCGCCGAATCGTGTGCGTCCCGCCATGGAGGAGTTGTTCTCACTCATGGACGAGTTCACCGGCACCGACGGACAACTCGCCCATTTTCACGCGGCTTTCGAGCGCATCCATCCCTTCTCAGACGGCAACGGTCGCATTGGCAGAATGCTCATGTTCAAGGAGTCGCTGCGAATAGGAGCACTGCCACCGGTTATCTTCGATGATCAGAAAGCACCGTACCTTGATGCTTTGGCAAACTGGACGGCAAGCACACCTGAATCATTGAGCAGGTTCATGCACGACAGCCGAGCACGATACCGCGACGAGGTACTCAACCAGTTCGATGCCGGCAACGAATTCATCTACGATTTCGCATCAGTTACCGACACTGCGGATTTTGACGCCCAGACGCAGCCAGGGCAGGCACAGCAACGGTAACACAACAACAACGTCAGTGTGCGGCCGGTAACCAAAAGAGCTCGGCCGGTAAACGGAAGCCTACCATATGAAAAGCGGACGGGGCGAGATTCGAACTCGCGGTGGGTTTCCCCACAACGGTTTTCAAGACCGTCTCTTTAGACCGCTCAGACACCCGTCCGTGCACATCTTGCGTGCAAATCGCAACTATAGCAGACCAAGTAGCCAACGACAACACTGGCAACGCTTCCACGCCATGGATGTCGATCTGCTACGCCATCTCAAAAGCCTCTTTCCCGCGAAAGCGTTGAGGTCTGATATGCCTTGTTTTCGAGTAAGACTCGGCCTAGCGGCCCGGAGCGTTCGAAAACAAGGCATATCAGACCTCAACGCGACGCAAGTTTAAAGAAACCCTACGCCTCCCACCGAGTCGGTTCAATCACCTCTCGGCCTCCCATGTACGCCCGCATGGCCTGCGGAATGACAATGGAGCCATCCTTCTGCTGGTGATTTTCAAGAATCGCCACCAGCCAACGCGTAGTGGCCAGCGTGCCGTTGAGCGTAGCGACGGAGCGTGTGGAACCGTCTTCCATACGCTCGCGGATGTTGAGACGACGCGCCTGATACTCGGTGCAGTTGGAGGTGGAGGTGAGCTCACGGTAGCGACCTTGCGTGGGCACCCAAGCCTCGTTGTCGAACTTGCGTGCAGCGGAGGAACCAAGATCGCCGGCAGCGGTGTCGATGGTGCGGTAGGGCACTTCCACTTTGGCCAGCATCTCCTCTTCCATGCCCAGCAGCTGCTGGTGCATGTCGTGTGCTTCTTCCTGCTTGCAGTAGACGAACATCTCCACTTTGTCGAACTGATGAACGCGGATAATGCCCGAGGTATCTTTGCCCGCGGCACCCGCCTCACGCCGGTAGCAGCTGGACCAGCCGGTGTACTTGAGCGGGCCGTTCGACAGATCGAGGATCTCATTCTCATGCATGCCGGCGAGCGCCACTTCCGAGGTGCCGACCAGATACTGGTCATCGGGCTCACGCAGACGGTAGATTTCGTCGGCGTGAGAGTTCAAAAAGCCGGTGCCGGCCATGACTTCGGGACGTACCAACGTAGGTGTGATGGCCAAGGTAAAACCGGCCGCTTCCGCCTGGTCGACCGCCATGGTCAGCATGGCTATCTGGAGTCTGGCCACCGCACCGCGCAGGAAGTAGAACCGTGAGCCGGAAACCTTGGCGCCGCGCTTCATATCGATGCCCGCTACGCCCTCACCCAATGCCAGATGATCTTTGGGCTCGAATCCTTCAGCCGCGAAGTCACGAATGGTACCGACCTTCTTGACGACGACATAATCGTCTTCGCCGCCTTCCGGCGCCTCGGGCTCCACCACGTTGGAAAGTTTCCACATCGCTTTCGTGTATTCGCCGGAGGCCGCATCCGCCTGAGCTTTGTAGCGCGAAACCTGCTCGGCCAGCTCTTTGGTCTGTGCGATGAGTTGCGCTTTCTCATCGGCAGCTGCGGATGCCACCTGCTTGCCGATGGCTTTTTGTCGAGCGCGCGCCTCTTCGAATTCCTTCAGCGAAGAGCGCCGCGTCTCGTCTGAGCTCAGCACTTCGTCGACGAGCTCCACAGACTCTCCGCGCTTGCGCTGGGACTCCTTCACCACGTCGGCATGTTCACGAATGTATTGGATATCTAGCATGATTTGAGTTTACTGTTTCAAGCCGACACGCAGGCGGCTCGCGCGGATCTTCGACGACTCGCAGAGCGCGTAATCGTTTCTCGCTCGTACTAGAGTGGAGGCATCTCTGCAGCCCAGACCAAGGATCGGTATCCATGCCTCTTGCCACAGCCATTGTCCTCGCAGTCGCGCTGGCCGCGCTCGTGGTGCTGGCTGTGGTACTGGTGCAACGTCATCTCAAACGCGAAGCCCGGGATCGGGAGCTGAGTGCCAGAGCCGGAGACCAAGTCCATTACGCGTTTGTGATCAATCCGTCCAAGCCTCGAGCCCAGCAGGCCAAAGCGCAGATTCGCCAGTTCTGCCGTACTCATGCTTTGGGAGACCCTGCTTTTTTCGACACCACACTGGACAAGGATGGTCGCGCTTGCGCACTCGAGGCGCTGGAACAGGGTGCCGACGTGGTGATTGCCGTGGGGGGCGACGGTACAGTGCGCACCGTGGCGAGCGCGCTGAGCGGGTCCGGTCATGCGTTGGGCATCATTCCCATCGGTACGGGCAATCTTTTTGCGCGCAACATGAACATTCCGATTGACGATATCGACGCAGCGCTCACTGTGGCCACGTCCCTCGGCGGAACGCTCATTGATGTGGGGCGCATGTCTTTGCTGGACGATGAGACCGAGACGCACCCTCACGCGTTCCTGATCATCGCCGGCATCGGTTTTGATGCGCAGATGATTGACGATACCGACCCGAAGCTCAAGAAAAGCCTGAGCTGGTTGGCCTATTTTGCCGGCGGTATGAAGAACCTGTTCGCGCCCAAGTATCGTGGCGACGTGACGATCACCAAGGCCGATGGAACAACGCACACCACTGCCGGCTTGGAGTTCCGCACGTTGATGAGCGGCAATTGCGGGCAGATTCCGGTCTTTTCCCTCATTCCGGATGCCAGCTATGACGACGGCCTGCTGGATTTCGAAATCATCGACACCACAGGCGGCCTGCTGGGTTGGGCCAACCTGCTCGGCGATGTGATGCACCAGACCATTACCGGCAAGGCGCAGCAAAGCCCGCTGTCCACCAATTCCACCATTGATCAGATTCAGGGTGTGTGCGCTGAAGTGCTGTTGAAGAAGCCCGCTCTGGCCGAGGTGGATGGGGATACGCTCAAGCGGACGCGTCATATCCGTTTCACCGTCGAACATCGCTCGTTGTTCGTGCGGGCCCCGCAGCCCGGTGAGGGTGAGAAGGTTGCGGACGAGAAGGTTGCCGCTTAACCGCCAAGGCGGCGCGTTGACAGCACCCAAGCACTCTTTAACCCCAAATGTGCACACAATATATCATCAATCGCTCAAAATAACACAAACTTGAACATGATATGCAATCGTGGCACAATAGAGGCATGGTAGCAAACAATGCGGGTATGCCCGCCACCCCATCCGACCTGATTGACGTAGACACAGTCATTGCCGACTACTACGACGCCATCCCAGACCCTTCCGTGCCCGAGCAGCGGGTCTCGTTCGGCACTTCCGGCCATCGCGGCTCCTCACTGAAGATCTCGTTCAACGAGGCACACATCGTGGCAATCTCCCAAGCCATCGCCGAATACCGTCGGCAGGCCGGCGTAAACGGCCCGCTTTATCTGGGGCGCGACACTCATGCGCTTTCCGGCCCAGCCGAGCGCACTGCCATCGAGGTGCTCGTCGCCAACGGCGTGCACGTGCGCATCGATGCACGTCAAGATTTCGTCCCCACCCCAGTAATCTCCCAAGCCATCTTGACCCACAATCGCGCCGCAGACGGTTCCCAGCGGTTCACCGGAGACGGGCTGGCCGACGGCATCGTGGTGACACCTTCGCACAATCCTCCCACCGACGGAGGTTTCAAGTATGACCCCGTCACAGGAGGACCAGCCCCTGCTGAAGTCACCGAGCAGATCGCAAGGCGCGCCAACGAGCTGCTGGGGCATTTCAAGGACATCAAGCGCATACCCTACGAGCAGGCCGTCAAGTCCGAGTTCGTCGAGCGATTCGACTTTAGAGAACACTACGTGAGCGACCTCGGCAATGTCATCGACTTTGAGGCGATCCGATCGTCCGGCGTTCGGCTGGGCATCGACCCTCTGGGCGGCGCTTCGGTGAACTACTGGCCGCTCATCAACGAGACATATGGTTTGAACATCGACGTGGTGCGTCCCCAAGTGGATCCGACTTGGCGGTTTATGACGCTGGACCACGACGGCAAGATCCGCATGGACCCCAGCTCCGTTTATGCCATGAAGGGCCTGGTGGACTCGCTCGACAACGGCGCTTGGGACAAGTACGATCTGGTGGGCGGCACTGATCCCGATGCCGACCGGCATGGCATCGTTTGCCCGGACTGGGGTGTGATGAATCCCAATCACTACTTGGCCGTATGCGTGGAATATCTGTTCGGCGGCAACCGCCCGGGCTGGCCCGAGGGCACCGGCATCGGCAAGACGCTCGTCTCCTCCAGTCTCATTGACCGCGTGGCCTCCTCGCTGGGAGCCCCGCTGGTGGAAGTGCCTGTAGGGTTCAAGTGGTTCGTCGACCCGCTCTTTACTGGAAAAGTGGCATTCGGCGGTGAAGAGAGCAGCGGTATGAGCTTCCTGCGCCGCGACGGGCACGTGTGGACCACCGATAAAGACGGTCTCATCCCCGACTTGCTGGCTGCCGAAATCACGGCTAAAACTGGCCAAAATCCTGCACAACTGCACCAAGCACAGATGGAGCGGTTCGGCGAGAGCTGGTACCAGCGCGTCGACACCCCCACCACGTTGGAGCAGAAGCAGAAGTTCGCCACCATGAGCGCTGATGACATCACTGCTGCCACACTAGCCGGCGAGCCCATCGAATCTGTGATGACCACGGCTCCTGGCAACGACGCTCCCATTGGCGGCCTGAAAGTGACCACGAAAAACAATTGGTTCGCCGCCCGTCCCTCAGGCACGGAGAACATTTACAAGATCTACGCTGAATCGTTCGACTCGCCAGAGACTCTGCAAACCGTACTGAGCGAAGCGGAAACGGTGGTGAACGCCGCGCTGGCATAAGAGCGACTTGCTGGTGTTGGTGGCGCCATATCAGTTATGTATGAGCGTCAGCAACACCATGCCCCAGACACGCGTTCGTCATTCGCGGTACAGTAGTGCGCAGTATGACGCACATATGGGGTGAGCGCGCCCGACGACGTTCCCATCCCACGCAAGCGATTGGCTGAGTGCTCTATATTTTCGAACGCTCCGGGCCGCTCGGCCAAGTCTTTACTCGAAAATATAGAGCACTCAGCCAATCGAGTCGAAACGTTTAAGGAACTATGACCTATGATTACAGTCTCCACTGATGGCAGCGCTCTCGGCAATCCGAACGGCCCGATGGGCTGGGCGTGGGCCGACCATGATGTGGATGCGGCACGCACGCCCGGCCACAGCCATGACGGCGACTGCGATGCCGGCGGCGCTACGAACGGCACCAACCAAATCGGCGAGCTAGTGGCCGTACTGGAGGCTTTGCGCGCCCACCCTGGCGATGAACCGCTAACTATCGAAACCGACTCGCAGTATGCCATCAACTGTTCCACCAAATGGGTTAAGGGTTGGAAAAAGAACGGGTGGAAGAACTCGCAAAAGAAGCCAGTCAAGAACGCGCCGCTGATCAAAGCTATTGACGCTGAGATTGCCGACCGTGAAGGCCCAGTAAAGTTTGTGTGGGTCAAAGGACACAACGGCAATCCCGGCAACGAGAAGGTGGACGATCTGGCGCACACCTATTCTGGGGACGCGCGCAGCGGCGTGAAGGACGGGTACTTGCCCTTAGAAGGTTGGCAGTCGCTGCTGGCCTCGGACTACGCGCGCGGCGTAGATATTCCCGCCGACGCTCAGCTGCTTATTGATGGCGAGATTACCAATGAGGAGTACCATCTCGGGCGCGGCGAATCGTCAGGTTCAAGCGCTGCTACCAGTGCCCCAAACAGCGAGTTTGCTGGCGCAACGCCCGGCAGTCGTTCTTCGCATACCAGCCGCACGCTCAACGATCTGTTCGACGAACCCGAAGGAGTGCCCGACTATGACTTCGGACATTCTTCTTCTAGTAATTCCAGCAATTCCAACGATTCTACGAATGCCAGCTCGTCCTCTCATCAAGTAGCTGACGATGCTTCCGACGTGCAGCAGAATACAGACGAATCTGCGACACCTCGCTCCCAAGGCGCAGCAAACGTTTCCCGCGAGGCAAATGATGGTGCCACCAGCGCCGCAGCAACCGGCAGTAGCAAGAGCAACAACACTGCACCAGCGTCTGCTCATCAAAATGCTCCAGCTCTCAGAGCCTCAAGCCTGAACGCCTCAGGCCTCACCGTTTCCGGCACGGTGCAGGTCTCCCCTCCGCCGTCCAGCAGCGCCACTTACACCGGTCAGCCCAAGCATCTCCACGGGTTTGTGGAAGTGGACGCGATGGTGGCAGGCGACGGCACGGTCACGCTCCAAGCTGCTCCCTTGTTCATCGGCGGGGCTAACTAGGTATTCACTCCCGTTGACCGCACGCGGCAGCGGCATACGCCAGACTTTGCGCGCAACATCAAGCGCCGATAAAGTACTGCAAAACCGGTAGTATACGAGAGAGATACCTCACATGGACGGCCAGGATTGGCCTCCACAGCAGTAAGGAGCATGATGGACAAGGCAGAACAGGATCGGCTCAAGCAGGCCGCAGGCATCGAAGCGGCGAAGATCGTGGAGAACGGCATGACCGTCGGTCTCGGCACCGGATCGACCGTGAAATTCCTGGTGGACGAACTCGGCCGCCGCACCCAAGAGGAAGGCTTGCAGTTCACCGGTGTCACCACATCCCGCCGCACACAGGAGCAGGCGGAGGGCTACGGCATCAAGATCATGGATATTGACGACGTGGATCACATCGACGTCACCATCGATGGCGCTGACGAGGTGGACAGCAATTTCAACGGCATCAAGGGTGGCGGCGCAGCCTTGCTGTGGGAGAAGATCGTGGCCACGAACTCCGACAAGATCGTGTGGATCGTGGACGAGTCGAAAGTGGTGGACACCATCGGCGCATTCCCCCTGCCGGTCGAGGTAATCCCCTTTGGCGCAGGCCACGTGGTGAAGCTGTTCGAAGAAAAGGGTTACAAGCCGGTGCTGCGGCTGGATGGCGACGGCAAAGAGGTACGTACCGACGAGAACAATTTCGTGGTGGATTTGCACTTGGAACGCATCGACCAGCCGGAAGCGTTGGCCGAAGACCTTATCAACACCGTGGGCGTGGTGGAGCACGGCTTGTTCCTGCACATGGTAGACACGGTGATCGTAGGCAACCCCAACGGCCCGCGTGTCATGCAGAACAGCAATAAGTAATACCGCACGCTCAGCCTCGCACCGGCCGATATCACCGCTCTAGGAGGGACGGCCGGCAGCGATGGCAGCAATAACTCAAGTCCGGCATACATCCGAAGTTATAGGGATGCGTGCCGGACTTTTGCATGCTATCGCGTGAGTAGCTGTTGCCGAGCTACTCGCAGAAAACCTACTTGAGTTTGGCGATGGCCTCGCGCGCAGCAGCGTAATCAGGTTCGGTACCGATTTCGGGAACCTGCTGGGTGTAGGCCACGGTGCCATCGGAGTTGATGAGTACCACGCAGCGTGAGAGCAGGCCACGCATGGAGCCGTCGTCGATGGTCAGGCCGTAATCTTCGCCAAACGTGGAGCGGAAGGCCGAACCGGTGATAACTCCGTCGATGCCTTCAGCACCGCAGAAGCGCGCGGTGGCGAAGGGCAGGTCCTTGGAGACGCAGAGCACGGTCACGTCGTCGAACTCTTCGGCCACCTTGTTGAAATTGCGCACTGACATGGAGCACACATCGGTGTCGATGGAGGGGAAGATGTTGAGCACGATCTTCTTGCCGGCAAGGCTGGCGGAATCGAAGTCGTTGAGGTCTTTGTCGGTCAGAGTGAATGCCGGGGCAGGAGAACCTACCTCGGGGAGTGCGCCGACGGTTTGTGTGGGATTGCCATCCAATGTAATTTGTGTCATATGGCCATTCTCCCACAGCCCGGCTGCAACCACCATTTACGCTGTCGGCAAGGGCGAACGGGCGCAACAGCGCATTCATGTCACGGCACTTGACCTTACCGCCAGAACGCTTGTTACCGATGTCACAGAGCTGTAATAAACTATAGAAATATGTGCATGTATGCAGTACTTTGCTGACATGCCTGCATCAATGAAGGACTCGACAATGTGTCGTTGTGGTGTTTGGACACAGAAAGAGAGATTGCTATGTCTCCCATAAGCCACGGTGTGACGAATTCGCGCCAAGGCCATACTCTTGCCGCTGTTGTCACCATAATGGTAGCGGTTGTATCCCTTGCCGGAGGCATCACCGCCTACGCGTCGTCAGTTTCCAGCACAAGTGCCGACTCTGCAGATAGCACCACCGCAACTTCACCTGCCGCTTCCGCAAGCTCGGCAGAAGCATTAAATATCACCCCCCCCCAGCGAGTCTGAACCTCTAACTTCCAGCACACCACTTCTAGATTCTTCCAATACCAGTCAAAACAGTACAGACGCCAACGCAGACGCTGATACATCGTCGACAGCCGATGCAGAGTCTTCGCCAAATCCAATATCTCCCGTCATATCTACACTCGGTGACGGCGCATGTATTACCACCAACATAGATTACAGAAATTTCAAAGTCACAGCTGTTGATCTGCCAAAAGGCAGCCAGAACCCTCACACAATCGACCAAGCCGAACCAGGCGCGTTGTACACATGCATCTACCACGCTTACAGCACCACGCAATTCAGATACTCCAACGGCACCGCCACACAAGGCGACACTTCACAAAACATCACACTCACCACCGCAGCATTCACAGAAAGAGCACGAGTATTAAAAGTGAAGCCGGGTTACCCTGTAGATACCTCTAAATCATATACAATACAGTGCTACTTTAACTCAACCGTACAAGGAACAGACTTCTCAAAAGCCCCGTATTATACCGGCTTGAGCAAACTCAAGTTTTTGTCTTCCGGGAAAAACAGCGATGTATATAATGCTACTTGTCCTGCGGCTGTGGGTGCAGTGTACCAACTCAACGGCAACTACCCAACCAACACCAGCGTGCAACCCTCATACAACCAAGTCTACGCACCAAACATCCCCGGCTACGACATCACCGTCACCAACGGCACCTACAACCCCACCACACGCATGGTCACCATCCCCAACCCCGTCAACACCAACGGAACCCCAGTCTACGGCAACAACCTCATGAACGCCACCAACGCCATCACCACCATCACCTACCACAAAGCAGCAGCCAACGCCACCATCCACTGGAACATCAACGGAACCGAAAACACCAACATGCAACAAACCTTCAACGGATACCAAGACGACCCCCTCAACACCGTCCTAGCCACACGCATCCCAGCAGGCTACTACGCACAACCAGCAAGCCCAGGCCTATCATGCAACGATTCTACCTGCACCATCAACACCACCTACCAGCCAGGACACACCGACTACTGGATCAACTGCTCAAAACTCATCACCGAAACCCAAACCAAAACACAAACACGCACCATCCACTACCAACACAACGACCACACCCAAGCAGCACCAGACCAAGTGGACACCATCACCTGGACCCGCACCAAAACC
This sequence comes from Bifidobacterium sp. ESL1133, assembly GCF_058107325.1. NCBI lineage: Bacteria > Bacillati > Actinomycetota > Actinomycetes > Bifidobacteriales > Bifidobacteriaceae > Bifidobacterium > Bifidobacterium sp. ESL1133. The sequence goes on along the minus strand of NZ_JBYLUI010000006.1, from coordinate 98,350 downwards.
ACCAACCCGGTCACCGGAACCACCACCTACACCAACTGGACCACAACAAACACCAATGACGGCACCACCAAAACCACCGGCTACTACCCACAAGCAAACAGCCCACACCTCGACGGATGGACCACCACAACCCCCACCACCCAAGCGCAAACCACCCTCCACACCGACGGCACCCCGGCAGCCGACCCAACCAACCCAACCAGTCCCACCGACCCGCAACTCACCAACCGCACCACCGAAATCACCATCTTCTACATACCCACCATCAAAGCACTCCCCTTCACCGGAACCACCACCAACACAACCACAATCACACTCACCGGACTAGTAACCGCTGTCATACTTGTCGCGGTCTCCTCAATACTCCGTCGCCACCACAACTCTCTCTCAACACGGTAGACGACGGCCACAAAGGGGTGGCTGGCACGGCAACCCTGCCCACACCAACCACCCCTCACACTTCCACCAACACCAACAACCAAACCCGCCAGACTTCCGTCGCCAGCCACAACCTCTCTCACCGGCAGACGACGGAACACAGGGTGGATGGCACAACTCCACAGCTGTCACCATCCACCCCACACAACCCAACGCACCAGAACCGTCACCAAATCTATTTCACCGACGGTTCCGCAGCGCACTGACACCGCCACGCAACACAACCGACACTGCCACCACTTCAACGACGGTTCCGCCGCACAACAATACTTCCACGCAACCAAACCGACACTAACCAGACTCTATCGACGGTTCCGCCGCACAACAATACGCCTGCGCACCAAAACCGACACTGAATCTATTTCACCGTCGGTCCCGCTGCGCAACAGCACCACCACGCAACAAAACCGACGCCAACCGCACTTCACCGTCGGTTCCGCCGCGGCTCAGCACCACCACGCAACAAAACCGACACTAACCCCACTTCACCGACGGTTCTGCAGCATAGCAGCACCGCTACGCGTTGGATACGATTCACTTACTCAATGCTCGACAGCGAACAAATCACGCCATTACCATACGCACAGATACGATAGTCTTCCTCAGCAGTACCGCATCCACACATGAGGAGGCCCGCCCCACAAGTGCAGGACGGGCAGAAACATGAGCCACAGGAGCATACTTCTCAATACCTGCAGCAGCTCCCCTACTTCAACTCGCTGTCACCGCCTCTTATGGCAAACCAGCACAGCGCCAGTATCACTACATCAGCAACACCAGGATGCACTTTAGCGGCCAGTACAACCGCCAACACCATCATCAACTCAACTAACGAAGCCGAACCAGGCCCCTCATTCTTACTACGCATGCTACGCATGCCTTTCTACTACAGTCGCGCCCTTCTAGGCGCGACTACTGTCACGCCGACGATTGCCGACCGGCCGATCGCCTTGCCCGTTACGGAAGACGTTCGACAAGCTCAAGCCTATCATGTATAGTAGGTTCTGTCAGTTGATGGACGCCCGTTAACGTTTCCAACTTTTGAGGCGGCGACACACTTCTTACACGGAAACGGTTCCCAACTGATAGGGCAGCTTCTTACTCTGTCCTCATACCTTCGGAGGGGTCTCAATTACGATTGAGACCCCTCTTTAATTCTGAAACCCCACCACAGACCTCGCAACATACAAAAGGCTCGAACCCAGAAGGTTCGAGCCTTTACTCCTTGCGTATCGCTAGGATACCGCAGACCGTCGCTACTTGCGCTGGTGACGAGTCTTACGCAGCATTTTGCGGTGCTTCTTCTTGCTCATCCGCTTGCGGCGCTTCTTGATGACGGAACCCATCTGAAGCCTCCATTCCTAGACTATACGATTGCAACTTTCCCTACTATACACAAAGAAGCCGACTTTCACGCTGCCCACTGTGCACACCATCCACTGCGAGCTCACCGACCACCGTGCACGCAGCACAGCCACACAGCACCTACTTGCGCGAACCTCCACCCGTGCAAGCTTTCCGTCTGCAGCGCGAGTTCCGCCCACAACGAGAAACTCCCGCCTACAACGGGAACTTCTGGTAGAAGCGCAGCACCGAATCCTTTGAGCCCGTGGCCTCGAACACCACTGTGTCGTTGCGCCACACGGCCGTGGTGGCGCCACTGTGGCTCTTCACCTTGGCATCAGCGCTGCCGTCTTTCTTCTCATCGCCAGCACCAGACGCATCACTCGATGCCGCACCATCATTCTTGCCCGATGTCTCCTTGACCACATACGCACCAGTGACATTGCCGGAAACCTTCACATCCCCCGAAGCCACATCTACACCGGACAGACCTTTGGAGAGCGTCTCATACTGCTTCTTGGCCTTGTCATCGCTTGGCCACTGGGCCACGCGAACCTCAACATCATCGGCCTTTTTACCGGTCGAATAAGTCATGGCATATTCCTCCAAAGGCGTGGATGCTTTCCACCCATCACTCGGAGAGACCTCAACGCGCGCAAAATTAAGCACGCTATCGGGCATGGACTTGAGCAATTCCGTGGACCCCTTCGGCAGCTCCTTCGCTTTGATGGAAGGGGTGGTGGGAGCGGATGCGCTTTGCTCAGGAGCCACCGGCTGAACGTTCTTATTCAACGCCCACCCGGGCCACACGAATGCGGACAGCAGCGCCAACACCACCACAACGGCGGCGCACGCCACCACAACAATGAGTTTGCGGTGGGAGGAAGACTTGTGATTGCTCGTCATAGACCTCATTGTTTCATAGCGGGCTGACGCTTACTCGCGCATGGAAGCGCTGCCTCCAACCTTCTTTGCGGCTTTGCGACTCAACTGTTGCGCCAGTTCAGACGCTCGCTCCCCGATACGCTGAGCTGCGTCCTCATCCCCATTGCCTACAGCCTGCCAGTAGTCGATTTTCAACGAAACGTACTCACGCCGTGCCTGGAGGAATGCTCGTTCCTCATCCAACCGGTTGCGCTGCCGTGCCAGCAGCTCCATCTCGACGCGAGCACCCACCTGTCCATTCTCCCGGTTGGCCATATATGAGCGCATATCAGCCAGAGGCATGCCGGTGGCATTGAGACAGGCCACAGTGGTAAGCGCGGCAAGATCGTCGTCGCTGTAGGCTCGGTGCCCTGATGAGGGGTCTCGCACAATGCCTGAGATGATGCCGATCTGCTCGTAGTAACGCAGTGTGCTTTCGGGCAGCCCGCAATACAGTGATGCTTCTTTGATGGAGTGCCACTGGCGTTGAGTGTTACGCTCGTCGTTCATGCTAGGCCAGCTTTGCATATTCATGCTCATCCACTGGTTCAAGCCAGTCGGTTGGTGTACCGGCAGCCATCACAGCGATGTGCGCGAAGGGGCTGTTGGGGCTGGCTCCGTGCCAGTGTTTGGTATCTGCGGGAACGACCACTACGTCGCCAGGCTCCATGCGCCGTACAGGTTCGCCTTCCAGCTGACAGTAGCCCACTCCACCCACGGCAAGAAGGATTTGTGCCGCACCGTGGTGCACATGCCAGTGGTTGATGCACCCGGGTTCGAAGGTAACGTTGCTTACGCCCACATGCTCGTCTCCGCCCAGCGGTGCTAGGTAGCTTTGGCCGGTGAAGTACTGGGCGTAGGCGTCGTTGGAGTCGCCGAGCGGGAATGGGCTGGGGTTGGTGGATTCGGTGATAGGCACGGGTGCTCCTTAATTGTTGAAGTACTATGCTGTGAAGCAATATGAACAGACTAAAAACTTCAAGTACTTGAAGTCAAACCGGCACTACTTCAACATCGTGTCCACATATCCACATCTTTGCTGTGCAAACAGCATAATCCACTTATCCACAGCTTTGGTTTCCAAACATCCTTACCACACAGTCCACACGATTCACACAGCTCACACAGTCAACATTGTTCACAACGCCAAGGTTTGTCCACAAATCCACATATTCGCCAGTTCGACTTGACCGGGTCGGCCGGCACGGCTAGCGTCGGAACCATGGCAAAAAGCACAACGCAATACGTCTGTTCCGAATGCGGGTGGAATGGGGCAAAGTGGTACGGGCGCTGCCCTGAATGCGGGCAATGGGGCACGGTTGAGGAGTTTCACGAAGCGCGACCGTCAGCTGCAAAACGCACCGCAGCTCAGGGCCGCACCTCGCGCACTCAAGCTGGTGTTGCTCCCCTAGCGGGTGCCGCAGCGGCCACACCGATCACCGGCATCAGCGCCGACGCCGAGCAGCGCACGTCCACCGGATTTTCCGAGTTCGACCGCGTGCTGGGCGGTGGCATCGTAGCCGGTTCGGTGGTACTGGTGGCAGGCGAACCCGGCATCGGCAAATCAACGCTGCTGCTCGAAACCGCAGGCAACATCGCCCGTTCCAAACCCGGGCAACCGGTGCTTTATATTTCCGGAGAGGAGTCCCAAGCACAAGTGCGCATGCGCGCCTCGCGCATTGCGGCTCTGGAACCGAACCTGCTCATGGCCGCCACCACCGACCTGTCCACGGCCTTGGCGCTCATCGAGCAGCATAAGCCGAGCCTAGCCATTGTGGATTCGGCGCAAACCATCGTCTCACAAGATGTTGATGGCATCTCCGGCGGCTCCACTCAGGTGCGTGAGGTGGCGAGCGCGCTCATCGACACCGCCAAAACGATCGGCGTCCCGGTCATGCTGGTGGGGCACGTGACCAAGGACGGCACCATCGCCGGGCCGCGCACGTTGGAGCATCTGGTGGATGTGGTCTGTCAGTTCGAGGGCGACAGCCAGACGGCACTGCGCCTGCTGCACGCGAACAAAAACCGCTTTGGCCCGACCGACGAGGTGGGCTGTTTCGATATGTCGGGCGAGGGTATCGAAGAGGTCACCGACCCTTCCGGCCTCTTCCTTTCCACCGATGATGCTCCGGTAGAGGGCACGTGCGTAACATTCACACTCGACGGTCACCGCAGCCTGCCCATCGAGGTGCAGGCGTTGGTCACCAAATCGGTGCTCCCCACCCCCAGACGCAACACCAACGGCATCGATCAGAACCGTCTTGCCATGCTTTCGGCTGTTCTCTACCGCCACGGCAAGGTCAATCTGCTCGCCAACGATCTGTATGTCTCCACCATCGCCGGTGGTTTGGCCAAAGAACCTGCGTGCGACTTGGCCATCGTGTCTGCACTGGCGAGCGCGTCAAAGGCCCGCCCGATCGACCGCGCCACGTGTGCGATCGGCGAGATATCACTGACCGGACAGGTACGCCCCGTCCCCCAGCTGGCACACCGGTTGAACGAGGCCGCTCGTTTGGGGTACACCAAGGCCGTGGTCCCGGTAACCCGTGGCCGTCAACGCACATTGAAGGCAGTGCCGGGATTGGAAGTGGTGGAGGTGTCGTCGCTACGCGACGCGTTGGACGCGATGGGACTGTAATCGGGTGCCACCCGCCCGCTACAATGGGCATGGCAGTTCCTCTTGTTAGCACGCTGGTTCGTTGCCGCAATGGCACTGCTGACCCACATTCGTTCACAACCCACATGCAGGTAAGGAAGTCACCATGGCCAACAGCATTCCTTTGGAAGACATGAGCGAATACGCTCGCAACGCAGTGCACACCCTCGACCTTGAGCCACACCCGGAAGGTGGCTGGTACAAGCAGACATGGCTGAGCCAGCAGGCTTCACAAGGCACGGTCGATGGTGAAGACAAAGGCCGACCGCTGGCTTCGCTTATTTACTTCCTGCTGGCCCAGGGCGATGCGAGCGCTTGGCATAAGGTGGATGCGGATGAGATTTGGCTGTGGCACGGACCTGCCACGGTGACCTTGGAGTTGGGCGGCAGCGGTGATGCTCCTGACGATGACCCCAAGCAGATCACCCGCGTAATGCTGGGGCAGGGCTTGGCTGACGCTGACAACGCTCGCCACGGCAACACTGCTGCCGCTCCCGATCAGGAACCGGTGGGACAGTATGTGATTCCCAAGGGGTACTGGCAGCGCACTGTTCCCGGCACCGGAGACGCCATCGTCTCATGTGTGGTAAGTCCTGGGTTCTCCTTCGACGGGTTCACGCTCGAATAGCCTCATTGCGAGCAATCCGCCGCCATGTCTGTATGCGGCACGCGCAAGAACGTAATGGTACGAAAACATAATGGTGGCGATGTGCTCCGGTGCGACTGGTGCACATCGCCGCTATTGTTTTGAGCGACTGTACGTTCAGAGACGTTCTGCCATCTGGCGCAGTGTACCCAAGGTAACGTCGGCGGCGGCGTCGGCCGCACGCTGCATGCTGCGCTGTTGGGTGTTCAAGTCACTGTAGGAATCACCGCACGGGTTGCTGATGCCGCGAATGCACAGGAACGGCACATCGCAACGAGCACATACCTGACCTGCCGAAGCCTCCTCCATGGCCTCGCCTTCGGCATCGAAGCGCGCTATCAGTTCGCGCAGTACATCCGGATCGGTGTTGAACCGATCGCTGGTAGAAAGGTTACCCACCACATAACTGGGCTGATGGTCGGCACTCACGTGGGCGTCCAAGGCCAGCGTTCCAGCCATCGCACTGCCTTGCTCGCGCAGTTCGGCCTGTGAGGCCACACGGTTGAGTCCAAGCTCCTGCGCAGCGCGTTCGGCATCGGCGACCAGTGCGGGGTCCGAGGGGAAGAATTTGAGGAACGGCTCGCAATCGGCGATGACTTCCATGTTGCTTTCCGCATAGTGCTGCTCACGCGCCACCACTACATCCGCAATGTCTAAACCAGGGTTGATGGAACCGGCGATGCCGCTGAAAATCAGAGCCTGCGGGTCGTAGCGGTCGATGATGAATTGGGCAGCGGCAGCCGAGTTGGCCATCCCCATGCCTCCCATGACCACCACCACATGCTTGCCGGCATACATGCCGGTCGTCACTACGTTGTGATGGATGGTCTCAGTGGTGGCATCTTGCAGAGATTCGACGATTTTTGCGGATTCCTCAGGAATCGCACATTGCACAGCAACAGTAGGAGTACTCATAGCTCTATGGTAATGCATGTCACACCCAAACCCACTGCTCGTTTGGAGCCGCAGACATCACCAGGCAAGGCCTCTATTCGTACCCATTCACACCACCGTTCCAACCCAAAACCGGCAATGCGCCAGTAGGGTGGTAACCATAGAATGGTGGAGCTTCCGGCTCCGCGCAGGTACGCGTGTGCAGTCGAATCATCATGGGCACGGCAAGGTTAAGGGACAATCACATGAGCATCTTCAACGGCAAACATATTCTACGCAACACAGCGGCGGCATTGGCAGCGGCCGTACTCGCACTCTCAGCCTCAGGATGCGGTTCCGAATCTTCCAGCGCGCCTGCCGATTCCTCGGATCCCACACAAATGACCGCAACGCCCGGAACTCTCACCATCGCCACCGGAGAGCCCGCCTATGCCCCATGGGTAATCGACGACAAGCCGGAAAGCGGCAAAGGCTACGAGGCGGCACTCTCCTATGCAGTAGCCAAGGAGATGGGTTTCAAGAACTCGGACGTAAAGTGGGTGCGCACCACCTTCGATGAGGCCACGGCCCCCGGCGCCAAGAACTGGGACATGAACATCCAGCAGTTCACCATCACCAAAGAGCGCAAGCAGGCGGTCGACTTCTCCCCCAGCTACTACAACGTCAAGCAGTCCATCGTGGTGCGCAAAGACTCCAAACTGGCGAGCGCCAAGTCAGTGAGCGAATTCAAGAATGCCACCGTTGGAGCCATGGTCGGTTCCACTTCCCTGGACTTCGCCCAGTCGAAGATCAAGCAGGACATCAAGATTTTCAACGATAACGCGGCATTGGCCGAAGCGTTGGATTCCAATCAGATCGACGCGATCGTACTTGACACCCCTACTGCAGTGGATGTGGTTAAGGAGAATCAGGTGAAGGATTCCGTAGTGGTGGGTCAGATTCCAGGTTCTGACGATCCGGAAGGCACCGGTTTCGTGCTGTCCAAGGATTCCAAGCTCACTCCGGCCGTTACCAAAGCCGTGAATGCACTGAAGAAGGACGGTACGCTGGACAAGTTGCAGAACCAGTGGCTGGCCGAGTACACCACTGACATACCTATGCTCAAGTAGGCACACCGGACTTTCAGGCGCACCGGACTTTCAGACAGGCGCGGCTCTCACCATACCGATGGTGGGGCCGCGCTTGTTTTATGCACAAACCAGATTCCACACAACAGGGAAAGTCATATCACAAAGAGAGCCACTTCACCCCTCCGTACAAGAGACAGACCGATGGCAGATGCCCGTACGCCCAAGACGTGTAGGACGGTACGGGTAGCATGGTGAGTGTTTCCGGCAACGCGATGCCTCGTCCGAAGACTCGCGCAGTCGAGTGACATCACCCTATCCAACTCAACGAAATATACGATTCTCCATTAGGCAGAGGCATCATCATGAGTGTTTGGAACCATCATTTCTCACGTGCTATCGCAGCCGTCAGCGCTGTGGCAATGCTGGCATTGGCGGCCGGCTGCGGCTCCGGCGGCGCAGCCGAATCATCCGATCCCAACGACGTCAAACAGATGACCGTGAGCCAGGGCACACTCACGGTGGCGACCGGCGAACCCGCCTACTCACCCTGGGTGCTCGATGACAATCCCGAAAGCGGACGTGGCTACGAGGCCGCCGTTGTCTACTCATTGGCCAAGCATCTCGGTTTCGCCAAAGAGGACGTGAAGTGGACACGCAGCACCTTCGATGCGGCCACCGCCCCAGGTGCCAAGGACTGGGATATGAACGTCCAGCAATTCTCCATCACCAAGGAACGCAAGCAGGCCGTGGACTTCTCCCCCAGCTATTTCAACATGACCGAAAGCGTGGTGACCCGCAAGGATTCCAAGTTTGCCAAAGCCACGTCCCTCAGCGAGCTGAAGGACGCCACCATCGGGGCCATGGTCGGTTCCATCAGTCTCGACATCGCCAAGTCGAAGATCAAGGACGACATCAAGGTGTTCAACGACAATGCGACCGTGGTACAAGCCATGAGCGCCGGCCAAGTGGACGCTGTGGTGTTCGACACTCCCACCGCCGTGAATGTCGTGAAAACAAAACAGGTGCCGGACGGTATGGTGCTCGGTCAGATTCCAGACTCGCAGGATCCCAACGGCATCGGCGTTCTTATGCCCAAGGATTCCAAGCTCACGCCTACGGTCACCAAGGCCATGAACGAGATGAAGAACGACGGAGAGCTGCAGAAACTGCAGGATCGTTGGCTTAAAGAGTACACCACCGACGTACCGGAACTCAAGTAGTACCCTTACTTTGGTGGGCATTGCAGGCAAGACTGCCCACCAAAGCGTTATCCTTACCCATCACAACCCGCTGAGGACGAGACAGACAGTATGAACAACACACCATCGGTTCCGAACCGATCCACGCCGACCGCGCAGAGCACTTCGGAAAAACCTACGCAGGGCAAGCTGGCTCACCATGAGATGAGCGTGAGCACCGTAAGCGAAGTGGAACTGGAGCGCCGGGAATTCCGGCGTCGGCAACGCTACCAATCCACCGCGGTGAGCGTGGTGAGCACCTTGGTGCTCGTCGCCGTCATCGTCATCGCGCTCAGGTTCTCCCCCGGCTGGCCGCACGTCAAGGAATCGTTCTTCTCCGGGCACTATTTCGTCCAATCCTTCCCCTCCATTCTCAAAGGCTTGTGGGTCAACGTCGCCGTACTCGCCATCGCCGTGGTGGGAGTGGCCATCTTCGGCACCCTCATCGCCGTCATCCGCACCAGCAAGGCCGCTGTGCTCTTCCCCTTGCGCGCGCTGGTGACCATCTACACCACCGTGATGCGCGGCATTCCCATGCTCGTGGTGCTGTACCTCATCGGTTTCGGCATTCCCGGACTCAATATTTTCGGCCGCATTCCGCCGGTCGTACTCGGTACCATAGCCGTGGTCATGTCCTATTCGGCATACGTCGGCGAGGTACTGCGCGCCGGTTTCCAAGATGTGAACCCCTCACAGCGTGCCTCTGCCCGATCATTGGGGTTGACCAGCGCTCAGACAGTGCGTTTGGTCGTCATACCCCAAGCCCTGCGCAAAGTGGCACCGGCGCTCATGAACGACTTTATCTCCATGCAAAAGGATGTGGGGCTCATCTCCGTGCTCGGCGTGGTGGACGCAGTGCGCGCCGCACAGATCGCCGTGGCTCGCACATACAATTACACGCCTTATGTGGTGGCCAGCCTGCTGTTCATCCTGCTCAGTGTGCCTTTCATCATCCTCAACGACTGGTATTCCGCCAGATTGCGCCGGCGTGAGCAGAGCGGAGGCACCGTATGACCTCCGAGCATGCACCGCACATCAGCACGCCGATCGAGAACGAGTCAGAAAGCAGCATGACCAATACCACATCAGAACCGCAAACAGCGTCGTCAAACAAGCAAACGGAAGCACAACAGCAGTCCGACCTGCAGACGACAACCCCCAACATGCAACCGGTATTGCGTGTGGATGGCGTGGCCAAGTCGTTCGGAGGCAACCACGTGTTGCGCGGCATATCGTTCAACATCCAGCCGCATGAGGTGGTGGCGTTGCTTGGCCCGTCCGGTTCCGGCAAATCTACACTCATGAAGTGCATCAACCTGTTGGAGCAGGTGGACGATGGACAAATCTGGCTGGGCGGCACCGACATCACCGACCCAGCAGTGAACGCCGACCAGAGCCGTTCGCGCATTGGCGTGGTCTTCCAGCAGTTCAACCTCTTCCCTCACATGACGGTACTGAAAAACGTGACGCTTGGTGCCATCAAAGTACACCATTGGAGCAAAGAGCAGGCTGAAGAGAAAGCCATGGGCTTGCTCAAACGCATCGGCATGGATGGCAAGGCTCACTCCTACCCTGACCAGCTTTCCGGCGGCCAGCAGCAGCGCGTCGCCATCGCACGTGCGCTTATGACTGAGCCGGAACTGCTGCTGCTCGACGAGATCACTTCGGCGCTCGACCCCATGCTGGTCGGCGAGGTGCTGGGCATGGTGCAGGAACTCAAAGAACAAGGCACCACCATTTTGATGGCCACCCACGAAATGCAGTTCGCCCGCGATGCCGCAGACCGTGTGATCCTGCTACGCCAAGGCGTCATTGCAGAGAACGGCACACCGCAAGCGGTGATGAACGAGTCGCAAGATGCCGATACCCGCGCGTTCTTCAGCCATTTCAGAGGGATCTAACCCACCGCCAGCGCGCGGAATAGCAAACAGCCTAGGCCCCACCAATAGAGCCTAGGCTGTTGCATATCAGCTGTTCAACACCTCACGCGCCAAGTCATCCGAAAACTCAAGAAGAGTGTGGTGGTATGCGCAGCAACGTTGAGCTGCGCATACCACCAGACCGTAGACTTACACCACTTGTGGCACAAGCTTGAACGAGCAACTGAATTGCTCATCGTCGAGCCGGTAGCGTTCGGCAAGCTCAGGCCCGCACGAGTTGGAGCCCATACCCGATTGCGCGTGATCAAGGCACAGCACGGTGTACGGCGCCTCTTCCAACTCATAGTCGTGGCCTTTATTGGTCAGTTCCTCCTGCGTGTACGGCGAGCAGTTGAAAGAGAACGGCGTCTCAGCCGCCACACTCAGGCCGGCATCGCCATCGTTCACCTCCACCGTGTCACAACCCCAGTGTGAACCGTTCTCCTGAGGCCGCAGATAGTGCTCGACCATGTTCGCCGCGCTCGACGAGAACCGGCCGTAGCGGCTGGCACGATGCTTGTCTTGGTAGCTCTCGTACGGCCCATAGCCGCAGTATTCCACCTGGCCCATAGCCTTTGGCAGGAAGAGACGCAGTCCGAAACGCGGCAGGAACGGGAATTCCTGAGCTTGACGAGTCACGTCCAAGGTGACCTTCAACGTGCCGTCGGCGGCGATATGCCATACGGCCCGCACTCGCGCGCACGGCTGGAGTGCATCAGCCGCCAACGCGATATCGGCACGCACCGTCACACTTCCGGCGGCCTCGGACTGCACTTCACAGGTATAGGCACGTGCACGAGTGCGGTCGTAGCCGGCAGCAACCCAATCCAGTTTGATGTTGCGGTCGTTGTCGGTCGGAGCACGCCAGATGTTGAGTTCGGCGGGCTTGACCAGCAGGTTGCGGTTGCGCACCGACATGGTGGCGATGAGGCCGGTGCGACGGTCGAACGTGTAACGCCAGTCAGCTCCCTGCACCACGATTTCGGCAGAAGACCGGGACACTGTGGGCTGCACGGCCTGAGATTCACCTTTACCAGCCTCAAGCAGTCGACCAGCCTTCTCGTTGCGCCGACCATCAACGGCTACAGCCACCTCGTCGAAGCCTAGATCGAAGCCCTTCGGCAGCAACGCTTCGGCCCGCTTGAGCCGGTAGCCGATCAGCAGCGTCACTTTGCCGGCTGACGGCACCTCTCCAATAGGCAGGCGCACCGCACCGTCGCCATGAGGGGCAATGTCGGGAGCTGCGAGCTCACCATGACCCACTTGCTCGCCGTCCACCAGCAGCGACCACGAGATGGTCAGATACTCGGCCAAGTTCACAAAGTCCATGTAATTGTGCAGTGTTGCCTCACCAGAGCCGGCGTTGAAGGAGACCACGCGCGCCGGACGGAAGACGTTCTTGAACTCTTTGAGACCGGTGTGCGGCGTGCGGTCGGGGTAGACGAGGCCGTCCATGCAGAAATTCCCGTCGTGCGGGAACTCGCCGTGGTCACCGCCGTAGAGGTACTGCTTGTGGCCGTGCACATCTCGACCAACGTCGATGGCATGGTCCGCCCACTCCCACATGCAGCCGCCGAGCATGCCCGGGTGGCGCTGGATCGCCTCGAAGTATTCCTCAAGATCGCCCGGACCGTTGCCCATGGCATGGCAGAATTCGCACAGGAAATATGGCTTGGTGCCGTGGTCGCCGTCGTCGCCGGTGGAGCAGACGCCGTGCGGGCCTTCGGGCGTGAAATAGGCGTCGATCTGCTCGATGGAAGGGTACATGCGCGAGTGCAGATCAAGGTTGGTATAGTCGAGCCCCTCGCGCGGCGCGCCGTGGATTGCGGACTCGTAATGGGTCAGTCGGCTCCCATCACGTTGCTTGGTCCAAGCCAGCGCTTGCTCGAAGCCGCACCCGTAGCCGGACTCGTTGCCCATCGACCAGATGACGATGCCGGGGTGGTTCTTGTCCCGTTCCACACTGCGCTGCACGCGGTCGCAGATGGCGTCGGCGAACCGTGGTTCATCGGCGATATGGCCGTTCCAGCAGGTGTCTGCGCTCATCCCCTCTCCCGATTCCAGCATGGCCTCTTCGATACCGTGCGTCTCGATGTCCGCCTCGGCTATGACGTAGAAGCCAAGCTGATCGTACAGCGCGTAGTACAGGGGCGCGTTGGGATAGTGGCTGGTGCGGATTGCGTTGACGTTGTGCTCCTTCATGAGCTTAAGATCGCGCATCAGCTGGTTTTGGTCAATCGCAAAACCGGTGACCGGGTCGCCATCGTGACGGTTGACGCCGTGGATCTTGACCGGCTGGCCGTTGACTTTGACCACGCCATCATCCACGTGCACCTCACGAATGCCGATAAAATCGGTAATGACCTCACTGGGGTCAGTCCCGCCATCTGTGGCGAAACTTTCCAGCTCCACCCGGTACAGGTTCGGTTGTTCGGCGTTCCACAGGCTTGGCTGCGACACCGTCCACGACACGCTAGCCGTTCCGCCGTCTGGGTTTACGTTCACCTCGCTGCTCTCCAGCAGCTTCCCGTTCTGGTCGTACAGCGAAGCCTTCACCGGGCAGGTTACGCCGGCGCCCGTTGCGGTGCACGTCTCAGCGTTGTCCGAGCGCGAAACGCCGGACGCTTTGAGGAAGTCGATGTCTACGCTGACTTTAGCCTCGCTCAAATCGGCAGCAAGTGCCGTGTGCACGAAGTAGTCGCGAATGCCGGCCTGAGGTCGGCGCAACAGGTACACACTGCGGAAGATGCCGCTCATACGGAACTTGTCCTGATCTTCCAAATAGCTGCCGTCACACCACTTGAGCACGAGCACCGCCACGCGGTTGCGTCCCGGTCGTAGCAAATCCGTTACTTCGAACTCGCTCGTGGCGTGGCTCACCTGGCTGTATCCGGCCAACTCACCGTTCACCCACACGTAGAAGCATGAGTCCACGCCTTCGAAGTTGAGGAACGCCCGTGGTGCGTGAGGATTAGGATCATAATCAACGTCGCGCAAATAGACGCCGCACGGATTGTCCTGCGGCACGTAGGGCGGGTCGAAGGGGAAGGGATAACGCACGTTGGTATACTGCTGGTGGTCATACCCGTTCATCTGCCAGACCGAAGGTACGGTGATGCTGGTGAACCCGGTGCTCTCTGCGGCTGTACCCTCGTCCGCAAGCGCTGGTTCGACCTGAAAATCGGCATCATAGAAGGCTTTTTCGCCATGACTCAGGAACGTGGACACCTCGGCATCCAGATCGTAGATGCTCGGGTAGTAGCGGAACGCCCAGTCGCCGTCCAAACTGACGAAGCGGTCGGAATGTTCCCTCCGCTCACCGCGCAGGTCAGCCGGCTCGGCATCAGGGATAAAGTAGGCGTGCGCGGGTTCGGTACCCACATGCAGCCGTGTCAGATCTTCATACCATCGTTGGATAAACACGATACTCCTAACCTCATTGTAGTGGATCCGCTTTGATCGCACTCAACGTGCCATTTTACTCTGCGTGCTATCGTCCCCAAGATATTTCGGATTTAACGAAAAAGCGAACATGAATTTGGTTAGATTGTGGTTGCATCCTGCCCACCGTTAACGCTCAGCGTCTGGCGCACATAATCCTTCATGGCCTCAACCAGTTCGTCACTGCCGCCGAAGTCCACTTGCGCACGCAGGAATTGCGTGAACTCCACGCGCACCCTGTGGCCGTAGAGCTCCAGCCAGTCGTCGGTGATCGCATACGGTTCCACCACACGTTCGATCTGCCCCAACTCAGCCCGATAGGTGGGCTTGGTGCCAATCGAAATGGCCGCCGGCCAACGCCACTGGGAGCCGGGCATCATACGCATCCGGTCATGTTCGAAGCTCGTCTGCGCGTCCGCCGGCCCCAAATCCACCAGCCAACCGGCATACACCCCGTCCACCGGAACATATCCGTCAATCTGCGCGCCGAGGTTGGCAGTGGGGAAACCCAACGCACGACCCTGCTGCTCGCCATGGACCACTTCGCCTTCCACGCTAGGCTCACGTCCCAGCACATCGGCTGCTGCACGCACACAGCCTTGGGAGAGCAGGTAGCGCACGTTGGATGAGCTCCACACACGCACGTTGACGCTGTTCACCGACTTGCTCCAAGCGCGGAAATCGGTTTTGCTCATACCCGCACGCGGGTCGGCCGGCTCGCCCAATCCAAGCGGCGCATGAGCTTCGATCATCCTGGGCACGCGCGTGTATCCTGGACCACAGTCATCCACTACCTCAAGTTCGAACACACCCGCGGCCTGCGCCAACGTGTCAATGTCTTCCACTCCTCCGCTGGCACCGGCACCCATCGTAGCGTCGTGTCCCAAAACCAGTTTGTTCATACCGAGCTTGCCAACCAGCTGCCCGAGGAAGAAACGGTATGATTTCGCTGCGAACGCCATGGTGTAGTGCACCACGAGCACATGGTCGACACCCATGCGCTCGAGTTCGCGCAGACGATCATTCACCGAACTCAGCGCGCCTGCATCGTGGAAATCATCTGGCACGTCGGCTCCGGCGTGCGACGCAGCATACCCGTGCGCCACACCGGGACGCGGATCGAACATGATGACCACGGCAAATGAACCGTCAGCTTTTGCCAGTTCCACCGTACGCTTGATGACAGCCTGATGCCCCTGGTGCATGCCGTCGAACGACCCTACGGTCACCACCGCATGCCTAGTGCGGCTCAGCAAAGGCCAATCCACCAATCCCGACTCGTCAGGCTGTAATCTCGTAACGTTCATCTGGTCAATTCTCCTGCATCAGCTTGTAACATCTCCACTGTAGCAGCCCGGAGACGCATACGACAGTCCACTTTTCAGTCGGCCAGAAATTAGGCAGGATTGGTCGGTGTAGCAGACTGGGCTGGGAATACCACTACTGGCTTGACTTCATCCCGGCTGGCAGCACTGACCAAAGCGATGACCTCACCGGTTTGCGGTATGTACGCCGCACTAACATCGCTGGTTTCGCCAGTCTCGCTGAACATGCGCTTCAATCTGCGACCATAGCGCAAATCCTGCGCTTCTCGCGCACTCACCTCGAGCGTAGGCATAACCGCCTGCACAGCCTCGAGCATCGAGTAGGCACATTCCAGCAGCGCGTCACGATCAGCATCGAGCACCACCCGGTTGCGGGTTACCTGTTCACCCTCACGATTGGTGAACGTGCGCGGCTGAACATGAGCGGTGACCACGTTGAGACCATCTGATTCGAAACGCCCTATGCGTAAACGGCGCAGACGCGTCAAATGCCCACCGGCGCCCAATAGCTGTCCCAAATCGCGCCCGAGAGAACGGATATAGGTGCCGGCAGAACAGCTGACTTGCACATCCACGTCCACGACAGGCGCAGCGCCAATAGTGGGATTCGTCTGCCTCACTGCCAGCACTTGAAAGTCCGAAATAGTCACCTCGCGAGCTGTAAGCTCGACCTCCACTCCAGAGCGAGCTAAATCGTAAGCCCGTTTGCCATCGACTTTAATCGCAGAATAGGCGCTAGGCACCTGTTCGATGCGCCCAGTCAGGTGTTCTGCTATCGTTTGCTTAATCTGTTCAGCATCGATCAGCACCGGTTGTTCGGTATCCACGTAGTGTTGCTCTGCACCGATACTGCCTGAGTTAGACCGTATCTGTCCATGTTCGGCGACACTGTCTGCCGGCGGTTCACTCACTGGCACATGCTCAGCCTGCGCATCTGCGCCATGATGTGCGCGCAGGCCCAGCAGTGTGGGCACACTTTGCACAATATCGCCATCGGCATCGTCGGTGGTGGTGGTCTGTCCCAAACGAATCGTAGCCTCATACGTCTTGTGATGGTCGACGATGTAGTTGAGCAGCCGAGTGGCATGGCCGAACCCGATGACCAGCACCCCGGTGGCCATCGGGTCGAGCGTGCCGGCATGCCCCACGCGGCGCATATGCAACGCGCCGCGTACAGCGCCCACCACATCGTGACTGGTCACGCCCTGCGGCTTATCCACCACCAACAGGCCGGAAAGTTCCTGCTTGGCCTTACTCATCGGCCTCATCAGCAGTAGCGGCGACATCAAGCGCATCGGTCACATCACTCGTCTGCCCGGAAGTTTCGCCGTCAAGATCCAGCCCGTCGCTTTCGACATCGGCATACGGGTTGCCGGCAAAATGTTCCTGCGCTTCGGCACGACGGTTTTCGAAGTCTTCGGCGGTCTTCTTGCGAGGGTGCTCGTACGGGTCCTCTCCCCCGGCATAGCTCGCCACAGCGCGCGTTTTTTCTGTCTCCTCATCGCGCTTGCGGGCAACGGCAAGAATATCTTCGATCTCATGCGCCTCGCTAGGCACCTCGTCGTAGACGAATTGCAGCTTCGGAGTCAGCCTCAATCCCGCCTTGGTACCGACCAGTGAACGAAGTTTGCCTGTGGCTTGGTTCAGCGCCTGCTGCGCACGCTTACGCTCACCTTGTGCTTTGCCCTCCTGGCCGAGCTGGGTCCAGTACACTTTGGCCTGCTGCAGGTCTCCGGACACTCGCACGTCGGTAATGGTGACCCCGTCCAAACGCTTGTCGTGCAGCTCGCGCTCCATGGTGGATGCGATCACACGCTGTATCAACGCCGCAATACGTGCGGCCCTCGGGCTGTCTCCTGCCACAATTACCTCCTACTATGCACGGCACACTCACTTACTGTGCAATACTGTGCTGTGCCGTGCTGTGGTGCGTCACCAATCGCGCCGGCAGTTCGCCGATACCGCGACCCCGCAAAGCATGCCCGCAGCGCGTCGGCACAAAGCCTGACCGCGCTGCGGGTGCTCGCTACTTGCGCTCAATTTCCTGCATCTCGAAGGTCTCGATGATGTCGCCGTTCTCGATGTCGTTGAAGGAGCCGAGGTTGATACCGGCCTCGTAGCCTTCCTTGACCGACTGCACGTCGTCCTTGAAACGACGCAGCGAGGAGATCTCCAGGTCGTTGACCGTGGCCACACCATTGCGCAGGATGCGTGCCTTCGTACCGCGCTTGACCTCGCCGTCCTGGACCATGACGCCGGCGATGTTGCCGAACTTGGAGGAGCGGAAGATCTCGCGGATCTCGGAGTGGGAGGTGGTGACCTCCTCGTACTCCGGCTTGAGCATGCCCTTGAGGGAGGCCTCGATGTCTTCGATGGCCTTGTAGATGATCGAATAGTACTTGATCTCCACACCCTCGCGCTCGGCCAAATCCGCCACCTGGCGGTTGGGTCGCACGTTGAAGCCGATGATGACGGCCTTGTCGACCGTTGCAAGGTTCACGTCGTTCTGGGTAATGGCACCCACACCGCGGTGGATGACCTGGATGCCAACCTCGTCGGAGACCTCGATCTTCATCAGGGACTCTTCCAGAGCCTCGACGGAACCGGAGGAATCGCCCTTGATGACGATGTTGAGCATATCGACCTCAGACTTGGCGAACTGCTCCTTGAGGCTTTCCAGAGAGACGATCTTGCGACGCTTGGCCAGCTGAGCCGCACGCTCGGACGCCTGACGCTTCTCGGCGATCTGGCGGGCGGTGCGGTCGTCCGGAGCCACGAGGAAGAGGTCGCCAGCGCTCGGCACCGACGTGAGACCCAAAACCTGCACTGGAGTAGAAGGCTCGGCCTTGTCCATTGGGTTGCCGTTCTCGTCGAGCATGGCACGCACGCGTCCGTACGACGTTCCGGCCACAATCGAGTCACCCACGCGCAACGTACCGGACTGCACCAGCACTGTTGCCACGGCACCACGGCCCTTGTCAAGGCGCGCCTCGATGGTGGCACCACGTGCATCCATGTCGGGATTGGCCTTCAGATCCAACTCGGCATCAGCGGTGAGCAGCACCGCTTCGAGCAGCTTGTCAACGTTCGTGCCCTGCTTGGCGGAGATGTCGACGAACATGGTGTTGCCACCGTATTCTTCGGGGATCAGACCAAACTCACTGAGCTGGCCACGCACCTTGTCCGGGTTTGCACCGTCCACATCAATCTTGTTGACGGCCACCACGATCGGTACGTCAGCCGCTTGGGCGTGGTTGATGGCTTCCACGGTCTGCGGCATCACACCGTCATCCGCAGCCACCACCACGATGGCGATATCCGTCACTTCGGCACCACGCGCACGCATGGCGGTGAATGCCTCGTGGCCTGGCGTATCGAGGAAGGTAATCCTGCGTTCGTTGCCTTCGAACTCGACACCCACCTGGTAGGCACCGATACGCTGGGTAATGCCGCCGGCCTCGCGCGCTATCACGTTCGTCTTGCGGATAGTGTCAAGCAGACGGGTCTTACCGTGGTCGACGTGACCCATGACGGTAACCACCGGCGGGCGAGGCTTGAGATCCTCATCCTCCTGCAGTTCCTCTTCGTCCAGGTCGATGTCGAACTGCTGCAGCAGCTCCTTATCCTCTTCCTCTGCGGACACGATCTTGATGGTCCAGCCGATTTCCTCGCCCAAAATCTGGAACGTGGATTCATCGAGGGACTGTGTGGCCGTGGCCATCTCACCCAAGTGGAACATCACCGTGACCAAAGCGGCCGGATTGACATTGATCTTTTCGGCCAAATCAGCGAGTGTGGCACCCTGACGCAGACGAATTACCTGACCGTTGCCAGTGGGAATGCGAACACCGCCGATGGTCGGTGCTTTGATCTCCTCAAAGTCACGACGCTTTGCCAAACGGTTCTTGCGCGCCTTGGAAGACTTGCCTCCCTGACGCCCGAACGCACCTGCTGCACCGCCGCGACCGCGGCCGCCCCTGCTGGGACCGTGCGACGGAGCTGCACCCTGGAAGTTGCTGGGGCCGCCCTGACCACCTTGGAACCTACCTCCGCGATTCTGATCGCCGCCGGTTCCACCTTGGCCTTGACGGGTGTGTCCCCACTGCCCGGGGCGTGGAGTGCCGCCATTGCCGGGACGAGGACCGCCGTGGAAACCTCCGCGACCACCCGTAGGACGTCCGCCTCCACGACCACCACGGCCGTTGCCCACAGTGGGACGTGCCATCGGGTGAGGACGAGGAATATCGCTGGGAACCGGGGCACGCATACCCTGGTTGCGATTGAACGGATTATTGCCTGGACGAGGACCGGAAGCCGACTGCCCTGGAGCAGACGGACGAGCGGACTGTGCACCACCCGCATTGCGAGGGGCACCGGCACCTGGCCGAGGAGCACCACCCTGAGGACGGGCACCACCGCGCGCATCCGGCTTGCCCCCGGAACGGGGACGCGCGCCGCCGTCGGGACGACCTGCGCCATGCGCTCCTGCACGGGACTGACCGGGCTTGGCGGAGAAGCGAGGAGCAGATTGCGGCCTTGCGTTGGAGTGAGCCGAAGCGCTCTTGGGAGCATCGGGCTTTGCACTCTGTCCGTCGGACTGGGGCTTTGGTTTTGCAGCTCCCGAAGCGGCACCCGGTTTGGGTGCGCCAGCGGCCGGTGCTGACTTCTTGGCCGGAGTCACGGCCTTGGAACCATGCTGTTCTTCGCTCTTGCCCCCGGCATTCTGCGCCGGGAAGGCGGCCTTGAGCTTACGTACCACAGGAGCTTCGACAGTCGACGATGCCGACTTGACAAACTCCCCCATATCTTTCAACTTATTCAAAACGGTTTTACTGTCCACGCCAAGATCTTTGGCGAGTTCATATACGCGCTGTTTTGCCACTCAGTGTTCTCCTAATATTGTGGGAACCAGACCGCGCATATGCATACGCGATTCAGTTCCCGATGACGGCGAGCTTACCCTGACTCATCGTTCGACCATGATCGTGTTACCTCGTCTCTGTCCGATGCCGACACACTGCGCGCCAACACTCGGTTTTCCAGTACCCAGCATACTCGTGACGCTGGATGCCGCGAACATGTTCCGGTGCCAACCGTGTCGGCACCGGAACACGTGTAAGTTGCTACTGCTCCTGGCCCGACGGCACCTCGGCTGTCTCCGACACCTCACCAGCGTCGGAAGCACCTGCCACATTGACATCATCAGTTGAGTCAGCACCCTGAGCTGCAGAGGCGGAAACCACAGGAGCTAACTTGGCTTCAGCTGCCATCGCAGCCGCATGCTTCTCTGACGATTCGATGCCGATCTTCCAGCCTGTGAGTTTGGCTGCAAGGCGGGCATTCTGCCCCTCTTTGCCAATGGCAAGGGAAAGCTGATCGTCATGAATGTATGCCACAGCGGTCTTGTTTTTCTCGCTCACCACGTTGACACCGGTAGCCACCGCCGGTGACAAGGCCGCAGCCACGAACCGCTCCGGATCCTTCGACCAGTCCACGATGTCAATCTTCTCTGAACCGATGTTCTCCATCACCGCGCGCACACGAGCGCCTCCCGGGCCAATCAATGCACCCTTGGGATTCACCCCCTCGGTGTTGGCTCGCACAGCAAGCTTGGTACGCGCACCCGCCTCACGGGCGATAGCCATGATGGAAACCGCTCCGGAGACCAGTTCGGGAACCTCGCGCTCAAACAACTTGCGGATAAGCTCCGGATGCGATCTGGAAACGACGATTTCCGGCCCCTTCAATCCACGGCTTACAGTAACGACATAGACGCGCAACCGCTGCCCGTGGCGATACCTCTCTCCCGGAACCTGCTCGCGCTTGGGAAGAATGGCCTCAACATCACCGACAGCGATGTGCACGTTGGCGGTGTCTTTGCTGTCCTGCTGCACAACTCCAGTAATGAGGTTGCCCTTCTGACCTGCGAACGCACCAAGCACACGCTCGTCTTCAGCGTCACGGAACAGCTGACGAATCACTTGTCGCGCAGTGGATGCGGCAAGACGGCCAAAGTCCTGTGGAGTATCGTCGTATTCTTCACCCCACTCCACCGCCGGATGCGGGTTCTCTTCAGTGGGCTTGTCACGATGCTCATCGCGTGCCCAGATAATGAATTCTCCAGCGCGTTCGTCAAGCTGCACACGTGCCCTTGCCGCCGCATGCGGGTTCTTGCTATATGCCAACAGCAACGCTTCGGTAAGCGCATCGTCCAACGTCTGGGAATCAATTCCCTGCTCTGCCGCCAGCTGATGAATTCCTGCCAGGTCTAGTTCCATGGTCGCCAAGACCTCCTCATATGAAGTTATGTTCTCACCAATATTCTGCACTACCTACGCCGCCGCCCTCAAGCAGCCCGACGGACCCTCGCCCGCTTAGTCACAGTAAAGCATTATTCTAGGTGGTTATGCAGACACGCTTTTCTGTTTTCATGGCACTTCACGGACATCTTCGACGTGTCTTAGCATCGCTTTGTACGCTTGCCCTACTGCCGATGCTGGCCTCGTGTTCGGCGCCCGGTGTGTCCGCCGCACCTCGCGACACCTCAGCGACAAGCGCTTGCGAATCAGCGTATTCTGCGGCTGTGCAGGACTCGAATCTTGCAGATGGTCAGGTGCCCATCGCGCGCCGATACCTGGCCGCCGACGCAGCACAGGGATTGTGGATCGAGGCAGCTTCCACATGCCCTTCTCGCTTCGCCGAAGGCACAATGAAAAGCGCCCAGGCATCGTTCCAGCGAGCATCACTGGCCGGGCTGCTGGGAATAGCAGACCCCGAGCCTGCACAAGTCAACGCACGCACACAATCGCTGAGCGCCCTTGACTCGCTGCAGGAAACCAATATTGCGGCCAAGTCCTTCTCTTCCATGGCTCAGGCAGAAGATCGCGCGGGCTTCGCCACACAAGTGCTCGCTGCGAAACACATGCCTGGCGCCACTCTGGCCCTGAGCGACAACCACAAGGCCATCGCCTCCAGCGTGCTCAGTCTGGCGCACGTCAGCCCTGACCCCAGGCAAGGTGTCTACGATACGAATGTCCTGCTTGAGCATCCGGAAAACAGCGTGGATGAGACCAACGGACTGCGTGCCCCCACCATTTCGATCGTGGAGATGAACTGCGCACGAGAAACCATCGAGGCACTGTCCCCCACATCAGAACAGTCTGACGGAGACAGGGAAGGCCACAACAAAGGCGCTACTCCCGGTCATGGCACGCATGACACCAGAACACACACCTCACAGTCTCAGGCCGAGCTCAAAGCACTGTCTGAGGTTGCCGCGTCCCGTGCGTATCTGGCTTTCACTTTGGGCTATCCGGCATTCGACGCAGCGCTATACCGTTAGGCATAACGAACCGCGGCGCTTGTTAGGTCCGCAGCTCGTACACGCTCAGTCTCTGCATACCGAACTCCTGCGTGCTGATTTGCCGATAGCGCTTGTCTTGTAGCGGCTTTGCAACACTCGCGGCAGACAGCACCGTGACCTTTTTGGTGTGCAGTTCTCGTGTGGAGCGAATCTGCGCCTGACTGCCGTGAAGCGGGGCAAAACCGCCCCGGGATGTCACCTCATGCGGTTCCATGAATCTCATGTCGCAGCCATGGTAGTAATACTGTGCCTCAATGTAAGCGAACTCGTCCGCAGCCACCACGGTATTGTCCGGCGAACACTCCACATGCTCACGAATCGTCTTGCTTTGCGGTGCTGTACCGTTCACAAAGTCGATATTGCCGTCTTGACTTACGTGCACTACGCCGATCATTAGCACCATCAGAGCACATACATATGCCGCCATTGCCTTGACGCGGGGAGTGCAGAGCATACTCCACACGCTCCTGCCGTGCCGCGCGTCTGTTGCCCCGGTCTCTCCCACCTCGGTGTCTCGGTTCAACTCATGTGATATCCGGCCAGCTTGCGCCCGCTGTTTCCACGCTTTTTCCACCAGCATCGCGCAAATGAAGCCAAGCAGAACATAGCTGAACAGCGAGAAAAACGACGAATAGCGCTGCACAAACATGGGCGTTGCCCCAAAAGATTCGCGCAGCGCATCAATACAGGCAAATGCAGCAAACGGCAATATGGCACAACCAAGCAGCACACCAACAACGTTGCGCGCATGCTGCGAGCGCTCATCCTTGGCAATCCGTCGGAACCCGACTGCCACCAGAGCAACGACAGCCAAGCATATCACCGATTGCAGTGTACCGATGAAGCGGGTGCCTGAACGCCCGAATATCAGCAGGGAGAGTGTGTCCGCCAAAGCACGCAATGTCACGCCTTGTCCGAGGAATGGGTTGAGTGAAGGATGTATCAGCTGATCGACTGCTGTGGGGGCATACGGCACAAACAGCGCCACAGCCAGCACATATGCCCATATCCAGCGCCATCCTCGGCGCTGGACCACCGAGCGAACCGTGAACATGAGCACATGCGACGCCCACACCATCGCCGTGACGTACAGCGTATACATGCCCAACGCCACCAATACGGCATAAGCCACCCAATAACGCCGTTTGTGCGAACGCACCGCACGCACCAACACCACCGTGGCCGCCACCACTATCAGACTCGCCATGGCATACATGCGAATCTCGAAACCGAACCGCACATGATATGGAGCCAATACCGTGAATGGAGCGACAAGATAGGCTACACGAGTTCCGGCCAAGTCCCTGACCAGAACCAGCATCAGAGCCACGGCAGCACCCGCGCATAGGGCGCTGAGCAAACGTAACGCCCACTCATCCCATGTGGTTGCACCCGCCCAAAGCTTCAGTACCAAATAATAGAGCGGAGGATGAGTGTCCACCGCAGTAAGAGCCAACATCTCTCGAACCGGGCGTTGAGCTATGGTAATCGAATAGCCTTCGTCGAACCATACTGACGCACGGCGACCAGCCATCTGGCTCAACGCGGCACTCAACGCAAACGACACCAACGCCAGCGGCCACAACGGCCAATGGTTCACTCTGCTCCACCAAGCAGGCACATTCAATCCTCCCTGCCTGCTCTCGCGGTATGGTGTGTGGCGCATCACTCTTCCCTCCCATGTTGGTATTCCAACAGCGTGAGCAACACTAGCACAGCAAAGATGCGTTTGAGGTGCGATGCATGATAATTCAGGGATAACTCAGGGTCACGCATTTCTTGGCAGTACATATACGCAGGCAATGAGTCCTGCACCACACCTGTCTGCCAGTCAGTCTTCAGCGTTCGTATTCTGGTGTGCACGGCCTCCCATATGATGAAGCCACAAGACGAAAGGCTCGGCATCATGCTCATTGCAGTGGATATAGGCAACACCAACATCGTGATCGGACTGCTGGATCGGGGCGAAATCGTGAGCACATACCGGCTCACCACCAACGGAGGCCAGACCTCGGACGAATACGGACTGACGTTGGTGCAGATGCTCGCGCTCGACGGCCTGAAGCCGGACAACATCGACGATGTCATCATCTCTTCCGTGGTGCCGCAGGTCATGCACTCGTTCCGAGCCAGCATCGTCAAGTTCCTGGGATTCGAACCCATGGTGGTTGGCCCCGGCGTAAAATCCGGTCTGAACATCAGGCTCGACGACCCCAAGTCACTTGGCGCCGACTGCCTGGCCGATTGCGTGGGAGCATATTACCTGTACGGCGGACCCGTACTCGTAGCCGATTTTGGCACAGCCACCACGTTCAACTTTGTGGACGAACAGCGCTCCATCATTTCCGGTCTCATCGCCCCCGGTCTGCGAACCGCTGCCGGAGCACTGTGGAACGGCACGGCACAACTGCCGGAGGTGGAAATCACCCAACCGGATTCCATTCTTGCCACGGGTACCAAAACCGCTATGCAAGCAGGCCTGTTCTATAGTTTCCTTGGTGGCACCGAACGCATCATCGACCAGTTCCACCAAGAGATTGGTTCCGATTTTACCGTAGTGGCCACTGGAGGCCTGGGCGCCATACTCGCCGACCATACCGACATGATCGATGTCTACGACCCCGATCTCATCTTCAAAGGCATGGAGTTCATCCACCGCAAAAACAAGCAGTAGCCGGCAACCGACAATTATCAACCATAAGGATCTGCCTCATTGGGGTATGCGGTCTGAGTGCAGGCACCGCATACCCCAATGCCAAGGCTGAACCTACACACACGGTATCGCTGCAGCAAGTCGCGAGCGCACATCCTAGCGCATCGTAAAGCCTTGATTGACGCCATACTCCTTGAGATTGGCCTGCCACTGGGCAATGCCATCTTTCAGACTCACTTCAGTGCCCGGATTTTCCGGCAACTGCAACGGACTGCCGTCAGCGTTGGTCTGCCCTTCTTCAATACGCTTCTGCGTCTGATCAAACACCAGTTTTTTACTCGACCATTCATATGCCTTGCCGACCGTAGATCGGAAATTGCTGCGCGCATACACCTCAAATGGCAGATACTGATGTTCTGACGAGACGGATTGTGCAGCAGCAGACAGCACGCGGTTGAACTCCTGCCCGCCAAAGTAGGGCACATCGACTCCGCGCGAGTCCTTGACCGTCGTCTTCTCAAGAAACGCCTTGCTGGACAAGGTCTGCACATCCGCGGGGAATGCGCCGCCTTCAACACGACGGTCGATGCCTTCCCTGCTGTGGCATACGTATTCAATGAAGCGCAATGCCGCCCGAGGTTTGCGGCTCGACTGCAGGATGCTCAACGCCGATCCACCATTCTCAGCCCCTCCGGGTTTACCGTCTGCGGTAGGCATGGGAGCCACACGCCACAGACCTGCAGATCCAGGCACATCGGTCAGCAGCATCGACGGCATCCATGCACCGGAAAATACAGATGCCACGCTTCCTGAGCCTATCGCCCGTTTCCACCCGTCCGACCACGTGGTCAGGCGTGTGTTCACCAGGCCCTCATCAATCATCTTCTGCCAGAATTTGGTGAAGCTCATGGTGCCGCCGTCTTTACCCAAATTCACCGTCACGGTTTTGCCGTCCGCAGAAGAGCTGAACGGGTTGCCTCCTGCCAGCCAGATCATAGCGTTGTAGAAGCTGGCGTCCCCGGAGTCGGCTGCGATGGTGATGCCGATCGCTTTAAGCTTCTTGGCGGCACGATAGTAGTCATCCCACGTATGGATGGCGGTGGCGTCGACACCTGCTTGTTCGAAGTCCTCCTGATTGTAGAAGAACGCCATGGGACCGGAATCCATAGGAACGCCGTACACGCGTTGATTGAGTTGTACGCTCGACCATGTGCCGGGCGTGAAGGCAGAACTGTAGGATTGCGTCATATCGGTCATGTCGAGCAGCTGCCCGCTCACCGCGTATTGCGGCAGCGCGTAGTATTCCAGCTGCACCACGTCGGGCAGGCCGTACCCGTCCTGTATGGCGGTGTTGAGGTTGTCGTAACCGCTCTGGTTCTTCACATCGACACGAATGTCAGGGTTGTCTTTTTCGAAAGCCCGCGCCTCGGATTGCATGCTCGGCTCCCAAGACCACACGCTGACCACGGTTCGCGTATCCTGCTGGCCGCAGGCACCGAGCGCCAGCATTACCGCCGAGACGCACAGCGCTGCGACTGCACGCTTCCATGCTCCCCTTCGCTTTGCCATGCGCCTCCTGCCCTTCGATTCGATCCCTGTTGCCGGTCTTGTTGTCTTCCACTGTGCTGCAGCCACTGGACTGCGCTAGTCAAGCTGCGCAATGCGTGGTTGACGACATGCCCAGTGGCATGCTCGAGAGAAAACACCGTGGTGCACCGGTAACCGGATCCGAGAATTCAAGGGATCGCGCTACAAGCTCGAGCGGTTGCGAAAAATCATCGTATGCACGCGTCCGAAGCTCGGGATACATGTCATCTCCGACTATCGGCAAACCAAGTGCGCTCATATGCACCCGCAACTGGTGGGTTTTGCCGGTTCGAGGGTGCAACACATAGCGACGGTACAATGCGTGCGAACGCGTGCGGCCGACATGACGACGCTGCGCCGTATCTATGCCACCGGCACCAGTATTGACGCTGGCACCGCTACCGCGCAAACATGGCATATCCACACTGGCAGAACCGGTCTTGAGAGCAATGACATTGCTATGAGCCAGCTCAATGTCGGTTTCTGCATTGGGCATTCCGGGCACTTCGTAGGCTTGCAGGCGGCCGCGTTCCTTGACGATGTGCGAGCGGCGGCGCAGCGGGAAAACGCTCGGCGGATCGAGGCAGGCAACTGTCCCTGTTGGGGGACGAACAAGAGGTGCTGCCGGAGCCAAGCATTCATACGTTTTGACGGCACGATGCTCTTGGAACAGCGTCTGATACGCACCTCGCAAATTCGGTTCACGCACGAACAGCACCACTCCAGCCGTCATACGGTCCAATCGATGAGCGGGGACGATGCGTTCATCTCCGAACTGCTCACGCAAACGAATGAGCGCAGTCTGCCGGTACCACATGCCGCGCGGTGTAGTGGCCAGAAAATGCGGTTTATCCACCACAATGATGGACGCGTCGGCATAGAGTATCGGCAGGTCGAATGGAATTTCCGGCTCGTGAGTCACCCACCGGTGAGCACGACCGCGACCATGATCCTCGCCCCGACCTTCCTTGTCACGCATCGTACATCAATCCCACGCACGGTATGTGCATCACAACAGCACCGCTATTCGACTATTCGACAGTCACCGATTTGGCAAGGTTGCGCGGCTTGTCCACGTCGTAGCCTTTGAGACCAGCCATATCAAGCGCGAGCAACTGCAGCGGCACCACGTCGACCAGCGGGCTGAGCAGTGTGGGGCATGGAGGCCGCCAGAAGACCACATCGGCGTATTGTTCGGCATCCGGGTCGCCTTCTTCGGCGATAGCCACGGTGAATGCACCGCGCGCCTTCACCTCTTCGATACCCGAGATAACCTTGCTATGCAACGTATCCCGCCCTCGGGCCGAGGGCACAATCACCACAACCGGCTCGCCGGGCTCCACAAGCGCGATCGGCCCATGCTTCAGCTCCCCGGCAGCAAAACCTTCCGTGAAGGTGTATGCAATCTCCTTGAGCTTGAGTGCACCTTCCATAGCGACCGGATAGCCCACATGGCGCCCCAGGAAGAGGAACGAATGAGCGTTCAGCAATCGCTCGGCGGCACTCTTCACCGTATCGCTCTGCGTGTCAAGCACCCACTGAATCTTCTGCGGCATGGCCTTAAGCTGAGAGACAATATTGTGGATCTCATCGGTGTACAGCGTGTTCTTCACCTGAGCCAAGTACAAGCCAAGCAAGTACGCCGCCACGATCTGAGCCACAAATGCTTTGGTGGACGCCACCGCAATCTCCGGTCCGGCATGGGTATACAGCACCGCATCGGACTCACGAGGAATACTGGAACCTTGCGTGTTGCAGATGGCGAGCACGCGAGACCCCTGTTCACGTGCATGCCGCAGCGCCATCAGGGTATCCATGGTCTCCCCTGACTGTGAAATCGCGACCACGAGCGTGCGCGGGGTGAGGATCGGGTCTCGGTAGCGGAACTCGTGAGCCAGCTCCACCTCGACGGGGATACGTACCCAATGTTCAATCGCGTACTTGGCCACCATGCCGGCGTAGCTTGCAGTGCCGCACGCCACCACGATGATCTTGTCTACCGAGCGGAACACCTCCGGCTCGATACGCACTTCGTCCAGCACAATATCGCCGCCGGCGTTGAACCGGCCGAGCAAGGTATCGTTGACTGCCGCTGGATCTTCATGGATCTCCTTGTCCATGAATGAATCCCAGCCGCCCTTCTCCGCAGCTCCAGCATCCCAATCCACAGTAAAGCGCTTGGAATCCGTGACCGGGTTGCCCTCAAAGTCAGTCACGGTCACATCTTCACCGCTGATGCACACCGCCTCGTCCTGGCCTAATTCCATGGCCTCTTTGGTATGGGCCACGAAGGCTGCCACGTCGGATCCGAGGAAGTTCTCATGCTCTCCCAATCCCACAACCAATGGGGAATCATGCCGGGCGCCCACAACGATGTCAGGCTGCCTGGAATCGACGGCGAGAATGGTGAACGCTCCAACCAGCATGCGCGCTACACGGCGCAGCGCCTCGAACAAGTCAGGTTTGCCGGTCGACTCGATAATGTCGTTGGCGGCACGGCCAAGCAGCTTGGCTGCCACTTCGGAATCGGTTTTGGATAAAAATGTGACACCTTGGGTCTGCAGGTTCATGCGCAGCTCACCGGCGTTTTCGATGATGCCGTTGTGAATGATGGCGATGTTGCCGTCTTCGCTGGCATGCGGATGTGCATTGACGTCACTCGGTTCACCGTTAGTAGCCCAACGGGTATGCGCGATGGCCGAGGTCGCTGCCGGAAGCGGATTGTGGTCAAGATCCGCTTCCAGATTGGCAAGCCTGCCAGCTTTCTTGCGTACTTCAGCGCGCTCCAGTCCTGGCGCAACCACGGCCACCCCAGCCGAGTCATAGCCACGATATTCCAAACGAGCAAGGCCTTCCATGCACACGTCAAGCGGCTTGCCGCACGCGGTCATGCAACCTGCATATCCTACGATTCCACACATACTGCCCCATGGTACGTGACCCTCATGAAAAAGCAACACTCTTTTTCATGAGAGTCATGTCACAGCGCTTAAGAGAATCTGACTACAACACATGGTTCAGGAATTCAGCGAACCGGGTACTATCCGGATGATCGATAATGTCGGAACCGCCGTGCTCCACCACCACACCGCCGTCCATGAAGACGACCTGATCGGCCACTTCCTTGGCGAAGCCGATCTCGTGAGTCACTACGATCATGGTCATACCGTCATCAGCCAGGCCGCGCATCACTTTGAGCACTTCGCCGACCAGCTCGGGGTCGAGCGCAGAAGTAGGCTCGTCGAACAACATAATTTTGGGATTCATGGCAAGAGCTCTGGCGATGGCCACGCGCTGCTGCTGTCCGCCTGAGAGCTGCATAGGGTAATAGTCAGCACGATCAGCCAGCCCGACTCTCTTCAATTCTTTGAGCGCTTGCTCCTGCGCTTGTGCTTTGGGCACTTTGGCTACATGGACCGGCGCTTCCATCACATTCTCCAGAGCGGTCATGTGTGGGAAGAGATTGAAGCGTTGGAATACCATACCCAACTGTGCTCGCTGCGCAGCCACCTCTTTTTCATTGAGCGTCTGCAGCTTGTCTTCCCCACCGCGATTGACATGCTTGAAGCCCATGAGTTCACCGTTGACTTCGATGCTGCCGGCGCTCAAGGTCTCCAGTTGGTTGATAAGCCTCAGCATGGTTGATTTCCCTGATCCAGAGGGGCCGAGAATCACGGTTACGGTGCCTGGTTCGACGGTCAAATCAACGCCTTTAAGTACATGCACTGGGCCGAATGCCTTGTGTACCCCTCGCGCCTTGACTGCGGGAACCGTGGCGCTCCCGCTGCCGGTTTGTTGTTCTGCCACTGCTGCCTTACTAGGCTGTACTGTTGCTGTTGACATGTTAAAGCCTTTCTTATGCATTCAAACCGAGAAATGCGCTATCTACCGTCTTGCCCGAAGCGGCGATGTTGCCGGATTCGACATTCGATTCACCCGCTGATGCAGCACCGTCAGTTTGTACGCTGCTCTGCTTACTGAACCCTTTGCCGAAATATTTTTCCAACCTGGACTGCAGTACCATGAGTACCGAGGTAATGAGCAGGTACCAGATACCGGCCACCAGTAGCAACGGAATGGGCTTGTAGATGCGATTCGCAATGGTGGTGGTGGCAAACTGCAGTTCAAGGGTGAAAGGAATGGCCATGACCAGTGAAGTGGTTTTGAGCATACCGATGGTCTCATTGCCCGTTGGCGGCACGATGATACGCATAGCCTGCGGCAAAATGATGCGGCGCATAATCTGACCGCGACTCATACCCAACGCCTGCGCGGCTTCTTCTTGGCCTAGATCAACCGCATCGAGGCCGGTGCGCACAATTTCCGCGAGGTACGCCGCCTCATTGAGGGACAGTCCCAGCAGTGCCGCCAGGAAGCCAGGCTCGATGAGGTTGTTCACGTCCTGCGAACTGATTGACCAGAACGCGATATCCGTGAAAGGAATACCCAAGGAAATCCTCGGCACCAGCACTACGAACAGCCCCCAGAACACCAGCTGCGTGTAGACAGGCGTGCCACGGAAGAACCAGATGTAGAACCAGCTGACACCGCGCAGTACCGGGTTCACTGATTTGCGCATCACGGCCAGCACGACTGCCAGCACTATGGCTATTATCATGGCACCAACGGTGAGAATCAATGTCCAGCCGATGCCGTCCAACACATTCTCGTCAAACAGGTAATGCCAAACTACCGGCCATTCGAGCTTGTCGTTCGTGACCAATCCGTGTGCCAGTCCGAGCGCCAGCAAAGCTACAATGATGCCGGCGACGATAGACCCAGGACGCTTGACCGGCAACGCCTCGATGGGATTCGGTATCTCTGATTGCTGGGTACGCTGATGATGCATGGCGCCTTCTTTCTTAGGTGACCGCTCAAAGCAATACGCGGTATGTAGTGTTGCTGTAGATAAAGAAACGGATAATTATTGGAAGTGACGTTACTTATGCCACTGCGGATGAACCTTGTAACAGTTGATTGCTCGTCAGTCCGCTCTTGAATGTCGCTCTAAACCCCAATAAGCGAATCCACACGCGCATCGTCGTCTAGCCACACGACTCGCGCAAGGACTTCCCTCGGTCTCGATACGCGTCTGAGCATCAGTCATCATTCACCTCAGGATTGATCTCCGCCCGCTCAATAGCTCCGGACTCCACGCCCCAATATTTGAGGATTTTCATATACGTGCCATCGTCAATCAGCTTATTAAGGGCGGCTTGCATGGCTTTGGCCGCTGCAGTATCCCCTTTCTTCACAGCTATGGCTTGCGGGATGACACCAATTTGACTGCCGAGTTCTTGCAATGCTTTCCCGGTTTGCTGTACCGCGTATCCGCCAACTGTAGCGTCCGAATAGAAAGCATCGGCTTTGCCGGTTGTCACCGCAGTGGTTACGTCGGTTTGCAAGCTCATTGATTGAACATGCAGTGGCTTATCCTGTTTGACTTTGCATTGTTGCTTGGCATCAAGCAAATCTTCTTCTTGCATGGTGCCTGTCTGCACAGCAACGGTTGTACCGCAGAGATGATTGATATCCACCTTGCGTGGGTTGCCTTGCTGCGTGACAAACCGGGAGCCACCGGCATAATCGGTGATGAAATCCACAACCTCCATACGATCTGGAGTGATGGTAAAACCGGAGATGCCTACATCGTATTTATATCCGATTCCTGGAATGGCGGAATCAAACGGGGTGTAGATTGTCTGCTCACGCAATCCCATCACCTTAGCTATAGCTTTGGCGATGTCAATCTCAAAACCGACGGCCGTTTTACCGTCTTGCGCCACGAACTCCACAGGCGCATAGGTTGTTTCACTGCCCACGGTCAATACGCCGTCTTCAGAGATCTCCTTCGGCACTTTTGCCATGACCTCCGGGTCTGCAGCTATATGGCTCACATCGTAGCCGGGAATAGTGGCGTTCGCACCTCGGGCGTCAGAGGTGCCGCACGCTCCTAGAGATCCCAACAACGCCAATGCACTTGCTGCAGCGCATATGTTTTTTACATATTGCCGAACCATATACCACCTCTCCCCTAGCAAATCTGTATTACCGTTCACTCAAGCATAACACATACTATCCACAAGAAAGAATATTTATTCATACTCATATCAATATTCACACCACCACATATTTTGATCATCTAGAGCTGCTTCATACACAGCTTATACAAGCTCGACGGCACATCACTACATCCACTCACACCTAATGGAAAAGATTCCCGACCAGGCACCATTGCCGATCTAATATGAGCAGAGTGTCCAGCTCTTCATTGCTGGACACCCTCAACACTTTGCAATTTATTTATAGCAACTATGCGGCGGACAACGGCAAACCTAGACTGCCACAAATATCACCACCCAGAATACCGCCGAGCAGATACGCCTGTTTGATACTGAATTTACTTTGACCCATCCAGTTCAGCGTCGCTTTGACATCGCTATCGTCCCACTTATCTGGATTAGTAAGCACCAACACTGACTTTTTAGAACCAGCAAGAGCACTACCAACAAGAGCATCCGGGAAATTAGCACCCGTTGCAAATACTGGGTTTGAGAAGCCTAGTGTACCGTCTTTGACTGCATACTTGGCAATTGCCCCACTAGTGGCATATCGAGTTGCGCCCTGAACCCGGTCCACACTGCGCACACCAGCGGAGCGCACTTGCGATTCCACCTTTGACGGAACTGCTCCAGTACCACCGAGCACCACTACTCGATTAAACCCGCGTGCTTTGATGTCGGCAACCGTTTTAGCATCCAACCCAGAGTTACTGTCAGCAAGGAAAATAGGAGATTTCTTTGCATATGCGTAGGGAGATATGGAAAGCGCATCCGCAAATCCACCGCCTGTAGTCACAATGGCAGTATCAGACCACTTCACACCAAAGGTGGAAGCACCTTGCTCATAAATCTTGGCAGCTGTATCGTACCTTGTGCTTCCTGCTATACGAACCACGCCATTCGCTGGAACCAAACCAGCAACCGAACGTTCCACTTGTGCCGAGACCGCACCGGTACCACCGGCAATAATTACGCGGGACGGCTTTAGACGAGTAATCTGGCTCTTGGCTTGTACTGACAAAGTTGCTGGATCCGTGAGCATCACTGGGGCGTTTAATCCACCTGCCAGACCGGCAGCAGACAACGCATCAGGATAGTTATCGCCGCTCGCCAGTATCACTGTCGAGGACTTGCCAGGAAAAGCTTCCGACACTACCTGACTGGCCGTGTCGTATCGAAGATTACCTGCTAGTTTCTTAGGAGTGACACCAAATTGTATATTGCTGATTTTACTTTGGCATGCTGACCCCTGAATAGGAGAAAAATCAGTAATCGGATTATAACTAATATCGAGATCGAGCCTTGCAACAGGTTTCATTGATTCGAGTAATGTTTTCAAAGGCAGAATATTCCGAATCTGATTATTTTTGATAAACAATACCGTTAGACCTGTTAAACCTTGCAATGCATCAATATTGCTAATACGGTTGTCACTCAAATCTAAGTATGTGAGCTTCCGTAAATCACGAAGAGGAGTCAGATCAGATACTTGCGTTCCAATAAAGTGTATACTTGTTAAGCTCGTGAATACTTGTATACCCTCAATACTCTTAATTGCACTAATTAATTCCCAACTCGGATGAGGATTAGGATCAGTGAACACTGTATCGATATATGTTACTTTAGATATCGCTTTACTGGTCAAAATACTATCTGATTTTGTATTAGTAAACCACGACATCAATTCAGCAAAGTTAGGATCGGGGAAGCATTGACGCACCGTAGACTTATCAGGTACGCATGCCGTCTTGGCAGACACCGCGTTACTCGAGATTGTCGACTGGGAAACATCATCTGCTTGTGCAGAAGTTGCGGATGCCACAAATGACGCAAGTAACGTTGTACCTGCGGCAATACTGGCTGCTAATTTTTTCATTAATCCTACGTGTCTTTTTGACATGGGACATCCTTAACATGCTATTAAGAAACTGCGTTGCATCGCTCTCAACTTCTGGCGACCGTGCACAACACTATGTTGCACATGTGATCTATATTACATAAACTAATTCAACTCGACAACACTTGTTACATCCAGACATTCAATATGAGGTGAACTGGTGTTCCCAATTATGCTGCAATCAATATGGAAGACGGTTCTTATACCTCATCACGCGCAGGGCCTCGCGCTTATCTTGTTCCTCACGCAAGGCTTGTCGCTTGTCATATTCTTTCTTACCTCGAGCTAGAGCAACCTCGACTTTCACTCTGCTTCCTTTGAAGTACAAGCGCAACGGCACAACAGTATATCCCTTGGCATCGGTCTGCCGGCTGAGTTTGGCTATCTGAGCAGCATGCAGCAACAACTTGCGCTTACGCTTGGGAGCGTGATTGTTCCATGTACCGTTAAAGTACTCAGGAATGTTGGCATTCTCCAGCCATACTTCGCCACGCCTGTCGATGGAAACAAATGACTCTGCCAGCGAAGCCCTGCCCTCACGCAGCGACTTCACCTCAGTTCCAGTCAGAGCCACACCTGCTTCGTAAGTGTCTTCAATAACATAGTCATGGCGCGCTCTGCGATTCTGTGCAACATTCACCTCAATAGGCTGTTTGTTATTCGCCATACTTGTCCCCAACCTTGTGTCCACTACTCTGTCTAAGACGGTATCTCTTATCCCAACTGTACATGATTGACATGCAGCAAACACCACCACGTAGCAGTGACGTACTTTCAACTCAATGCCCTATAAACCTATCTGAGTAATCAGCGATGAATATACTCATAAGCTCCCAAATTACCAGTCAAAGTCTCACGTGCCGGGAAGGTCGCAAAACCCTTGCCGCCTTCAGAAATCACAATCGAGTTGCTGAAGATACCCTCCACAATCGCCACATGCCCACAAGTAGAATCAGCAGTCCAATGTCCGCCTACACTTTGTCCAGCAGCAAACACCACTATGTCGCCGACTTCTCGCGGAGTACGATCAACACTATACCCTTTACGCCGCGCAGAATCTGCCCACTGTGCGCCATTACCAAAATAATCACCTACAGGCAATCCAAGCTGGTGACGGCGTATATAAGCCCACAATGTGCAATTTCGCCCTGGGTACGAGCTATAACCTTGACCAGAATCACCTGACGGATGACCAGCATAACCAGCTGAGGGGGCACTAGGCGCAGGAGCGACTTGAGCTGGCGCCTTCCCTGTAGAAACCTGCTGTGCTCCTCCTGAGTGGGCGTTTACAGTGGTGTACTGCGGAGCTACACTTTGGTTCATCTGGTCGATCTTCGCACCCAAAATCGTAATATCAGCAGCCTGCCTGGCAGAAGCACTCGTCAACTGACTCTTCTGAGACTCCAACCTCTCACGAGCAGCAGCACTCTGATCACGCAACGCCTGCAAACTCGCCTGCTTAGCAGAAGCAGCATCATACGCCTGCTGAGCCGAAGCCGCCTGCACATCAGCCTGACTCTTCAACTTCCCAATCTCCCGCTCAATAGCAGACAACCGCTGCTTACGATTCTGTGAAGTGTTCAACGTCACGGCATCGTCTGCAGCCGCATTAGCCTCACTACGAGTCACCGCAGCAGAAGACTGCATCTTATCAACAAAATCCTGCGTCGTAGAAGACTTCGTCACCACATCCATCACCGTCGACGCCTCGGAACCATGAAAACTATCCCGAGCCTGCTGAGCCACACCGGCCTTGGCATCATCATAATCAGCACCGGTCTGCCTGATCTGCTGCTCCAGATTAGCCTTATCCTTCTTCGCAGCAGCCAACCTATCCGACGTGGACTGAGCCAGACTCTTCGCCTGCGACGCAGAATCCTCAGCCTTCTGAGCATCAGCCTGAGCATCAGGAATCTTATTGGACGTCAAATCATCAAGCTGCAGAATCTGATTCGCCAAATCCTGATTCACACCAGCCAACTGCTTCTTCAAATCAGCCTGCTCAGCCACACGCTGCTGATACTCATTCACCACACTGGCCCGCGCCTGCGGCACACCAGCCGACAACACAAACGCACCCGAACTCAACACTGTGACAGCCGACACCAACAAACCAGCCACCACATTCACACGCCGCATCCTACCCATAGAAATTCACCATCCTTATGCAACTAAGCACCCATTGTACAGGACTAAGCTTGAACCCGTGTCGCACGAGCAATTGCAACATTTCGAGGCAACAACTCATACTTTCAGATACCGTCGCAGCGATATTGCGGAGGCAATGGCAGAAAGCACGGCAGCACCCACAATCAGCGCAGGTGCCGTCAACCACACTGTGGTCTGGTCGATAAACGGCATCCATTGCACCGATTTGGCGATGCCATCGGTAATGAACACTTGTACGATGGCGCTCAGCGCCGCGGATGCCAACACCGATCCCAGGAATGATGCAAATACACCTTCTAGGATGAACGGCAATCGTATCGTCCAATTCGAAGCTCCGACGAACCGCATGATCTCCGTCTCGTTCTTTCGGCTCGCCGCACTCATGCGGATAGTCGTGCCGGTCAGCAGCACCGCAACAATCACCATTACCACAGCCAGCACAACAGTGACCGCTGTGGCTTTGTTCAGTATGCTGAACACAGGGTCGAATATCTGACGCTGATCCAGCACTTCCTCCACTCCCGTTTTGCCGGTGAGTATCTCGGACACCTCTTGGTATTTTGTGGGATCCTTGAGTTTGAGCCGCAGCGAATCCTGCATGTCGGCCGCGGTCAAGGTCCTCCCTTGATAGACGCCATCCGGGTACTGCTTGAGGAACGTGTTCTTGTAGAACTCATCGCGGCTCTGATAGGTGATTTTGGATACCACATCGCTCAGATCACTGTTGATTTTGTCCTCCAGATCAACGATCTCCCCTTGTGTTGGAGCCTTGCCACTGGAGCAGTTGGCCACTTGGCTGGTGCCATCCGGGCACAGCCACACCACGACTTCTACTTCCTTGTACCAGTCGCCCTTGGCCTTGGTAACCTGGGCCTGCATGAGCGCTGAAGCACCGATGAAAACGAAAGAGATGAAGGTGACCAACATCACCGATAAAATCATGGAGACATTTTGACGAAGGCTCGTCCATGTTTCCGAAATAATGAACCGCAATCTCATTGCTGACCTTCTCCTCTATCTGTACCCTGCTGTCGCTCTGCCGAACCATTTGATTGGCTGCGAGCAGTTCTCCCATTCTCGGCATGACGCGCAGCAGACTCGTTCCGTACCCCGTTTTCTTCTTTGACATGCTGCTGAACTTGCTCTTTCATGGAAGTCTCTGCACCAGCTTTGCGAGCGCCACCCTTGGGCTTCAAATCGCCGATGCCGCGCCCCCATGTCATCGTGGTCTCAGCTGATTGGAACACTTCGCCGTACCGCCCTGTTCTGCCTGAGTGCACTGAGTTGGCCAATCTGGCAATACCATCATCGCCGCTGGCAGTAGCATTTACCGCATCAACTACCGCATCCATAGCCTGACGAGTGTCTTCGGAACGATTGCGCCGTCGCACAGAACGATTATCCGTCTGTGCTGTTTGCATTGCCGGTGCCGCCTGAGTCCCCTGCATCGTCTGCTGCACTTGCAATGGCTGCACCGCAGATACTGAGTCTTGTGGCGCCTGCGCCCTGCTTGGAGCCGCTGCAGCAGGAACCGGTACGGAGTTATGCATCACCGGGTCGATGACCTGCGCGGCTTTCGACTCCACTTCGGCATCCGGGAAGTACAGAGCCGAATCATAGGAACCATGAGCCTCGTTACGCACAATCTTGCCGTTATGCAGCTCTACGACGCGCTTGCGCATCGAGTTGACGATTTCCTCGTTGTGCGTGGCCATCACAATCGTGGTGCCGGTACGGTTGATGGCATCGAGCACCTCCATGATGCCAAGCGAAGTGGTGGGGTCGAGGTTTCCTGTAGGCTCATCGGCCAACAGCAACTGCGGATGGTTCACATAGGCGCGAGCAATGGCCACTCGCTGCGCCTCTCCACCAGAAAGCTCATGAGGATAACTCCGCTCTTTGCCGCTCAAACCAACTGTTTCCAACACTTTGGGCACCAAGGAGCGAATCGTGGACCGATTGGTGCCGATCACTTCCAAGGCAAACGCGACATTCTGCCACACGGTCTTGTTGTTGAGCAGCTTGTAATCCTGGAACACGAACCCTATGGAACGCCGGTACTGCGGCACCTGACGGGACGTCAAACGTCGCAGATCACTGCCGGCCACACGAATCTCCCCGTCGGTGGCTTCTTCTTCTCGCAACAACAAACTCAGCAGCGTTGTCTTGCCTGAGCCCGAAGCACCCACCAAGAAGACGAAGTCTCCTCGATCGATGTTCAGATCGATCGAGTCCAGTGCTGCTCTGGTGCCCTTCGGATAAATCTTCGTGACCTTGTCCAGTGTGATTAGCGCCATCCGCTCTCCTTCAGTTCGGAAGAAGCCCCGGTACGAGATGTACCCTGAACTCCGGCCTGACAGGCGTTGCCTGTGTAATCCATACAACCCATAACACTACAACTTCACGACACCTGACGGTACCGCATACATATCTGCCCAAATACCTGATGAACTATGTGAGTTCACCGGTGCATTCTTCCCTTGTTTCAGGGTGAATACGCTAGCTCTCGGCAGTCTGCCGCCGCTGTTCATGCCGCCAGCGAATGCCGGCATCGATGAATCCATCGATGTCACCGTCAAACACCGCTTGAGTCTGCGCGGTTTCAAAACCGGTACGCAAATCCTTGACCATCTGGTAAGGGTGCAGCACGTAGGAACGCATCTGATCACCCCAACTGGCTTTGATGTCGCCGGCCAGTTCCTTCTTCTTGCGAGCCTCTTCCTCATGGCGCAGCACCAGCAGCCTGGATTGCAGCACAGCCATGGCGGCGGCTCGATTCTGGATTTGGCTTCGCTCATCCTGCATCGTCACCACAATATTCGTGGGCAAATGGGTAATGCGCACCGCGGAATACGTGGTGTTCACTCCCTGACCGCCAGGACCGGACGAGCAGTACGTATCTACCCTAATATCTGAATCCGGAATATCAATATGGTCGGTGGCCTCCACCAGAGGCACGACCTCAACTGCCGCGAAACTGGTCTGACGCCGGCCTTGATTGTCAAACGGCGAGATACGCACCAGACGGTGCGTGCCTCCCTCCACCGAGAGTCTGCCATACGCATAGGGCGCATCCACTTGGAATGTGGCCGATTTGATGCCCGCCTCTTCAGCGTATGAGGTATCCATCACCTTCGCCTTATAGCCGTTGCGCTCGGCCCAGCGAAGATACATACGCAGCAGCATTTGCGCGAAGTCTGCCGCATCCACGCCGCCGGCACCCGAGCGAATCGTCACCACAGCGGAACGCTCGTCATACTCGCCGTCAAGCAGCGTCTGAATCTCCATCTGGTCGAGCTCAGCCTGCACGACAGCCACTTGCGCTTTGGCCTCCGCCATGGAATCGGCATCATCCTCTTCCTGCCCCAACTCAAACAACGTTTCCACGTCATCGAGCTTGGCTCCGATGGATTCCAGCTTCTTCAACTGTCCCTGCAGCGCCGAGAGCTGACTGGTCACCTTCTGCGCGTGCGCGGTGTCATCCCATAAATCCGGTTTGGCTGCTTCCTGTCCCAACTCATCAATCTGGGACTTCAACCGATCCACATCCAGCGCCTGGGATATCGAATCGAACTTGGTGCGCGCTTCGCCCAAGCTCTGTGAAAAATCAAAATCTGCCATCATTCGCCCTTACTCACTGCCTACCGATTATCTGTGCCGGTTCCGGCAAGTCAATCAAAACACGGAGAATATCGCAGGAACGACCACCGCCAGCAGCATGGCGACCACAACGACGATGCACGTCAGCTTCGTCATTCGCTCGCGCCTCGCCCTCCGCTCCCGCTCATTCCTATAGTCATTCACGCTCGCCATTGTATCTGTGACGCCTGATTTCGCCATGCCTTGTGAATCAATCCCATACTTGATCAAAAGACATGCCACGAGAACTATGATATAGGCACACGGCACCGCTACACTAAGCAGTAATCAGTTCCGTAACGAGCAGTGCACGTTTCGGCCGACACCTGCAGGAGGACGTATGAACGAACAACGCAAAGCATGGGGCTGGGGTCTGGCCTCCATCGACGAACAAGGCGAAACACTGGATGTGTGGTTCCCCGAAGCCCATCTCGGCGAAGTACCGGACAAGAGTTCGATGCCAAATCATCGTTTCGGCACTTTAGTTCGCAATGAGGCGGATGCACGAGGCATACGCCGTGAGGCCATGTTCGTGCAATCCAATCTTGACGACCCGGTCAATGGTGCCGCAGATGCCTATCTGCGTCTGCATCTGCTCAGCATGCGCTTGGCTGCGCCGAACACACTGAACCTTGACGGCATCTTCGCCGAACTCTCCAACGTAGTATGGACGAATATGGGTCCGTTTGCCGTACCGAACTTTGCACAACGCAAGCTTGACGCGACGGCCGTCGGCAACGACGTGACCGTACTGAGCATTGACAAGTTCCCGCGCATGGTGGATTACGTCGTGCCCGAAGGCGTGCGCATAGGCGATGCCGACCGTGTACGCCTTGGCGCGCACCTGGCCGCAGGCACGACCGTGATGCATGCCGGATTCGTCAATTTCAACGCAGGTACGCTCGGCACTTCCATGATTGAAGGCCGTGTATCGCAAGGCGTGGTGGTGGGTGACGGCTCCGACGTCGGCGGTGGTGCTTCGATTATGGGCACGCTCTCGGGTGGCGGCAAGCTGCGCAACTCCATCGGTGAGCACAGCCTGCTTGGCGCAAACTCGGGTATCGGCATCAGTCTTGGCGACAACTGCGTAGTGGAGGCCGGCCTCTATGTCACCGCCGGCACGAAGATCACCCTGTTCGACAAGGCGAAGCTGGCTGCCGGAGAGCCGATGGAGATCGTCAAGGGCGCAGATCTTTCCGGCAAAGACAACATCCTCTTCATCCGCAACTCCGTGACCGGCACCATTGAGGCGCGCCACCGCAAGACAGGTATCGAACTCAACAAGAAGCTGCACAAGAACTAAAACCAAAATCTGCAATACCAATCAGCCTCTAGCAACCATCTCGCACTCGCAAGGGCTGCTAGAGGCCGTGCTTGAATCTACTCGTATGCGGTAAGTGTCGCCAGACTGCAAAGTCTGATACATGCGCACTCTCATCAAGCTCCGCTTACGTGGGCATGATGAGAGTCAACACAATAAACACCATGCGCAGAAAATGTATCCTGTCTACTCGCGGACGGTGAGAATTTCGGGGCCGCGTTCCGTGATGGCGATGGTGTGCTCAGTGTGGGCACCGCGCGAACCATCGGCACTGCGCAGCGTCCAGCCATCACCCTGATCCTGGTAGATTTCATCAGTGGTTTTCATAAACCACGGCTCGATGGCGATGGTCAGGCCCGGACGCAGCTTATAGCCATGATGTGCTCGGCCATCGTTGGCCACATGTGGATCGGCATGCATCACACGACCGATGCCATGCCCGCCAAATTCAAGGTTGACGCTGTAGCCCTGCTCATGCGCGACCTCACCCACCGCAGAAGAGATGTCGCCCAGACGATTGCCCGGCTGAGCTGCGGCGATGCCTGCCACGAGTGCGTCCTCGGTGCATTTGATAAGACGCAGATCCTCAGGATCGGGGTGAGCTCCGACCACAAAACTGATGGCGGAGTCCCCGCACCAACCGTTCACACTCACGGCAAGATCGAGACTGAGCAGGTCTCCTTCCTTGAGGTTGTAGTCGTAGGGCACACCGTGGAGCACAGCATCGTTGACAGAAGTGCAAATATAGTGTTTGAACGGGCCGGTGCCGAAGTCGGGCGCATAATCCACATAGCAGGATTCGGCGCCTTTGCAGCTTTCGATGCGCTGGCGCACGATGTCGTCAATCTCAAGCAGGTTCGTGCCGACCTTGGTGACTTCCTTGAGTTCTTTCAAAATACTGCCGACAAGGCGTCCGGCAGGTTTCATCGCCTCTATCTCGGCGGGGGTCTTCAGTTCAATCATGCCTCTAACCCTACTGCGCGTTCCCAACATCGAAACTACACCGGCAGTGCTCTGCCGCAACACTGTGCTGCCACGAGGTTTAGCCATACCTATGCTCAGGTGCCGGTGTCATCGAAGCCGCGTAGAGTGGTGACATGGTTACTTCTCACATTTCAGGTATTGATCCTTCCTCGTTCTCTTCGGTCATTACACCGGGAGACGATTTATTCCGTTTCGTGAACGGGCCGTGGGTGGACACCTACAGCCTTCCCGAAGACCGGGCCCGCTACGGTTCGTTCGACAAGCTCGCCGAGGATGCGGAACGCCAGGTTCGCGACATTCTTGAGGATGCTGACTGCCCGGCACACAAGTCCCAGGCGCTCTACCGTTCTTTCCTGAACACCGATGCCATCGAAGAGGCGGGCATCGGGCCCATCAGCGCCGATT
The DNA here is from genome assembly GCF_058107325.1 of Bifidobacterium sp. ESL1133. Classification (NCBI taxonomy): domain Bacteria; kingdom Bacillati; phylum Actinomycetota; class Actinomycetes; order Bifidobacteriales; family Bifidobacteriaceae; genus Bifidobacterium; species Bifidobacterium sp. ESL1133. Next base: position 54,375 of record NZ_JBYLUI010000006.1, on the reverse strand, counting down.
TGGAACGCATCGATCAGGCAGACAGCAAGATTGACCTGACTCGGGCGCTTGGCGCGCTCGACCCTGCCGACGGACCGAGCTTGTTTGGATTCGGCGTGTATGGTGACCCGGACAATCCTGAGATGAATATTCTGCACTTGGAACAAGGCGGCATCGGACTGCCTGATGAGGCTTATTATCGAGAAGACCGGTATCAGCCAGTTCGCGAGCAGTACAACGCCATGGTGGCGAAGCTGCTGGAATTGTCAGGCCGTGCATCCGATGCCAGTCAGGCATCTTCCCAAGCCAGTCGTTTCTTGGAAGTGGAAACCGCCATCGCTTCCCACCATTGGGACAATGTGAAGACGCGTGACTCCCAGCAGACCTACAACCCCACCGACTTCGATGAGCTTGCCAAGTCACTTGAGCATTTTGACCTTAACGCATGGATTGAGGCGTGGCAGCAGTCTTATGACGGCACCGCGGTGAGCAGTACTCAACCGGTTGATTTGAAAGCCGCAATGGCCAGGACCATCGTGCACGAACCGAGCTTCTTCTCCGGTCTGGATTCGTTCTGGGACCACACCAGCTTGGATGACTTGAAACTGTGGGCTTCGATCTCGCTTATCCGAGGCTGGTCCAGTGCGCTGAGCCACGATTTTGATGTGGCGCACTTCGATTTCTATGGTCGTGTACTCTCCGGCACCACGCAACAACGTGATCGTTGGAAGCGCGGTGTCTCCTTGGTCAACGGCATCTGCGGCGAGGACATCGGACGCGAATATGTCAAGCGCCACTTCCCCGAGACCTCCAAGCAGCGTGTGGAACAGCTCGTCACCAATCTTATCGACGCATACCACGTCTCCATCGAGCACAGCACGTGGCTGAGCGAGGAGACCAAAGCCAAGGCATTGGAAAAACTCTCTAAATTCACTCCGATGATCGGTTATACCAACCACTGGCGTGACTACAGCGCTCTCACGCTGAGCGCCGATGCCTCTCTGGTGGAGAATCTGCGTGCGGCATCCTTCTTCGAGAATGGAATCCAGCTTTCCAAGGTCGGCAAGCCTGTGGACCGTGAAGAGTGGGAAATGAACGCGCAGACGGTAAACGCCTACTATGACCCGTCCATGAACGTCATCGTGTTCCCTGCGGCCATCCTGCAACCTCCGTTCTTCAATCCGGATGCGGACGACGCGGCCAACTATGGCGGCATCGGCACCGTCATCGGACACGAAATCGGACACGGATTCGACGACCAGGGCAGTCAGTACGACGGTGACGGAAAGCTCCACGATTGGTGGAACGCCGAAGATAAGGCGAATTTCCAACAACTTACCGCCGCACTGATTGAGCAGTACAATGCATTCACCCCTTCCCAGCTGCTCGACAAGTATGCCGATAATCCCGATCAGGCGCCTCATGTGAACGGCGCTCTTACCATCGGCGAGAACATCGGCGATCTGAGCGGCGTCAACATCTCACTCAAGGCGTACGCATTCGCACTGGATAAAGCCGCCGGCAAGCCGGTTGACAGCTCTGCAGAAGGCATTGAACAGGCACTGGCAAGTGCCCCAGTGCTGGATGGGTTCACTGGTGTGCAGCGCTTCTTCCTCAGCTACGCCTCCATCTGGCGCACTAAGCAGCGCGATGAGCTCACCGAGCAGTACTTGCAGATCGATCCGCATTCTCCCTCGGAGTGCCGTACCAACGGCATAGCGCGAAACGTTGACCTGTTCTATCAGGCGTTTGACGTTACGCCGGATAACGCACTCTGGCTGGCTCCACAAGATCGCGTGCACATCTGGTAGTAGCAACTTTTGGTGTGCGTCCGCCATTACACACGTTCTCCTAAGTGCGCAGCGGACGCACACCACCGAGGTGGAAACGGCATTCTGCAACTGGTGCTGGCATCCGCCGATCGACGTGACCGACATGATGCCACATTGTCGGTCACGTCGCTACAGACCGCTGTTCGATCAGTGTATCGAAAAGAAATTTACACAACGCAGGTCCACCCCGTATATGCCTGGGCATCAGCATCATCTGATTCGCGCATTGTTCCGTTTGTATCAGTATGGGTCCTCACCAGTGGCATCAGCAGGTATGGGAATCATCTCACCCGATGCTGCGTGAGATGATTCGTTTTCCCACGGCAATGTGTGCTTATCGCGTATGTCGGTAGGCTCTGCACCTTGAACATGTTGTTCCAAGGGTTCGCGGTCTGTCTGCGCCGCGTTGTCAACTTCTGTTGTGCCTTCTGCAGATCCATGTTCAGCACGCCCTGCGCTGTGCTTGACAAACGTCGCCGTTCCCAGTGACAAATCATGCCCGATACCAGCCGCTTCCAACACGAGACGACTGCGAGTTTCACCGTTCACGCTCCACTCCTCGGCCCCTAACGAACCGGTGACAATAACAGGGTCCCCTTTGTGCACGCTATCCACCACGTGCTGCGCCAATGTGCGGAACGCTTTTACGACAATCCACACCGTAGGCCGGTTAACCCATTGGCCGCTCGTCTGATTGAAATATCTCGGGGTGTATCCGACGCGCAATGTGCAGCCAAGCAGTTCCTGTTCTCTGCCGAAGCGTTCTGGATCTGCACCTACAAAACCGCTGATAGTAACCGTTGCCCGTTGCATAGTGTCTCCTGTCTATCAAGTTGACTGCAGAGACAAAGCAATTATCAGCAACCCATCCTTGCAGAATGGACGCTTGCGCTGTTCAACCCAATGTCCGCCTTGCCTCTGCGGTGATACCAGTATGCGGCATCTCACCTCGGCACCGGTCATAAACAGAGTATTGTGGACGAAAGGTCAGCACCCCGGCGTGTCTGTGGATAACCCGAGAGGTCGGTTAGACATCATCAGCACAACAAATAGACATCTTCTACATATCTGCACAACTACATAACAAAACGGGGTCAGCGGTAACCGCCGACCCCGATCATTGCTCATACCTCCAGGTTGTTACGCGCGCAACGCCTCAAGCCTCGAGACGATAACGCCCGCCGCATCTTCAGCCGGCACGCTCTGCACCTGTTCACCGGTGCGATCGCGTACTTCAAGCGTACCGTTCTCGATGGTATCGCGCCCAGCAACCACTACCAACGGCACGCCGACAAGCTCGGCATCCTTGAACTTGACGCCCGGAGACACCTTTCTGCGGTCGTCGTAAATAACCTCAATGCCTTGCTGTTCCAGCTGCTCCACCAGTGATTCGGCGGCCTCGAACGCCTCTTCCTTCTTGCCGGTGGCCACCACATGCACCTGAGCCGGAGCAATATCGACCGGCCACGCCAAGCCCTTCTCATCATGATGCGACTCGGCGATGCACGCCATGACACGTGACACCCCAATGCCGTAGCTGCCCATCCAGACCGGCACGGCCTTACCGTTCTGATCAAGCACCTTGAGTCCCAGAGCTTCGGAATACTTGAGTCCCAGCTGGAACACTTGGCCAATCTCCACACCGCGTTGGAAGGACAACGGACCGGAACCATCAGGGCTCATGTCTCCCTCACGAACCTGAACCGCCTCAACCGTACCGTCAACCTCGAAATCGCGCCCATACACCATGTTGAATGCGTCCAAGCCCTCTTGGTCGCCACCGGTCACCCAGGCCGAACCACGAGCGATATGCGCGTCGAGCAGATAACGCACCGGCTGCTCCACATCAGCACCCTCGGCACGAGCCTGGGGCCCGAGCACCATCGGCCCGATGTAGCCCTTGACGAACTCGGGGTGTGCTTTGAGGTCATCCTCGCTCGCCTCTTCAATCTCCGCAGGAGCAAACTGAGCTTCGAGACGCTTCATATCAATCTGGCGATCGCCGGGAAGACCTACCGCCACAATCTCGCGCCACGGCTCATCATGCTCGTCGTCCTCAGCATGCTTGACCGCGATAATCACGTTCTTAAGCATGTCCGCCTGCTCCCAAGCGCGACCATCCTCACGCGGATACAGAGACTGGCACTGCGACACCATATCGTCAATCGAACGAGCATCAGGCAACGGCTTGAGTTCCATGGCTGCCGTACCCGAGCAATCAATCTCAGGCACATCAGGAGTCTTCAACGCCTCCACATTCCAAGCCTTGCCGCTGGGAGCCTGAGCAAAGGTGTCCTCACCAATGGCCAATGGAGAGAGGAATTCTTGAGACTCGAAACCACCCATCGGACCGGAGACAGCATGCACCATCACATAGTCCAAGTCAAGCCGCTGGAAGATGCGCTCGTACGCGTCACGCTCGTCGACGTATGCCTGCTTCAGCCCGTCCTCATCGAGGGTAAACGAATAACCGTCCTCCATGATGAATTCTCGGCCGCGAACCAGTCCTGCACGCGGGCGGAACTCGTCGCGGTACTTGGTCTGAATCTGGTAGAGCGTGAGCGGCAAATCCTTGTAAGACGAGTACATGTCCTTGACCAGCAGCGTGAACATCTCTTCGTGCGTGGGCGCCAGCAGATAGTCAGCACCGTGGCGATCCTTCAACCTGAAGATATTCTCACCGTATTCTTCCCAACGGTGAGTGGCCTCGTACGGTTCCCGCGGCAGCAGCGCAGGGAAGTGCACCTCTTGCGCACCGATGCCGTTCATCTCCTCGCGAACCACGGCCTCGACCTTGTTGAGCACCTTCAACCCCAACGGCAGCCACGTCCATACGCCCGGGGCCGCTTTACGGATGTAGCCGGCGCGCTGGAGCAGACGTGCGGAATCAACGTCGGCATCGGCCGGATCCTCACGCAGTGTGCGCAGGAACAATTGGGACATACGAAGTGCTTTAATCATACCTCAAAAATATGCGTCCGAGCCGACAAGAGCACAAGACAACCATGCTCTTAGAACAGCTCATCCTGACTGAATTCATCGTCTGAGGCTCCATTCTGACTCTGAGCCGCTCGAGTAAATGCCAACGCCCCCTGATCTTGCAGCAAAGCGACCGCCGACTGGCAACGGTCACGCAAATCACCGTCCAACATCACCGCCTCCGGTGCGACCATGAACGCACGGTCGTTGATGCCTTCCAAATACAAGCCGTCCAGCCCCTCCACACGCGAAAGCGCCACATATCCCATGCCTGGCACGAATGTGCGGCGCAAATCCATCACCGCACGGTCGAGCGTCATGCCCTGCGACTTGTGGATGGTAATGGCCCATGCGCAGCGCAGCGGCACCTGCTTGACCGAAGCGAGCACCGTATCGCCATCCATCATGTCCCACGACGCTTGCTTCATCGTGACAGTATTGCCGTTCTCAAAGGTGACGATCGGCCATCCACCCTTGTCCTGGTCTACGAATCCCTTCACCGTTCCGATGGAACCATTGACGAACTGCCGATCGGTATCATTGCGCAAGGCCATCACCGTAGCTCCGGTTTTGAGCACCAGATGCTCAGGGGCGAGCATGTTCTTCTTCAGACGGGCAACGAGATCTGCAGCACCGGCAGACTCGGCATCGTAGCCGTGCGTCTCATCTTGAATCTGCGCCAAACGAAGATCGTTCAGTGCATCCGCCTGCTTGTTAACAGGGAAAAGATGCACTGCAATCTCACCTTCTTGCGGTGCGATACCTTGCCGGCCAACCAACACTTCACGGTCGTCCTGACTCACTGCCCCTTCGCGAATATCGGTGAGCACGTCCAAGAGTCGGCCACTGTCCTGACGATGCTGCTCGGTCAGATAGCAGACAACCGGATTCAGCTCGTCCCATACCAACGACTGCGTGACGAACCCCTCCGGATCTTTGCCTGCAGCAGTATATCCGTCACGAAACGCTTCCAGTTCTGGGCTGGGCATCTCAGCAGCCCTGCCAGAGCGACGCACCGGAGGCAGCTGGAAGAAGTCGCCCGACAACACCACCTGCAATCCGCCAAACGGTTCGGGGTTGTGGCGCAAGGCACGGCATACCTCATCCACCATGTCGAACAGCCAGGCATGCAGCATGGAGACCTCGTCGATGACCAGTACGTCAACCGCTTGTATTTTGCGGCTACGACGAGCTCGGATACGTTTCAGCAGTGGCGGTGTCATCACTTGCGCGATACCGACGCCACTCCACGAATGGATTGTCAGGCCGTCAACATGAGTGGCCGCGATACCGGTGGATGCGGTGACGGCAACATTCAGCCCGTTGGCACGAGACTGACGCACGAACTCGTTGAGCACGTAAGTCTTTCCTGCCCCAGGAGCACCGGTGATGAAAACGTTCGCTCCAGCGTTCAGTATGGTCAACGCTTCAGATTGTTTCATCACTCACTCCTCTGCGACGCTTTAATAATCGGCCTTCTGCGGGTGATTCGGGTCTTCGACCGGGTTGCCGTTGTTCTCATAGACGCGCAGCAAACTGGTGCTCTCCACCTCAGCCGCGAGCGCCTTGGCCTGATTGCTGTCAGGCCCGGGAGCCGGGGCGAAGAAGGCTTCACGGTAGTAACGCAGCTCATCGATCGACTCGATGATATCGGCCAACGCGCGATGTCCGCCATGCTTGGCCGGCTTGTTGTTGTAGACCGCAGGGTACCAGCGGCGCGACAGCTCTTTCATCGTGCTCACGTCAATCACGCGGTAATGCAGTTGCTTCATGAGCTTTGGCATATATTTGTCGAGGAATTTTTTATCGGAGCCGACGGAGTTTCCTGCAAGATGGGCTTTGCCGCGTGCAGGCAGGAAGCGCTTGACATAGGCCACGACCTGCCGTTCGGCCTCCTCAAGGCTTAAACCGTCCTTGTGCCATTCGTCCACGAGACCGGAAGAGGTATGCATGTTGCGCACGAAATCATTCATATGGTCTTCCGCGGCCTGGCTGGGACGAATCACCAAGTCGATGCCTTCGTCGAGCACCTTCATGTTGAAATCAGTGGGAACTACGGAAACCTCGCATAGCTCGTCATTGAAGATGTCAAGCCCGGTCATCTCGCAGTCAATCCAAATCATGCGGGAATCTTCCGCGCTGAATGTCAAATCCTCATTGTTCTCAGCCATCCCGGCCCACCTTTCCTCACTCTACAGAACTCACGATTTTACCGCGCAGCAACGACGCGTATTGCGTGTAGTTAGGCCACACGCATCACAAGTCCCGGGTTGCCCGCCGGCATACGTTGCGCCGGATGCTCAAGGCCGTTCGGCCAAGCCTACGCCGGCGCAAACGCATGTCTGTCCACAACTCTCGCAGAGACAACCATCATCGCCATGACATTGATGGTCTACGCCAGCTCACCACTGCTGACTCAGCACCTACTATCAGCGCGCGAAACGAGCACCTTCCTCAAGAGGAGTTATTTGCGGATACCCTGTATTTTCGAGTAAAGCTCGGCCTACCGGCCTTGAGGGTTCGAAAATGCAGGGTATCCGCAAATAACTCCGGGATTACCGTGAAAGGAAATCAGTTATGGAAGCCGTTGTAATTCGGAGCTTCGGCCGTCATCACGATGTCGTGCGGATGAGACTCGCGCAAACCGGCGTCAGTGATGCGGATGAAACGTCCCTTCTCCCACATTTCCTTGATATTGTGCGCACCCACGTAGAACATGGATTGATGCAAGCCACCGATCATCTGGTACAGCACAGCATTCAAAGACCCGCGATACGGCACTTCGCCTTCCACGCCCTCGGGAATGACCTTGTCGTTGCTGGTCACATCGGCCTGGAAGTAGCGATCCTTGGAGTAGGACTTCTTGCCACGTGGCGCCATGGCACCGAGCGAGCCCATACCACGATAAATCTTGTACTGCTTGCCGTGGAGCAGTACCTTCTCTCCCGGAGCTTCCTCACAGCCGGCGAGCGTGCCACCGAGCATGACCGTGGAGGCACCGGCCACCAACGCCTTGGCGATGTCGCCGGAATAATGGATGCCGCCGTCGGCGATGCAGGGCACACCAGCGGCTTGGCACACTTGAGCGGCTTCATAGACAGCGGTGAGCTGCGGCACACCGACACCGGCCACCACGCGGGTGGTGCAGATCGAGCCGGGGCCGACACCGATCTTGACCGCATCCACGCCGGCTTCGATCATGGCTCGGGCGCCGGAGGCCGTGGCGATATTGCCACCGATGACCTGCACGCCAGCGAAGGCCGGATCGGACTTGATACGTCGAATCATATCAAGCGCCAGACGAGCCTCGCCGTTGGCGGTATCCACCACAAGCACGTCCACGCCAGCTTCCATCAAGGCCGAGGCACGCTGCCATGCATCCCCAAGGAAACCGATGCCGGCTGCCACACGCAGACGACCCTGATCGTCTTTAGTGGCATCCGGGTATTGCTCGGTCTTCACAAAATCCTTGACCGTAATCAGGCCGGCCAGAGTGCCGTCAGCATCCACCAGGGGAAGCTTCTCGATCTTATGCTGCGCCAGCAGGCGGTGCGCGTCGTCACGGGAGATGTCAGCCGGACCGGTGATGAGATGCTCACGGGTCATCACGTCCTTGACCTTCAAGTGGTCGTAGTCCTCGGCGGCGATGAAACGCATATCACGATTGGTGATGATACCGACGAGTTTGCTGTCATTGTCCACCACTGGCAGACCGGAAATGTGGAAGCGACCGCACAGCTTGTCGAGATCCGCCAGCGTGGCGTCGGGATTGACGGTGAGCGGGTCGGTGATCATGCCGGACTCACTGCGCTTGACGATATCGACCTGCGCGGCCTGATCGTCAATGGAGAGATTGCGATGCAGCACGCCGATACCGCCGTTGCGGGCCATGGCAATGGCCATGTCGGACTCGGTCACGGTATCCATTGCAGCGGAAATTGCAGGAACCTTCATGGTGATCTCACGCGTCAGATGCGTGGTGGTGTCCACTTGAGAGGGAATCACATCAGTCTCGTTGGGCAGCAGCAGCACATCATCATATGCCAAACCAAGCTGGGAGAACTTGTCAGGTAACGGTGAATACGAAGAACCAGAATCACGTGTTGAATCTAAAACCATGGCACAACTATATGGTCGGCATATGACATCCACACCCCTCAGACAGCACGCTGCGCGCCGCGCGAAACAGACATTGCAGCAATAATCGATCTCAGTGAAAGGTGGGCCCGCCTACCGCTCGTTCTCGTCTTCTTCTTGGGCCGCGTGCAGAGCAGCCGCAGCATTTTCCTCACGCCATTCCGGCATTCTTCGTCGCAGATACGGCATCATCGTAAACACCGTCAGTACCACTGCGGCGATGATCATGGCGCTGACCACATAACGCACTTTGAAGAACAGAATCATGATGGAACCGAAGGAAATCAGAGCCGCCCAACCCCACAGAATCAGCACCGCCCCCTGCACGCTGTGCCCGATGCGCAGCATGCGATGGTGCAGGTGCATGCGGTCGGGATGCATGGGAGACTGTCCCTTCGCCAAACGACGCACAATGGCCAGCACCATGTCCAGGAACGGCAGGAACAGCACCAACAACGGCAGCAGAATAGGCATGAACACCGGCAGATAGATGCTGGTGTGCACCGATGCGGGATCGAGATGGCCGGTCATGATAATTGAAGCGCAGGTGATGAGGTATCCCAAGAGCATGGAGCCTGAATCCCCCATGAACAGTTTCGCCGGATGCCAGTTGTGCAGCAGGAAACCCACACACATGCCGACCATCGCCACGTCGAGCAAAATAGCCATGGACGCATAGCTGGGCGACGAGCGAGCAATGATGTACGAGTAAATAGCAAAGGCGATACCGCCTATGGCCACTATGCCCGAGGCCAGACCGTCAAGACCGTCAACGAAGTTCACCGCATTGATTGAAGCGACGATAAGGAATGCGGTGATGGCCATGGAGATGCTGGGAGAAGCGGTGACCAGCGAGCCAAAGGGCAGGAAGATGGTCTGCACCCCGCCCCACGCCACAAAAACAGCGATGAGCAGCTGCCCGGCAAGTTTGAGCATCCAATCCAAATCCCACAAGTCGTCCGCCATGCCAAGCAGGCAGATCATCGCCGCACCGGCCAACACCACCCAAGCCTGTCGCGAACCTACAAACAAGCCGGAAATGAAAGGAATTCTGCTTGCAAACAGCAATGCGACCGTAAAACCGACCAGCATGGCCAAGCCGCCCATACGTGGGGTGGGCACAGTGTGCACGTCCCGGGCGCGCACCTGACCTACGGCCCCGATACGGATGGCCAAGTGACGCACCAAAGGCGTGACCAGCCACGTGACGCCGCCGGCGATGGCCGCGATGAACAGATACACTCTCATGCGCTCACCCCTGCACGTCAGAGTTCGACATTGCGGAAGCGGATGCGTTGCCACACTCGGCGCCTTCACCGGCGAGCACCGACAGAATGTCGGCTGAGGAAATCTTGCCTTCCCGAACGATCTCGACGCCGTACCGTGCGCCGTCATTCCCCATCACCACGGTGCTCGCCACGTGCCCGCCGGTGGGGCCACCGTCGAGATACAGATCCACATCATCGCCGAACGCAGCGAATGCCTCATGCACAGTCTGCGCACTCTCCTGCCCTGACCGGTTAGCACTCGAACACGCCAACGGACCAACCTTGCGCAGTACTCGCAGACACGGCTCACTGTCAGGCACACGCACCCCTTGAGTACGTTGACCGTGTCCATCCGATTCCACAGTCGCAAGCCGGCAGTCCTCACGCGCCTGAGCAATCGGAGAAAAAGGGCCAGGGAGAAAAGCCTCAGCCAGTCGTTCCAACGGTTCGGACAGATACAAGCCCAACCGCTCAAGGTCAGCAACGGAGCTCATGAGCACCTGCAACGGCTTGGAAAGCGGACGCTGCTTGGCTTGGTATATGCGCGCCACCGCGCGGGAATCGAACGGGTTGCAGGCAATGCCATATACCGTGTCGGTCGGCAGCACCACCAGTCCACCGGCTTTTATCACTTCTCCTGCCCCAGCCAACGACGACTCGTTGATTTCGCATATCTCGCTCATGACGCCTCCGCAAATCTCTTGTCCAATTGCACCATTGCGCCGCGACTTCGTCACCCTCAATGCCGTGCGATATGCGGCACAACTCACACACTTCAAACCTCACTGCAATGCGATACAATGACATCATCAACCAACACATGCCACGAGCGATACCAATGGAGGACAGCATGGCATCAGTACCACCGTTTGAACTGGAACAGCCGCATGACAGCGAACTTGACGAGATGCTCGCCGGAAAAATCTACGACGCTTCCGACCCTCAGCTCGAAGCCATGCGCGTGAGAGCCGCCGACCTGTGCTCCACATTCAACTCAACACCTCGAAGCGACGCCTCGAAACGTGAACATATACTCAACTCGTTACTGCCCCACCACGGCGAAGGATTGGACATCGCCGGCCCCATCGCATTCGATTACGGATGCCACACCACATTCGGCGACCGCGTTTATGCCAATTTCAACCTGACCATACTCGACTGCGCGCCCGTCACCATCGGCAGCGACGTGCTCTTCGGCCCGAACGTCTCCCTGCTGCCGGCCTCGCACCCAATCCGTTGGCAGGATCGCAACATGCGCCGCCGCGACGACGGCAGCTACTACGACTATGAGTTCGCCAAGCCCATTACCATCGGGTCGAACTGCTGGTTCGGCGGCAATGTGACGGTCATCGGTGGGGTGACCATCGGCGACGGGTGTGTGATCGGCGCAGGTTCGGTGGTGACACGCGATATTCCTGCCAACAGCGTGGCCGTGGGCAACCCTGCACGGGTGATTCGCACCATCGGAGATGCCGATGCGGCCATCTATCAGGAATATGCGCAGTAGGCGCGCCTTATCAACATCAACGTCCCATTTCGTTCCGTGAGCACTCTTGCCGGACCAAGAAGCAATGCCTCTCTTAAGAATCGTTGAAATATCAACGATTCCATGCATCGGTAACTGCACACTGTTCGTTGCATGTACTCACGGAACGAGACACAGGCTTGTCTGCTAGCTGTTGAACGCGTATAGGTATCGCGGCCGGCCAGTGAGGTCATTACCGGTGGCAGCACGGTCAAAACCCTGCGATTGCGCGGCTTGGACGAGTGCTTTGCCTTGACTGATGTCGTGCTCCATGACCAGCAAACCACCAGGACGAAGCAGTTTTGCCGCACGGGCAATGATGAGCTCGGGAATGCGCAGCCCATCATCTGAACCACCATAGAGCGCCATCGCTGGGTCGTGGTCACGTACCTCGGGCTGTTCAGGAACCTGTGACGCGGGCACGTAGGGCGGGTTGGTGACCACCGCATCGATGGTACCGTCCATTTCACACAATGTCTCGGCAGCTGTGGCATCGCCTTGCAACAGGTGATATCGACTTGCATCACGATCTCGCTGAGCCGAACCCGCGGCAGCAGTGCCGGGTTTAACGGGACTCGAAACCAAGGTTTGCGATGATGCCGGTACTCCGAGCACCGCATCGCGATTGCGCCGCGTCCAGACCAAAGCCTCGTTTGACTGCTCCACAGCCCATACCTCGGCATCCGGCACCTCGCTGACGAGAGCCAGACCTATAGCCCCACTGCCAGCACACAAATCCACCAATCGTGGGGCGGGTATGCGCTGCTCGGTCAGCCAGTCGAGCGCAACTTGCACCACCGTCTCGGTTTCGGAGCGAGGAATAAAGACTCCGGGCCCCACCAGCAAGTCAAAATATCGAAATGGCGCATGACCGACAATGTATTGCAATGGTTCACGAGCGGCGCGTCGATCCACCATGTCAAGGAAGAATTGCTCTCGAGCCTTCTCATCCGCTGTGTTGTCATCGTGTTCTCGTTGTGCCGCTTCGACGCAGCCAGCACGATCTCGGCCGCTTGAACAGCGACCGCCTGAAGGAGACCACTCTGCCTTGCCAGCAGACAGATCACGACCAAGCAGCAGTGCCGTATCCACATCTCGTAGTTCAACCCCGAACGCATGCGCCAGCAGCAACTTCGCATCGTGCATCGGCGTCGGTACACCAGCCGCTTCGAGAGCGCGTGCGGCACCGTCAAGCAATTCGGCCGTGCTCATCGCACCTCCTCAGCCCTTATTCGCGCCCAATCGTTCTGCTTCGTCAGCCTGAATATCGCTGTCGATCACGGCCTGCAGGTCGCCGTCGAGCACCTGATCAAGGTTGTACGCCTTGTAGTTCGTACGGTGATCCACAATGCGGTTCTCGGGGAAATTATAGGTGCGAATGCGCTCGGAACGATCCAGCGAGCGCACCTGCGAGTGACGCATGTCGGCGGCCTCGACGGCTTCTTTCTCATGTTTCATGGCAAGCAGGCGCGATTTGAGAACGCGCAAGGCGGCCGCACGGTTCTGAATCTGCGACTTCTCGTCTTGCATGCTCACCACCACACCGGTGGGAATGTGAGTCATACGAACGGCCGAATAGGTCGTGTTGACCGACTGACCGCCGGGGCCCGAGCTCATGAAGATATCGATTTTGAGATCTTTGGGATCGATCTCGATCTCATCGTCATCGTCGTCAGCCTCAGGGAACACAATGACACCGGCTGCTGAGGTCTGGATGCGCCCCTGCGACTCGGTGACGGGAATGCGCTGCACACGGTGCACGCCGCCCTCGTATTTGAGGCTTGCCCACACACCGTCTTCCGGCGCCGGGTTGCCCTTGGCACGGATGGCTATCTGCACGTCCTTGACGCCACCAAGCTCAGTCCCGTTCTGGCTTTGAAGCGTAACCGTCCAGCCGCGCTTCTCGGCGTACCGGGTATACATGCGCAGCAGGTCGCCGGCGAAAAGGGCTGCCTCGTCGCCACCGGTGCCGGCCTTGATCTCCATGATGGTGTCACGCGCGTCGTCTGGGTCTCGCGGAATGAGCGCAGTGCGCAGCTGCTCTTCCACGCCCGGCAGCTTGGCTTCCAGTTCTTTGGCTTCGGCGGCGAAATCCGGGTCTTCCCCGGCCATTTCCTTGGCTGCTTCCAGGTCGTCGCGCACACTGCAATATTCGTGGTACGCAGTGACGATGGACCCCAGTTCGGCCCTGCGCCGTCCAAGCTTGCGCATGGCCGCAGGATCGACGGCAACCTGAGGCTGACTCATCTGCGCTTCGATGCCGTTGTATTCTTCTTCAGCCTTGACCGCTGCTGTGAACTGTTCGTCTGCCATCTACCCTACCTATTTCCGCCCTGTCGCGCACCTTGCCCGTACATACAAAAACGCCAGCATGCAGAAGGCCTGAATACCCAAGCCAATCTGCCATGCTGGCGCGTGAAGAATGCTACTTGCTCTTCTTGCCGTAGCGACGCTCGAAGCGTGCAACGCGGCCACCGGTATCGAGGATCTTCTGCTTGCCGGTGTAGAAGGGATGGCAGCTCGAGCACACATCAGCCGTCATGTGGTCGCCCTCAACGGTGGAGCGAGTGACGAACGTGTTGCCGCACGAGCATGTGACCTGTACGGTGTGATAATCAGGATGAATACCCTGCTTCATAATGTCTCCTAAGGAATTCAGGTGACCCGGGTCGCCTAACCCCGCTGGTCAGACGTGAACCGGAACTGTAAGTACTATAGCCATTGGCCTCGACGCATCAGCACGCTTGTCTCACGGCGAACGGCCGGCGGCACGCGCTACCTGCCGCCGAATGAACCGTCGCCGGCACCGCCGCCGCTGCCTGAAAAACCGCCGTCGGAGAAGCTGCCGTCAGACGAGCTGCCGGATGAGAGCACATGCTCAACGCTGGCCTGCACATCGTCAAGACCGGAGGCCAATTGCGCCCCGAAATCGGTGAAATCGAAACCACCTCGCGCATCCGACGAAGCTGTGGAGTCGGATTCGGTGAGCCTATCGGGCACACGACAGTACCAGTACAGCGGCAGGTCCCTGACATGCTCGTCAAGCCAGTCACCGTCGTTCAGCTGAGGATAGGCTCGCCCCAAACGCTCGATGAACCACCGGTCCGAGCCGATTGCTGTGGCATAGACGAGATATCGGCTCCACAGGCGCACATCGGGGGAATCGGATGCCATTGCATCAGCATCGTCCAGATAACGCTCCAAACCCAGCAGCTGACGGGTCTCACGCACACCCTTGCTCGTCAATTTGGTATACCGGGGAAGCTGCAGCAGAACCAAGTAGCAGAACATGACGGGAAGCCCCATCAGGAGCGTGAGTCCCCAGCCCTCATACCGCCACACACGCAGAAGGAATACCACATCCGTCACGCACGCCACCACCGTCACCGCCACTGCCAGAGCCACAAGCCAGTCGGGGCGAGCCAACCGTTGATGCCTGAATTCGCGCTGCGCACAGGTGGCGAATCGCGCATGCAACTTGGCACCGTGCTTCCAACGTTCAAGCTCATTACCAACCTGCTGCAAATCGAACACAGGCGAATTGAACCGATGCGCGCACGCTTGCAGGAAGGTCAGCAGCGTGCGCTGCGAATCCGACAGAGTCGGGCCGGCACCATCTGGCCGCCGCTCGGTCATGACGATCGTCGTCGTGTTCCCGCCTTGCTGCCGTGCCGTCTCCTCGGCCTGCACATTGTCGGCAGTGCGAACATCGACGGTTCCGTACCATGTGTGCGGTCCGGGATACAGGGCGATGAGATGCATGCAGGCAAGTTCCAGCAGTGTGGCGGACATGCTTCTCGAGTCGACTTTGGATTCACGCCCTTTCACCAAGCCATACAGTTTCGCCGCACTCGACGCACCGATGTCGGGAATTTCGCGGTTGTACCGGACATCGTCAAAGTTCGTGACGCTACGGTTCGATAGCACCACAGCGGCCAGCAACAGTGCTATGGCAACCATATTGGTCACACCATAAGCGAGGTATCGCTCGCCCCTGCTGCGAGCAACATAGTGCGCAGAATCCTCCTCGTGCCGCTCCTCCTCCATGATGTCGTCCTTGCGCTCGCCATGCTGGCGATGCCTGACCGTTCCCATCGCGGCACGGTCGAACATCGATACAAGATCGACATGGTTTTCCGGCTCCACGCTCTTGGCTTCGAACCTCAAGTGCCCGTCCGCGGCCCGTGACGTGGTACTCGCCCCGCCGTAGTGCAGCCACGCCCACGACCGAGCAGGGACGACCCCCTGCGGCAGCGTGACGTCGGCACTCAATGTATCGATCAACGTTGTGTTGTCGTCACCGACCGGTTCCCACTTGAAGTACGCCACATCGTCATAAACGCTCACCACGTCCTTGAAAGTCATGGAGACATCGAACTTCATGCTGCTCGCGGAGTCGGTGACCGGAATGTTCCAGCCGATCTCCACAGTGTCCCCTGCACGGCCGTTACTGGAATCGCTCGACGAAGTCTCGTCATCACCATCCTCGTCGGCATCACTGCCATCAGCATCGTCATCGGCACTGGCAACATTGCCGCCACTCTTACCGTCTTCACCGCCGTATTTGTCTTCGACGAGAGCATCCTTGGCCACAGCGTCGAACTCGCTGCTCGTCATTGCCGCAGGTCTATAGGCGCACAGGTCCATGTCCTTGCATTCGTCGGCATTGACGGAGGCGTACCAGCTGCCGGCATCCACCTCATCCCAATCGTCACGCTCCAGGTTCGCTTTGGAATCGGTGGTGCCGTGCCGGTATACCGTACCGGTCGCAACGTCCTTCACGGAGACGTCGGTGATGGCGCTCAGCTGCTCGTCACTGAGCTGGTAGCGCTGGTACAGCTGGTGCCACGGGGCGCTGCGGTGAGGCAAGGAAACATCGATGTGCTCAGTGAACCGCAGGTCGCCGTTCTTGTGGACGACCACGTCGTAATCGAGCGAACGGTAAGTGACATCACGGTCCCGGGAGCCGCCCTTAAACCCAACGGTGAGGAGCAGGAGCACCACAACGGCGACCACCGCAACCACCGCAACCGTCACTGCATCGTTGACCGCTTTGCGGGTCAGTGTTCTCGACATGCATATCCTTTGTCGTCAATCAACAGCTCCAACCGACGTTGCCCGTACCGGCCACCACTCACCCGGCGCGGAAGCATCCGTCAAGATGGTCGTCAACCATGCCCGCGGACTGCATGAACGCGTACATAGTGGTAGGGCCTACGAATTTGAACCCAAGCTTTTTCAGCGCCTTGCTCATGGATTGGGCTTCGGGCGTGATCGCCGGCACCTGCTCCACCGCGGTCGGGCGCCGCACAAACGTCTTGCCGCCCACCAAGTTCCACAGGTAATCCGCCAGAGATACCCCGTCGCGCTTCATGCTTACGACAATCTTGGCGTTCGCGATGACCGCCTCGATCTTGCCACGGTGACGAATGATGCCGGCATCGTCGAGTAAAGACGGCACTTCCCCATCCATGCGCGCGACTTCTTCGGGTATGAAATTGTGGAACACCTCGCGCATGCGCGCCTGCTTCTTCAAAATGGTGCTCCACGACAGCCCGGCCTGCATGGCTTCCAGACACAGCCTGGCAAACAGTTCGTCCGAGTCATGGCACGGCATACCCCATACCTCGTCGTGGTCGATGACTTCCAACTCACTCGTGTATGCCCAGAAACAGCGCGGCACACCGTCCCGGCCCACTACAATGGTCCTCGCCTGCGTCTGCATCTCATTGTCGCCCGGGCCGGTCACCTCTTCATCGCGCATGGCATTACCTCATCATCTGTCGATGCACATTTTCCATGCATTATACAAAACCGCAGTCCATTCATCGGCAATCTACTGATGAAGCGCGGCGTAACCTTCCAGAGTATCAAGGATGCGCAGCTGGCGCTTGTCGTAGAGTTTGGCACCGATATGCGTGCCCGCCACCAGGACGATGAGGGCATTGATTACGGCGGTGATGGCAATGGCCGGAACATAGAAAACGCCAAAGTCTACTGCGAACAGACCAACGAACGTCACCGCCAGGGTCGGGATCATGACGACAAACGTAAGCAGCGCATAGAGCAGCGGGAAAACGAACTGGGCCGTGGCCCTGCCCTGAGGCGTGTTGAGCGGGCGTTCCAGTGAAGGCACCGGGTAGAGCATCGTGCACGACGAGATTTCCGCCAGCCCCAGCATCGCCCAAGCAATGGCCAGACTGATGGCAGCAAAACAGGCAAACCGCAGCCAACCTGCACCGGTCTTCCATTCTCCGGATACCGCAAGCAGTATCAGAGCCAGCACGGCGATGTATATCGTGGAGTATACGACCTGGACGCGCACTCGGGCATGCCGGTCGTCACGCCCGCTCACCCCTGCGAGCACTTGCATGGTCAGCCCTTGACCGTCATAAGCCAGGCCATTGCTCTCACACATCATCATGAAGCACGATGCGATCGGTAATATCATCCAAGTCGCAGATGCTAAAGGAGGCGCTTTGAACAGTAGCGGCACAACGGATATGGCTACAAACAGCAACGGCATCACCAGCAGCATCGACTGGCGTGGGTCGTGCTTGAGGCAAGCGACCAACCGTGCGCTTATCGCCCCGGAGGGGCCCTCTGGCATCCAAGCGAAGGCACCGATGCCTTTGACTCGCTTGGCCTCACGCACTTTCGGTGTATGCGTACGCTCGAACCGCAGACACCATACGGAACCCATGAAGCACAACACACATGTGAGAGCAAGCACCACAATCCTGCCGACGATGGCGATGGCGTTGCCGTCCATTGCGTCGAACGGCAGTTGCATAGCTGCAGCGAACGGAGTCCAGGCTGCAAAGCCGGCGAAGTTCGTAAGAGCAGCGGATATGGCTGTAATCTTTGCCACAATTGCACTTCCGCCCATCAAGGCAGTCGTCGAGGAAAGATAACCAGAACCGGCACCCATGCCCATACAGAAGACAAGCGTAACCAAGGTCATCACGGTGGTCGATCGCGCCACCAGACTCATCAGTGAGACGCACAACTTGGAGATGCTCATGAGCGTCACCACGAACAGCGGCGCCGCCAACAGAGCCATGACGAACGCTGCCGGACCCAGCGGAATATAAGCCACCGACCAAAGCAGCAGTGCCAACAGGCAGGTGATTGCGGGCGTACCGGAGAGGCCAGAGAGCAGCATGCCGCCTTGGAGCTGCGCATCGGGGATGCCGTACAGTTCGAAATGCTTCGGGTCGAGGCCGGAACCTTGCCCGGTGTAGAGCACTTGCATGAGGATGACAAGCAAGGAGAACACGAGTGCCACAATCACCACGATGTTGCGCATAAGCGGGGTCGCGTCCGCAGGTGTGATACTTGTCGAGAACGCACGGTTTACGCCGAATGCTGCTTGCCCGATGCCGACGACCACAGCCAAGGCGAGCAGCCAGGTGATGACGTAGTTCGCGAGCTGCCATGCGGAGGATTTGAGCGTGGCCCACGTGATGGCCCAGCGCATCTGGACGATAGTGAGTGCCGTCTTCATCGCGCAGTTCCTTCGCTTTGTGCCGTGGGCTGTGAAACCTGACCGGCGGCGTCAGTACCGTTAGTGCCTTCAACGTCGCCAGACTGCGCACCACCAGTCAGCCATTCCAGGTGCGCGGCACCATGGCGACCGCCTACCAGCTCCAGGAAGCGGTCTTCCAAGTCCTCACCGGCGGAAACCTCCGCGAGGGTACCGGCGGCCTTGACTTGGCCGTGGTCGATGACGGCCACATGGGTGCACATCGACTCCACCAGCGCCATGACGTGCGAGGAGATGATCACCGTGCCGCCCGTGGCAGCGTACTCGAGCAGAATATCTTTGAGATTGGCCGATGAAACCGGGTCGACCGATTCGAAAGGTTCATCGAGCACCAGAATGCGCGGATCGGCAATCATGGCGCTGGCCAGGCAGATCTTCTTGGTCATGCCGGTGGAATAATCCTTGACCATGGTGTTCGCACTGTCGCTCATGTCGAAAGCGGCAAGCAGATCCTGGGCACGCTTGACAGCCTCGTCTCGCTTCATATCACGCAGCATGCCAGAATAGACAAGCAGCTGCAGACCAGTGAGGCGGTTGAAAATCTGTTCTGTCGAAGGCATGACGCCGAGCAGTCGTTTGGTCACATTGATATCGCTCCATACGTCATGCCCAAGCACGCTGATGGTGCCGGCATCAGGTTTGAGCAGTCCGGTGAGCATACGTAGCGTGGTGGTCTTGCCTGCGCCGTTGGGACCCACCAACCCATAGAACGAACCGGCGGGGATGGTCAGATTCAGATCAGCAACCGCACGCTTGCCATTGAAACTCATGCACAGCCCTACGATGCTGACCGCAGTCGCTTGCTGAGCAGGGAGTACGCGACGCACCACATTGTGTTCAATATCATCTCTCATGGTTTTAATATACCGAATTTATTACTATGCCGCCTTGATACGACCAGTTTCGTCAACGAAACCAACATTCCACACCTGCCCAAACTTAGCCAAACTCCGCCTATTGAACATACCCACTGAACATACCCACCCTGATTCGATGCATCATGCAACATCGGTATAGTAGCGGTATGACTTTCAAGGAACGTGTGCAGCATGCCCGGCAGGAGCCGGCACGGACCTTCCCCCAGTACGCAACGATGGTGTTTGCGCTCGGGGTGGTTTTCGCCATACCGGACTCGGCGTATATGGGTAGGCTTGCCCTGCTCATTGCCCAGCCCTTACTCATCATCTTTCTGTACGTCGGCATTCGCAAAGTGCCAAAGCTGGCAGCGCAGCGAATACTAGCGGTATTGCTTATTACAGTATGCATTTGGTCAGCTCCGTTCCTGCGCCGCGGAGGCTATCTGCTGACTTACATCGTCATCGCCGAAATGTCACTGCTGTTCAGTGAGACGTTCGGCTATGTCACCATCCTAGCATCCTCGCCTGTGATGTGGGTGCTCTCCCCCGTGCTCAACATGATGCTCATCTTCCGAGAATTCGACTACTACATGTCCTCGGTCTACGTACTGTTCGCAGGCATCCTCTTTATGGTATTCACCTCGCAATCCACCAAGCTGCAGCGAACCAATGACCAGCTAGGGCGCAGCGTGGATACCATAGAGTCGCTCACACTCTCACGCGAACGGGCGCGCATGGCCTCCGAGATGCACGATTCGCTCGGCCAGCAGCTCTCGGCCATCCATTGCCCACGAATCGGCGCTGAGCGCGCTGACACGAGCAGAAACCTCCGCACAGCAAGGCACACCATCGGGGCAGCACGATCAATCTCTGCACGCCAACGCACGCCCGACCAAGCTATTCGCTGACTCTGACACCAGCAATAAACCGGCAATGCTCGAAGATATCAAATCGGCAAAATCAGCGCTAACCCGTGCGGACAGCATCGCCAAAGGTACGCTCGCCGAAGTGCGGCAACTTGCTCGTGCACTCAGCCCCTCGGCCTTCGGTCAGCGTCTCAACAGCGAAACCATCGCACGCATGGCCGATTCCTTCACCGCTGCGGGCCTGAAGATGACCACCAGCATCACGGGGGACACTGCGCTCTTAAGCGAAACCGAACAGACACTGCTGTTCCGCGCACTGCAGGAGACCTTGACCAACGCAGTGCGCCACGCCCACGCCACGAATGTGCATATCAGTCTCACCGTCGGCGTCAATTCCACGCGCCTCACTGTGGAAGATGACGGGCCCGGCATGGACGAGGCAGACGCTGATCACGGCTTCGGACTGGCGGCGCTGCGCCGTCGTTTCGAGGAGGCTGGCGGGAGCATGACCGTCGGCGAATCACAGACCTTGGGCGGCACAGATATCACGCTCGTGGCACCTCGTGCCTCGTGCCGTTCCGCGCAACCACAACCGT
Organism: Bifidobacterium sp. ESL1133; assembly: GCF_058107325.1. NCBI lineage: Bacteria > Bacillati > Actinomycetota > Actinomycetes > Bifidobacteriales > Bifidobacteriaceae > Bifidobacterium > Bifidobacterium sp. ESL1133. Next base: position 32,790 of record NZ_JBYLUI010000006.1, on the reverse strand, counting down.
TCCGAACAGCCCCATCAGCGAAACCGTAAACCCGAAACCAGCGCGTCTGCAATCAACTTGAGACTCAACCTCGCACCAAACCATTGCGCGCAACAAGCCAGGAACACACCAGCGTCACCGCAAGCCCCACTGCCAGCAGGGCCAGCGCGAGCCACACGAACGAGCCGAACGGTATGGGCATGGCGCGAACCGGTATGCCCTCGCGGTTGAAACCGAAAGCGATGCCGACCATCACCATCGCCACCGCCGCCACGGCAATCACGATACCCACCACCACGTCAATCAGCGTCTCCAGCACGGCAGCAAGCGTGAGCGAGCCGCTCATCACACCGAGCTGATGGAGCCGTCGGTTCTGAGCGCGTCGTTCGCTCAGCATAATGGCGACCGCCTGCATAAGGAAAATGAGCGCGAGCGCCGCCCCGCCCACAATCATCACCGAAAGTGCTTTCTGCCCAGACAGTCCTCGGGCAATGTAGCGCTCCGAGAACTCACGTTTGGTCTCTACTCGCACGTCGTTTGGAACGGCGCTCTTGACCTGCCGCACAATACGAGGAACATCATGCATCGAGGCTGCGGCAATGGCTGCGATACCGCAGTTAGTATCTCCAGTTTGCGGCAGTGTACCGCTCAGCGCCAGAAAGTCCATCTGCAGACCCGGCATGCCCTGCGGCGGGTCGATAAGCGCCACCACGCGTACAGCGTGCGTACGGTCGTGCCCGTCAATGAGCTGAACCGTATCGCTGAGCTTGTGCCCCACTACCTGTGAACTCATCGCCACCCGGCCAGGACCTAGGTCTTGCAAACTTCCTTTAGTCACATGAGGCACACTGGCCCTGCCGCCCTCGTCGGCAAGCTGCGCGACATCGGCCCACGCGACATTGACAATCTCACTGGATCCTTCCGCCAGCCAGCGCTGGGTCCGGTAGGTCTGTACTGAACTTGCTTGTTTGCCTAGGCAGCTCACGGCTTGGGCAATGGCGTTCTCGTGAGCCACGTTGTCGGTAGAGACAACCACATCCGCTTTGAGCGGGTCGAGAGTCAGAATCGCACCTCCTGCCGCACCGGCACGCGAAAGCCCCAGGAATGAGACAACGATAGTTAGTACCATGATGACAGGCATCGCCACGGAAATCGACCCCTCGGTCTCCCGGCGCGAACGCTGAGCAGCCAATAGCCCTGAACCGCGGGCGCTACCCCGCGAAGCCAGTCTCACCAACGAACCCACTGGAACCGCAATCGCGGCGACCAAAACTGGGGCGGCGGCATAGGCGAGCACGATCACCACAACGACGAGCAGCATGGTGCGCACATCCAACGTCATCGCCGGTATAGGAGAGACCACCAGCACCATGGCAAGCGCGAATGCCGCCACCGCCACAGTGCCACGCACCTTGTCGACTCCACGTTTGCCGAGCTTTTGCTGCTGCAGGAGGGACAGCGGCGCCTCACGCAGCAGGGAACGCATGGAAAACATCACACCAAGCAAGCTTGCCGCCAGCATCAGGGTGAATCCAAGCAGCGCGAAACTGAGCCGGGCCCGCGTCTGCAATGTCGATCACTGCGAAGCATAGGCAAAGAAACGGCCCACCGGAGTGACCAATGGCATGCTCAGGGCAGTGCCCAATGCCGTACTCAGTACCAGTGGCACCGAAAACTCGCCCAATGCAAGCGTAATGGCACGCCGGCGAGAGAGCCCGGCAAGCCGCATCAACCCGTACTCGCGCCGGCGCTCCTGCACCAGGAACGACACCGAGGAGAGCGTCAGAAACACCGCAACCAAGATGCAGCACCCCGCCGAGATGCCGGCAAGCATAATCGCCGAGGTATAGTCGCCATCGACCACAATGCGCTGGTACATGCTCATACCGGTAAGGTCCGGCTCGCCATCGCGGGCCAGCGCGGAACCGAGGATCTGCAGCAGCATGCTCGTCAGTACAGAAGCCAAGGCCGTTGCCACGCACAACACCGCGTAGGAGGCACGGTGGGCCTTGACCAGCGCCTTCACCATGGAAGCGAAGGAAGGATGCCGAGTGCCGATTCCGTTGGCTTCGTTGGCGCCATTGGTTTTACCGGTTCCGCCAGATTCGCCGGCGCTCGTGACCAGCACCATCGCATCATCGACATTCGCGCTCATTGTGTCACCGCCCGAGGCTGCACACCCTGTGCATGACCGCGCCCAGCGCCGCCCGTACGCTCCTGCGCGTGTACTTGCTGCGCCATCTGCACGAGGTGATCCGAAAGTTCCTGAGCACTGGCGCCGCTGCGCACCGATTCCACGTGCCCGTCAAGCAGGAAAACCGTACGCTGGGCCCGCGCGGCCACATTGGGGTCGTGCGTGACCATGAGCACCGTGCGCCCCTGCTCCACCATCCGTTCGAACGCATCCAGCACCAACGCGGCACTGCGCGAGTCGAGCGCGCCGGTAGGCTCGTCGGCGAAGACGATGGCCGGCTGGAGCGCGAGCGCACGAGCAATGGCGACCCGCTGACGCTGACCGCCGGAAAGCTCACTGGGATAACGCTCTGCGCAGCCTTGAAGCCCCACCGCGGCGAGCGCCTGCTCCGCTGTGCCTGACTCAATGCGTCTGCCGCCGAACAGGTCGGAAAGCATGACGTTTTGCAGGCAGGTGAACGCTTCCACCAGGTTGTAATCCTGAAATACGAAACCGATGTGGTCCCGTCGCAGGCGCGTCAGCTCCCCCTCACCCATCGTCGTCAGGTCGCGTCCGGCCACGCGCACCGACCCCTGTGCTACCGGAAGCAGGCCCGAAGCGCAATACAGCAACGTCGACTTTCCCGCTCCGCTCGGCCCCATCACCGCGGTCCACGAGCCCGGATCGCAGGTGAGATCCACGTTTTCAATGCCGGGAGCGGAGTCTGAGGCATCGTTCCCGTAGCGGTACGAAACACCACTGAGTTGCAGCGGGTCGTCCCGCAAACCCTCATCGTTCACCGTTCCCACAGCATTCCTTGCGCGTTCTGTTCTCGTTGTCATCTTCGTCAGATCACTCTCCCTGCCGTTCCGTCGTCCATCGTCCGAGCACCTACCGTCCATCATGCCGAGAAAACGCGCGGACAGCGATATGCCAAACGTCATGTCGAACCCTGAATCCCGCAATGGTCTGTACAGTGGATATCCTGAACAAACCCTGACCGAAGCAACGGCATCAACGAAGTCAGCATCGCAAATCCATCAGGCGCTCAAGTCACCCTCATTGTTCCCTTGATAAATGAGAAAGCGCCCACCTCAGACGCGCCAAAATAAGCTTTATGCTACGCTGTAAAAACCACCCCTATAGATTAGGAGATGCACATGCGCACGTATGCCAACCCGGAAGAACTGGTCGGCGAAATCAACAACAGGTATGACAAGTTCATTGCCGAGTTCGATTCCGTACCCGAGGAGCAGCGCGACGTGTTGGTGGACGGTGTCGATAAAACACCGTCGCAAATGATTTCATATCAAATCGGCTGGTTGACGTTGCTGCTGGCTTGGGAACACGATGAGAGCCAAGGCAAAACTGTCATAACCCCGGCCCCCGGCTACAAGTGGAACAATTTAGGCGGACTGTATCAGCAGTTTTATCAGGACTACGGCAAGCAAACACTGAAAGAGCAACGCAAACAGTTGGATCAATTAGTCGCCCAGGTGTGCCAGTGGGTGGCAACGCTCAGCCAAACCGAATTCCTGGAAGCCGGGCAACGTCAATGGGCCAACAATAGCGCCCAGTGGCCGATTTGGAAATGGGTGCACATCAACACCGTGGCTCCTTTCACCAATTTCCGGCCCAAAATCCGAAAGTGGAAAAAGCTGGTAACTCAGTCCTAATTGAGGGCAAAACGTCAATCATGACATCACTGCACGGTCTATTACTGTCTGCATCTGCGTTCAGAGATGAGTAAAAAGACAGCTACACCGGAATGACCATCATGTTGGGCTGAACGTAGCAGCCGAGGATGCGTGAGGTAATAACGTCCATGTCTTCGTCGCATAGACGGCCGATTCTACGAGCCTCACGAGCACTTAAGTCAAGCGCCCGAATTTGCTCGATTTGGGTGTAACCGTCAATCCACCCTTCACCGTCTTCCCGCTTGGTCTTCTTCAATGGTTGATGCAGTTCGAAATCCGGCCTACCATGCGAAATGGGAATCACCACGGTCGTGCTGCAGTTGCGATTGAAACCGTCATTGCTCACCACTACCGCAGGGCATTGCTTGGCTTGCTCATGACCTTTGGAGGGGTCAAGACCCACCAATACCACGTCACCATAATGCCAGTTCACAGCGCTTCCTCCCCTACCGGCGCACCGAACGGGTCCTCGCTCGCCCGGTAAGGCTCACTCCGATTCTTGAACAAGTCATCCAGATTGGTTACATGAATGACCCGCATGTTCGTACGAACCGGCTTCAAGATGATGGAACCGTTGCGGACCGTGGCCTCGACCTGCTCGCCGTCCTTCAACCCCACTTGTTCTCGTATACTTTTGGGGATACGCACACCTTCGGCGTTACCCCATTTCGACAGCGTCAATGTAGTCATAGCAGCCTCCCATCACAACACATAACGTATATCCCAGTATATACCTTACACACCACTCGCACTCAGCTATTCGCCGATGGTGGTCTGGATGGTGGCGATGGCCGACTCCTGCAGGGCGCTGCGCGCTGTCACGTATGTGGCGAATGACCCAATGACGACGATTGGCGCACTCACGGCGGCGAGGAGGCCCCACGGAACGACGGGTGCGAAGCTGCCGGATATCGGCATATAGGCCACTGCGGTGAGGAGCGCAACCATGACCGTTTCTCCGAGCGCGATGATGATACTGGTCATCATGAGGATGAAGCCATCCAAGACAGAGAGCACGATGAGTTGGTCGGGACTTGCACCAGCCACGGAAACAAGGGCCAGGTCGAGGTTGCGCTCGCTGGCAGATATGGCGAAACTGGCGAGAGCGCCGATGAAAGCGATAAGCAGCGCAGCCCACAGGCCGGACAGTATCTCCTTTGGACCGCCGGACGTGAGGTTCTCCAAACCCGGAACGGCTCGCACTGCGGCGGTACTGGTCTGACCGGCCGCGAGCATACCGGCGGCCAGAAAAATGCATGACGCCAGAGCGACAATGGTGGCACTGAACGCCTTGCCACGGCTGCGCACCGCAGCCTGCGAGCGCGCTATTTTCCAGATGGCCGACTTCACCGGCACCAGTCGGGTCCAGAATCTGGTGATCGCGCCGATAACCGGTCCGCCAGCACGGGCCAAGGCGACGAGCAGTAGAATGATGCCCAGCACCGGGCCGGAACCGATGAAATTGAGGACGGTGACAACCTGCTCCTTACTCAACGCTTGAGAACTGCCGCGCGAAAGATAGAGAGCCAGAACGATCGGCATCACAAGAACGAGCAATGCCATGGCAAACGCGACTTTGCCTCGCACACGCGTGGCAGTTGCTTGAGGAGCATCGCCCTGCGCGCGAGCCAGCATCTGGACCGGGACCATCTGCTCCAGTTCCTTCAGCGTCAGGCGCGTGGCCAGCAAGGCCACGACGGCCCCAGTAGCAAGCCCGGTCAGCACAGAACGCGGGAAATTGCGCCACGTAAAGGTGAACGGCACAGGCAGACGCGCACCAGGAGAATAGAAATCGATGATCCGAGGGGCAAGCAATGGCGAGACGAGCGCACCGACGAGCGACGCCAGCAGGGTCAGCACCAGCACTTGCGCCATGGTGATGAGCAACACCTGCCGAGGCGTGGCCCCTAAGAGCGAGAGCAAAGCCAACCCCTGCCTGCGCTGCCGGATCGAGGCCTGCAAGGTCTGCATGATGACCAAGCAACCCAGCGCGATGGCCGTGGCATACACCATGCTTAAGCCTGAGGCAAGATACTTGGCCGGGTCGCGCGTCTTGACCGAAAGCCCCATGTAGTAGTCGTTGACGCCCATGCTCACGCTCAAGGCGCACAGGATGGTCTGCACAGCGACCAGCACCAGCAGCACCCCGGCCCAGATGCCCTTGTTGGTTTTGAGGTCATTCCATGCCCACTTCATGCGCGCGCCCCCTGCGGCGCAGCAGCTTGCATATCCGCCGCGCCGACGAATCTGCCGTCCCGCATGGTATAGACCACATCGCTGAGGCTTGCCAGTCGCGGATCATGGGTGACGATGACGACGCATTTGCCGGGCCGGTGGGAGTACGCCTTGAGCTCGTCAAACACCAGCTGCCCGGTACGCTGGTCGAGCGCCCCGGTGGGCTCGTCGGCGAACACCACGTCAGGGTCGGCCACCAGCGTGCGAATCAGGGACACCCGCTGCTGCTCGCCTCCCGAGGGGGAGCCGGCGGCGTCTTTTTCATGACCATCCATACGGAACTTGGCAATCAGTTCTGAAACAGCCGCCCGGTTTACTTTGCGACCCGCGAGGTTGAGCGGCAGTTCAATGTTGTCGCGCACGTTCATGGACGGGACGAGATTGTAGGCCTGAAACACGAAACCGATGTGCGAACGGCGGAACAGCGCCAAATCCTTCTGACTTTTATCATGAATCGCCTCACCCAGTACCCAAGCGCCACCTTGCGAAATCGGCTCCAACCCGGACAGGCAGTACAGCAACGTGCTCTTCCCGCAGCCGGACGGGCCGGTAATGGCAGTCATGCCGTTGCCTGCGTTGAAGGCAAGATCGCTGAACACCGGCGTGGCGGTCCCGTCGCCGGAAACGAAACTCTTGCCCAGATGCTGCGCCACCACCATGGCGCCGGGCTGCGCACCCGAACCGTTCACCACATCAGCGCTCATCATCGAAATTCCCTCCTGTACGCTCATAGCCATAGTTCAACCATTCGCTTACTATCTTGCCGCTTTACAGCACAGTGAGTGATATGCCGAAAGTCATATCGAACCCTGAAATACCATGGCTGAACCGCTTAGCATGAACGGAACTAGAATGAGCGTATGACCAAATTACTGACATTTACGGCCAATCCCGAGCCAAATTCACTGACTCAAACCGTCGGCAAGGCGTTCCTGGAGGGAGGGGCCGAGGCCGGCGCAGACACCGAGTTCGTGGACCTGCACGAAATCGGCTTCGACCCCACCTACACCCTGGCCGACCGCAAGCAATACCTGAACGAAGGCCCGATGCCCGAGGACGCGGCGGCACTGCAGCGCAAGATCGAGGATGCCGACGTGATCGCGCTGGTCTTTCCGATTTACTGGTGCACCATGCCGGCGATGATGAAGGGCTTCACCGAGCGGGTGCTCTGCCGTCATTTCGGCTACAATCCGGACAAAAGCCCGAGCGCCATCGCTGACAAGACCTTCCGCGTCATCATGCTCACCGGCAGCTCCGAGCAGTGGTACCGCGACAACGGCATTCACGATGCACTCTACAAGCAGATCATCTACTACATGTTCCACCACTACTGCGGCGTGGATAATGCCGAGCTGGTGTACGTGGACGAGCTGAGCATGGGCGACGATTCGGCTGCAGCCCGCGCTCACGCAGCCAAACATATCGAGAAGATTAAAGTGCTGGGTTCCTTGCTGGCACAAGAACAACAAGAGACGCAACGCCAAGCGTGAGGCTGACGCGAAGCACACAAGCGTCTTTGCTGGACAGGGCATCGAGATGACTTTCCCTAGTAGATAGGAAAAGTTCCCTTCTTTTCAAACGTTCCCTACTATACTAGAGAAAGTTACGTTTCACACAGACTTTTGGTATTGCGTCATAGGGCATGGGAGTACGGATGAATGAGCAAGCATCTGGCGTGGTCGGGCTGCTCATCGTGGACGATCAGGAGCTGATACGCACCGGGCTCTCGCTGCTCGTGGACGACATGGACGGCATCGAAGTGGTCGGGGCGGCACGCGATGCCGCCGAAGCGCTCGACCTGGCCGCGGCTCACCCGGATATCGACGTGGCACTCGTGGACGCACGCATGCCAGGGACGAGCGGACCGGAGCTCATCGCGCAGTTCGACCAGCGCTTCCCCACCATCAAGTGCATCCTGCTCACCGCGTTCGACGAGGACGACAACTTGATCAACGCACTCAAGGCCGGAGCCGTGGGCTACCTACTGAAAGACGTTTCAGCAGCCGACCTCGAACAGGCCATCCGCACGGCGGCAACCGGCGGACAGGTACTTGGCGCGAGCGCCGTACCCTGCGCCATGCAGGTGATTGCCAACGGCTCACGCACAGCTGCACCCGATGCGATATTCGCGAGTACCGACACCAGCTCTACCCTGCCAAAGTCATTCGGCACCGCATCTGCTCTCGAAGCACAAACGCTGCTTGATGAGCTGACCGAACGCGAGCGCGAAATAGCCTATCTCGTTGCATCCGGCAAGACAAACTCGGAAATCGCAAAAGCCGTGTTCCTTTCCACCGGCACTGTCAAGAACCACATAAGCCATATCTTCCAAGTCCTGTGCGTGCGCAACCGCACAGAACTCACAGCGCTCATGAACGGCACATTGAACTAACTAGCACCTTGGACTAGCTAGCGCATTGGCCAGCGTTGCTATAAATTCGAATGATATCGTGCTCAATCTCACCTGTGTTACCTATTTACGAACACAGGCGTTGCGCAGACGCCTTTACTGCTAGAGTGGCAACCGGCGTCTCCGCCCGGGCTGCGCAGGTCAAGGGGACGTCTGCTATTCATACACTGTGCGCAGCTGAAACACGAGGAACACTGTGGACAACCATGCCCAAAATCACATTCAACCATCTCAACATTCACCACTTGCTTCACCCACATCACATCGCCTGCGCTGGAGAACCGCCGACATCGCCGTCGGAGCAGCATTAGGCGTGGCCTGTGGTGTGGTGTTTTGGGGATTCAACTTCGCCTATTCCGCACTGTCGCCCCTGCTCGGAGCCATCCTACCCGGCATCGCCAGTCTGCTGCATGCCTTCTGGTATTTTTCCGGCCCACTCGCCGTACTGATCATTCGCAAACCCGGCGCGGCAATCTTCGTCAATTTTGTGGGTAGCAGTGCAGAAATGCTGTTCGGCAACCAGTATTCGTTCTCGTTCGTGTTCATCTCAGCGCTGCTGCAAGGACTGTGCGCCGAAATTCCGTTCGCACTGATGCGCTACCGCCGTTTCAACCTGATTCTCACCGTTGTTTCCGGAGCACTCACCGCGGTAGAATACGGTATCTATGTGCTTCTGTTCCGCTTCCAAGGCGTGGCGTTCCTCAGTCCGCGCGGCATCACGCACATGGTGTGCGAGATCATCGGTGGCATCGTTATCGCCGGAGTGATGAGCTGGTTCTTATTCCTCGCCATTGCCAAAACCGGGGCACTCGACCGTTTTGCCTCAGGCCGTGAAGTACGGGCTCGCAAAGCGTGAACAGACGCTGTCGGTGGTTTGTCACTCATGCCGCACACAAACCAAACTAGGCAAACAGAAAACTGACACACCGCTAAGTGGGGCCGCTCGGGCTTGAACCGAGGACCGACGGATTATGAGTCCGATGCTCTAACCGACTGAGCTACAGCCCCACGCCGGCGCGAACGCCAGCATCAAGAAGCTTAGCAGAAGCGCCGACCATACGAAACGCTCAGGCACAACACGCTATGCAAACGGCTATTTGTTGCTCTCCACGAACTCAGCGAATGCTTGCGCGAACTTGCGCAGGAAGTCCTTCGACTCCTCAACCACATTCCCTTCATCGTCCAGCCCTGAGGCCGCGTTGAAATACACTTCCGGCTGTCCCATAAGCTTCATGTCAAGGAACAGCGCCACGTTGCGCAGGTGGGATTGTGCTTGAGTCGTACCCAAGGCGCCCATGGACGCACCGATAATCGCAGCAGGCTTGCCAGCAAACGAGCTCTTGCCCCAAGGGCGCGAAGCCCAGTCAATAGCGTTCTTCATCACGCCTGAGAAGCTTCTGTTGTATTCCGGGGTGACGAACAGCACACCGTCAGAATCCTCCACTGTCCGCTTCAAGTTCAACACTTCGGCCGGCATGCTCTCGTCCAGATCCTGGTTGTACAGCGGCAGATCCATGTTCACATAGGTGAATTCCACACCGTCGGGCAGCAAGCGTTCGACGTTCTCAGCCAGACTTTTATTGAAGGAGTCCTTGCGCAGTGACCCTACGAATACAGCTATCTTGACCATGATTACTCCTTTGTTATTCACATGCACGAATCCGCACGGCACCAACGTTTCAGGCCAGCCGACGAACCCGTCTCCACATCCCAGCCTAGTATGCTCCCATGCGTGTTGCACGCGTTGCGCTTGGAGGAAATACGCACCATACAATGGAATATGCGAGAGCAATGGTCACCTGTGAACGAAGGGAAGCACCATGCAAGAGCCAAGCACACTCCATGTGATCAGCCCGCTCACTTGGGTAAGCAACGAATTTACCAGTCTCAACGCAAGGCTGCACCCACCGCGATACCAACTGCACACCCACCATGGGTTATCCCCACTGCAAGATATCGGAAAGACGGACGGCGTGTGGATTGCGCCCGAGTTATTGGTTGCGTTGAACGCGTGGCGTACCAGGCATGGCGCATCCGATCTGCAGCTGGCAACCCCTCGTACGGATTGGGCCGAGCATGTGCAGCAACACCTACTGGGACGCGCTTGCATCGCTGCTGATGTCGGCACCATACGCCGTTGGTCCGATTATCCGTCCGCTCTTGGCAGCCGCCCATGGTCAGGATTGCGTCAGGGCCGCATCACAGGATTTCGAGCCGCCCGCCGCACGTTGAACGAATTGCAGCACGACCTCTCACCAGCCCCTGCCGAATCCGTCATCGAACTCAACGGCCATGTTGCCTCCATTCGTGAAGAATGGTGCGTTCTCGTACATGCAGGGCGTGCCGTTGCCGCAAGCGGATACTGCGTCCATCATCCGACCGGCAGCATCGGCCTTGCCGAGCGCACCAGCCAGGAACAGTCCGTCACAACAGTGTTCGACGGCGCCAGGTTCCATATGTCATACCGAGACACGGCACTGCAAGCCGCCGAGCAGGCCGCTCAAGCCGCGCATATCGGCACTGCCAGCATGATTGTCGCATTCTCGTCAAACGCTTTAGATCAGTTGTCATCCCGCCCCTCAAAACCCGTTATCTTGGAAGTCAACCCTGTCTGGTGCACGGCTCCATACCCATTCGAGGCAGGCTCCTCCCGAGACATATCCGAACGCCTCGCTGAAGGAGCTACGGTATTTCTGGATTCAATCATGTCTGCGAGTACCGCAACCACTCACATCAACACCATCCCGCCTGACGATCTCGACTCCACCTATCGGCCCGACCCCTGGATGAGCGCCACCCACAGACGCCGTTATGCGAGTTTTCAATAACATCAAACGCAGTATCCACACATCAAGTTGACCATACGTAGCCACACATGTATCATAGTTCATATATTTCCGGTTTTCCACATAGAATTGAGGGGCGATGGGAACAATACAAGCAGATTTCGCCGGCAACTACCGGAGAGTGCAGCATGATGACGCTGACGCAGAAATAGAACGCCGTTTCGGCTTCCCTGCCTCCCTCATACGATCAGCCGCAACGCTCGCCTTGCGCGAGGCTTCCGGAATCGATGATTTGCACGCACAGCAAAGCGCGAAAGGCGCGATGTTCTATCATCATTTCGTCATAGCGTTGCGCGATAGCCTTGACATCCTTCCAGAATGGGATGCACAACTCCTCACCGACATCAACGCCTCCCCTCGCGCCTATCATTCACGACTCGGAATTGGTTTTGCCGTCGTCCATAACCTTTCACGCGCGAAAGACTCCTCAGCCCATCCTCGCGTCAGCCTATGCAACACCACCGCAACAGAGGTTGCAGAAGGCAACAGCGCGGAGGATGACATCTTCTCGAGTTTCTTTATCCGGCGAGAGATAGCGCAACATGGGACGCTATGGCTGATTGTCTATCACAAAAATCCTGACGACACCGCACACATCGAAGTATCGCTCCCATCCTCGGTCAGCACAAACAATATCGTTCAAGGGTGGAGTGAGCGTATAATCCTTGACCCGGTAGGCTTGAATACTTCCTATCCCGAGCAATTAATGGAGGAGCACCACGATGACGGCAATGGAGAAGAGAATATCGTTGTCTCCATTTCCGAGCGATAATCCCCACCGCTCCCTGCTTGACCCCGGGCGAATCACCAGTGCGCGAGAAGCGGCCGGACTGACTAAAGTTCGTCTTGCCGACGCCATGGGTGTCACGGAGCGCACCATATCAAACTACGAAAAGACAGGTGCCCCAGCAGAAAGCAGAACACACCTCGCGCAGGCACTCAACGTCATGCCCTCATATTTCGACATCACTCCAGAGACACTGCATGTCACCGACCTTGACGAAAGTCAGGTTTGGTTCCGTTCAATGCGAAAATCCACTGCTTTACAGCGGAAATCTGCAGTCGGACATGGTCGTTATGCCTTGCTGTTATTCGCTTGGATTGAGGCACACTTTTTTCTGCCACCACTGAACTTCGACATCACCAATGGAGAGAACCTCTCCCCTCAGGATGCAGCCTCCCTGCTGCGCAGCGATTGGGGATATGGAGAAAATCCACTGCCTAGCCTTACCAAACTAGCCGAATCACACGGTATAAGGATATTTTCTTTGCCCCCCGTGGATGAGGCAGTCGATGCATTCAGCTTTGTATTCCAGGATACTCCATACATTGCTGTGGATACTGTAAAATCAGCAGAACGTATACGTTTCGACATCGCGCATGAATTAGGCCATCTTGTCATGCACGAGTCAGGGTTGAGTGAGCGCCCGTTCGACGCAGATGCCTCTGCTCCACACCACAAAGCACGTCCGCGCGATATTGAGCAAGAGGCTCATGCATTCGCATCAGCACTACTCATGCCCGCGCACCGTGTACTGTCCCTCATACCTCCAGAGGGCGGAACAAAAGAAATCCTCAACGCAAAACGATATTTCAAGGTCTCTGCGATGGCTATGGCGCACCGTGCACACGATTTAGGCCGCCTCTCCGACTGGTCATACCGAAAAGTCTGTTCACAACTCACCTCATTGGGATATCGCACCGCCGAACCACGCGGCATTGAACCGGAACAGTCAACGATTTTCAATTTCATTGCTGAGTCAAACAGGAAAAAAGGCATTTCGATACGCACGCTCAGTGAGGAAACCGGCTTGGTTCCTCAAGAGATCCATGACCTGTCTTTCGGCAGAATCATGGCAGTTACATCACACAATCCACATCCGGACGAGAACGTGACAATACCGCAGCCCACCCTGACCTTGCATAAAGGCGGGTTGCTGTAGCGTCATCCCTACCTTCCACCACACTTACGCGGAAGATCGACAACCGATGACTCATCATCCCCAAGACAGCAACATCACGATATCAGCAGTCACGGGCATACCCGTGCGACTGACAGACGCCCACCGGCCTCATCCCAGCAGCGCCAGTAGGTCGTCTTTGCTGAGTTTGGCCATGCCGCCGCTGGAATTCGAACTGGCTTCGTCAACAAATCGGCTCGCCAGATCGGTTTTGGTACGCTGCATTTCCAGAATGCGCTCTTCGATGGTGTCTTTGGCCACCACCTGATACACGTTCACATCGTTTTTCTGACCGATGCGGTGGGCGCGGTCCGTGGCCTGATCTTGTGCCGCGGCATTCCACCACGGATCGGCATGCACCACCACCGATGCGCCCGTAAGGTTGAGACCGGTGTTGCCGGCTTTGAGCGAGATGAGGAACACCGGCGTGGAGTCGGCGTTGAACTGGTCGACCAGTTCAAGACGTTTGCGTTTGGCAGTCGCACCGGTGATGGTGTAATACTCCACGTGCTCGCGCCGCAAACGCTGCGCCACCAAGTCAAGGAAGCTGGTGAACTGGGAGAAGATCAGCATTTTCTGCCCCGCATCCTGGCAGCTGGACACCAGTTCTTCGATCGCATCCAATTTTGCCGACGGCACAGCTCGCGCACGCTTGACGTCACTTCCTGCAGTTGCGGCGGCTGTGGCCTCGGCATCAAGCGCTGCTCCTGCCTCCACTTCGTCCACAGCGGTGTCTCGTGCCGGTGCCCCCCATGCCCGGCTTTCATGTTTCACTTCGTTTACGCCTACGTTGTCAAACAACAAACGCGGGTCACAGCACGCTTGACGCAGGCGGGTCAGCTGTGCCAAGATCTGAATCTTGCCCGTTTTGAATTCGATGTCTCGCTGCTTGTTGAGCGTGGCACGCAATTGTTGTTCCAGCGCTGCATATAGTTTGCGCTGTTCGCCTTCCAACCGTACCGTGATGACGTTTTCGATCTTGTCCGGCAAATCTTTGAGCACTTGCGATTTGAGTCGCCGCAAAATGAACGGCCCAACAAACGCTTGCAGCTTCTTCTGTACTATGGCATCGCCACTCATGATGGGCATCTCGAACCGTTCACGGAAATGCTTGTATGATCCAAGCATGCCGGGCATGAGAAAGTCGAAGATGCTCCACAGTTCGGAAAGTCGGTTTTCGATAGGGGTACCGGTGAGCGCGAACCGGTGCTGCGCGTTGAGACTGCGCACCGCCTGCGAGGCTTTGGTAGCGTGGTTCTTGATGTATTGCGCCTCATCGAGCACCATGCAGGAGAAACGCAAACTACGGTAGTCTTCCAAATCGCGACGCAACAAGTCATAGGAGGTAATGAGGACGTCAGGCACGTCGGCGCGCAGCTTGGTATCGCCTCCGTCGCTGCTGCCGCCAGCATCTGCGACATTGCCCGAATCCTTGCCCGAAGCTTTCTGCGCGGCCTCAACGCGTTGCAGCACACCTCGTCGCTCACTCTTCGTCCCGGCCATCACAGCAACATTGAGACCAGACGCGAATTTCTCGCATTCTGCGGCCCAGTTGTACACCAGTGACGCCGGGCAGACAATAATATTGGGCCCTATTCCGCGTTGTTCATCGACCCGGGAGAGCAGGAACGCCAACGTCTGTACGGTTTTTCCCAGTCCCATCTCGTCAGCAAGGATGCCGCCAAACCCTTTGTCCCAGGCCGCATTAAGCCAGCGGAAACCTTCCTGCTGGTAAGGCCGAAGCACCGACTTAAGAGACTCGGGCACTTGGTAACGCGCCGCATCAACGGTTTTCATTCCGTTCAAATAGGAGCGGAATTCGTCGCTCTTATCGTCTTCGTCGGCTTGTGCGTCCAGATAGTAGGCTTCGTACGCTGGCACGGCAACTGGACCGGCGGAAAGTTCTCCGGGTTTGAGCCCCAAGTCAGCGCTTACCTCGTCGAGCTTACTGGCGTCCATCTGGCTTAAATCTACGAACGCTCCGTTGCTCAAACGGTGGAACCGACGGCGTTTATGGTAGCTTTTGAGCAGTGCCGGCACTTCCGCAGGGTCGATTTCATCGGCGATCGGCGAGATCTCAACCAGCCCCGAACGTACGCTCAGGCCTAATTTCAGTACCGGATGAGAGACGGTGCGCAACCCATCAAACGCAGGCGTGCAGAACACCTGACCAATGCTGCGTAATACGGGAAGCCCCTCGTTGAGCAGCTTATATATGGCGTCGTCGTCGCTTTCACGAATTCGCGCAAAGATACCGTCCGGCGCCGGGAAGTAATGACGGGCAGCTTCCACAGCCAAACGTTCGGTGTCTTTATCTCGAGTCAACGGCTCGTTGGGGCCGATGCCGAGAAAGACATGGAATCGTTCTTCGCCGTAGCGCGCTTGAATGTCGCAGGTCACTCCGTATTCGTCACGGTCCAGATAGGTCTCAATCTCACACGGAGTCTGGCGCAACGCCAAAAGTTCATCAGGCACCACTACCGCAGCGCCATGCGCCTGTACACCGGTACCGGAATCTGCGGAGGCAGACACGAGTGCGTCATGATCCGCTTGATGCGACGACGTTTGCCCCTCAATCTCGCTTTGCGCCGCAAGCCCATTCATATCTGTCTGCTTGCGTTGCACAGGAACCAGCTGCGGCAACACCGTGCGCGCAAATTCCTCCACATCGCGTGATTCCAAATATAATTCGCTGCCCTCCACAGAACCACTGGGCGAACACAGCACAGTGAGCACTTCACGCTCGGCGACCATGCTCTGCGAACACCGATGGACGGCCTGCCCCTGCGTTCCATGCAGCGCACTTTCGCCGCTGGGATGAACTATGACGAACGACGCCACAGACCCCACAATGAACCGGTCCACGCTCAACCGATGACGAATCACATACCCTTGCCCCCCACTAGGAGAGGCCGCCTGCCGATTCCTCACTCCAGAGGCACCATATGAGCCAGATACACCCGTCCGGCGCCCGGCTTCATCACGAACATCACTCGGCACAATCTCAATGCCCAAGTCCGGGTCACCGTCCACTACATGCATGGGGGTAGCCGCCGTATGCCATCCGCCACTGGCCGCAAAGTCGAATGTGGCATCCTGATCCACATAGAGATTCAGTAGTTCCGCCGCCTCATCGTCGGACAATTCCACGTGCGCATTGTCGCTTTTAGTTCTGTAATAATCGTATCCGAGAGTGATGGAACTGCGAATCTCCACTGCCCGTTCCACCAAATGCAGCAGCTCACGACTGCGCTCATCGAACGCATCGCGTGTATGCACGAACGCCAGTTTCTTACCGTACGAGAAGAACCTACCGTTCTTCACTGCGTCGACCAGATTGTAAATATCTTTGACCACATACGAGATGTTGCGCCGTGGGACGGTAATGTGCAGGCGCAAACCCCAACGTCCCGAACGAAAATCCTCAAGCAAGGGGCGAAGCACCACGCTGCCGGGGGTCACGGTGAGACTTGCCTGAGCTCCAGCCATTCCTTCTCCCGAAGCTTTGCTGCCCACGGCTTTGAGCAGTTCCAGCTGCCGGTTTTTTGCCTGTTCCTGTTGCGCCGAACTTTGCGCCGCCATAAACTGCTGCAGCGTATATGAGGTCCGCTTACGTACTCTTCTGCCTGCTTGGAGAGACAATTCAGAACCGTTCCTTGCACCCACGGGGTTTTGCGGATCGAAATCCTGCGGACGTCGGTTGTACCGCATGATGAGAGCCACAACATGCTTGCACGTCTTTCCATACCTGCCATATGCCGGGCACGTACAGCTCGAATCGACGATTTCACCGCGCGTTTCGTCGATTTTCGCCCACACTGCGTATTCCCCGTCGAGCCCTGCAGAATCCACAGAACAGCTCAGTTGGAGCGCTTTTCCTTCTGATTCACAGTTCAACGAGTTCATGCGCCCACTGTCGATAATCTCCTGCGCACGGTAGAAAGCATTGCCAGCGCTAGCCTTAAGCGTGGTATCCGATACCGGATGATGGCCTGCGGCACCAAACGTGGAGCCGGTTTCATTGTCGTCTTCATATGAGGTATCGTCGTATTCATACCCTTCATCAAACCCGCTGAAGGAGTATTCTGTGGGATCAACGCCAAATCCACCGGAGCCACCAGTCCTTGACCCATACACCGAAGCATGCCAGTCCACAGTAGGCCTCCCATCATGTCCCAATACACAACAACGCGGATTTCAGGCCGCGCAAACACAAAGTTTGATTCTACCTCTGTATGCGGCAACCTGCAACATGGAGAGCCACTGAGGAAGAGTTCGATTCCCAGCTTTCTCTCAGGATACTTTTCATCACAAAAGGCTGATATATCAACAGAAAACCAGAAGTCCATCACTCCTTTTTGTGACTTGCGTCACATTTTAGAAATTCTCAATAGTCGCCGCTCGTGCATATGTCTATTTATTTTATGCTTTATCAGGCTTTTTTCAGGTAAGCACATATTTTACTAGACAGTTTCCTACTGTACGTCTGAAAAATGGCGGTAATTTGAGGAAAATGGAGGCACCTTAGCATGCTAATCTTTCTTATGAAGCCTGAAACTTATGCTGAGTGGCACGCGCTACGAAACATAACAACGAAAGTTTCATGAATAATATCAACGATTCATTCGCCTGGACAGGGCGGGCGGCTTAGGGCTCGCCCAATCATGTACAGCAAATGTTTCCTGAAAGGATTCACATTGAAGAAATCATCAAAGCTCTCGCTGGGTCTGGCAACCATCGTTGCCGCCTCGCTCGGCCTGACTGCAGTCAGCGGCTCCGCCATGGCTGCGTCCACCGTACTGCCTGTTGGCTCCGGTGCTACTATCACGATTAATGGTTCAGATGCCCTCAATCCTCTGTCCGGCCACAAGTTCAAGGCCGTGCAGGTTGGCGGATACGCCGATGCTGAGACCGACGGCACCGACCTCACCAACGTTTCCGTAAACACCGTCCCCGCCATCCAGAGCGATGCCGCCGCCGTACTCGGCGAGATGGCTGCTGCTGGCGAAAACATGGGCTTCACGGGCGGCACCGCTGGAGTTGACCCTCACTACACCGGCAACGCCATCGGCCAGGTTGCTGAGCACTGGCTCGGCTATACCGATGCCTCCGCCACCAACAACGTCGACACCACGTCGAACGGCGCTCACGCTTATGACGGCGCTCTTCGCCACTTCGTGACCAAGCTGCAGAACACCGCATCCTTCAAGGCTGCGCTTGCGGCAGCTACGGAAACCACGGAAGCAGCAGCCGGCGCGGCTTCGGTTTCCATTCCGGGTCTCACTGAGGGCATTTACGTTGTCATTGACACCACTGCCATGCCTTCCACCAATCCTGCCACTGGCCACAGCTCCTCAGCTCCCATGCTTGTGGGCACCACGGTCGGCAACGGTGCGACCGCTCCTCAGAAGACTGGCGGCTATTCCTTCGCTGCCCAGCCCTTGGGCGTCATCAACATGAAGAACGAGAAGCCCGGCCTGACCAAGGAATCGAATGCAACCGGCGCCGAAGGCCCCGGCAGCATTCTGACCTACACACTGAAGCAGCACGTGCCGAACACCGCCGCAGCTACTGATTACACCTTGCTCATCAAGGATACGCCGAGCACCGGTCTGCAGTGGCAAGGCTCCTCCAATGTTGAGATCAAGGCCACGAAGAAGGGCGCTGCTGAAGCAGTGCTCTCCCCGAGTGAGTACAGCATCCGCATCGAAGGCACCCCAGCTCCCGATCCAGCTAACCCTTGGACCGGTGACGGTACCTCGCAGATCATCTTCGATCTCTCGAACGCCGTCAAGAATCAGGGTCTCGAGTTCGACTCCATCATCACCATCACCTACAAGATGAAGGTCGTTGACGATGGTACCGGTAGCTGGTCCAACAAGGCTCGCTACACCGCCTGCTCCACCGTCTCCAGCCAGGAGCCTCAGTGCTACACGACCGAGGCTACTTACCCCCAGGGTACCCCCAGCGCCAAGACCTACAAGCTTGAGCTCGACAACAAGTCCAAGGCTGACGAGAGCCTCATCGCCGGCGCCAAGTACACCATGAAGGATGCCGCTGGCAACCCTGTCACCTTCAACCTCGGCGCTAACGGCGAGTACGTCCGTGCCGAAGGTGCCGCCATCACCGCTCAGTCCGTGACTGAGATGGTTGTGCCTCGCGCTGCCGTGACCGATCCCGGTGCCGATGGCATCCTGCAGATCACCTACCTGCCCAAGGGCACCTACACCATCACGCAGACCGCTGGTCCTGAAGGCTACTCCAACACCTTCAAGCCCGAGTTCACGGTCACCGTTGACGAGGTTGTAGATCCTTCCACCAGCACGGTATCCACTCACGGTAACTGGACCAACAGTGGCGATGCTTGGGGTCTCGTAGCGGCCAACAGCACCCCCACCGACATCGATGGCGCAACTGCCTTCTACGTGGTGACCGTCTACTCCGTCAACAGCATCACCCAGCTGCCTATGACCGGTGGCGCCGGCGTCATTCTCGCCGTCATCGTGGCCATTGTGCTCCTGGGTGCCGCTGGCACGCTGACCTTCTACAAGAAGAAGATGCAGAAGCAGGTTGTGGCTGCCGCCATCTGAGCCTCACCGCTCAGTGCCTAGGCACTAACAACTGAATTCAGAGATTGTCCCCTTCGGCTCCGGCCGGAGGGGACAATTTTTGTATTGCGTCTTACGGCAATGCACCATTACGACCACATACCATTGCAGCCATGTACTGTTGTACCAGCACACATGAAGTTGCAACGTCAGTCTCATATTCTTGCGATATCCGTCTCCCATCGGCACATCACTGATACACTGAAACCGAGCGCAACCGCACTCCAGATGATTCACACATTCAGGCAGGGAAAAGTAGTTTTAGAGATGTAACAGATGAGCAGTGCCCCTTCCTGATAGCAGTGCGTGAATACACCTGCACCTTCGATCAAAGGCACTCAATGACACACCTCAACTCAAAACGACTCCTCGCCACATTAGGAGCCGCAACACTCACCCTAGGGCTGACAGCACCACTGACCGCACAGGCTGCGGAACCAGCGGAACTGTCATTCCCAACCGCGCTATCACAACCCAACAGCCAAGATACTGATCTTCAAACCGACAACATTGATTCGCTTATCGGAGTGACAACAACCCAAGAATCGCCAGACAATCCAACCACTCGCTCTTCCTCTGGCGGAGCATCGCGAGCCGCTTCCCAGCCCCGCCCCGGACATTCCGAAAACGTACCTGCTGGACAACTCAGCGAAGCTCCACGAGACGTGGCCATTCCAGGCATCACCTTCCTTGAAAATTCCAGCGTACAGGTTCCCCAGCAAAACCCCACATACACATCCAGTGCGGTTAAAGCCTCCCCCTCGTCACAAGGCACCACCGACGGCATCTCCATCAACGGTGTCAAACAGGACTACAACGCGCAGATTCCCTACTGGTGCAGCGCAGATAACGACAACTACGCTTCACTGCACCTGTGCTACCGCAAAACGAACCTTTTCAGCTGGCTTTCCAGCTATGCATCGTTGGGAGAACAGCTCTCACTCATCTCCAATAATCCTCACATCATCTTCAACGATGAAACAGTACCGGCTGACGTAGCCGCCTTCTTAAAGACAGGAGTCCTTCAACGCTCCATGCAAAATTGGAACTTGCTGCTCGGCAAGGACTTCTTCCTGCTCAAATCACAACTCACGTTTACTCCAACCAACCAATCCGGGAAAATCGTTGCCAACGCCGAACGTGACTATATTCAATGCCTCCAGCTATCGACCGATTACCGCAAGGGAGTCGCCGCATCAGCCAACCATCAGACACTCAATATCAATACGACTTCTTATAACGACGATATTGCCGAGTTTGCAAAGAAAGCCACACCAGGAGGGTTCTTTACTCGCGGATACTCTTTCGAACGTGACAATGAAACTCAACCAAGCCAGCAGCGTACCACAGCAGTGGGTTGGAACTGGTGCGGAAGCGGAGCATATCTTGAATGCACGCAAGGCTCAACATTTGAGGAAGCCAACGGATACTGGATCGATCTTGTCAACAAGGCGTGGGTCAGACACATGAATCACGAACTCGGCCACGTCCTTGGACTGACCCATCCTCTCGACCCTACGCAATCCACAGACAGCAGAGGAGACTACATCAACGGCCCGCTGGTCATGCAGTACAATAATGACAGTCTTAATTCCATGCTGGATGGCAGCCTGAACACATCTGTGCAATACCGCATGATTAAAGACTCGATTACCGCAGGTGCCAACTTCCTGCGTAACAGTCCTAACGGTAAGCAGCCAGTGGCCCAACGCAGCATCAAAGTCACCGTCAAAGACGCCAAGGGAAATGCCGTGTGGTGGCGGAGAGCACCCATATCGAACAGCACACAACGCGTGGGATATTACGGGGCATACAGTTGGACTTCTGCACCTTCTTCTCGGTTGCGCGACAATCAAAGCGAACAGCTGCAACGTTTCACCAATACTATTGCCTTCACGTCGGCTGGTTTGGATCAATGGTCTCCGACCAGCCAGTTGCCGGCAGTCAATGCGCCGAGAATGTCTGGATACAAAGTTTCCGTGGATGGCGGCCATAGTTGGTCTGACACCGCCACCGTTCCCGCACTCACCTTGCCCTCCATCACCCTAAGGACTTGTTACTACAACAGCGCACGCAATTGGGGCACTGCTGGGCTAGATTGCCCAGTGACGAACTTCGGCTTAGCCAAGCCTGCTGACGTGCAAGTCATCTACGCGCCGGCTTCTAGCGTGAAGAACATGAAGGCGAGCGATGAACTCTCCGACAAGCAGAGCACAATGCTGCCGCTCAAGCAACAGTTTGAACAAGTCTCGTAGCAGTAGCCTCGTTTACCAGGCTCTCTGCTTCGACTGAACGTGCCCCTCCGGTCAAGAAAAACCGGAGGGGCACTCGCATCTCCTGCATCTCCTGCATCTCCCGCAGCGCGCAAAGCCACTGCCGAAGCCGATGCCGCTAATATATGGAAACCCTACCTCGTCACAACGCGCACATGACTGAATGGGTTCCATCGCTCACGGTCAGAGTGGGATGGTCGTCCCCTCCGACTCGCACCACAGCGAGCGCCTGACCGAAGTAGGTTTCGCTCTCACCGCTGAGATAACTGCCTCGGTTGAATGGTGCGGCGCTGCCGAACGCCAGCAGTTGCGCGTCGCCAGATACCTGTGCGCGCAGCATGCCGCGAGCCATGGGTTTGATTGTGCCTTGGCTGTCGGTGTAGCGCACGTTGACGAATATTACCCGCTGTTGTGCAGTCCCGGTTTCCACATCCAGCCGCAGTTCGGTATCCTCCCCTGCGCTGACCAGCCTGTGCCGTCCGATTTCCATACCGCGGGCATCGTAGGCCACTGCTTCCAGAATGCCGGGAGCCCATGGCCATGCGAATCGGGCCACACAGCCGCCGTGCAGTCGCCGTGTACCGATGTTCTTACCGTTGAGCCATAGCTTCACTGTGGCGGCGCGCGCATACACTTCTACGTAGGCTGGCATCCCGTCGCACCCGTTCCAGCTCCACGAGGGTACGGCATCACTCATTTTCCACGCGCTGGGCGAGTGCTTGCTCCCAACATGCGTGGGCGGCCTGACCGCAATAAGCGGTCCGGACTCCTCTTCAAGAGCAACCCTAGTGTATAGAGCTTCCCCAAGCGGCGATCCGTTGAGGTCGAGACGGCCCGATCCGGCTGAAACCCAACCAAAGTCGCTGCCCAAGTCTGCGTAATCGTCACACTCCCATGCTCCCACGCCCACTTCGCCCAGGTAATCCATGCCCGCCCAGACGAAGTCACCGATGAGCCTGGGATTCGCTTTGGCCAGCTCCCGGAACTCGTACGCGTCCGAGCAAAAGGTTTCGGTGCCGAGTATGAGACGCTGTGGGTATCGCTGCAGATCCTTGCGATACCGCGTGATGCCGTAGTTGTATCCGGCCACATCCATGCGCGCGAAGGCATCTCGGGTCACCGCGTCGCAGGCAGGCAACGCCGCTCCTGTTTTCATCACATCAGCACCAAGCAGCCCGGCCATCTGATTGAAGAATTCGCTGCCGACCGCACGCTGAACGTCGGCGGTGCCGGCACGCTGCGCACCATGCCTAACGATGCTGCGCACCGCACCGTTCTTCGGCCTCTCACCGGGCACATACTGGTGAGCTTCATGCTTGTGCGCCGATTCGATCTCATGCCGCGCCTTCGCATCGGAATATTGACCGAACCCGAGACTGCTGAGCAGGTTGAAGAAGATGTTGACGCCACAGGTCACCGGGCGCGTGGGGTCGAGCCGGTGCAGATGCTCGCTCATCTCCTCTGCCAGCCGAATGCCTCTTCGTTGAGCGGTTTCGCTCACTTCGTTGCCGGTGGAATACATGATCACACTAGGATGGTTACGGTCTTTTGCCACCATGTCCGCCAGGTCGGCGCGCCACCAGTGGGGCAGCTGGGAGGCGTAATCGTATGCGGTTTTGTGGATATACCATTGGTCGGCGTATTCGTCCACCACCAGCATGCCGAGGCGGTCGCACGCTTCCAGCATGGATTTTGAGCACGGGTTATGGGCGGAGCGTATGGCGTTGTACCCCTGCCGTTTGAGTAAGCTCACCTTGCGCTCTTCGGCCTGCGGATAGGCCGCCGCCCCCAAAATACCGTTGGTATGGTGCACGCAGGCTCCTTGGAGGATGACGCGTTCGCCATTGATCAGTAGACCGTGTTCGCCCCATTCCAGTGTTCGGATGCCGAAGGTGACCTCTGCGGCATCGCTCTGGCTTGCGGTTTGCTGGGACGGTGCCGCTGCTGGCAGGAAATCCACACGGCAGCGGTAACGATTTGGCTCGTCCACAGACCACAGCCGGGCTTGCGGAACTTCCAAATCCACAGAACCTTTACAGGCAGGCAGGTCCACGGTTCCTTCGGCAGCGCAGGTGTCAGGTTCATCATCCAACGGGTACAGTCGCACCCTCGCCTCACCCGGCACCGTGGCCTGAACCGTAACCTGCACACGCGCAGGGTCGGTACTCACCGTGGTGATGCTTACGCCATTGACTTCCACGTGGCCTGCAGGCCCCACCCACAGTGCCACCGGGCGGTAGATGCCAGCACCTGAATACCAACGGCTGTTGGGTTGATCGGCATTGCGAGCCACTACCCGTATCTCGTTCTCACGATCGAAATAAAGCTTGTCCTCTAGATCGACATAGAAATTGGTGTACCCGTACGGCCTGAATACCAACCGTTCGCCGTTCACCCACACTTCGGCGTTGTGGTATACACCTTCGAATTCCAGCAGCAGCGCCATCCCCTGCCATGAAGGTTCGGGCACAAACCGCTTGACATACTCGTAGTCGCGCCCTTCAAACCAGCCTGCATGGCGACCGGAAGGAGCTTGCTGGGCGCGCGGTTCGGCAAGCATGGCGTCGTGAGGCAGAGTGACTGGTTCATAAGGCTCATCCGTGTCAAGGTGCCGGAAACTCCACCCGTCATTGAAATCCAACCGACGCATCTTCCCCTACTTCCCGGTTCGGCATCGAACCATATGCCAGTATGCAGTCAAGTCTACTCAACGCTATGCCGGACATATCTTAAATCAGGCCTTCTTAAGTCAGGCATATCTTAAGTCAGGCACTCTGATATCAGCTAGACCTCCACGCTCATCATGCGCGGCTATCGGCATGTGCAGAACAGGTAGCTAACAAGTTGATCCGCCAGCACATACAAAACGGGCAGTCGCAACCGAAATTGCAACTGCCCGTTAGCGTTGGCGCAAGCCGGAGACCGGTTTGCCCCTGCTCTCAAATCAGGCTTTCAGGAAGCCTGAGCGAGAACGGTGCGGGATGGAGGCTTACTCCTGTCCCGGCTCGGATTCTGCCGCAGCCGTGGCCGCAGCTACCTGAGCCTTGCTCTGTGCACGACGCTTGAAGAAGCGGCGGAAGGCCACAATCTCCAGGACGATGAAGAGCACTGCCGCGATGGCCCAGACCACGTACATCGCAGTCTTCCACATCGGGGTCGGCACCTTGGGCTCGCCGTTCTCATACACCCAGCTGTTGGCCGAAGAGTAGAGAATGTTCTTGCAGGCCTGACGCATGGCCTTGACCGAGGTGGCGGACTTGTCCGTCACGTGGTTCGAGGTCTTCGTGGTGGCCAGCATGGTGTCGTTGCCGGCACGCACGGCCTGGTCAGCGTTCATGTAGCCGTAGCCCGCGAAGTAATCGGTGACGGCGAAGCCCTTGAAGCCCCACTCGTCGCGCAGCACGGTGGTCATGAGCTTCGGGTTTGCAGCGGACCAGGTGGGTCCGATGTAGTTGAAGGAGCTCATGACGGCAGTGGCGCCGCCCTGCTTGACGCTCATCTCGAAGGACTTGAGGTAGACCTCACGGATGGCCTGCTCGTTGGCCCACTCGAGGCACATGTTGTTACGGTTGGTCTCCTGATCGTTGAGCGCGAAGTGCTTCATGAAAGCGTTCACACCCTTCGACTCGGCACCGGCGATCTCACCGGAGGCCTGGTAACCGGAGAGCACGGCATCTTCGGAGAAGTACTCGAAGTTACGACCGGAGAACGGGCTGCGGTGGATGTTCTGCGAAGGAGCATACCAACCGGTCACGTTCATGTCGTGTGCCATGTCGCCGATCATCTTGCCGAAGTCGTTGGCGATCTTGTGGCTCCAGGTGCAGGCAACGGACACGGAGGACGGCAGACCGATGGAGCCGACCTTGGTGAAGTTGTTGTTCAGAGCTGCCGGGCCATCGGCGTCGGTGAGCTGTACCTTGCCGACGGAGTCCACGGCGGGGGTGCCGTAGCCGCCGTTGGCGGTCAGGGAGTCCATGTCCTTCATAGTCAGCTCATCGAGCAGCTTGTCCCACTCAGGATCGTTGTAGTCCTTGCCGCGCAGGTCGGCCAGACGCACGTTGTTCTTCGCACCCGTGGTCGGCATCTTGTCGGAGTCGTTGTTCTTCAACGCCTTCTGGAAGTTGCCGTTGTTGGTGAACTCGCTCTTGACCTTGTCGCTCATGGTGAAGTTCGTCGGAGCGGCGGTGGCCTGAGCGTAGTTTGCGAAGTGGCCGGCGCGGGACAGGTAGGTGACGCCCTCGCCCTTGGCTTCGTCGAACTGGTTCGTGGCCACGGTCTTGTCGCCGTTGTGGGTCTTCGACTTGGAGTTGTAGGTGATCGTGGACGGAATGTTCACGGTCTTGGAATCCAGCACGGTGTGCGAGTCGGAGTTGATGGAGATGTCGTAATCACCCTGCTCCAGCACGTAAGCCTTGGCCTTGTTCTCGTCGTAGGAAGCCATGTCGTCGTCCTTGAAGGAGATCTTCAGGGTCTGGGACTCACCGGGCTTGAGCTCCTTGGTCTTGTCGAACTTGACTAGGTTGGCGCTGGACTTCTCGATGCCACCCTCGGTGTACGGCGGGTTGTAGTAGACCTCGACGACGTCCTTGCCGGCCTTGTCGCCGGTGTTCTTGACGGTCACGTCGAAGGAGACCTTGCCGTTCGAGTGGGAGATGGAGCCCATCTTCTGGTCGAACTTGGTGTAGCTCAGGCCGTGACCGAAGGGATACTGCACGTAGTCGGTGTAGTTGA
Organism: Bifidobacterium sp. ESL1133; assembly: GCF_058107325.1. Classification (NCBI taxonomy): domain Bacteria; kingdom Bacillati; phylum Actinomycetota; class Actinomycetes; order Bifidobacteriales; family Bifidobacteriaceae; genus Bifidobacterium; species Bifidobacterium sp. ESL1133. The sequence goes on along the minus strand of NZ_JBYLUI010000006.1, from coordinate 5,877 downwards.
TGAGGCCTTCCTTGGCGGCGGTCTCATAGAACTTGTAGCCCACGTAGATGCCCTCGGTGTAGTTCACGAAGGTCGGCTTGACCGTGTTGGTCTTGCCACTGAAGCCACGCACTTCCTGCGCCAGGTCGTCCACGTTGGTGTATTTGAAGTCACCGGTGTTGTTGTTGGTGACGCCCTTCTTCACATCCTGCAGGAAGGTGTCGGAGGTCTTGCCCGAAGGGTTGATCTTACCGGCAAGCACCTTGCCCAGCGAGTTGAAACCGGTCTGGCCGGCAGGCGGGCACCATACCACAGACTTGATCTGCGGGTAGTCCTTGACGAAGCTCAGCTGCATCGCGTTGCCGCCGTTGTAGACCACGGTGACGTTTTGGAAGTTCTTGGTGACCAGGTCGATCATGTCCTTCTCGGTCTGATCGAGCTCGAGGAAGGACTGTCCGTCCTTGAAGTCCTCATAGTCCTTGGAGTTGTTGTTGTAGGGAACGCCTTCGGCCTTCATGTTGGTGGGAAGGTCGAGACCCTCGCCGCCTTGACGGGCCAGCACCACGACAGCCTCATCGGAGAACTTCTTGGCGTTGTCCACGGTCTGCGTGCTGTACTGCTTGGCGGGAACTTCGGGCAGATCCCATTCGGGGCCGAACATGACCTTGGCCACCGGGCGCTTGGGAGCGTACTTGGTGTACATGTCCGACAGCTCGGTGTTGGTCTGCAGGCCGGCGTTCTTCATGCCGTCGAGCAGGGAGACCGTCTTGTACTGGTCGTTCATCTGGCCTGAGCCGGTGCCCGCGTAGATGGGGTTGGTGGAAGCCCAGCCGAACACGTTGACCTTCTTGCCCTTGAGAGGCAGGTTGGAGTCGTCGTTCTGCAGCATGGTAATGCCTTCAGCCTGCACGTCCTCAGCCATCTTCTGGGCGCGAGCCTTGGTGGAATCCTGCAGCTCGTACTTCTGGGCCGACGCGTTGTTGAGCAGCGTGACCAGCGGCCCGTTCATCATCGTCGACACTGCGGCCACAATCGCAACCATCACGATCAGCCATGTCTGGCTACGCACCATCTTGCGTGTGCCCACGTTCTTCACCGTCTTTTTATTGACGGCGACGCTGATGACGACAGCCAGCACCAGAAGCACGCCGATTACCACCAAATATGGTATAAGCGACTTCAAGACGTTGACGACATCAGCCATGTTGATTTGCAGCATGGTCTGCCTCCTTCTTGAATCTCCGCAGAGATCAAGGCGAGCCGCCGACAGCTCTTGTCGACGACCATAGTCAGGCGCACACAGCCCACTTGCCGCGCACACCATCAGGTGAACCCTTAACTCGCATCCCTTCGCGAGCGTAGGGTCTGCACCCCATTATGCCTTGCTGTCTATTGCATCAGAAAGAGCTGTGAGAATAAGGGGTAAACGACAAACTGTAGCGTGGTGTGCATGTTTTGCGCAGCCACATTCCACAAGCGGTATGCGATGGAGCGTGAGTGGCGAGGAACTCAGGAGGCTACCGCGAACCCCAACCACTCACTTTCGTATGCATCACTCTCCTTTCCGCTCCATCGTTATCACCGCCGTTTTCTCAACACCTGTCAAGGGCAGCAGTCACTATGCCCTTTGCTTCTTGCGACGTGCAAGAAAGCGCCGTATGGCCACCGCTTCCAGCACAACCGCCACCAGCACCAGGACAACAGCAGTCACTATGTAGGCGATCTTCCAGGCCGGCGTTGCCTGCTTGGGCTCACCGTTTTCGAACATCCAACTGTTCACCGTGGTGTAGAGGATGTTCTTGCAGGCACGGCGCATGGCGATCACCGAAGTGGCACTGTGGTCGGTGACATGGTTGGTGGTCTCGGTGCTGGCCAACATGATGTCGGTGCCGCCGCGAATCACTTGGTCGGCATTCTGGTAGCCGTAATTCGGCCCGGAGAAGTAGTCGGTCACCATCATTCCTCGGAAGCCCCACTCACCGCGCAGCACCGTTTGATTAAGCGCCTTTTGCGCACTGGTATATGTGTTGCCCACATAGTTGAACCCACCCATCAACGCCTGTGGGGTCTTGCTGGATTGTTTCATGACCATCTCGAACGGCTTAAGATAGATCTCACGCATGGCCTGCTCGTTGCTCCACGTGCACAGCTGACCGTTGCGCTGCACTTCCTGCTCGTTGAGCGCGAAATGCTTGGTGAAGCTGTAGATGCCATGGTCGGCGGCTCCCAGCACTTGCTGGGCAGCCATATCCCCCGTGAGCACCGGATCTTCGGAGAAGTATTCGAAGTTACGGCCGCCGAAGGGACTGCGGTGCATATTGACCGAAGGCGCATACCACCCGGAGACGTTCATATCGCGTGCCATGGTGCCGATCGCATCGCCGAAGCGGTGCGCGATGTCCTTGTTCCAGGTGCAGGCCACCGTCACGTTCGAAGGCAATCCGATGGAACCCACTCCGGTGAAGTTGTCCTTCAACGCCGCCGGACCGTCCACGTCGGACATACGCGGTTTGCCTATGGATGCAATCGCAGCGTTCTGATAGCCGCCGTCAGCGATGAGCGTGTCCATGTCCTTGAAGCTCAACTCATCGAGCAACTTGTCCCATTGACCGTCATCGAAGGACTTGCCGCGCAGATCCGCCAGACGCACATTGTTCTTGGCACTGGTGGTCGGCATCGTATCGCCGGGGTTATCGAACTTCTTCGGATCGTAGTTGCCGTTGTTGTAGTAGGTCTTCTTCACATTGTCGGGCATCGCATAGTCAGTCGGGGCTGCGAGCGCTGCGCTGCTATTGGAGAAATGCCCGGCACGACTCAGATAGTTGACGCCGTTGCCTGCCACGTCGTCGAACTGGTTGGTGGCGGGCACCTTGTCGCCGTCGTGCGTGTTCGATTTCGTGTTGTAGGTGATGGTGTCGGGAACGTTCAGCGTGTGCGATCCGATGACATGATGGCTGTCGGAGCGGATGGAGATGCCGTAGTCGCCCTGCTCCAGCACGTAGGCCTTGGCGTTCCTATAGTCGTAGGACGCCAGGTCATCGTCCTTGAAGGAGATGTGGATGCGCTGGGACTCTCCCGGCTTCAACTCCTTGCTTTTGGCGAAGGTAACGAGGTTGGCGCTGGCTTTCTCGATGCCGCCGTCGGTGTACGGCGGATTGCTGTAGACTTCGACAACGTCCTTGCCGGCGTTCTTGCCCTTGTTCGTCACGGTCACGTCGAACGATACCTTATGCCCGCTGTAGGTCACCTCGCCCATGTGCTGGTCGAAGTTCGTGTAGCTCAGGCCGTAGCCGAACGGGTACTGCACCACGTCCTCGTAGTTGATGAGCCCTTCGTCCGCGGCGGTCTCGTAGTATCGGTACCCCACGTAGATGCCTTCGGTGTAGTTGACGAATCGGGGCGAGCGTGTCCCTCTGGCCGATTCAATCTGGAACTCCTGGACATTGTTGTAGGGGAAATCACCGAAGTTGTTCCATGACGGCGTGAGTTTCATGTCGGTCAGGAAGGTGTCGGAGGTCTTTCCCGAGGGGTTGACCGAGCCGTTGAGCACTTCGCCCAAGGCCTTGAAGCCCGCCTGACCGGGGTGCGGCACCCACAGCGCCGACTTGATCTGGGGATAATCCTTGAGGAAGTTCAGCTCGAAGGCGTTGGCGCCGTTATAGACCAGTACGACGTTGCTGAAGTTGCGCGACACCAGGTCGAGCATGTCTTTCTCTGACTTGTCGAGTTCAAGATAGTGTTGACCGTCGGTAAAGTCGGCATAGTCCTTGGAGTTGTTGTGGTAGGTGATGCCTTTGGCGTTCATATTGGTGGGCAGATCAGTGCCTTCGCCGCCCACTCGGGAGATGACCACCATGGCGGTGTCGGAAAATTGCTTGGCGCCGTTCATCATGGAGTCGCTGTAGTTGGAAGCAGGAGGCTCCGGGAGCGTCCAGTCGGCTTCGGTCACGCCGATGACGCCTCGGGCTTTGGCGTAACCGGTGTAGAACTTCGACAGGTCGGTGTTGGTCTTATATCCGGCCTGCTGCAAACCGTCGAGCAGCGATGTGGTGGAATATGATTCGTCGAGCGCTCCGGAACCGGTGCCGCCATAGACCGGATTGGTGGACGCCCATCCGAACACGTTGAGGTTCTTGGAAGCTCCTTTGTTGGACAGCGGCAGCATGTCGTCGTTATTCTGCAGCAAGGTGATGCCTTCGCGTTCGATGTCGACCGCGAGCTTGTTGGTCTTGGAGATACTGGACTGTGACAGCGTGTGCTTGGTCGCGGTGGCCATGGTGATCATGCTGTTCAACGGCCCGGAGAGCATGGTGGCCACGGCGGCGATGCTGGCGAGCGCGGCTGCGACCCAGGCGCTCGAGTGTGTGAGCTTACGTACCGCACGGTCTTGCACCGTACGCCTGTTGACTGCGGCGGTGACGATCAGCGCCAGCACCAGCGCCGCTGCGATCACCACCAGTTCCACTCGTATTGATTTGACGACGGCCATCACGTCGTCGATATTGACTCCGAGCATGTTTCTCCTTCTTTGGATAACTGAAATCTCTCTGACACATCACCGCTACATTGCGGAAGACTAGGAACGGCACATGCGTCTGATTCCAGCAAACAAACTTCAAGCACCTGAAGTTTCAGCAAAACTGCCAAGCTGTCAAAATATCAGCACAACCTGCGTATCTTCGCAGCGCAGTGCATTCGTGCATACCGAACGTCATATAACCGTATATTCGGCAGAGAGAAGACATCTCCTTGCTCGGTCACGAGCCCGAAAAGGCTGCGGTGCCTGTCATGAGAGAAGGTCCCATGCAAGAAGAACTCGGAATCAGTTGAAGCCGATCACATTTTCGGCCACACGGTAGCCGTAACGGATGAGCCAGCGTCCGGTGGCTCCAGGCAGGTTGATAGCCAAGGAAGGCAACTGCTTGCGCACATCATGAGAGATGGCGGGCGAATGTTGTTTGAGATTGTCCCACATCTGGCGCTTCACCTCGTAATTGTGCGGGTCCTTCGACAGGATGAGGAACACGCTGGCGACCACACTGTTGATGGACAGGAAGTGAATCATGTATCGGTACAATCCGCGCGAGACCATGCCGGGTTCAGGCGTGGCATCGGCCATGATGCGGTTGATGCGCACCAGCTGATCCACACGGCTCACCATCACATCGGTTTGTACGCTCTGACCGTCCCTGCCGATGAAATAGTGGTACAGCGGAGTGTCCAGATAAATGAGCGAAGACACCCACGGCAGCGGCTGATACGCATAGATGAAATCAACGTAGAACGTGTGCTCGGGCAGGATGGTATGCGCCTGACGCAGCACTTCGGTACGGAAGGTCAACGCGTGCATGATGAGGTATTGTGCGATGCCGAAACGATGCAGGTCATCCCATTCAAGACGCACGTCGGCATCCATCACACGGTTGAATCGCACCACATGCTTGCGCCGCTTGCCTACCTTGTCGTACACGTAGTCGGTGACCACCATGTCAACCGGATTGGTTGAGCCCCGCTGGCCGCGCAACACGTCAAGCATACGAGACAGAGATCCTGCATCCACCCAGTCGTCGGCATCCACCACTTTGACATAGGCTCCGCGGGCTTGGGCCACACCGGCGTTCGTGGCGCCGCCATGCCCCTTGTTGTTTTGATGAATCGCGCGCACTACGCCAGGATTGGCCGCAGCCAAAGCATCAGCCAATGCCGCAGTGCCGTCGCACGAACCGTCGTCCACCACCAGCACTTCCACGTCGTCCGAACCGGTGGCCGTCAGCGAGTTGACACAGCGTTCCAGATAGTCCTCCATGTTGTATGCAGGGACTACGAACGTAAGCGTTACATCACCGGAGGGTATTGCCGCAACCGTTTGCGACGCATGGAAAGGCGTACCGAGTGGGC
>NZ_JBYLUI010000005.1:0-229587 GCF_058107325.1 Bifidobacterium sp. ESL1133 | reverse complement strand
CCGACATCAATTAACACCCCTCGGTGACCCCACCACAACAGCAAGGCAGACATCGGACTGGCAATCAAAACAAAAAATAAAGTAGTACAGACACACTCTTGAGTTCTCAAACCACCACCACACCAACTCAACATCATCTCTTGGAGAGAAGCTGTTGTGATGAGCAGCAAGAGATAAATATACGCGAGTTCTTGACTTTGCGCAAGTCGGGTACGCAAGAATGCCGCGAGACCCTTGAAATTCAGGGGTTCTCTCGGCGTGTCGAAAACCGGCTTTTATGCCTTCTTCAACCTAGTTTAGCCACAATATTTCCCGAATCAAGCTCGAAAATTAGGCGTTCATCGGCGTGTTGTATAGCCACTCCCCCATCTTCGCCCCAAAGCCCAGCACGCCGTGCCTCTATATCTCCTCTTTTCCACCCCACGCCATTGACCTTCTTAGGCAGGGCACATCCGTGTACCTATATGCCCCTACCTCTATATGCCCTCAATCATTCCTGCTCATGTTTTGCCCAATCGGAATTTGGCAATCTTCCCAGCCCCGGCTTGCTGCAAACAGTCAAGCCGATGGCTTACGCCAATACTTACCGCTCACCTGTCCGCAACGAACCTGCTATAAACTTGAAGATATGAGCAAACACATTGCGGTATTGACAGGCGCAGGGATATCGACCTCTGCAGGCATACCGGACTTTCGCGGTCCGGACGGGGTATGGACCAAGCACCCCGAACAGATGAGCGTATACGACATCGACACATTCCTCAGTGACACCAAGCAGCGCCAATACTCTTGGGCCTGGCAGAAAGCCTCACCAGTGTGGAATGCAGAACCCGGGGCAGCACACCGCTCCCTAGTGAGGCTGGAAGAGGCAGGCATGCTGACCCTGCTGGCCACGCAGAATTTCGATGCGTTGCACGAGAAAGCAGGCAACTCAAGCGACATCATCGTCAATCTGCACGGCAGCATCGGAACCTCGCACTGCATGAAGTGCCACGCACAATACCGGACAGCAGACATCATGGCAACGCTGGACGAGGAACCAGACCCGCACTGCCACCGCAGACTTCCCTATAGCGGCAACATGCCCTGCAACGGAATCATCAAAACCGACGTGGTGTATTTCGGGGAAATGCTGCCCGAAGGGGCGATGGAACGCGCCAGTGCAGCTGTGGCGAAGGCAGATGAATTCTGGGTAATCGGTTCGACTTTAGAAGTGTTCCCTGCTGCAAGCCTGGCACCAATCGCCGCACAGGCCGGGGTTCCAGTGACCATCATGAACATGGGGCGCACCCAGTATGACCGGATCGCCACCTCATTGATACACGACGACATCGCGCAAGCGCTGCCGGAATTGGTTGAACAGACGATTCAGGAATCCTCTGAGTGAAAATCAGGATATGTACCATGCGAACATATTGGAGAATCACCCAGAATCCTTATGAATTCAAGAAACAGTGCCCTCATCAAGCGCGTTGTAAAGATGAAATAGTATAGCAAGATACGGTATTCCATAGCACGAAATCGCTGCACCATTAGCCCACGGTTGTAGCTATTCTTGGAAATCTACGGCGGCAATTAGCCCGACCGTTCACAGCATCAACGAAACTGCCCAGGGGCCATTGGGGCTGAACGACAGACAAGGGCTGTCAGACTGGAGGAGCGCATGTGCGGTATTGTGGCGTTTTGTGACCCAACGATTGTAGATAAAGACGTAACGATTCAATCCATGATGCGCATGATCGCGCACCGCGGGCCCAACGAGTCAGGCAGCGGCTTCTACACCAACGACACCACAGCCATGGGATTCCGACGTCTGAGCGTCATCGACCTCGCAGGCGGTAAACAACCAATCTTCAACGAAGACGAATCCATACTCATCACCTTCAACGGTGAGATATACAACTACCAAACACTACGCGAAGAACTCATCGCCGCGGGGCACACCTTCCGCACCAAAGCCGATACCGAAGTGCTGCTGCACGGGTATGAGGAATGGGGCATGGATCAGCTGCTGAGCAGGGTGCGCGGCATGTTCGCCTTCCTGATTTGGGATGACAACAAGAAAAGCATGTTCGGAGCACGTGACCACTTCGGCATCAAACCCCTGTACTACTACAACCAAGACGGCACCTTCATCGCAGGATCGGAAATCAAATCGTTCCTGGTACACCCGCATTTCAAGAAGGAACTCAACCAGACGGCCGTCAAACCGTTCCTGATGAACCAGTACAACGATCTCGAGGAGACATTCTTCAAGGGTGTATACCGCTTCCCCGCCGGGCACTGGTTCGAATACCACGACGGCACCATGCACACGCATGAATTCTGGGATGCCACCTATGCCATCGACTACAGCCGCAGCGACGAAGAAATCATCGCCGAAATCGATGACACCATCACCGAGTCCGTGGAAGCGCACCGCGTAGCCGACGTACCCGTGGGCAGTTTCCTCTCAGAAGGTGTGGATTCAAGCTACATCACCACCGTGCTCAAACCGGAGGAAGTCTTCACCATCAACTTCGACGAAGGCCCCTACGACGAAGCCAGCAACGCCAAGCTGCTGGCCGAGAGCGAAGGGCTGAATTTCAACCAAGGCAGCGTTGACGGAGACGAAGCGTTCCGAGATTTCGCCGAGATGCAATACCACCTCGACGAGCCTGATGCCAACCCCTCGGTGGTACCGCTGTGGTACCTGTGCCGACTGGCGCGCAAGAAGGTAACCGTAGTGCTCTCCGGAGAGGGTGCGGACGAGCTGTTTGCCGGGTACGTCAACTACGGCATTCATACCAACAACAAAACACTGCGAAGCGCGGCGAGCGCCATGCACAAACTGCCAGCCCCGGCTCGCAAGGCCATGGCCAGCGCACTCAAGAAGATGCCGAACTTCCCAGGGCGCACGCAAATGTACACGCAGACCGCCGAACCGCGGGAATACTATGCCGGTCAGTCGTACATCTATGATCTAGATCAGCCCACCATCTTTACCGACGAACAGGCTGATGCAGTGCTGAAGCCGGCCTACCGCAACGGTCCAACCGCGCAGGACCTGTACCAACGCGACTTTGACAAGGTTGCTGGTGCCGAAGATGTGAAACAGATGCAGTACATCGACCTGCACCACTTCATGCTCAGCGACATCCTGCAGAAGGCCGACAAGATTTCCATGGCGCATTCGCTCGAATTGCGTGTGCCATACCTCGACCGCGAAGTGGCAGAACTGGCGAACGGCATCCCCTCAAGCAAACTCATCAACAATCATGACTCGAAGGACATCTTCCGCAGGGCTGCCAACCGACGCTTGCCCGATGAGTGTGCCAACCGACGCAAGCTCGGCTTCCCGGTGCCCATCAAATCTTGGCTAAGACAAGAAAAATACTGCAGTCAGATTCGTGCGCTGTTCAGCGAGGATTGGGTTGCTCAGTTCTTCGATCAGCAGGCAATCCTGAAACTGCTGCAGGAAAACTTTGACGGCGTGAGGGATGCCAGACGTCAGATATGGAATATCTTTACCTTCCTGACCTGGTACAAGCTTTTCTTCGTTGACTTTGCGCAAACCCGGCGCAAGTACGAACGCTTGCAGCCGGATGTGCAACGCTTTACGGAAAATGGGACGCTGATATGAGCCGTATGCCAATTGCCACAGTGAAGCGCACCATTGTGATGGTGGCGGTGGGCCTTCTGGCAGGCGTGCTCTCAGGCCTGTTCGGTATTGGCGGCGGATCAATTGTCGTTCCGGCGATGGTGTGGATCGGCATGACGCAGCGGCACGCGGCAGCCACGTCGCTTGCTTCCATCATTCCGATGTCCATATCCGGCGTGATCTCGTACGCTGCAGACGGGCATGTGGACTGGTTGGCAGCGCTACTCATGGTGTGCGGCACGGTGATCGGCTCACTCATCGGCAGTTGGCTGCTCTCGCGTCTATCAGAACTGTTGCTGCGCTGGGTATACGTGGCATTCCTGTTCTTCGTGGTAATTTCGCAACTCGTGTATACGCCTTCTCGCGACTCGAGCATCACCATGAGCACAGGCACGGCAGTCAGTCTCATAGTGCTCGGCGTAATCATCGGTATGCTGTCAGCTCTGCTGGGAGTAGGTGGAGGCGCTGTTGCAGTGCCTGCCCTCTCACTGCTGTTCGGTGCTTCAGACCTAGTGGCTCGAGGCACGTCATTGCTGGCCATGTTCCCCAGTTCCATCACCGGCACCCTCTCCAATTGGAAACGGCATTTGGTGGATGTAAGAAAAGGACTGTTCATTGGAATTGTGGCAGCCATAGCAGCACCAATCGGCACTCATCTTGCCACAATGGTGTCAGCTCGCACAGGATCTTACTTGCTGGCGGCCTACCTGTGCATAATACTGCTGAGATGTGTGTGGACCGCGCTGAAAATTACGCCGGGCATTGGCCCGAAGCTGCCTAGGAAGTAACACGACGGCGAGCCGAGAAGAAGTCCTGCAATACTGCAGCACACTCGGATTCGCACACTCCCCCAAATACCTGAGGTCGTGAACCGATGTGCGGGTCACGCGGAATGTCCCATACTGACCCGCAGGCCCCCAGTTTCTCGTCCCAAGCGCCAAACACAATGCGGCCGATGTGCGCTTGAAGTGCAGCACCTGCACACATGGGACACGGCTCAAGAGTGACTACCAACGTGCAATCCGACAAGTTCCACGAAGCAGTGGTGCCTGTGCCGCAGGTATCGGCGGACGCTGCACAATGAGATACAGCTGCTTGACGCAACGCTTCTACCTCAGCATGAGACAGAGGGTCGCCGCTGGTCTCACGACGGTTCCGCCCCTCACCGATAATCTCGCCTGCGGCATCTAACACCACCGCTCCCACAGGCACTTCGCCGGCGGCTTGTGCGTCTTCAGCCAAACTCAGAGCCCGATGCATAGCCGATGTGAAACCGCTTGTACCTCGGACAGGCTTAGTGGTCTTTGCGGTCGTGGAAATCGCAGCAGGCTGAAGAGAATCGCTCATACGGGTAGTCTAGCGGTAACGACAGGGTTCGGCGAACATTAACGCGATCGTCTCCCAAGAAAATACGCATGTCCGCCCAAAGAAAATGTAGAAGGGCAAATAATAGACATAAGACGGAAAGAACAATCCTTTATAATGGGAGGAGACCTATGAAAAGCCAGTATAAAACGCGGACACACCAGTGTACGGTGCGCCTACGCACGTACCGTGGCGAAGCGTGCCAATATGCTGTCAGCACAACATCACGAATACAGTCAACGAGGAGCAATATATGGAAATACTCGAACTGATCCTGTCCATCTTGGGGGCGGTGGTGCTCTCGTCTTTCGTGAGCCGCTTCATTCCTCGTATCTCAACGCCGTTGGTACAAATAGCACTCGGTGTTGCACTTACGTTCCTGCCCTCGTTCCCCGTGGTGAAACTCAACCCATCTCTATTCATGGTGTTGTTCATCGCGCCTCTGCTGTACCTGGAAGCACACCAGATCAACAAGCAGACGTTGATTAAAACACTGAAGCCGTCGCTGGAACTCGCGATCGGACTGGCACTGATAACCATGGCGGTCATTGGATTCGTACTGCACTGGGCATGGCCGGGCATCCCCTTGGCCGCAGCATTCGCCCTGGGAGCGGCGCTTGGCCCCACAGACGCAGTGGCAGTCTCGTCATTGAGCCATGAAGCATCACTGACCGAACGGCAAAAAGGCATCCTTTCCGGAGAATCCCTGTTCAACGATGCCTCGGGCGTAGTGGGCTTCCAGTTCTCGATTTTGGCCGCTGTGACCGGCTCATTCTCCTTTGCCGAGGCAGCAGGAAATTTCGTGGTCTCCTTCGTCGGCGGAGCCATCATAGGAGTCGTAGCCGCATTCCTAACGAACAAACTCTTTGAAGCGGTACGTGCAGCCGGGTGGGAAACCACCACCAGCCGCATTCTCATGGAACTGTTCCTCCCCTTCCTCGTCTACTCGGTAGCCGATGAAGTCGCGCACGTGTCCGGCATACTTGCCGTAGTGGCATTCGGCCTCTTTGTGCACTTTGACCGTACCGGCATCAGCCCGAACACGGCACGTACCAACATCGTCTCCAACAGCGTATGGTCCGTGGTCTCGTTCAGCCTGAACGGCACCGTGTTCATTCTGCTCGGCATGCAACTGCCCGATACCATCCGTGCCAGTTGGGAAGACCAAGCGGTATCAAACGGCACACTGCTGGAACTGATTCTGCTTGTCTCGGCAGTCGTGCTCGCACTGCGCTTCCTGTGGGTGGCGGTGATGGTGGGCACTTCGAAGGACCCAGCCACCGGCAAGCGCAAGAAGATGGACGGCCACCGTTGGCGTAGCGCCGCCATCATGACCTTCGGTGGAGCCAAAGGTACCATCACGCTCTCGCTGATGTTCACCATCCCGTTCGTCATTGACACCGGTGAGCTGTTCCCCCTGCGCTCGGAACTCATCTTCATCGCCTCGGGCGTCATCATCGTCACACTGCTGCTGGCGAACTTCCTTCTCCCCCTGCTGGCGCCTAACAAAAGCTCTGACGACGGTGCGGCCAAACTGGCCAACGTCACCATCACCGTGCTCAAGCGTACCGTGGAGGAGCTGTCCAGCGGTGTAACGTCGGAAAACCGGCGCATTGTGCTGCCCGTTATCGACTCCTACAACAAGCGCATCACCAGGTTGAAACAGCGCACTGGCACCATTGACGCCGAGAAGTTCCAAGACCTGCAGATCGAAGCATTGCGTTGGGAGAAAGACTACATTAAAAACCGCCTGGCACAAGTCAAAGCCGACACCTCGCTCAGCGAGCATGTGCGCAACCTGCAGATCGAAGCATGTGAACGCATGATGGATCAGATCATGAACTCGCTGCGCCACACCGAAAATCGGAAGGCCAAAAAGACCGGCAGCCGCCTGGTGGCTAAGATACTCGGACGTATACGTGCCAACTGGCACAGGTTCAAGCTCGTTATGCACAGGCTCAACAGCAAGATACGACGCACGGCCCCAATGCTGACGGAAGATGAAATCTATAAGTATGTCCACGACATCCAGATTGAGGCCGTGGAGTACGTCATCAACCGTATCTCAGAAGCCATGGGCGGTAGCACAGCGCTGACCGCATACTATTCGGCCTTGCTGCTGGACTATCGCAGCACGGAATCGTCGCTACGCAGTCGCCCCACACTGGAGGCCAATGCCACTGCTTCCGCCAAAGTACAGGAGGCGCGGCACGAGAGCTACACCATTGAGTTGGGCATCATTCAAGACATGCTGGAAAACGAGGAGATCACACGCGCTCAAGCCAAACAGCTACGGCGCAATGTGTATGTGATGCAGGTGGATGCAGATTCCGAGCTATAAACGCAGCATCACCATCGGCACCTCATCCGCTTGACGAATCTGCGGCTACGCTGCTGTGGTGCCATGTGCCATGCCGGCCGGTGCGGTGCGACGCGACGCGACGCAGGCAGCATAGCCGTAGTTTCAGATTACGCCTGATGACAGATTGTGCAGAATGAGCCACTGGCGAATGTCGGAGAACTCTTCAAGACTCACCGCATGGTCAAGCGAACGATATGCTTTGACCGTCGGCCACGAGTGCTCCCCAAGCCAAGCGGCCATCGCCGACATCTCATACTTGGGCAGCACGGCATCCTGCTGCCCATAACCGTAGAACACCGGAATGTTCAACCCTGCCAAACGGTCGTCCGCAGGAGCGGTGCCGGGCACACCGCCAGGAGCCAAAAAACCAGATAGCGAGATAGCGGCACGGTAACGTTCGGGATGTATGCGCAGCAAATGCACGGCCAGCAGACCGCCCTGCGAAAAACCGATAGGCACGACCGGGCGACCCTGATCAACATGTTCAGCCACCCAGCGGTCAATGGCTTGGCTCGCCGCATAGGCATCGCGGTCCAAATCCTCACCCACCGGGACTGAGTCATGGAACCAGCTGAACGCGCCGGAACCCATGCCAAACTCCCCCGCCCCCTCAGCTTGCAGCACTAAGGGTGCCCGCAAGGAGACAAAATCGTTATCGGGCGCGACATAGCGCATGATACCGGCCAAATCCTGCTCATTCGAGCCCCAGCCATGCAAGCACAGGAACAATGGACGCGACGGCACCGCATTGCCACCACCTCGCGATGTCAACACATGCGTGACTTCCAACGGCTCGCCGAATCTTCCCGGCAGAGCCGACGACTCGCGCCCCACCAAACCTTCTGGTCCATCGTCTAAACCGCTCATGTCAGTACCCTCCTGCGCGGCGGTCGCAGGGAAGCTATTCAGCTCACCCGCGGCCGCATCACCATTGTTTCACTCTCCGTGTGCCAGCGAACGCATCTGGTCAGGATCAGTTACCTTCTTGTGCTCGCGCCCCTCTTGGGCACCCTGTTCACGCTCAAACGCATCCACGCGCTTCCATCCAGCGAAGTCAATGGGTCGAATGCCACGCTCAGCCAAAAGACGGTCGATGGACTCCGGATCACGGTCAGGCGCCACCTGGCCAGCATGACCTGCAGCGGCGAAATCATCAAGCATGTTGCCCACGATGGCGAGCGCGTCAGACTTGGTGGAGCCAATGAGGCCGACCGGTCCGCGCTTGGCCCAACCGGTGGCATACAGCCTTGGGCATATCTCAGCGGCAGAACCTGTCTCCACGCCGGTTTCGGTGACGATGCGACCGTCCTGGTTGGCCAACACACCACGGCGATCGTCGTAGGGCACACCGTCCACGCTCGCCGGCTGGTAACCGATGGCATGATACACCGACTGCACCGAGTATTGCGTGAATTCACCCGTACGTTTCATGACACCGTCGGCGCTGGTGCATGTACGTTCCACGCGCAACGCAGCCACTTTGCCGTCCTGTCCCAGAATTTCCACAGGGTCGGCGTTGAAATGCAGGTAGTACTTACGGTCAGCAGGATTGCCTTCGAAATCAGTGCCATCGGACATATCCTCAGCCATGTCACGCACTGCGAACAGCTCCTCCACCATCTGACGGGTGAGCTTATCGGTGCCCGCCTCGGCAATCGTGTCATCATCCAATTCGAAATCAGCGTCGTCCACAATGAGCTGCACACCGGGCAGCTGCTCAAGCTCGCGCAGCTCCTGCACCGAGAACTTGGCCTGCGCCACACCGCGGCGAATGAACATGTGCAATTCCTTGGCCCGGTTGCCCGCGATGCCCTCATACACGTTGTCAGGAATATCCGTGGTTTCCCTAAGATCGTCGGCACGGCGCATCAGTTCACGTGCCACATCCATACCCACATTGCCGCCGCCAATCACGGCAACCTGCTCAGCCTCCAACGGCCACTGCTTGGCACCGGTCGGATAGCCGTCGTACCATTCCACAAACCGTGCCGCACCAAACACGCCTTCAAGGTTCGCCCCCGACAGGCACAGCGGCTTATCGGCCACCGCGCCCGTGGCGAACAGCACGGCATCGTAACGCTGCAGCACATCGTCCAGCGTCAGATCCTTGCCGAACGTCACATCGCAATACAAGTGGATACGCGGGTTGTCAAGCGTCTTCTCCAACGCACCGGTGATGAACTTGATAGCCGGGTGATCGGGTGCCACACCATAGCGCACCAAACCAAACGGCACCGGCAGCTTCTCGAACAGGTCGATGCGAGCCGATGTGGGCAGGCCGAGCTCTTCGCCACGCTTGGCGAGTTCACGCAGGAAAATATCAGAAGAATAGACTCCTGCAGGGCCAGCGCCTACCACAGCGATGCGCAGTTCTCCAGTACCCGCCGTCGGAGCCTGCGCTCCCGCCTCAGCCTCAGCCGCTGCAGCACCAGCTTGCCCCGTCGCCGCTTCTCCGCTCGCATTCGCTACGCTACTTGCCTCACTCACTGCTTTCTCCCTTAATCAATACGTCATACTCGTACACGCGCGATGCTCATCGCGCACAATATGCCTCTACCATATCGCACTTGTCCCCAAGATGTAAGCAGGCCCCGGGCAAAATCACCTCGGGGCCTATCAGATAACCGTGTGCCGTCTGGCGGCAACTACCATTTTCCGGTCTATCTACGCTTACTGCTACCTGGGTTTACCACAGGCCGAACGGATCGAAAAGGCCACCGCCATTGCCGTCCTGCCCTTGGCCCTGGCCACCACCCAAACCGTTGCCGCCTTGGCCCTGACCTTGCTGACCTTGACCTTGACCGCCCTGTCCGTTTTGACCGTTCTCCTGCTTGTTGGAGCCGGAAACCTGGCTTTCTTCCTTGTCAAGCGTGACATCGACGTCCATGGTCTTGCCATTACGCACCACAGTGAGCTTGACCTTGTCGTTCAGGCCCGAAGCGCGCACGAAGCCGAGCAACGAGGAGTTGCTGCCTACAGCGTTGCCGTTGAAGGCCACGACCGTATCCCCCTCCTTCAAACCGGCCTTGGCCGCCGGGCTGCCAGGCGTGACGGCCTGTCCGCTCTGGCCCTTGGTGATCTGTGCACCGCTGCGGTTGATGCCGTCAGCCTCGACTGTGGCGTCCTTGATAGTGACACCAAGCATGACGTGCTTGGCCGAACCGTCGGAAACGATCTCGTCAGCGATGCGCTTGACCAGATTCGAAGGAATGGCAAAGCCGATGCCGATCGAACCGGACTGACCCTGCGACGACGAGGAAGCTGTGGCGATGGACGAGTTGATGCCGATGACCTCACCGGCCACGTTGAACGTAGGACCGCCGGAGTTGCCGGGGTTGATGGCCGCGTCAATCTGCACGGCGTTGGTGACCACCTGCGATTGGTTGTCGTCCATCACGCTCACCGGGCGGTTGAGTGCCGAAACGATGCCGGTGGTGGCGGTGTCGTCATAGCCGAGCGGGTTGCCCACGGCCATGATGTTCTCGCCCACAGCAAGCTTGTCGGAGTTCGCGAACTTGGCGGGAGTGAGATCCTTGGGTGCATTCTCGAGCTGAATGACCGCCAAATCGGTAGTGGGGTCGGTGCCCGTCACCTTTGCCTTGTACATCTGACCGTTGGCGAGCGTGACCTGGATATCCTGGCCGCCGGAGATGACGTGGTTGTTGGTGACGATGTGGCCTTCAGTGTCCAACACAGCGCCGGAACCCTTGGCCTCACCGCCCTGCACCTGTGTCTGGATGGAAACCACGGCATTGGACACCTGCTTGGAGACGGCAACCCAATCCGGAGCGGCACCACCCTTGGGTGTGGCGGTGCCCTCACCGGACGTGTTCGAACTGATACCGGTCATGGAGCTGGAGCTGTGAATCGGCACCCAGCCATTGACCAGCGCCGTATAGCCGATGCCAAGGCATAGCACCGCCGTAACGACAGCCGAGACGATGGCAGTGACCGTGTTGCTGCTGAGCTTGCGCCGCGTCGCCGCGGAGCCGTTTCCGCCATTGCCGGGGACGAACTGCTGACCGTTTGGATTGTTCGGATCGACCGGGCCTGCGGGTCCTGTAGCGCCACCGAAGTTTGCGCCGTACTGCTGACCGTCCGCGCCTGCGCCATCTGTGGGAGCTTGCTGAGACTGAGCACCATACTGTGCGCCAGCGCCCGCAGCCTGGTCAGGCTGTGTATAAGCGGTGCTGTATTGGCCATACTCCGGCATGTTCTGGCCGTAAGCGTACTGGCCGTACTCCGGCTGGCTGTACTGCTGCGTAGTCTGCTGACCGTACGGAGCGTTGTACTGAGCACCGTACTGAGGAGCCGGGGAAGCATCCACGCGCGTGGTTAGGAAATCGTTGGTCTCATAAGGATTATCGGTGTACGAGGCCGGCTGAGCAATAGGTTCAGTGGACTGTTCCGCCCCGCTCTGGGACACGCCCTGCGCTGCCGTATCCGCACCGGTCGGGCTCTCGTCTGCAGCCGACTGCGCGTCGTGTGCCTGCACGCCGCCAGCAGAGTCCTCCGACTCGGACTGACTGCCGTACAGACCGGAGAACGGGCTGCTCTCCACGCCGCTGTGCGAAGCGCTGTCGCTGCCGCCGGCACCATTCTGCTCGGGCGCTGCGGACTGTGCGTCGAACCTCTCCTTGTTGTCATCTTCAGCCATGACTGCTCCTTTTACGTTTAGCACGCCGTCGACCGGTAAGCCGCGCCGTTGATAACCACTTCTACTGTACGAGTAAAGATAGTCAGACTGGAGGTTTCCTGAATGTTCATTGAAAGAACAATTTACCTTTCATTGCAATCCCCCGTATCCCTAGCTTTTACCAGTGCATAATTACATTGACAGTCTAATAAGCAGCATAAACGCCACTGTTCGCGAGAGGCGGAGGAACGCGGCGGCAGTAACGTGGGCGCAGGCCGCAGCCTTGATGCACAGGCCCGGGGTCAGTGAATACATCGATTTATGCTAACATCGAACTTGCTTGGCAGTTGAAGCGATGTACGATGCAGCACGACATAGCGAAAGGCAATGATGTCATACTCAGCCACCATACGAAGGCAGATTGCCGCAACAGACCGGCAGCTTGCAAACATCACGGAGCAACAGCGCTCCGAACAGCAAAAGCTCGACCAGCTACTTCGTCTTCGTTCAACTGTAATAAGACGCCAACAGCAATTCAACACCATACAAGACAGGCGTCAGCACACTATTAATAGGCTCAATCAGGTTAATTTACAGGCCAAGAGCGCACGCGGTTACAGTAGCAAGATGCAGGCCCTCTTGAGTGGCAACCGCTACCGGCAGGCGTCGCAATCTTTTCAGGATTCCTTACACCGAGTCAACATTGAGATTCAAGAGGCTGAACGGCAAATCCAGCATCTAGGGAGAGTGCTCTCCGACCTCAATAACGACAAAGCCCAGTACCAACAACGACTCAACCGTGCTGTATCCGATGAACGTCGAGAAGCGCAGCGAGAGCGGGAACGCCAACGTTCACGCAGGAATGGAGCATAAATATGGCAGACGATCCGAACCTCATCATCGAGGATGATTATGTACAGACTGTGGGAACCACGTGCAAAAAGCGCGGAGAGGTTTTAGACAACGCAATGCACCAGTACCTATCCATTCTCAAGAAAATCAGCAACGATGCGCTGGTCTCCGGTGCGCAGCATGACGCGTTAGAAGCATTCATCAGCGTTGGGGAAACACTCTACGCGCATGGAAAAATCAAAGAGGTTTCTCATTCGTTCAGCACATCCTGCACAAACTTCATAGAGCAAGTTGACCGTGACGACAGCTTCCTATATTGAATTGAAAGGCACATGCCATGGCAAAAACCATTGATGTCAACACTGACAAAATCGAGGATCTCGTGCAGCAACTCAGGGCCATTGACACAGGGTCTACGCATACCTCGGCAACTGATATGCAAGGCAGTAAAGGCAATGCGCCTCAAGCACTGCACGGAGTGGAAGCAGAGTATGAGGTACTGACACAATCACTAC
The DNA here is from genome assembly GCF_058107325.1 of Bifidobacterium sp. ESL1133. Lineage (NCBI taxonomy): Bacteria > Bacillati > Actinomycetota > Actinomycetes > Bifidobacteriales > Bifidobacteriaceae > Bifidobacterium > Bifidobacterium sp. ESL1133. The sequence goes on along the minus strand of NZ_JBYLUI010000005.1, from coordinate 216,217 downwards.
GCTCACTCATTGATGGCACAGCTGATTTCTTCGACAACCTGATTGCGGCGAACAAGGCAGCCGACAACGAAGCAGCCCACAAGTTCGCGGGCCGCTAAGCACAGTATTAAGAGGCTACACACAGAAAGTGGAACCATGCCATATTCAGTACGTAGAGACTTCACACTACACACCAAGCAAGAGCTAGAAAAAATCGTCAAGCAAGTGGAGCCTGCTGATAACTGGTGGAGTCGTACTGCCGACGATATCGGAGACCTCCTTACTCAACTCATGCTCGCTCAGCAAACAACCTTTTATGTGGCCAACAACTTAAGGGTGGAAGACAATTACCATCAAGACGTCATTGATGCCAATAATGCTTCAAAACAGCAAATCGAAACCATTTGGCGTAACGTTAACGCCACTGCCAGTACATACTTTTCCAAATTTGTAGCCGCCGACTCAGATTTGCAAGGATTACAACAGCAAATCGACGCTATGACTGCCATTATGAGCAACGGCACTCAAACAGGAACCTTGGACTATGGAAGCATTACCGGCAGTCTCAAGACTGGAGTGAATCAGTATCTGCAACTCAGCACACTCCTTGGCAAGGTTGAGCAGAGCGGACTGAAGGAAGTAACAACCCCAGGTGACGTTATGGGACTGCTACAGGTGATGGGGAGAACCGCTTTCGACCTATGCCCTAACCTTGAAATCGGCGATACATGGGAACTCGTCCTTGGCCCCGGCTTGGTCATCGCGTTTGGTCTTCACGGTGCCAGCGACGGCGGTGCTCCCGCCACATTGACCATCCCTCCAGAAGTACTCAAGGGAGAAAAAACCAATCTCAAAGACCTGCTTTCTCCGAGTAAGAGCGGCCTCAATATTGATAAATACGGAATACCAGCTGATACCAATGGGTGGACTCACGAAATCGAGTCAGATGGCACTGTCACAGCGCACCGTGTTCATGACGGCACTGCGGAAACATATACGCTCAAGACGTCAGGCGAACAAGCAACCATCACACTGGCAACATCACAAGCATACGGTACAACAACAGTCACCAGTGATGTTGCACTGACTGTCGACCCTCAGGCTCAATGGCACGACCACACGCCCAAAACAGCTCCAGACACTCAGCTTAATCCTATAGCAGTGCCAGATCTCAGTGCCTTGTGGGAACACTTCAGTGTGCCTGAGTTTAAGCCAGTTATTCAGCCAGTCGGCGGGACTACCCTAACAGCAGCAACCGTACTGACAGCACTACTAGCACTACTAGCGGGAGCAGCAATCGCATGACCCAACGCACAGCACGCATCAACACACTCATAGCAGCCATCTTCAGCATATGCCTCCTATCCGCATGTGGCTCATCTCCGCAACCAAAAGCTTACTTCGAAGCTCCGGAGGAGCCTGAGCCTACAAGCACGATCACCTACGACCACACCTACACCACCAGCACCACCTACATCCACGACATCGAAGACCCCAACCAACGCACCCCACAAAACATCGCCAACGCCATGAAAGAAAAACAACGCTACACCGACGTACAAGCAGAGCCCAACGGAGACATCACCGTCACCGTCACCAAAAAACAACGCCAAAAACTCATCACCCACGATAACGACAACATCAAAGGGTTCACTAAAACTTTCAACGATAGTAATCCTGACTATCGCTACGAATACGACGACACTACTCACACCATGTCACTATGGATAGATCGACACGCCTCGCCTCTCACCATCAGCATTGTTGCACTCGCACCAATGTATGGTGACCTCTACTACATCAACGGAGGAACAGGACCATGGACCATAACTACTAAAATGTACGGTTGCCATACCGGACACCTCTACCAGCAATTCACCAACCACGACGGTAAACAGACAATTGACACTAATAACTGGCCGGAATAACCATGCAACCCCACAAAATTATCGCTACCATAATCGCTTCAGCTACAATATTTCTCCTGAGCTCGTGTGGATTGCCACCTACATCCTCAGCGCCAGCTCCAAAGGAACCTGAGCCTACAAGCACGATCACTTACGACCACAACTACACCACCAGCAACACCTACCTACACACCGTAGAAGACCCCAACCAACGCACCCCACAAAACATCGTCAAATCCATGAAAGAACAACAACGCTACACCGACGTACGAGCAGAACCCAACGGAGACATCACCGTAACAGTCACCAAAAAAACAACGCCAAAAACTCATCACTCGCGACAACAAAAACATCAAAGGCCTCACTGATGCTCTCACCGACGGTAACCCCGACTACCACTACGAATACGACCAAGCCAACCGCACACTCTCATTCTGGATCGACAAACATTTCAACCCTATCAATCTCAGCATCGAAATGACACCACAAATATATGGTGACCTCTACTACATCAACGGAGGAACCGGGCCCTGGGATATGACCGTCAAAGTCTACAGTTGCCGCACCGGATACCTCTACGAACAATACCAAACCAGTAACCCTACAACCAGCCAAACACTCGACTCCAACACCATGCACGAATAACCACACTGATATCTAACAAAATCCTTTATTAATAGCCATGAACTTCCACTACTGAAAGATCAACAATGAACCAACTCAACACAATATTCAACGGTGCCGCCACGCTAGAACTCCCCAAGGGCTACACTGCTTGGACAGTACAAGACGAAATGCCCCAGAACACAGAAAACGAAGAGACTAAGACCAGCATCATTTCTGTGCTTAATGCACCGCTATCAAGTCACAATACCGTCATCGTTCCAGATACCGCATTCATCAGCGATGATGGCGAGGCTTACGTGTGCGGCGTGACTTCGGAAGAAGCGTGGCCAACAGGGCAACTAGAGCAGCTGTTGCAAGACAAATACCAGACCTTGTCAAAAAGTTTGCCACTGTTCGACAACGTAGAGATTGCGTCGCGCACACCGCATATTGACAAAAATGGCAAACTTGCCCCTCGGCTGCAGATCGGATTAATCCGATGCACATTCTCCACACCACACAATGACTGGTTTCTTTCAATAGCCCTACTGCCGATTCGCGGAAACATAGCAGAACTGTTCATGCTTGCGCCAGCGGAACACCTTGTTGCCCATGCTATGGAATTCATGACCATTGCAGATTCTCTCAATGCTAATGGAGAGGATATACCCAAACGCCTGCCTCGATCCTAATGCACACATGCAGGGCTTCCCCTAAAGTGGGGGCATGACGAGAGCAACCGAACATCAATCAGCCCGACCAGATGGCCTGCAAGGCAGCGCACCCGAAACCGCGCACGGCAACAAAGTCAATGGCACAGCCTCAGCCTGTAGCGACAGAGCCAATCACCTGAGCCGCAGCGCTTCGGGGCTGCTGGAGCACCCGCGCGGGGCCGAGCCCGGACAGCCGGGAGATCGATCAGAATTCCGGTTCGAGCAGCACACCCGGCTTGACGATGCCGCTTCCGGCAAGGGCCGCGGCGGGGCGCGCTACGGCCGCACCGGCACCATCCACACGCCCCACGGCGACATCAACACCCCAGCTTTTATACCGGTCTCCACGCAAGCCGCCATGAAAGGTGTGCTGCCCGAAACCATGAAGGATCTGGGCGCGCAAGCCTTACTTTCCAACGCCTTCCACCTCTTTGAGCGCCCTGGTCCGGACGTGCTCGACGAGGCCGGCGGCTTGGCGCAGTTCGAGAACTGGGACGGCCCCACCTTCACCGACTCCGGTGGCTTCCAAGTGCTCTCGCTGGGCGCCGGGTTCAAGAAAACACTGGCAATGGACGTGACCGGCATGAAGAACGACGACGTGATTGCCGACGGTAAAGAGCGGCTGGCGTTCGTGGATGAAGATGGCGTGACCTTCAAATCCCCGCTCAATGGCGATAAACACCGCTTCAGCGCGGAAATCTCCATGGGCATTCAGCACAAGCTCGGTGCCGACGTTATGTTCGCCTTTGACGAGCTGACCACGCTGATGAACACGCGCGGCTACCAGGAGCGGTCGGTGGAGCGCACGTTCCGCTGGGCGCGGCGATGCGTAGACGAGCATCAGCGGCTGACTGCCGAGCGTGTGGGCAAGCCCTATCAGGCGCTGTACGGCGTAGTGCAAGGCGCGAACTACGAGGATTTACGACGGCGAGCTGCGAGCGAGATTGCTTCGCTTGACTTTGACGGTGTGGGCATTGGCGGTGCCATCGAGAAGCGTCTCATCGGCGACACTTGCGCCTGGATCTGCGACGAAATGCCACAGAGCAGGCCGCGGCACGTGCTAGGCATCGCGGCGGTGGATGACATTTTCGCCTGCGTGGAGAACGGCGGCGACACCTTCGACTGCGTCTCCCCTGCCCGCTGCGGGCGCAACGGCGCCATCTTTACCCGGCGTGGCCGCTACAACATCAAGCGCGCCGCTCACAAGCATGACTTCGGGCCGCTGGAAGAAGGCTGCACCTGCTACACCTGCACGCACTACACGCGCGCCTATGTGGACCACCTGCTGCGCGCCGGCGAGATGAACGGAGCGACACTGGCCACCATTCACAACGAGCACTTCTTCATCAAACTGCTCGACGACATCCGCGCTTCCATCGACGGCGGATATTTCGACGCCTTCCGCGACGAAACCCTCGCGCGCTACTACGAGAACGGTTCTAAGGGGTAATCGTCCCTCACACAGTCATGACTGTCAGGTGACTGTGTGTCTGATTGAGTGAATGTGCGTCAGCAATGGCAGCAGTCAGACAGATATGCGCCGCAACGTCAGCAATCTGCCACTCCACCGCCTCATTGTTGTTCAGTAGGGATGTTTAGCCTGAATCGCTCATGCACTGATGCATACTCCCCCGCCTCGCTGAACGTTCCGTGAGTACTTTTACGCTCGTTCAGCGCGAGATCCCAAACAAGAACGGCTAAATTCCACTGTTTTTGAATTTGGAATTTGCGATGAACGCGGTAAAAGTGCTCACGGAATGAATTTACGCAAAATCCGGGTCGAAATACTGGGAGATATTTCGACCCGGATAAGTGATGCTGCGCTGCGAGCGCCGCCTGGGATGCGCCTAGACTACAGCAGGATTGGCCTAACCGGCAGCGTTGTGTAATGGGGCGGTCGCAGACGGTTGACGTGCACCGGCAGACATGTTCTTACCCCACCTGTGCAGGATGCGAGCGCTTCATCGGTCATAGCGGTATGTTGGTTCATGGTTACTCCCTTATGATAAAAATGATTAAGCTGCTGACATCACCATCCGAGAGAGAGAAAATGATTTTTAATGGACTCAAAACATGGCCAATATGAGAAACCTCCCACAGTTTGCGCTAACTGCTCACTGCTCATTTGTGGGCGCGTATCGTTCTGTTGCATTGTGCGAACCTCCTCATTGATGACATCATTGCTATCGCTCAAGAAGTTAAATGGAAGTTTAACTTCTATATAAAGTTAGGCCGTAACAGCACTGCACATAATAAAACATTGCGATTCTGTACACAGATGGCTACATAGATTTGCCCGTCTATGGTAATGGAATAGCGCAGTTCAAAATCCATGTGCCGTCTTCAAATGATGTATTGAGACTGCCGCCCAGCCCTTCCACAGTTTGCTGCTGCAACGCGAGTCCTTTACCATGACTTACATCCGCAACCTGGTGCACCCCATGTAGGCAGGTATTGGTTTGGAAGACAGTCACTGCTTCTTCTGTGCACGCGACAACAACTGTATATTGATCAACATCAGGCTCGCAATGGCGCGCAATGTTTGCGTAGACTTCAACCAGTACATGCCTGATTGCTGACACTACCAGCTCAGGAGGTTCTTTGCCATCTCCTGAGACCCGAGAAGCGCCTTGATACCCAGCTTGCAGCAAAGCTTCATCTTGCTTTTGGCAGAGAGCACGTACGACTTCCATAAAAGAAGAAGGTGCCTCAGCTGACTGCACTTGCTGTGCAGAGGTTTTCCCGTCAAGCAGCGAGATGATGAGATGCACTCTGTTAAGCGCTGCTTTGGCCTTATCACTAATAAACTGCTGCTGACTGGCAGTCAAAGATGCTTCGCCATTATTGCTGTTATTACCAGAACTTAACAGGATAATATAGGACAGCTCGTTGGTCACTGAATCATGGATATCGCGAGCAAGCCGGATATCTCTCTGCTGCTGTTTTAAGAGTGCATTTTCCATCTCAAGCTGATGCGCAACCTGCAGCTTGCTATGAAGTTCACGTTGTTGTCTTATCAGTACACCAGCAGCCCACGGCCCAAGAAACATAAAAGCATATAGGGCTAATCCCACTATGCTGGGTTTATCAAAAATGATATCGATCGTGCAGAAAAAAATAACTGCAAAAAATGGTAGAACCTTGATTGTGGGACGTTCATTGACAAGTCCGACGATAAACATACTTGTTACATCAATAGCCAACCATGATGAGGAAGAGGCATAATTCGTTCCACTGAAAATTAATGCAAGAATGAACGCTATAGACGCACCAGCCACGGGGAAAAACAACGACGACGACAACAACACCGCACAAACTGCAGCGATAACAATCCGCAAAGGAGAAGTAGTGGTTTCAGTGTCGAAAAAACTCAACAAAACCGCACCAACTGCGCCAACTAAAGCAACAACAATGACAAGCTTGTCCTTGACGGTGTGGGTCCGCAACCAGTATCCCGCACCTTGGGCCAACCCCCACAACCTTGCTCCCCGCGCGCGCAATGTCATGTCCGCTGCCCCAACACCCAGATCACCACGGCCTGACTCAAAGTAGCAGCCCCAAGCTTTTTGACGGCGCGACGAGCTTCGGTCCGCACGGATGATTCGCTGTTGCCTAATTCAGCAGCGATTTGCGAGTATTTGAAACCTTGCGACAGCAGCTCCATGATGCGCGACTCGTGAACGCTCAGCATCGGCTTGCGCGGCCGTGTTTTAGGTTCATGCGTTATGCGTTCATACGCAACTTCAGCGCTGTCAAAGTGGACCTCTTCCAGTGGTGAAAACGTTTTGCCGCACCTCAACCGGCTCACACCGAGCGCAATCTGCGGCATGTCCGGCATGGTAACCGGGTCAATCGCTTTCTCCATCGCCTCAATTGGCGAGCTCGTCTTCCAGTGAATCACACTTGCCGGCACGGCCTTGGGCACAAAACTGGTCAACGCGGCCAAGGTGAATCCGTCGTTGTCTACGATCGCAAGTCGGAGCGGCTGGAGTGGCGCCGCTTCGGGCCTCTCCTGCTTAGGAACTGTCGTGTTCTCGCTCATGGCACCAATATACCCCTATTCACCATAAATCGATTCTGAAATCTCACGGTCAGGACTATCAGCGCGGTCAGCACCAGTATGCGGCGTATCCCCAATATGCTTGGATAAGCCATACACCACGAGAGACAGCATCAACCATCCGTAACTTACCTGTGTAATAGAAAAAGCAGGGACGAGATGCTGGTCTTGCAACACCAATATCACGTCCGTCATTACGATATTGGCAACAAACAGCGCCAACATGAGGTTTGCCGCATATCGCAAATCCTTGGTAACGCTCACGGCACCTCTCTGATCGGTATCGCCCCGGACTTTTCCAAGTGTCATCAACGCTCTGTACAGCAGGTGAAAAGCCCAAGTCATAACCACAAAGATGGCAATCACGCTCACAGCGGCCACGGCAAAGAGTGTTTCGTGATGCACAAGTTCACCAAACGGAAGGTCCATGGAAAACCCATACAGCGCAGGTATGGTCTCTTTTGAGTATTTATTGATGAGCGGCTCGTACGAGAAGACTCCCGCAGCAAGATACACCGCCATAGTAATAAGCGCCCCTACGAAGTTGATCAGCTCCATAAATTTCATGACATAAGCTATGACCACAGCCGCCGTATCCCGGTATTCCATACCATCTCCCGCCTTGAGTCGAATCTGCGCCATCCCTTTGCCACAAACTTGAATTGGGTTGCGCACATTCCCACATAAGCAGATATCACGACACTCTCACCGCCAATATCCGCAAACCGTGGACAACTGTTGACAACGTAAATTGACATACTGGAATCTAGCCCGTGCCTACAGCACGAACAGCTTGATAACAGCAGTCACCAAAGATAGCAGAGCAAAGATGAGAAATACCGGGGCAATCCACGAGCGATAGGGGTGCACCTCAACACTCTTACTGCTAGTAAAGTACGCTTTCACACTCTTACGATTGCATAGTAAAACAGTGCATACAATTGCAATAGCTGCAACCATGCAAACCAGCTGAACGATAGTACAGTTTCTTTCACCGATCTGCATATCCAACCATTCGCCACCATAGGCAAGCACGACGTTATTAAAAGCGTGCATCACCATCGACCACACAACCGAGTAGCGATTCGCCACCCATCCAAATGCAAGTCCCATAAAGAAAGCAGCCATGCCTTGCGAGAAATCCTGATGCAGCAAGCCGAATAACGCTGAAGTCGTGACTATGGCAAAAAGCCCGCCGAACCGCTCTAGGCGGGAAAGCACAACACCTCTGAATACCAGCTCCTCCACAACCGGAGTAACAGATATTGAGCCAAAAAGAGCTACGTTGGATGCTAAGCCTCTTTGTGTGAGGATGTCATTGCTGGTTGGAGCAGCGATTTCCAACATACGGAAAACTTGTTCAATCCCGCTTCCGAGTAGCCCACCGACACCTGCAAACGCAATCACCATCAGCACACTAAAAATAAACCCCCAAAAATGTCATCTTTTGACGAGAACAAACACGAACGTTGAGCATATAACCATCATGCAAAGTATGGCGCGCACCAACATTGTTGACGACGACAAGGATGCAACACAACGCTACAACATCTGCAAGTATGCTTACCCATCCCACAAGTACTGCACTGTCGCCGTTGGGCAATATCCCCGCAAACTGCGACCCAATAATCGTCGCAAAATCGAAGATGATAGAGAATGCCAGAACAATGAACGCACTCTGGTTCACGGCCCGTCTCATTGACTTTTGCATAATGAACTTCCTGAACCTGCTCGTGTTGCCGAATCCGAGGTAGTTCGGATTTACCATAAGAAAATCACAAAAACGAGGTCCTGAAGCCGTCAGCCACAACTACGTCAACGGATGTCTAATCAATTTTCTGAAGTTGCACTTCCGCCCTACTGCCTCATCGTTTTCCACCAATACCGGCGTTGTACACATATGGCTACACAGTCCGTCAACCTTCGCTCCAGCAGCGCACGATTATGGTCTTATGGTCTGTAGTAATCCAAAACCGAAACGTGGTATAAGGAGCGATGACCATGACTGCGAGCAAGTATCTCAGCATCAACGAACCTCCATCTGGGGTATCTGAGGCCACCGATGCCATGAGTCTCAGCGTGGAATCCAACACAGGAACCTCAGCCACCAGCAGCGCAAACAACCACAGACCTCCCACACCGCGCAGGCTTGTCGGCAGACAGGCAGGCTTTACCCTCGCTTTCCTGATTGGCACTACCATCGTCAGCGCCATCCTCATACTTGGCGTCCTTGCATTCAGCGGAAATGATGACGGCACAGATGTGATGGCGTGGGTACAGCTCCTTACCGACCCGCTTCCTGTAGCCATCATCTTTACCGTGGCGATGTCTTTGCGCGCTGACGACAATACCGTTACCCCAGAAGGCACCGCACTGCACCTGCACTGGCACTCACGCACCAATATGACCGCCTCGGCGCTGACGGTGTTTGTCTTGGTTATCTTCGCCATCGGTGGATTCAGCAGCGTCGTTGACGCCGCGGTGCAAGCAATTGCCGATGCCATGCATTGGAAACCCACCACCTCACTGTCCCAGCTTGATTCCATCACATATTCCATACCTGGCATACTGGCCATATGCATCGTAGGACCAATCTGCGAAGAAGTGCTGTTCCGCGGAGTTATCATGGAAAATCTGCGCCAGTACGGCCCGATTTTCGCTATCATCACTTCCTCATTCCTGTTCGGCGCAATGCACGGTGACCTCGCACAAAGTACCTCCGCATTCCTGGCAGGATTGCTGTTCGGCTATATTGCCTACTGCTATTCACTGACATGGTCCATCGCGCTGCACATCTTCAACAACACGCTAAGTTCCATGGTGACACTAATTCCCAGCCATTCCTTTTCTGATTGTCTCAACATCCTCTCTGCAGTAGCCACGGTAGTGCTGCTCATTCTTATGATCGTCAAACGCTCAATCATCAAGGCAACTATTAAAAGCCATCGACCGCCGGAACACATCTGGCGCTCGTGGCGCTCACCACTGTTCATCGTCACTCTGGTGTACTGCGTGCTCACCATGCTCAGCAGGTTCAATATCTGAAACACACCTTCTACCTGACATACTGACTATCCCATCTCACCAGTCTTAACAAAAGGACCACCATGCTCGATCATCACTACGCCTATGTGCCGCAGGTAGACTCTCGCGACTGCGGGGTGGCCGCACTGGCCACCCTCGCCAAGCACTACGGCTCCACCTATTCGCTCGCCTACCTCAGAACCTTGGCGAAAACGGATATGGAAGGCACCACCGCACTGGGCATCGTGGAAGCCGCGAAGAAAATCAACTTTGAGGTCACCCCGCTCAAGGTAGACATGGAAATCTTCGACGACCACGTCCCCTACCCGTTCATCGCACACATCATCAAAGACGGCAAACTGATGCACTACGTTGTGGTGTACGGCGCCACGGAAGACAGCATCATTGTGGCGGATCCGGACCCGCACGACGGCATCCACGAGGAGCCAAAAGCCAAGTTCGAGCAAGAGTGGACCGGCGTAGCGCTCTTCATGGCACCGGCCGCCGACTACAAGCCGCACAAAGACAAGAGCAACAGCCTGTGGAACTTCGTCCCTCTGCTCTTCAAAAACAAGAAGCTGATACTCAACATCACCCTGGCGGCCCTGCTGGTCACCATCATCAACGTGGTCGGCTCCTACTACCTGCAAGGGCTGATCGACACATATATCCCCGACCGACTGCGCTCAACGCTCGGCATCATCTCCATCGGCTTGGTCGTCACCTACATCATCCAGCAAGTCCTCTCCTTCGCGCAGCAATATCTGCTCACCGTGCTTGGCCAGCGCCTCACCATAGACGTGCTGCTCTCCTACATCCGCCACGTGTTCAAACTGCCGATGAGTTTCTTCTCTACTCGCCGCACCGGTGAAATCATATCCCGGTTCACCGATGCAAATTCCATCATCGACGCTTTGGGCAGCACCATCATTTCGGTGTTCCTCGACGCCGGCACAGTCGTGGTGGTAGGAGCCATGCTCGGCTTCCAGAACCAGAAACTTCTGCTCCTGGCGCTCGTGGCGCTGCCCGTCTACGCTGTCATCATCTTCGCGTTTGTCAAGCCTTTCGAGAAGATGAACAACGCCACCATGCAAGCCAACTCCATCGTCAGCTCCTCGATCATCGAAGACATCAACGGCATCGAAACCGTCAAATCCTTGGCAAGCGAGGAAAACCGCTACAAGAAAATCAATCATGAATTCGTGGATTACCTCGACAAGTCCTTCACCTACGCCAAAACCAGCACTCTGCAAAGTGTGCTGAAAGCCGGCGCACAGCTGCTGCTCAACGTGGCCGTGCTCTGGTTCGGTGCGCAGCTCGTCATGGCGGGAGAAATCAGCGTCGGGCAACTCGTCACCTTCAACACACTGCTGAGCTACTTCACCACGCCCCTGCTCAACATCATCAACCTGCAAACCAAGCTGCAGCAAGCCAAAGTAGCCAACAACAGGCTCAACGAGGTGTTCCTGGTCGAGCCGGAAACCAACGACCGGCAGACCGTCGACGACCCGGAAGCGCTCAACGGCCCTGTCGTGGTCGAAAATCTCTCGTACAAGTTCGGATACGGCAAAGACACCTTGCACGGCATCAACCTCACCATTGAACCCGGAGAGAAGCTGGCGATCGTCGGCATGAGTGGATCGGGGAAAACCACACTCGCCAAACTGCTGGTGAACTTCTACGACGCGAGCGTGGGCACCGTCACCATAGGCGGTACGGACGTGCGCAATGTGGACCGCGCGGCACTGCGCCATACCATCAACTACCTGCCGCAAGACCCATACATCTTCTCGGGATCCATTCTGGACAACCTTATGCTCGGCGCCAAGCCGGGAACCACGATGAACGACGTTGAGCGGGCCGCAATGATCGCTGAAATATCGGACGACATCTACCACATGCCGATGAACTACCAGACGCAGCTCACCAGCGACGCCACCATCGTCTCTGGCGGCCAAAAACAACGCATCGCGCTGGCACGCGCTATCCTAGCCGACACTCCGGTGCTCGTTCTCGACGAGGCCACCAGCAACCTAGACGTAGCCACCGAGAAGAAAGTCATCGACAATCTGCTCGCGCTCACCGACAAAACCATCGTGTTCATCGCCCATCGCCTGACTGTGGCCAGCCGCTGCCAGAACGTCCTGATGCTGGGCAACGGTCACATCATCGAGCACGGCTCTCACGACGAACTGATGAATCGCAAGGGCGAATATTACGACCTCTTCACATCGTGAACGGAAGGACCCCAAGCATGAACCCCGATATCTTTGAAAGTTCAGAATTTTATCGCCGTCGGTACGATAATTTCTCCACGCTCATCATTATTCCCATCTCCTTACTTGCCGTTGGCCTTCTGGTGTTTTCACTCTTCGGCAAGACCGAGGTGACCGTCAAGACCGTCGGAGAGATTGAGCCCGCTGATGCCATCGGGCAAGTGCAGTCGACCAGCGGCGAGCGCATCATCACCAACAATCTCAAAGAGAATAAAACCGTTCACAAAGGTGACACCCTGCTCGCCTATGACAATGGTGAGAACTCGGTACAGCTCAATGCGCTCCGGCAGCAGCTTGACACTATCAAACGCCAACAGGCAGCGGCAGAACAGCTCAAATCCAGTCTTACCAAGCGAACCAACACGTTCAGCACGCCCGATGAGTTCGGGTATTGGGATATGTTCAACAATTACAATGCGCAAGTCGCCGTCATCAACAAGGACGACAGCCGCGACAACGCGACTACCGCCAACCAAAACCAAGCCGTCAGGTCTACTCGGGATGCCATCGCGCAGCAGATCGCCCAAAATCAGGCCAGGATCGATGACTACCACGAGCTGGCGCAGGCCATCGACGGCGGAAACCTGCCAGGCGACAACGTGTTCACCGCTACATACCAGCTGTATCAGGCTCAGCTCAATGCCTCCGACTCAGCGCAGCGCAGCGCGGTCACCGGTCAGCTGCGCAGCGAAATCGACAACTCTGTACAAGAACTGAACCAAGCCAACAAGACACTGAAAACGCAGGAGACATCTACGAGCATAACCGCGCAGGCGACCAGTGCCGGCAGCAAAATCGATGAACTCAATGCTCAGTATCTGCTTAACGTCAACAAGGATCTGTCATCCATCTCATCCACGCGCCTTGAGACCGAAACCAAGATTGCGCTGACACAATCGCAAGATGCCAAGTCCACGGTCAAAGCCAACAGTACCGGCGTGCTGCACATCAATGCGGAAGTCAAAGGGATGGATTCCATTCCGGTCGGAACCGTTGTGGCGCAAATCTACCCCACGCTTAACAAGGCCACTAAGTTAGATATCGTGCTGCACTTGCCCGTCGAGCATATTGACAGCATCCGCAACGGGCAGACGGTGCGCCTGTCCAGCTATCAGAACAGCGCCAAACCGCTGATCATCGACGGTGCTATCACCACTATTGCTGCCTCGCCCACGCGCACCGAGCAGGGTAACTACTATGAGATACACGCTCGCGCCACCACTAGCGACGAACAAAATGACCGTATTCGCTATGGGTTTGAGGGTGCTACGGTCATCGTTACCGGGCAGAAAACGTTCTTCAACTATTACAAAGATAAGCTGCTTCATCCGTAGGGAAATCGCTGTTACGGCGCCTCAATTGCTTGTGCACCCTAGCTGGCTGACATGCTGAAGGACGTGTAGGCCATGCAGACCGATACAGGCATCACCATCAGCAGTATCACCATCATCACCAACCAGCAGCAGTGCAACACGCGGCGCTGCTTGCAGGCCTTGCACCTTGTCCTCATTTACGATATAATTGTTCTTTGTCTGCGAGTATGGCGGAATGGTAGACGCGCTGTCTTCAGGTGGCAGTGAGCGAATGCTCGTGAGGGTTCAACTCCCTCTACTCGCACTTTGATTGTTCTGATACGCGATTGGCATCATACATAGTACTTCGTGTTTACATAAATAATAGGGCATGTCAATACCCCGCATTCCCTCGCAGTTCTCTTGTATCATGCAGTGTCTCGACACGTCCGCACCGGCGCAAGCAGCCGTGCTGCAGCACAGCTCACCGTCACCAACAAACGCCGGGGCTGCGCACGTCAACCGTACACAGCCGCTTACTCTACTTCCACCCTGTTATTGCTGAGAATCAGCCTTCGGGTAAGTGCGTGGAATGGGTGGCTCATACGAGGCTGCAAACTCTCGAATCTCGTCGTACGACGTGGTAAAAAGCATCTTATGAAAGTCCACATCTGAAACGAAGCCGTTCGACACCATGTCCTGCAGCATTTGGCGCAGCGGCTGCCAGAACCCATCAAGGTCATAGAACACGCAGGGCCTGTCGTTCAGTCCGATACGTGCCCATGAGAAGGCTTGCGCAATCTCCTCAAGCGTTCCAGCGCCGCCGGGAAACGCAATGAGAACATCGCTGGCCTCCATCAGGCGGCGCTTGCGAACATCCATATCGGGCACGATTTCCAACTCGGTGATGGTTTTTTCGTCAACGCCATCGCGATCCAGCAATACCTCAGGAATAATGCCGTGCACGCGAGCGCCACGGCCGTATACCGCTCGCGCTACAGCACCCATCAGCCCCACTCCGCCACCGCCATACACAAGTTCATCGCCGGCCTGAGCAATCTGCTCGCCCAGCCGCTCTATGGCCTCCTGATACTTGCCATCCTTGCCACTCGCCGCACCGCAATACACCGTAACTCGCATACCAGTCCCTTCTTATGTGGTCTACATCTCTTTATACTACGAACGGTGTGCGTTTTGCCTCACTTGTCAATGAACACATATTTGCTCAGGCGGCTCATAGCCTCCTGTACACGAGAGAGCGGCAACGCCAAGTTCATGCGCACACCGTGCGGCACCTTGAACTGTCGACCGTCCTGCACCGCAACACCCACAGCCCAAGCGCGGCGCAGCACCTCGTCAATGCTCACACTATGCTCGGCACACCAACGCTCACAGTCGAGCAGCAGAATGTAGGTACCTTGCGGTTTGGCGAAGTCCACGCCGTCAAAATGCTCAGCGATATAAGACGTGGCATAGTCAACATTACCGGTGAGCACGCTGCGCAATTCGTCCGTCCACTGGCGGCCCTCGGGCGTGTAGGCACCGATGAGCGCATGCATGGAGAGCACATTCATCTCGTTATAGAACGCCTTCTCGCTCTTGGAGGTGACCCGGTCACGCAGATAAGAATTGTAAATAATGTGGTACGAACCGACCAATCCAGCCAAATTGAAGGTCTTGCTCGGTGCGTAGAGCGCAACAGTACGGTTGCGTGCGTCATCGTTCACCGATTGAGTGGGAATGTGCTGATGCCCGGCAAGAATGATGTCGGACCAGATCTCGTCGGAGATGACCATGCAATCGTTCTTACGGTACACCTCCATGGCCTGCTCAATCTCCCAACGTTCCCACACGCGCCCGCAAGGGTTGTGCGGACTGCAGAACACGGCCACATGAATGTTGTTCTCCTTGATTGCACGGTCCATGTCCTCAAAGTCCATGCGCCACACGCCTTCGCTGTCACGCTTGAGCGGCGAGTGGACGATGTGATAACCGTTGCCTTCAATGGAACGTGTGAAGCCGATATACGTAGGACTGTGCACCAGCACAGCGTCGCCTGGAGCTGCGAAAGCGGTGAGAGCAGACACCAGGCCACCGATCACACCATTCTCATAGCCAATAGCCTCGGGAGTAAGACCTTCCACACCATTGCGGTCGCGCTGCCAGTCGATGATGGCATTGAAATATTCGCTTGTGGGGCGGAAATAACCGTAGAACGGGTGCTTGGCACGCTCGATAATGGCCTCGGGGATAGTAGGCACGGTGGCGAAGTTCATGTCCGCCACCCACATAGGGATAATATCGAACCCCTCTTGCGGAGCTTCCGGGGCGAAACCTGGCTCGTTGCCCAGCCCATCATAAGCGACGGCATCTTTGCCTCGACGGTCCACCACGGTGGTGAAATCGTATGTTGTCTGGCTTGTGGAACCTGCTGTTGTGCCTGTGAAACCGTTGGAATTGCTCATGTTCGCCGCCTTATCGTCGCCTTGTTATCGGTGCTGGTTGCGTTTATCCTATCAGAGAAACGCTGGCACAGCTCAGCCCAGCTCACATATCTCAATGCGAATTTTTTGGGGCGCCCCACAGCAAGTTGGCGGGAACGGTGCGGGCACGCAGAAGCCAAATAACAAGCACAGCACAGGCGCACAACCCACCACATCAGTCAATATCGGGGATGAGAAAGTCCATAATATTGTCGATATACTCGCGCAGCACCTCGTTGGGCATGCTGTAAATCTCGTGCTCGGCCGTGTCAAAACGCACCAGATCAATCTGGCCGCCACCACCCTGCACACGCTCTACGAAGCGGAACTGCCCATCTTCGTGCACCCACGCATCACGGCCGGCTTGGCACAGCAGAATCGGCGCCTCGATGTTCGCACAGTACTCCTCACGCTGCACCGCACGCCCTATCTTCAGCAGCTCAAACGTGTAGCCTAGGCTAGCAGCTTTGGTTTGATAATGCTCGTTGTTGCGCCGCAAACCCATGTACCAGCGAGCGCGAGCCGGAGCCGAAGCGTCATGTCCCTTGTCTGGTGCGCTCGGTGAGTAGTCGTGCTGCCCGGGCGCATGCCGCTTGCCCAACCCCAGCTTGGTGGCTGCGCCGGTGAACGGGAATGCAAGCCAATTAGGCAAGCCACAGTTCGGGGACATGCTCGGCGCGCTCAACACCGCCTTGTCGAACAGGTCGGGATGCTGTTCCATCACCGCGGTACCGATGGCGCCACCCAGCGAATGAGCGTACAAGTAGAGGGGGCTGCCCTGCGCGGCCTCGCTGCCGACCGTGCGCGCGAACTGCGCAAAATCGGCCACATACCGATGCCAGTCATCGATCCACACCAAGGACGGATTGCTCACGTCGCGCGGCGAATACCCATGCCCACGATGTTCCATAACGCAAACAGAGAAACCTGCGAGCAAGAAATACCAGATCATTTCGCTATATTTCTCAGCAAACTCAGTGAACCCGTGGGCAATCACCACCGCCCCACGGAATTGTGCCGAAGCGCCGGGGACGTTGAGCTCGTTGAACCGTTGCGCATCGTAGACCATATAGTGCAACCGCCCCGACGTGGGCGGCTGAGCCAATCCTGCAGCCGCAGCAGGTTCCATCCACCCCTCGATGCCGCACTGTTCCAAGGCAGGGAGCACCTGCGAGCGCATGGCCTGCACGTAGGCGTTGCCGTCGTCGTCAATCAGCGGAATCTGCATGATTTCAGTCTAGCGTGTGGCCGCGCCCGGGAGGGGCCGGACAGGTAACGCGCGCCCGATTATCTCGCGTATCAGCGTCCTTCTCGTACGTCCCAGCGGAACATTTTGAACGCTACAAATATTGAGGCAGCCAACCAGACGGCGCAAACACCCAACCCCGGGGCAACCAGCACGTTCAGTCCCTGATTCGTGCCCGGCGCCATACCATCGGCTTGCATTGTGGCATGAACAAAATCCTCACCAAGCCACATGGAGCGCATGGCATCAGCTAGATACCCGACTGGGAACAACTGGCTAATCGTACGCAACGATGAGGGGATAAGCCAAGACGGCGTAAACACACCTGAGAGGAACATGAGGATGAGGGCAGGCACCAGCAGCATCATCTGCGAGGAATCTGCGGATGGAATGAAGGACGAGTAAGCTACGCCAATAACGACGCATAGCAGCGCACCGGCGACCCCCACCAATACGGCGCCCGGAAGATTCGCTGGTGCTTTAAGGCCAAGGAAAAGCATAGCTGCCAGCAGCAAGATGGCCTCGCATACCAACGCCACCACCAAACCCGAGAGCGCATACCCCAGCAGCACCGCACTGTCAGATTGTCCCCTCAGCCTGATGCGCTTCAGCAAGCCAGAGTCCCGCTGCGAGGTGATGTCGCCAGCTACCTTGATAAACCCTCCCATGAGGACAACGTAAGCTGTCAACCCCACAATCATCCAATCCCGAAACGGGACTTGAGCACCGCCAGCGAGCGGCAGCTTTTCGTCCTTGTATGCCATTCCAAAGAGGAGCGCCAGCACTACAGGGAAAGCTAAAGTGAAGAAAACGGACTTGGAATTGCGCAGAAAACTTAGAGTCTGCAAATGAAATTGAGGTAATACGGTGGTGTTCATTGAAGATTGTCCTTTGCGCCTGAAACTGCACGGTTGCCTGCTACCTGGTCGGATTCGGTCACAGTGTCCGCTACTTCGACTAATGATGCATAAGCCATCTTCAGCGACGGCGGCTCTACACGAACGTCGTTGATGACCCACTGCTGTTCAAAACTGGCGCGGTATATGGCTGCCAGATCACGGGCCGGGTCTTGCGCCTGCCATTCCAAGCGGTGCTGGCGATAGGTCACATCACTGTCAGCTGGCAATATCCGCTCGATATCCTGCAGTACCTCAGACGCCGCTGACACAGCGCTCAACCTTGGAGCAGGAACAGACACGGCCAGTTCCTCAGCAGTACCCGTAGCCGTAATATGGCCGTGATTGATCACTCTGATGGAATCGGATAGTGCTTCGACCTCATCTAGATAATGCGTTGTGAGCAATATGGTAGAACCCTGATCGCGCTGTTGACGGATGATGTCCCAGACATTCTCCCTAGAGATGGGGTCCAAACCAGTGGTGGGCTCATCGAGAACAATCAGCCGCGGATTGCCGTACAGCGCCATTGCAATGTCGACTCTACGACTTTCGCCGCCCGACAAGGAGCTGAGCGGACGGTCCATCAAGTAGACCAAATTGACCCTCTTGGCAATGTCCAGCACGTCATCCTTAGACATGGCAGGAATATAGCGTTTCCAACTGAACAGGATATCCTTGACCTTCATTCCAGTAGGAAACCCTGCACTTTGCAGAACGATACCGATTTGAGGGCGCAACTCTTTGGCCTGGGTTATAGGATCAAGACCGAGGGTGCGAATCTGGCCGCCGGCAACTTTCCTAGCGCCAATGAGCGCATCAACAAACGTAGATTTGCCAGCTCCATTAGGCCCCAGCAGCCCGATAATCTGACCGGGTTCAGCGGTAAACGATAAGTCATTGAGCGCCGCGAAATCACCGTACTTTACGGTGACATGCTCAGCACTGATGGCATAATCAGTCACGATAGCGGCCTTTCGATGGTGTGTGTTCTCTGATTGCTGACCACAGATGTTCCCGGAACGAACAGGTACTGATACATGACAGACTCGTCTCGCTCACACCGGATTTGGACATCGGATGCAGGCATTCCAGTAGTCTGCCACTCACAGAAAATTCATAAGCAAAGACCAGTTACCAATGATGAACACCAGAACGCCTCCACCAATAAGCACTACCCTGCGTACAATTTTCTGTTTTCGCGCTTTCCGATAGGCCAAATCCCTGAGTTCTTCTTCTGTTTCTGCCATAAATGCCACTCACTCAACAGAAGCGTTGTACTGTTTTATTGGATATTTCTGCCATGGTTTCCCCAGTGGTAGTTGGATACAGCTTCTTACTATGCGTATTAAAACAGCGAACGCAAGTTTTATAATACACTGTAAATCCATTTACGTCAACTTGACTAATGCATCATATGCAACCCTTACAGATAGCGCTCTTACAGGCTCTAAACGGAAGTGGAGACCAAATTTGTTTGCTCAGTAATGCACAACTTATGGATTCAGAACAGGAAAACGTTGAAATTCCAACAAAAATTTCTTTGACAGTAGTTTGCACACTGTACGGAAATTGCTCTTGCACAGAGCGGTGCAGTGAGCGCTCCAACCCTTCTTCACTTCATGCCATAACACAAAGCAGCATTCCCTTAGCAGGAATGAAACCGCAGGATATCAACAATTTTCAGCAGTTTCTCTTGCATACCTGAGACGTCTGAACAGTTCAAGTCAACACCAGCCAACCTCATCCATGCCGCTCATCAACTTTTGCACCTCAATTTCTTTGACTTTTGTTTGCCGCTTTTGTCCAGAAAAGTGGCAAAACGTTGAAATTCCAACAAAAATTTCTTTGACAGTAGTTTGCATACTGTATACTGAAGTCATGCCTGAAGACTTAAGCGCGCTGATACGGAATTTAAGCCAATTAACCAGCGAAACAGAAACAGTCGAGTTCAAAGACTCTTACAACGAGCCGGAGATGATCGGCCGCGATATATCAGCCTTGGCAAATTCAGCAGCGCTGCACAACGAACAATGCGGATACATGGTGTGGGGTATCGACGATACCACCCACAACATCATAGGAACAAACTTCAACCCGTACACCGCCAAGGGACAAGGCAAAAGGGGCAAAGCAAGCAGGAACTTCTACTCTGTCTCGAACAGACGCTCTCAAAAAATGCCGATTTCAGGTTCTATAAAGTCAATCTAGAAGGCACCAGTGTTTACCTCTTACGTGTCATGCCTGCTAGTAGATACCCAGTTTCCTTTAACGGGCACGCATACATCCGGAATGGTAGCTCTACCCACTCACTGCCGCAGGGCTCGGAAAAGCTGGAATAATCATCCATGAAGATAGTGGACAATATTCCATCACCAATCTTGGTGCACTTCTTTTCGCAAATCGTCTTTCGGATTTTAACGACCTACGCACTAAAGCTCTTCGAATTGTTAAATATGAAGAAGACAGCAAAGCCAGCGAAGCTAGGCTGCTAACCTTCGATAAAGGATATGCCGACTTTGACGCCATGGTCGATTACGTCATAGCATTGCTTCCTGAGCGAGAAACCATCAATAAAGCACTGCGTACAACCGTGCAAGGGTATCCAGTTCTCACACTACGCGAGTTAATTGCCAATATGCTGATTCATCAAGACTTTTCAATCAAGGGCACCGGACCAATGCTTGAAATTTTCCCTAACCGCATAGTCATGACCAATCCCGGCACATCTTTAATACCCGTCTCCGGATTAGTCAATGACCCCTCAAAATCACGAAACCCCGAACTTGCACACTTATCACGTAGACTGGGACTTTGCGAAGAAGCCGGCACCGGCTGGGACAAGATTATTACGGCATGTGAACTCTCACAACTCCCATCGCCACAGATACGAGAGATTACAGATGGATCCCCATCAATCGAAGTGCAAATACGTACATATATGCCTTTCAAAAATCTCAGCGTCCAAGAAAAACGGGCAGCTTGCTACTGGCATGCCTGCTTAAGGTACGTAGACGGCAAACAGCTCACCAATGCTTCCTTACGCACTAGATTTGGACTAGATACAAGTAGTAGTTCACAAATTTCACGTCTCATCAAAGATTGCGTAAGAGCGAACTTAATCCGTCCATTCGAAAAAGACGCGGCTTCAAAATCAATGCGATACATACCAAATTGGGCTTGATAAATTGGCGCCAGTAACGAACAATTTAGGGCTTGCAGACGGAGAAACATTGGAATACCAACGGGAATTTGGTTGCCGGCAGGTTGCGTATGAGCCAAGCATCTTATTCTATTCGCAGTATATGCATTAATTGTCAATATTAAAGGATATTGTGAGATGTAGCACGGGATTTGCGGTCGGAAGTTATGCTGCAGATGCCACAAGCACATAAACGAAGACGCATAAACGAATAACCATCAGCATCGCAGCAAAGGACGCAACCATGAGCATGTCCCCCACCCCGGCGAACCGCGCCGCACACACTGGCGCAAAGTCCGCACGCACCCGCCTGGTGGCCGGCATCGCCGCGGCGGCCACCCTGCTCGCCACGTTCGCAGCGGGATCAGCCGCATTCGCCGGCAACACCACCTCGCAAACTCAAACCACAGCTAGCTCGGCTCAAAATAGCAACGGAATTACCCCCCCCCCAGCAAACTAGGAACGCTGACCACTGATTCCACCGAACCCGTACTCTCCCGCAGCGCCACAGACCGGTCTGCCATCAGTGCCGATGTCACATTGCTGTGCCATTCCACGTCAGACGGGCGTCTCTGCAACACCGAAGGCACTCCGCTGCCCACCTACCAAACTTTCGAGGCAGATACCGTCCAACGTGGCGGCGCCAAAGGCACCTTCACCGTCAACGACAGCGACCTGGTAACAGGCAACACCATTCTCATCTCAACCATCGCGCAAGACACCACCGATCCAGCCGGCAACAAAGTCACCTTCTTCCAGCACGGCAGCTACATGCCGCTCAACACCGGCAGCGGCACCACCGTCGGCAACCTACATTTTGCAGATACCGCCGCTTGGGGACCAGCTATTGTGCTCGACGTAACCAACACCCTGGGCGGTGTCGGCACCATCACCTTCCAATTTGAAGCGAACCTGCTCTTCCTGCTTAACTATGCCACCTCGGCTTCGGTGATGCACAACATGCCGTTCGATGCCACCTTCACCACCGGTAAAAACCAAGCCGGCGCGGTGCAACATGCCTACACCATCCATTTCAACGCCCCCGCTCCAACCTATGACGCAACCATGCTGGGCGGTGATTATCTGTTCGACTACACCGCAGAAGGCATCCGGCCCTCCGAACAGCTGCGGCATACCCGCATCGCCGACGACACCCAGTTCCTGACATTGCAGAACACCAACGGCGCAGCAGGCGTGCCCGATCAAGGCAGCGATTTCATCAGGTCGTACCATCTGACTGCCGACCAGCCCCTCATGCCAGACAGAGCATGGATGCACCTAGGAACCTTCTACGTTTCCGCGGCAACCCACAAGGTGCAATCCTACCCGAACTCACTGTATGCAGCCGAACCTGAAGTCAACGCCGTCTCTATACCAATAAACAATGCCGGAAACAACCTGACGCTGGCACAAACCCAGCAGTCGGCGCAGGCGCAGAACACCAGCAACGTATCCTTCTCAACGCAAGCCGACGGCAGCTATCTCGTCGTCACATACGTCAAATACACCGAAACAATCCTCACCGACGCGCAAATAGAAGACAGCACCCGCAGCACACTGTACGCAAACGTCGCAGCCAACAGCGTGAACATTGACGCCGATGTGCAAGCCACGCTCGACTACTACCACGGTGTGCTCCACAACAGCGCCACCCACGTCTACCCGTATGCGAACTTCTCGGTGACCGACCCATACAAAGTAGCCCACGCCACCACCCAGCTGCTCGACAACAACAGCGGAACCGTGTTGCAATCAACCACCGACTCAACAGCACAGACCAGCATCGCTTCGTCCGGTCAAACCATGGTGAAATCCCACTACCTCGACATCAACGGACAGTCGATGAGCCAAGTCACCGCGACTGCCGGGAATCCTACTGGTAAGGCGAATTCGGTTACCGGGGAGAAGGGTACTGCTTCCGCTCCTGCCACACCTGCCAATGTGGCTGGCTACCGACCGTTGACCGTTGCTGATTTGGGTTCGCTGACCGCGGCGCAACGGCAAACCATCGCTTCTACCCTCGGGACCACAGACTCCAGTGTTGCAGGACTCACCGCCCTGGCCAACAAGAACAATGGTAAAACCGTATGGGCCACAGGCAATGTGACCGTCCCCTACCCCGGAGAAACCGGCAAAACCTACAACGTTAACGGTGACATCGTCGCAGCCGGAACAGCCGGCAGCAACACCGGCTGGGGCACCACCGACGTCTACTACTTCTACACCCTCGCCACCCAGAAACTCAACGTACACGTCGTGCAAGTACCCTGCTACGCCAATTCTGCAGACGCCACCAGCGGTAAAGACTGCGACGCCACCCCCGGCAACGGAAGCTCCTGGCAACCGTCCGACGGCACCGAAAACACTGGTCTAGGAGAAACGTTCACCGGACTCTCCGGCACCCCTGCCACTAGTACTCTCGCGAAATACACGGTGCAGCTCGGTGGCAAAGACCACCCCGCCAGCCTCAGCGCAGGCCTGCAACAGCTTGCCCCCGGCACCGACAGCAAACGCACCATCAACTTCCAGCTGAACACCACCTACGACATGGACAACAACACCGACCAAGACGAATACATCTACATCCAGGCCAACCCGGAAAAAGACATTACTAAAACCACCACCAGAACCATCCACTACAAACTCAACCACAACACCGTAGACACTCCGCCAGCGGACAACGTGCAGACCATCACCTGGACACAGCATCAGATCCATAACACTGCGTATGACTCGATCGATGGTACTGCCAACTGGAGCAAATACGTGTGGCAGGCCAGCAGCAGCAACACTCCGGCTACTACCATGCCGAAGATCAACAGCCCAGTTATCAACGGCTATATCGCCAAAACCCCAGTCGTCAGTGAAATCACCGGCATCCAACACAACGGCGCCACCGACAACTCATCCACCACGTTCGCTCCAACGGACCCGGCTAACCCGGACACCAGCGACCGCTCTCTGACCGTAACCGTGGTCTACAACAAGACCGTCCAACGCATGCCCTTCACCGGAGGCTCTGGAATCCTACTCGGCACCCTCATCGCCCTAGAACTCCTGGCCATGGCAGCCTTGCTCACCCACCTGCGCAACAAGCGAACCACCAAATAACCCTGACCACCTGACTGCCAAGTAAACGAATAACAAGCAACCCGGTCGGCAACCAATAACCAGAAGGCCCACACTGCATTAAGTGCGGGCCTTCCCCAAACCCGGCACACCAACCCACCAATACCTTACTGCTGCAACACTTTCGGCGCGAGACCTGCCGAGCGATCAACCACGGACTCCTGCCCACAGATCGCCAGCCAGTTCGCGAGGATGCGGTAGCCTGACTCGCTGAGCACCGACTCGGGGTGGAATTGCACCGCATAGAGCGGCAGCGACTCATGCTGCACCGCCTGCACAGTCCCATCATCCGTCGCACGCGCGGTGACACATAACTGAGCAGGCAGCGATTCAGGCTCAATGGCCAAGGAGTGGTATCGAGTCTCGTTGACCGGGTTCGGCACGCCATCGAATAGGCCGCCGTCCTCATGCTCAATCACACTCGTTTTGCCATGCATAATGGTGGGCGCGTGGCTCACGTTGGCACCATACACTTCTGCGAGCGCTTGCAGCCCCAGGCACACCCCGAGCATGGGAGTACCGGTTTGCGCGCATGAACGAATGGCGTCTTTGCTCACGCCCGACTCTGCTGGAGTACCCGGACCTGGGGAGATAAGCACGCCATCATAGTCGGCGAGCGCCTCGGGACTCACTTGCGCAGCGTCCACATCGTTGCGAACCACCGTCACTTCAGCACCCAGAGTGTGCAGATATCCCACAATGGTGTAGACAAATGAGTCGTAATTGTCGACCGCCAAAATCCGTGCGTGTTCCACTGCCATCTCCGCTCTGCTGTTGAACTGTCTGCTGGTTCTATCCTACCGGTTATGGCCGTCCGTCGGCCGCAGCGCCCAGTTTGTGGTCATGCCATTCGTTGCATTCACGTCATTCGTGGTATTCGCCTATTCGCTGCAGACCATCATGCCTGGCGACCAAGCCAGCAGCAGCGTCAAGATTCCTCGTTCAACGAGATATACCAGCAACAAATCCGCTGCGGCAAAGACCGCTCATATCGTGCGCCCCGCCAAGTCGCGCAGCAGCGTGGATCGACGGCATTCACCAAGCTATGCGGTAATTATGCATAGTTTGTCAATATTCCCAAGTATTGTAGCTCACAGTATGTGTCCGCGACGTGGTTTGCGCGGATACCGCAGCATAACCGAATATGATTTCCGCGCATGGCACTGTGCATGATGCCGGCACACGCAGCGGACGGACCGACACCGGAACGAAGGACACGCACCCATGAACATGCTTCACACAGCAGGTCGCCGCCAAGGCGCAACCAGCGGCACAACCAAGTCTGCACGTACGCGCCTCGTGGCCAGCATCGCTGCTGCGGCTACTCTGTTCGCCGCCTTCGGTGCAGGCACCGCCGCATTCGCTGGCAACAGCACCGAGGTTTCATTGCAATCCCAAGCACCAGTTGCAGCAGCTCAAAATAGCAATGAGATTACCCCCCCCCCAGCAAACCTGGCACATTAGGAACTGAACCAGCAGCCTCAATCTCCACACGCGGTGCGCTCATCACCGCCACCAGCCCCAACGTTCGCCTTCTCAAATACAATTCGACAGTTGACCAACCCGCCACCAAGCAGACTCTTGCTGGTAATCAGAACGCTTTATTCGGCGTTGCGGGAACTTTCTCCGTCAATGCGAGCGATTTAGTGGCAGGCAACGAAATTCTCATCGCCCCATTCAACATCACCACTACAGGAACCCCTGACGCAAAAGCGGAGCTGAAGGGTGCCGGTACCAATCTCACCTTGAACGACGCGCAAGGCAACACCGTCGGCACAGTGCTATTCAACACGGACCATGCCCAATGGGGTCACTCTCTGACATTGAAAGTGGCTAAAACATCAACGGGCGCAGGACTGCAAACATTCAGCTTCTCCATTCCATACCGCATCATCTTCAACGGTTGGACGGACAATACCATCCGCGCCAAAATGCCATTTGACAACACTATTCAGATAGGCGTTTACGACTCGGATAAAGGTTTGACCGGAACTCTGGGAACGAGGCGGGATTACCCCTTCCATTTCAACAAGGTTGCCCCCACAAGCGACGCGACCACCATACAAGGCAACTATATATATGAAGAGGCGGGATCAAGCTACTTCCTTGCACGCCCTATGATCTTCAATAACAGCATCACCAACAACACCGTGCTTCAGCAGTTGCAAAGCAGTGGCGGTCAATCAGGATCAGTCGGCGCAAAAGCCGATATCGTCCGCGCGTACAAATTCAACTCAACGCAAGACATAACACCAAGTCAGTTGATGCTCTTTAAGGGAAGCCACTATGTTTCGGCGGCAAGTAACCGCATCCAAACATCAGCCGATCGTGGCGGAACCGTTGCAGGCTGGCCAGACCCCATGCATTGCAATAATTCTATTAGCATGACGGATGCCGGTGATGACGTACCGTGGACGACATTGAAATCCATGGCAGCGGCATCAGCCACCACGGTAGTCTATTACTCACGGCAAGCAGCCACCAACACCAAGAACAGTTACAGCTACCTCGTGGCCGTCAATCTCAAAGCAGAAGATACCGTACTCACCAACGCACAGCTGCAGGCCAACGCCAAGGACAATCTCGCCCTTGCTGCCAGCAACAATCCGACCGGTGACCTGAATGCGACCGTCTACTACTACAATTACGTACTTGCCCGACGAGCCAGTTACTTCTACTTCCAGTTCAGGTTCGATGTTCCCGACCAGTACCGCGGAACCACCAGCTCGATAACAGCGCTTGACGACTCCTCGATGACCTCCAAGTCTGGTACCGAAACCAGCGTGCCTGTCACTGCAGCTGCAGCCGGAGAAACCACAGTCAAGTCGCACTATCTCAATATTGGTTCTGGGCAAGCCATGTCTCCGGTGACGGCGACTGCCGGCAGTCCTACTGGTAAGGCGAATTCGGTTACCGGTGCGAAAGGCACCGCATCAGCAGCAACCACCCCAGCTAACGTGGCCGGTTACCGACCGTTGACCGTTGCTGATTTGGGTTCGCTGACCGCGGCGCAACGGCAAACCATCGCTTCTACCCTCGGGACCACAGACTCCAGTGTTGCAGGACTCACCGCCCTGGCCAACAAGAACAATGGTAAAACCGTATGGGCCACAGGCAATGTGACCGTCCCCTACCCCGGAGAAACCGGCAAAACCTACAACGTTAACGGTGACATCGTCGCAGCCGGAACAGCCGGCAGCAACACCGGCTGGGGCACCACCGACGTCTACTACTTCTACACCCTCGCCACCCAGAAACTCAACGTACACGTCGTGCAAGTACCCTGCTACGCCAATTCTGCAGACGCCACCAGCGGTAAAGACTGCGACGCCACCCCCGGCAACGGAAGCTCCTGGCAACCGTCCGACGGCACCGAAAACACTGGTCTAGGAGAAACGTTCACCGGACTCTCCGGCACCCCTGCCACTAGTACTCTCGCGAAATACACGGTGCAGCTCGGTGGCAAAGACCACCCCGCCAGCCTCAGCGCAGGCCTGCAACAGCTTGCCCCCGGCACCGACAGCAAACGCACCATCAACTTCCAGCTGAACACCACCTACGACATGGACAACAACACCGACCAAGACGAATACATCTACATCCAGGCCAACCCGGAAAAAGACATTACTAAAACCACCACCAGAACCATCCACTACAAACTCAACCACAACACCGTAGACACTCCGCCAGCGGACAACGTGCAGACCATCACCTGGACACAGCATCAGATCCATAACACTGCGTATGACTCGATCGATGGTACTGCCAACTGGAGCAAATACGTGTGGCAGGCCAGCAGCAGCAACACTCCGGCTACTACCATGCCGAAGATCAACAGCCCAGTTATCAACGGCTATATCGCCAAAACCCCAGTCGTCAGTGAAATCACCGGCATCCAACACAACGGCGCCACCGACAACTCATCCACCACGTTCGCTCCAACGGACCCGGCTAACCCGGACACCAGCGACCGCTCTCTGACCGTAACCGTGGTCTACAACAAGACCGTCCAACGCATGCCCTTCACCGGAGGCTCTGGAATCCTACTCGGCGGCATCATCGCCCTAGGACTCCTGGCCGTGGCGGCCATGCTGGTCCGCGTGCGCAACAAGAAAACAGCCACCAAATAACCAGGTGACCAGTAACCCGGTTGGCAACCAATAGCCAGAAGGCCCACACTGTACTAAGTGCGGGCCTTCCCCAAACCCAGCACACCAACCAACAACCATAAGAGAGTGACCTCACACACCCTCAACGCAAGCCCGAAGCGGCTGCACACAACCCAAAGAAGACAGGGCCGGTTCGCACACCACCAGCGCAAGCTCACCCCTTACTCATGCCTTGCCAGTCCTCCTCAACCCCGACACAACAACCAACAAGCAAAACTACACACATGTAGTTCTCCACATCTGTGGACAACGTTGTGGACAAGTTGGGTGTAACCCGGGGATAAGTTGAGGAAAACTCTCTAACTTATCCACAAAGTTATTCACAAGTCCACATTTTGCAGGGATTGTAGACGGTGGATAATGTGGACGAGAGTTTATCCACAATCCACAATATCCACCATCCTCGTTGTGGATAACTCACTTTTCAGCCCCCAAACTCCCTCCCAATTACCGCCACAGCCACACATCACCCAAACTATATGCCCAAGCCACACACTCATGCTTATGCTCGAATCCGATCGCAATCCTGAACCCAAGTCCGCCCCAAAACTACACACTCACACTGCAACAGCAGCATAAACAGTAAGCAGCACATCGCCAACACTCGTACAATAAACCTATGCACATCAGCGAAACGACCTGGCGGTTCGTCCACGACCACCGCAACGAACCCGTGAACGACGTAGCTTTGCATACCCGTGCCAGCGCCAGCGCCCATACCAGTTCCAATGCCAGCGCCAGCGCCGATGCGACCCTCGACCTACCGTTCGCGCTCAACCAGATCGAAGGCTGGCAGCGGGCACAGCGGAAACTCCCCGAATGGGCCATGTGCGAGGGCATCGTTTACCCGCCTCATCTTGCCATGGAACAGTGCTCATCACAATTCACCGCTCAATACAAAGCATCACTGGCACAGCGCTTGGCAGCGAGCGCACACCCGCAGCATCATACAAGCCACATGGTGGACCTGACCGGAGGATTCGGAGTTGACTTCTCCTATATGGCACGCGGCTTTGCAAACGCCACTTACGTAGAGCAGCAGGCCGAGCTGTGCCGAATCGCAGAACATAATTTTGCCGCTCTCGGCCTCAATGTTGCCGCAGACCAATCGGTCGCAGATGCGAGCATTACAGGCGGCACAAGAGGCAAGACGCAACGCGCCGAAAGTCAAGCCAACGCCTCGGCTACGAGCACTGTCACGGTAATCAATACCTCAGCCGAGGCATATTTAGACAGCACGGCCGCACCGGTCGATCTTATTTTCATTGACCCTGCCCGCAGAGACAACCACGGAGCGCGCACCTATGCCATTGCCGACTGCACGCCAAACGCCGTGGCTTTGGCGCCGCTGTTGCTCAAGCGATCCGCGCATGTGATGGTCAAACTCTCCCCCATGCTTGACTGGCATAAAGCCGTCGCCGATTTTGGTACGGCTGTGCGGGAGGTGCATATCGTCTCCACCGGCAACGAGTGCAAGGAATTGCTCATCGTGCTCGGGCGCGATGAACGTGTGAGGCAAGCAGAAGACGCGGCTGGAACAGCACCTGCCGAGGGTCAGCGTGAGACCGCACAGACTGTGCGCGTATGCTGCGTGAATGATGCTCAGCGTTTCGCGTTCACAGTTCAACGCGAACCGCTGGAACCGCTGGAACCGCTGCGTTCTGTACCATTTCATACCAATACCGCTGATTCAATCAGCACTGCAACACCTCAGTACCTGTACGAACCCAATGCTTCCATCATGAAGGCCGGTTGCTTCGACCTACTCGCGCAGCAATATGGCGTAGAGGAGATCAGCCACAACAGCCACCTGTTCGTCGGGTTTGCCGATTCAGACAGTTGTGCTGATTCAGTTAGTTACGACGACTCCAATAGCTTCACCGATTCTCAGCCCGCACACAACACCAGCCCCCACGCCACCCGGAACGTTCATGCCGACAGCGCCGTTATCAGCAGCTCCGTTACCACTTGCAACGGCCCCGTCAGGAATTTCCCTGGCCGCATCTTCGCCGTTGACGCCGTGAGCGGTCTCGGTAAGCGCGAGTTACGCACCGTGCTCAAGCCTGCTCTCAACGGCGCGACTCACGCCAATATTGCAGTACGTAACTTCCCGCTCAGCGCCGCTGAGTTACGGCACAAGCTAGGACTGCGCGATGGCGGGGATATCTATATCTTCGGCACTACTACGGCCAATGGCGAGCGTGTGCTGCTGGTAACGCACAAAATCCAGTGATCAGCAGTCTTAAGACTATGCCACGCGCCTACTTCTAGAGCATACAGTTGCGCCTCTCACAGCTAAAACCACGAGAGGCGCAATGAAACAGCCATTCGCCGCAGCGTGCCATTCGGTCAACACCAGCACACAGCGGCGTTTATGGCCGCGCAGCCTGCACTGAAGATCAATGCCAAGCCACTGTCATGATGAAACCGACCATCATGATGGCAAACGCAACCGCCAAATTCCACTGCCCAAGGCCAGGAATCGGGTACTTGTTAGTCATGTAATAGACCACTGCCCACAGCAGGCCAACAACAAGCAGCGTAACAAACAACGGCACGAACCAGCGCGGGTTGGCCTTCGTGTTCTTGATGGTCTCTTCTACCCGGCGGCTGCTTTCGGCCTGACGCTGAGCCACACGGCGCATCTGGGCACTCATGCCCTTACGGTCGGCACTATCGGCATTCAACAGCGCCTCAATCTCGTCCATAGGAAGGTCAAGATCTTCATCCGCGATGTCATCGGCATCGTCGTCATCGTCGCCGGACTTTGAAGACTTGCGCTTCTTGGAAGCCTTCTTAGCATCACCAACCGGAGCGTTAGCCTTACCCGACTCGTCGGTCTTGCCTTGGCTGACCTCGTCGCCTTCATCCGCTGCGGATTGTGCAGAATCCGTGGAAGACTCGGCGTTGTCTCGCAGCTGATCATCATCGTGCTTGGTATCAGCTTCCGCTTTACCAGCCGCCTGATCCGCGGCACCATCGGCCTGATCTTCGCTGGCCTTCACAGCCTCGCCTGCGCTCTTCTTTGCACTCTCGGCCTCAGCCGCGTTGGAATTAACGGCATCAGCGGAGGTCGAGGTGTCCTCATGCAACTCTTCGTCAGCCATAAGCTTAAGTCTCCATTCAATAGGCTAGTACACATAATAGTAGGTGCACTCGAACGCTTCCGAACGAGTCAATATAACCAGTCTCAACACAGACGATGCACGTCAGCGGAATTTATGCAGACATTGGATAAGCCGCGGCCGAGCGCATGGCACAAGACTGCGCCACCATCTGCGCGATAGCACGTGCTACCTCGGGCCAGTGTGCCTCTTACAGCACAAATCACAAGCCATAGCACGCACTCGAGAGGTGCGCAACACCTCTTCTACAGCACAGAGAATGTGACACACCCGAAATATGTCAGTGCGTTTGGGCTAGGCTGGGCGTAGAGACATAGGGGAAACCGGATTTCTTGTGGCTGCATACAGGCGCTGCTGCATGCAACATCCAACTAACATACGCTTGCAAGTATCGGTTCCCCCTGACTCACGGGAGGAAGTTAGGTAGGGGCGAACATATGGCATCCGGGAAGCATAAGGCCGCGTCACACGGCAAGTCAGTGCGCACTTCAGGCGAGCGCCACATGTCATTGTTCCGACGTAATGCCAATAACAAGCAGACCTCAGCAGACAAGTCCGCAGATAGCGCCACAGATAGCGCCGAAAACACGCCTGTAAGCCCCGAGAACGCGCAAAACGCTAGTTCAAGTAGTTCTTTATACGTTCCCCCTCTCAGTGCAGCAGAGAGCAATTCTGGCGCAACAACAGAACCTGCGTCATCTGAAGCAAGCACAAGGCAGCGCAACTTACCGATCGTTAACCAAGCGCAGAGCACAGCCTCGATACACAGCACACCGGGAGACCGGAACAAACAGACCACAAGCGAACAGCGACCGCGGGAGGCAGACACGATGTCATCCACAGATCCAGCAGAATCACAGTTGCCAGTAGAACCGCAATTATCAGTGGACCCCCAGCAGTCTTCGGCACAGACAGCGGACGACCCATCCACTCCCTCAACGCCATCAGACAGCGCTACTGTAAACGGTAACTCAGCAGATAGCGCCGCTTCAGGCAGCGTTGATTCAGGCGTCGCCTCTTCGGACAACAACGACAGCGACACCAAGACCGCACCCGTTCCACTGTATGACGCGGACGGCAACCCAGTTCCGTTCCAAGAGCAAGTCAAATATGTGTACGTGGAGCGCAGGCCCGACCTGTCCAAGCGTGCAACCGGCCCCGCCTGGCAGATTATGGGCATAGTGGCCGAAACGCTGTTCACCATGGCGCTGGTATGTGTGCTCTACATTGTCTGGCTTATGGGCTGGACCGGTGTGGTAGCACAGCACAAGCAAGATGAGCAGATGCAATCCGCCGCATGGAGCGACCCAAGCAAGGGCAAAAACAAACGCTTAGCCAGCAAGCAGGACGGGGAGCCACCTGTGCAGCCCATCAACCCGAAGGTTGGCGATTTGATTGGCGCTGTGTACATTCCACGGTTCGGCAATCAGTGGATGCGAACCGTGGTGGAAGGAACCGACAAGCCACAGCTCAACGAGCACGGCATCGGACACTACCCGCAGACACAAATGCCTGGGCAAATCGGCAATTTTGCAGCTGCCGGTCATCGCAACGGCTACGGGCAACCGCTGGGCGACATTGATAAACTCAAAGAAGGCGACCCCATCGTGATTCGCACCAAAGACTACTGGTATGTGTACGAGTACACCGACCATACCGTGGTAACACCCGATCAGGTGGGTGTAGTGGCTCCGAATCCGAGGAGCCCTATGCTGGCGCCCACGCAGAGAATGATAACGCTCACCACATGCGAACCAAAATACTCTAAACCCACCCACCGCTGGGTTGCGTTCGGCAAGCTCACCTACTGGGCTAAAGTCGCAGACGGCATACCAGAAGAGCTCGCTCGCACCAATCAGAACGGTGAAATTGAGTTCTACAACAATAGCAAACGGATGGAAACCAAGCTTCCTGTCGATTCACTCGTACCGTTCATAACCTCATGTCTCACTGTGTATGCCGTTATTTATCTGGCGGCTGCCGTGGTGTGGCGCTGGCCGAGAAGGCGTGAGATACGGCAGCATCTTGTACGCAAGCCTGATATTAGTATCTACGGCGGTCTCTCCCGGCTACAACCAGGGCCGACCCTCATCCGAGTACTGCTTGTACTGATTCTCATGGTCGCGGGCGGAGCAGCGCTGTTTGAGTGGGTGTTCCCATGGGCTGCCGAGACATTGCCGCTGCTGGAGCAGATGACCAACGTCGCCTTCTAGCTAGATTGTGTTTTGCTGGACTGTGTTTCGCAGGACTGCCTCTTTCTTGCCCGCCTTTGCTGGATTCAGTTTTGCGAGATTCTCTTTAGCTGAATTCTGTTTTGCTCGATAGCTTTTTGCAGGGTTCTGTTTTGCGAGATCGCAGTTTAGCTAGATTATCCTTTTGTTAGATTACCTTTTGCAGGACTCGCTAAAAGATGCATCCCGCGCCGACTTGCCATAACGCTAAGATAAGCAGAGCATGCGCAGGCACGGCTGCCAGCAGCGAGTCGCCTCTGACAGATGGACGGGCGGCCGAAAGTAGCAGACGGCCGGCGGCCGCACACAGCAGAGTAATCTCTTTTGCCATTGTTTCACGTGAAACATTGACAAATGCTGTGTGATTGTGCCTAAAGCTTGAGCTTTGCAGAACCCATTATCGACAATGTTAAGGTGGCCTTATGATTGACCTAACCAGCTCTACTAATATGCTCAGCACTAACAGCTCAGCTGACAGCGCGACCACCACGAGCGACACCAACCAAGAAAGCATCCACGATGCCGTCATTATTGGCTCAGGACCGGCAGGTTACACCGCAGCCATCTATTTGGGTCGCGCAGGATACAAGCCTATCGTCATCGCTGGCGCACTTACCCCTGGCGGACAACTCGTCAACACCACTGAAGTGGAGAACTATCCAGGTTTTCCCGATGGAGTGATGGGCCCCGATCTCATGGACAGCATGCAACAGCAAGCTGAAAAGTTTGGTGCCGAGATTGTGTGGGACGATGTAGTCTCAGTAGATTTTTCAGCTTCTGATGGCATCAAGACCATTACGTGCGATCAGGGCGATGTATATAAGGCACGTGCCGTAGTTGTTACCACCGGTTCTGAAGTACGCAAACTTGGTGTGCCCGGAGAGAAAGAATATTCAGGGCACGGTGTCTCCTATTGTGCCACGTGCGACGGTTTCTTCTTTAAAGACCAACCTATCGTTGTAATTGGCGGTGGTGACAGCGCATTTACAGACGCCGATTTCCTGACACGATTCGGTTCATCGGTTACACTCATTCATCGTCGTAGCGAGTTCCGCGCTACAAAAATCATGGTAGATCGAGCCAAGGCAAACGATAAACTCTCCTTCATGCTTGACTCTGTAGTAGAAGAAGTGAAAGGTGAAGACGGTAGTGCCAAGTCGGTTATCGTGAAGAATGTGCAGACTGGCGAGACTTCTGAGGTACCTGCCAACGGCGTCTTTGTGGCCATCGGACACACTCCCACCACCAAGTTCTTAGGAGGATCGCTGCAGCTTGACGACTCCGGATATATTACTGTTGATGGCGCTTCTACTCGCACGTCAATCCCCGGAGTCTTCGCTGCAGGAGATGTAGTTGACAGCGTCTACCGGCAGGCAATATCTGCCGCTGGCATGGGGTGCCGCGCAGCACTTGATGCGCAGGAATACCTCAACAACATCGATCAGTAATTAGTAGTTAGTGATCAGTAATCAGTAATCAATAATTAGTGATTAGTCCAGCAGCTGGTTTTAACCCGGCTACACCATCTTTCAAGCCCTCGCCTGTCACCTGCCCGACGAGGGCTTCTTTTATGAGGCATCAATAATATGGCTTAAGCTATTAAGTTGTGTTGCCTCCTGCTCATGACGTGCGCATTGTCAATGCAGAGATGCTTTTGCTGCTCAAACTGGAGCAAATATCTCAGCCGCCTGCAGGAGTAAAAGAACTAATTGTCGTTCTGGTCTGTCGTTCTGGTCTGTCGTTCTGGATTGTCGTTCTGGATTGTCGTTCTGGATTGTCGTTCTGGATTGTCGTTCTGGATTGTCGTTCTGGATTGTCGTTCTGGATTGTCGTTCTGGATTGTCGTTCTGCCTATATCCCTATAGCACCTTGCCTTTCCAGCATGACCCGATAATACAAAAATGTCATTGTTTCACGTGAAACAATGACATTTTTGGTCGAATTGCTACTACTTGTTCAACCCATCAGACCCACGATGAAGAACCAGACTTATCATCAGGCATAAGAATGTTCAGGATTCTATCCATATCTTCTGGCGATGAAAACACAATCTCAATACGCCCACGCTTCTTACTGCCCTTAATGGAAACCTTCGTATCAAAGCGGTTCTCGAGATTGTGCTGAATAGGAGATTCACTCCATGGATTCTTCCGCTTTGGAGGCTCTTTCTTCACAGGTTCAGCATTGGCTGATTGCAGAGCCACAATCTCCTCAGTACTACGCACAGAAAGTCCCTCAGCAAGCACACGATTGGCAAGCTTGCTCATCTCCTCCTCTGTCTGCAAACCCAGCAGCGCACGTGCATGACCCGCTGAAAGTACCCCAGAGCCAACCTTCTTTTGTACCGACAAAGGCAGGTTCAGCAAGCGTAAGGTATTCGCAATCTGTGGACGCGAACGAGATACTGACTTCGACAACTGTTCCTGTGTCAGCCCAAAGTCACTCATCATTTGCTGATAGGCGGCTGCTTCTTCGAGCGGATTCAAAGCTACTCGATGCAAGTTCTCCAGCAATGCATCGCGAAGCATATGATTATCAGTTGTCGTCTTCACAATGGCAGGAATTGTCTTCAGCCCAGCCAAATGCGCCGCTCTCCAACGCCGTTCGCCCATAATGAGCTCATATTCACTGCTCATGCCAGGATCGCTGAGAGCAGGCTTCCGCATCATGTTGAATACGGAAGTATTGGAAGATGCGCCAAGAGAGTTTTGCTTTTCTTCATGCTGAGCACTACTATCAGCATGTTTTGCGTCCTCTGCGGCTGCTTTTCGCTGATCCTCTGGACGCTTACGTACCACTACTGGCTGCAGCACACCTACTTCTCGCAGTGACGAAGCAAGCTCTTGTAGTTCATCCTCGTCAAAAATGGTTCGCGGCTGGTTGGCGTTGGGCCCAATCTGGTCAAGCTCCAACTCAACGAGATACCCACCTTGCACAGGCTTAAGCCCCGTGGCCAAATCAGCTACTGCCCCATCAGTTGTATTGACATTTACTTCATCAGCAGTACTGCTTGTTGCAGATACACCCTTACCTGCGGAAGCACCATTTTGCGATGATTGCTCACCAATACCAGCCCCTCGCGAAGACGAAGGAACATTACCGGCCACATCCCCACCAAAGAACAGATCGCTAGGATGACCTAGTCCATCCATTGCAGGAATCGACATTCTCTTGCGACGAGAATTTGCCGATGTTTCACGTGAAACATTCGCACTTGTCGTAGATAAAGTTCCTACATTTTTATTCTTCAGTGACTTGCTTGTTGAAGAGGTCGTGGACGACACGGTCTTTTCGGACTCTGCCTTACTGGAATCACCAGTAACCTGCTTTACGCTGCCGATAACAGGAGCAGAAGCACCGCTTTCCTTTTCTGGCGTAGCAGCCTCGCTCTTATCTGTTCGGTCTGTTTCACGTGAAACATTCGCATTCGAGATACCTGTGGATGACGCCGGTATAACGGATGGTGCAGATACACGAGCTTCCGTCTCATTAGCAGATACACTGTTGCCAGCATCATCAGGTACGATTTTACCCACCTTGTCAGGAACCGAATTCTTCTCTGCTGCAGGTGTCTTCGCTTCAGATTTTGTCATTGTTTCACGTGAAACAATGACATTTTCTTCAACACCTTCCACGCTCTTGGATGCAGATTTTTGAGAAACCGCTGCATTGCTCTTCTTACCTGCAGCACTACGCGTCTTGGCACCGGTAGTTCCAGCCGCTTTTTTAGCAGGGGCTTTTACCGATTTATTGCTGTCACTATCACTTTTCGGCTTATCGTCTTTTGCGACTTCACTATTTTCGCCAGGCAATGCAGGGAACAGTGCTCCAAGACCTTTTCCTAAACGCGACTTAGATGCCATCTCAGTTCCTCTCCTGCTTCTTCACTGCAATTGCCGCCAACACTTGTTTCGATCTACTCGCTATCTCCAAAGCAGCCTCTCGATATGAAACCGCACCGAGACCACGAGGATCATACACCACTGCCGTTTTCCCGAAACTTGGAGCTTCTGAAATTTTGACTGATCGTGGAATGGTAGTCGTGAGCACAATATTCGGATAATGTTCCTTGATCTCAGCAAACACTTCTCGACTCAGCAGTGTGCGCTTGTCGAACATAGTCACCAACATAGTAGAAACCGTAAGTACCGGATTGTAATGCTCCTGCACAAGCTCAATCGTATGGAGCAGCTGCCCCAACCCTTCCAAGGCATAATACTCAGCCTGAATGGGGATAAGTACTTCAGTCACTGCGCACATAGCATTAATGACCAACAGCCCCAAGCTCGGCGGGCAATCAATAATCACATAGTCATAATGTGTTTCAGAATTTTCCACGAACTGGTCGACTGCTTTACTCAGCAAGTTGTTACGATTTTCCATATCCGCAACTTCAAGCTCAGCACCACTTAAATCCATGGACGCAGGAACCACATCCAGACCAGGGCAATCCTCACACGGCTGCTTGACCTCATCAATAGTCATACGACCTTCAATGACATCGTATGTGGATGGCATACCCATGTCATGGTTCACACCAAGAGCTGTAGATGCATTCCCTTGCGGATCCAAATCAATGACAAGGACCTTCGCTCCCCCAAGAGCCAGCGCCGAAGCAATGTTCACTGTTGTGGTCGTTTTTCCAACGCCACCTTTTTGATTCGCAACGGCCATGAAGCGCGTCTGACTTGGGTGCGGGAATTCTACATCGCTTATCGCTTCATACCGTGCAGAAGTCTCCGCAATCTCGTTTCCAAGAGTTCGATTACTTTCGCCGAAGATTCGTTTAATGGTTTCCGAGGCAGACTCCATACAACGCCGACTCCTCCCGCGGCCAGGCCGCTTGTTGTTACGTCATTGCACACAGCAAAATTTTCTCACTACATCAAGTTTCGCCATGTGCATGGACAGTAATCGCTCTCCACCAAGTTATCCACATCTACTGTGCACAAGTGTGCACAACCTGTGGGCAAGATGTTTACGACTTTTTCTTTACCGATTTCTATATTGGCAGTATATCAAGCTTCACGTTCCTAAAATGAGACAACCGGAAAAATGTGGATAACTTTTCACTGCATCTTATTTTGTGGATAAGTCGATGCCTAATCAAGGCACTACCCTTGTACACACGTTCATTTTTTCTGCACAACAACAAGGTGAGTTGGTTCCAATCCTTCACCAACTTGAGCCTCCACAACACGAGGCTTCACCCCACCGAACTTTTTGATGATACGAGATGCCTTCTCAATTTCCTGCGGTGCCGAACGCCCTTTAAGTGCAATCAACTGACCGCCCTTTTTCACCAATGGCAATGTCCAGCCAGCAAGCTTGGTCATAGGTGCAACTGCACGGCACGTCACTACATCAAAACCTTGCCTCGCATTGTTTCGCCTACCACCCTCTATTACTTCCTCAGCACGGGCACGTACCACTTCCACATTCTGCAAATCCAATTCTTCTACACACTCCTCAAGCCACGCCACTCTGCGTTCCATTGGCTCAATGAGAGCAAAGCTGCATTCAGGCAAACATGCTGCAGCAACAATCCCAGGAAATCCTCCACCACTGCCTAAATCAGCAACTGTTTTCTCTGAGCTCGATTTCACTGCCTCAGCAATATAAGGCACCACTGCTGCCGAATTAAGGAGGTGCCGTTCCCACAATATATCTACATCTCTCGGTCCAATAAGACCTCGCTTTTCCCCTTCTTCAGAAAGTTTCACGTGAAACATTCGCATTTTAGGAAGAGCCTCACCAAAGGCGTGCTGCAGCAATGGCGAATCTTCAAGTTCGCTGTCAGTATGTTCGTTCATGCTTCACCAATTCTTATCCGCACTGTATCAATCGTTTCTAGTTTATACGACAGCTGAAACCAACAGAGCTGATAGCCAAAGTCGTGCGGCATTACACATTTACTCTTTATGGGTTCACCGAGCTTTGTAACGCGTTATTGCAAGACCACCTATTCAATACACCGAACGGCAAACATAGTGCCGTAGCATGAGCATGCGGTCTGGATGTTGCGAACTATTCAATACACCGCGCAGCAAACACAGTTCCTCAGGTTGGCCTTCCCAAACATGCTATCTCAATGTCATTAGACATAGAGCCAGCATATTCACTCATCCAGCGGCGCTTGAATCAATGAATGCAGTTTACAGCAATCATCATGACTGCCCTGCAATCATCATTTTGCACATGTTTCACGTGAAACATGTGGTATTCGGCATTCATCTAGATTGCACATCCACATGAAGGAACGAATCCCGAAGTCGTCCCAGGCAGCAGAATCTTCAATGCAAGTAGACAAGAAGAAACTTCCCTCACGAGTATTGACTTCCGCACCGATGATTAACCTATCATCGAATGATAGCGAACGGTTTCCATCACAGATTCTCTTAGTCAGATTGTCATTGTTTCACGTGAAACATTCGCACTTTTATACCTGGCAAATCTGAAAACAACCCTTTGAATACGCTTGTGCCGGATTATTCTATAAAAGCATATCTGCCTATCTCGCGAACGGCTACATGCTTAGTGGGCGCACATCCATAATTAACTCTCACGCCCATACGAGATTTTACTTTCGCTCACTGTTTGCCAAAGGTGCACGACAACAGCGAAGATCTTCGAACAGAAACTTCTACACCTTGAGAACGGATTCACTAAATCGGCAAGCATCGACGGAAAATTTTACACAAACAAAGAAGGAAGACCGTAGAAGATTAGTTAGTTAGTTAGTTAGTTAGTCAGTCAGTCAGCCAGTCAATCAATCAACAAGTCATCCAGATAGTTAGTTCAGTCAACCGATCAGCCAACCTGGCCAATCAGCCAGACAACCCGCCAGCTGCTCAACAACTCTCTTATGAATCAACCAGTCAACCATTCCGTCAGCCGACAATCTAGATAGCTGCGATTTCAGAAAGTCAGGTGGGTGGTCAGCCAGACAACCAACCAGTCAAGATATGCCAGCATCAAACTTTGCCATTGTTTCACGTGAAACAATGGCAACACTACACTCAGTCTCCACGTATTCCACAAAACATCAGGAGTCGCCATCGGGTATGACGCGTGCCACACAAAGAGAAATCAGCATGAGAACCGAGAACTATCGTCAGGTATAGCACGGCAGAGATCACGATGACCGATACTATTATTCACAAGATCAACTTACTCTAACAATTAAAACCGGGCAGTACTGCCAATACACCAATACAGGATGCCACAACAAGAGCTCTTTAACTGTGAACTCTCCAAAATAAGAACTCTCCAAAGCATGAAACGATATATAGAAATCTTGTTTTACAAGTTGAACCTTAATATGTTAGAGCAGCAGATATCGCGGTATACGTCAGCCATCCCTGCGGTCTAAGTATATTTCCCTATTACTAATCCAAATGGAGTTCATGTTTATAGGGAAGTTCATATTTTATAGTAGTAATCTTTTATTTACAGCAGTAATCATTCCTGCTACAACTTACTGATTAAAACATAAGATTGATTCCTTTCACCTTATGCGCTGGAATTCCTTCTCACAGCCACCAGAAAACAAGCGAACGGAACCAAACATATCCAACATATCCAACACATCCAACACATCCAACATATCCAACACATCCAAGCCACACCATATACAAGAACACAGACCTGACATTTTGCCTATCTGCACTTATCTGTATGGCACACAAATAAGCTTGTATATCAAGAAAGAGTGCTTGCAGAGAGAACTGTCAGAGAGCAAAGCTTACCAAGTTCCTATCGGCTCCATCAACGTAAGACTTCTCTTATCGCAAGTTATATTTCGAGTTTACTGACCTACTTTTATTACACCACTACTGCCATCACAGCTTTGCTTCGATAACATTTTTGCTATTGTTTCACGTGAAACAATAGCAAATCACAAATGCTTTAATTCATAATTTGCGTATTTAGACTCAGTGCACACCATATTCCTCGCACATGAACCTTAACAAGGCAATAACCAGGCATACAGGAAGCACGTCACTGTGTCCGCACCTAGCAAACGACATAAACATGTCGCTGGCACGCATCGCACAATATCAGTGCTTTTACCCATCTGAGAGCTTTGAACACATTACCCTCCACACGTGCGACGGATGTGTTTTCGGATACGCGCCTGACCGCACCCTACAATACAGACGGGATTGAAATGTAGTCTCACTCAGACAGTCTTATCGCCACTATTGTCAGAATCATTGCCGTCATTCAAAGCACGACCATCGCTCAGAGCAACGTCTGCACTTCAGCAATTAACGGTCAGTACCTGTCCGTTTGATGAAATCGGCGTCATTGCCAACGTCATACTGTCAACATCCCACTGTCAACGCCACGTTGTCAATGTCCCTGTGTCAATGTCCGTTTGTCAAGATCCCTGTGTCAAGGTCTCATTGTCAGCGCAACACTGTCAGTACACCTTTGTCAACGCAACATTGTCAACGCCACTCACCTAGTCAATATCAGCTGAATCATCATTCGCAACAGCATCAATATCGTCGGCAGCAGCACTGGCAAACTCATCTTCAGCGAATGCCTCGTCCTCATATCGACGAGACCGAGGCGCAGTATCTCGGCCAGTCAATTCTTGTTCGAGGGGGAAATCCTCACCAGAATCTTCTGCATCATCGATATCTCCACTATAGCTCTCTACATTCTTTACCGGACGCGCGTAAATCGTGATGTGACGGTTTGGCTCCTCACCATGCGAGCGAGATTTCATTCCTTCCTCGCGCACCAAATCATGAATGACCTTGCGCTCAAACGAATTCATCGGGTCAAGATCAACCGGCTCACCAGTCTCCTGCGCCTCATCAATGGCATCGAGGGCAATCTCCCGCAGCCTCTTCCTGCGCTTCTTCAGGAATCCATCCACATCAAGGATCAGCCGTGACCGGTCGCCTGTCTTCTGTTGTACAGCCAATCTCGTCAACAGCTGCAGGGCTTCAACGACTTCACCGTTCTCCCCTACCAGATTGCTGATGTCGACATCATCGTCAGCAACAATCTGCACATTGGCACGATGATTGCGCACACCCATCTCAATATCACCGTCATAATCGGCGATGTCAAGCAGGCCCTCAAGGTAATCGGCAGCGATATCAGCCTCTTCATTGAGCTGATCGACTGTCTGCTCCACATCATTCGCCATAACTGCTCCTTTTCAAATCAAGGTCAGACTCATCCTTAAGTCTATCCCACACTGACCACTGTTGTGGCTCGTTACTGACGATTCTTCTTGCGCTGACTACGAGGCTGGTTACGCTTGGGCTGCTTGCGCTGATAGCCCTCATTCTCACGGCGCTTGGCATCTTCCTCGGCACGTTGTAGCTGTTCCTCTTCCAAAGAAACCTCACCAGCACGAGCACGACGGTTATTCTCTTTGTCGTGGTCACGCACTTTCTTTGCCTCATCCGCAGGGGAGCCTGCTGTCGGGAATGCATAAACCTGCCAGAGAGAGCGAAGCATGTTGCAGATGTTGTTGGTCAGCCAGTAGACCAGCACGGCGAACGGCATGCTGACAGCAGAGAAGATGTACATGATGGGATAAATCCAAGTCATCATCTGCTGAGTCTTGTAGGAAGGACCTTCCATAGCGGCTGCGGGAAGATTCTTGCGCATGTTATTGAACTGCATGTACCACATGGCCGCGCACATCAACACGGTGAAGATGGCGATAGTTACCTTGCCTACAGCGTCAGCTGTAGTAAACGTGTTGGTCACATTCACGCCAAATACTTCGGTCTGCGCAAACTGCTTGGCGGTTGCTTTGTCGAACGCACCCAGCGGGCCACGTGAACCATGAGCAATGTACGGGATTGCCGAAAGCATGTAGAACATGCACATAAACACCGGGCCCTGAATGACCATAGGCAAGCACGAGCCTGCAGGGTTCACCTTGTTGTCCTCGTACAGTTTCATGGTTTCGCGGCTCATCGCCTCGCGGCTGGCCGAATCATTCTTACCCTTGTACTTATTCTGGATATGCTGCATTTTGGGCTGCAGCGCCTGCATTTTAGACATGGAGCGCATCTGCTTAATGTAAATCGGCAGAATCAGCGCATGCACCACCAGCACGAGGAAGATAATGGAAAATACCCAAGACAGTCCAACAGGCGCCATGCCCAAGAAGGTAAGGAACTTGTGGAACAGTACCATAACCTGGGTCATAATCCACTCGATTGGGGTAAGGATCTTGTAAATCCACCCAAAGAAGCCGCTGTCAAGCAAGAAATTGTTATAATCCGGTGTCATCAGGCTGTCTCCTCCTCAGATGAAGACGGTAACGTCGAAAGCGGAGTCAAACGTGGCTCTTCATGAGCCCGCGACCATGTGCAACGATAAAAAATAGAAAAACGCTGCGGCACATCATCGATGCCACCGCGGCTCCAAGGTCGGCAACGCAATAAACGCAGCACTGCAAGAATTCCCCCACGGAAAGCTCCGTATTGGGCAATAGC
This sequence comes from Bifidobacterium sp. ESL1133, assembly GCF_058107325.1. Taxonomy (NCBI): domain Bacteria; kingdom Bacillati; phylum Actinomycetota; class Actinomycetes; order Bifidobacteriales; family Bifidobacteriaceae; genus Bifidobacterium; species Bifidobacterium sp. ESL1133. Next base: position 171,404 of record NZ_JBYLUI010000005.1, on the reverse strand, counting down.
CTGGTGCGCATAATGCGAGCATGAAGGATAATACTTGCAACTTGGCGGATTGTAAGCGGAAATGTTGCGCTGATACCAACGAATGGCACGCATCATACCGCGCGCAGCCAGCGAACCCTCTGCTTGTCGGTTGCTGCGTACGCACGTATCAGTGCCTCGACCCTGCCACCGCTCACCGGCAGCTTGGCCACGTCGCTTGTTACCTACGCGTGTATCAGTGCCTGTCACGCCGTCATCGGACGAAACTGCCTTGCTACACATGGCGACACTCATCGTGATTCACCACTTGTTTCACGTGAAACATTGGCAAAAAGCTTCTCGACCTGTTCCCGCAACGAACTAAATGATGCTCGAGCAGCACTCGGCTTTGCGCGCATCACCACATCACAGGACTGCGGCAGTAGCGACTCATACTCTCTTGCAAGTACGCGAAAACGCCGTTTAACGCTATTGCGCACAACGGCATTGCCTACGGCCTTCGAAACAGCGAGCCCCAATCGTCGGCGAGACATCTGAACATCAGCACTTCCGCCGCTATTAGAATCAACAACGTCAGCACTGGCCACCACGGCATAATCCATCTCGACCGTATCCAGCGCATCTGATTCAGTGCTGGCAGCACTAGAGACAGATGGCTGCTTCTCGATTAACGCAACGTTGCCGCTTCTGAAATTCGGCACAGCACCACTATCAACACCGCTTTTAGCAGCATGACAAACATCGCCGCACGCATAATGCACGACGATGTCCTTACTTGCCGTTTTCTTGCGGCGTTTCAGTACGCTTACAAAATCACGATGATTTCTCAGCCGCTCCAAGCCTATGTGCCTCGCTTAACGCTATACGCGATCAGACAGCGAGTGCGTTGCGGCCCTTGCTGCGACGACGATTCAGCACTGCTCGACCTGCGCGGGTGCGCATGCGGGCGCGGAAACCGTGCTTCATGTGACGGCGGCGGTTGTTCGGCTGGTATGTTCTCTTCATAATATGCTCCTGTTTTTTAGCCGCGCAACAGCACGGCTCCTCATGAGTCAAGCTCTACCAACGTACTCTTACCCCTAGTCTCAAGTCAAATTTGAGCGAAATTCGCCAACTTGTCTGCCCATAGATGCGCCGTGCATCATTCGAACAACATGCCGAGCGAGCAAATCAGATTCCCCGCTTTGCTCACAGCCAATCCCGTTACCAGCACATATTTTCCGCATGCGAAAATCTTTCAGAACGCTGATTTTCCAAGGAAAACCGGCATTTCATCTTATCCACAAATTACACACTTGTTATTCACATTTCAGTATTTCCAACACGCGAGACTGTGGATAACTTCGCTGGCATGGAGTAAACATGATGATGTTGCATTGCCACCGGTCAATGATGCGCATAAATATATGTGCCGCCGTACAGTGCAGCCGGTTAGGAATACGTAGGGAGTCGGAAAGGGTCGTTTCATGGTAGACGAGTCGAGTGACCCCACTGTACAAGCTGCGCAAACTTGGGCGAACGTACTTTCCATTCTCAAGCAAGACACATCCATTACCGCTCGCAACTGGGGCTGGCTCGAAGGAGTAACACCCGAGGCCGTATTCGGCACCACAATTGTGTTGTGCGTGTCCAGTTCGGCAGCACAGCAGGCGCTGCAGGGCGAGATGAACGAGCAACTGATGCATGCGCTCAAATTGAGCACAGGGCAAGATATGTTCCCCGCGTTCAAAATCGTGCCGCAACAATCTTCAATCACCGATCAAACTTCAGCGGTGAGACCTGAAACAGCGCAACTGCAAGAATCTGCGCCACTTCATCAGCATTCAACGCCCGATACTGCAACGCAGTCTTCACTAGCGCAATCTGCATTGGCGCAGCCCTCATTGCCTCTCTCCGACGCAACCCAGCGCACAACCGCAGGCCAGCCAATGGCGGCTGAGCAGCTCGCTAATGCAGGCGATAACGCGTACCAGCCCTACGCCACCGATGATTTTTCATCTGCGCAGCGACTCTCCCCCACTTCGGGATCCGGTAACACCCGTCAGCAAGCAGCGCCAGGGCAGACCGCATCTCAGCCACCGTTTGACACCAACCAATTTGATGCCACACGAATTGATCACGAGTCCTATAGCAATGCGCTCACCGGTCAGTTTGCTACAATTCATCCTGATTCCGGCGCTCCAGCAACAGCACCGATAGGAATGCAGCAGCAGGCGCCATCTTTTGTGCCCGCACCGGTGCAGCCTATCCAACAGCCGCAACAAAACCAGCAAACCATGCCGGCACCAGCGGCGCAACCGACGCAGCAGTATGACCAGCAGAAAATAGCACGAGACCCGCAAACACATCTGAACAAGAATTCAACGTTCGATACCTTCGTTCCAGGGGACTCCAACAGATTTGCGCGAACCGTGGCGCTGGCTGTGGCAGAGGGTAGCGGCAAGGATTTTAACCCGTTATGTATCTATGGCGGACCAGGGCTGGGCAAAACCCACTTGCTCAACGCCATCGGCAACTATGCTCTGGTCAAGGACAGCTCACTCAAAGTACGATATGTGACCAGCGAGGAGTTCACGAACGAGTTCATTGAGGCTCTTCAGAATCCAAACCAGAGCGAAGGCCAGATTGCTGCATTCAATCGCCGCTATCGCGAAGTGGATGTACTGCTGATTGACGATATTCAGTTCTTGGCCGGCAAGAACTCGACGATGGAGCAGTTCTTCCATACGTTTAATTCGCTATACCAAGCCAATAAGCGTATCGTCATCGCCTCCGATGTGGCACCCAAAAACTTGAAAGGCTTCCAAGCCAGGCTCATCTCCCGCTTCGAATCGGGACTCACCGTGGATATTAAACCACCGGATTTGGAGACGCGAACCGCTATTTTGCGTATGATGGCGGCTAACAATCACGCCAGCGTTCCCAATGATGTACTCGACCTTATTGCCGAGAGATTCACCGAGAGCATCCGCGAGCTTGAAGGTGCACTGACTCGTGTAACTGCCGTGGCATCGCTGAGCAATCAGCCAGTGAGCACTGCTCTTGCAGAGAGGGCATTGCACGATTTGTACACGTCTGACGTGGAGATTAAGCCGACCGACATCATCGGACAAGTGGCGAAATATTTCCATCTTACTTTTGACGATCTGGTGGGCCGCGGACGTACCAAAAACGTTGCTTTAGCGCGACAAATAGCCATGTACCTGACCCGCGAGATGACCAGTATGAGTTTGGTTGACATCGGTGAGGTCTTCGGCGGACGCGATCACACGACTGTTATGCATGCGTATACGCGTATTTCCGGTGAAATGCAGGAAAAGCAGGAGATTTACAACTACGTCATGGAACTTACCGTACGCCTCAAGCAACAGCCAAGCGAGTAAGTCTTGTCCATCAGGAACAGCCATACAGTGACGTATGTTTCAGTTCGCGCGACTTGCATGCAGCATCATAGCCTCTTCAAAACTCTGCTATACGGGTTGCAAACGGAGAAAATAAGCTCCTCTTCAGCGAGAAGGACGGCAAACGACACTCCGAGAGGTGGATATTTCGCAAATAAGTTATCCACAACTTTGTACACAGACTGTGCACATCTCGTATCCTTTTCGGTGGATAACCTCGGGAAAACTGGCATTCCCAGTGTGGAGAAGTCTTACCTCGATGTGGACAACTTTTCAAGCCCCCTCATTCTGTGGATAAGTCGCCCACTTATGCACACACTGTTCGAAGGTTATCCACACTCTCTGTTTGTGGATTCTTCAATTGCCAGTAATGCACAACGCGGTTCATCCACTTATCCACCGTACTTATTAAGACGATTACTTTCTGAAATTAGAAAAGATCATCGTCACTATAAGAACTGTTGCGCGCTACATTTTTACCGTACCGATTCTGTTTTAGACTTGAACCAGTCGTCAAACACGTGGAGGAACTATGAAAGTCGAAATTAATGCAGCTGCACTTGCCGACGCTGTGGCTTGGACCACTCGCGTCATTGATGCTCGTCCGGCAAACCCCATTCTGGCAGGTGTCCGCCTCCAAGCTATTGACGGCACACTTCAACTTTCTGCGTTTAATTACGAGATTTCCGCTCGCCACCACATCGAGGCAGGTGTAGATGAACCCGGAAACGTTCTGGTTCAAGGCAAACTGCTTGCCGACATCTCCAAAGCCCTCCCTGCGGAAAACGCTTATCTTTCGTCGTCAGACACCACTCTCACCATCACTTCAGGCAAGTCGACCTTCACGATGCAACTCATGCCTGAAGGCGAATACCCGGATTTGCCCGAAGTTCCTTCTGTACTTGGACAGGTTGATGCGCCCACGTTTGTACAGGCCGTCAACCAGGCATGCGTGGCAGTATCGCGAGAAGAAAACCGCCCGGTGCTCACTGGTGTGCGCGTTCAGTTTGAAGGCACCAAAGTGGTCATGACTTCTACCGATCGCTTCCGCTTGGCACGTTCCACCTTCTCTTGGTCTCCGCAAGAAGAAACTGTGGAAACACAAGCCTTGGTACGCGGCTCGTTGCTTCGCGATGTGGCTCGTTCCACCGACGAACACCAGCATGTGGTGCTGTCTCTGGACACCGAAAACCCGTCTTTGCTCGGGTTTGAAAATGCGGGACGCGTTTCCACGTCGCAGCTGATTGATGGAGAATTCCCTGCGGTTGACCGTCTGTTTGCTGATGAATACCCGATTCACGCGGTCATCGACCGTCAACTGTTACTCAGCGCGATTAAGCGCGTGAGTCTGGTTGCTGAGCGAAACGCTCCAGTGCGTATGGTGTTCGAAGGGCAGTCCTTGACCCTTTCAGCCGGTGCCGCCGACGAATCTCAAGCCAAAGAAACACTCGATATCGACATGGATGGCGACGATATCACCGTGGCATTTAACCCCTCGTACCTCATCGAAGGGCTGAGCGCCATCACCGAACCGTTCGTGCGCATGAAGATGAACACTGCCGTTAAGCCAGTGGAATTCAACGGTCAACAAGAGTCCGATGGTGACGAGTCGATGGATTACCGATATTTGCTGGTGCCAATGCGTTTCAATAACTGATATGCAAGCGGTGACCTGACGCAAAATAGACGGAAATAACGGTTACCGGCATCGGGTGGGGAAGATTAGCGATAAGCGATTAATCCCCACCTAAAACGTTGAACACTGTAAGATATTTATCCTGCAAATATGCAGAATATACAAGTGCATAGAAAGGTATAACGCTCACGGGAACGACGACTATTTCGCGCTTGGCACTTGACCATTTTCGGTCATGGCGTCACTGCGTTGTAGACCTCAAGCCGGGCGTCAACATTGTGCAAGGCGCCAACGGCATGGGTAAGACCAACTTGGTTGAAGCCATCGAGGTGCTTTCTACAGGCTCAAGTCACCGTGTCTCCAGCTCTCTGCCGTTGGTGGAACGCGGAGCAACCAAAGCCACCGTTCGAGCCAATGTGGATCGCGATGATGGGGCGACCACTACCACCTACGAGGTGACGGTGTCGACCAGAGGCGCCAATCGAGGCCGCATCAACGGCGGTAGTTCACTATACATGCGCGACATTGTGGGACAGGTGCCTAGCATCTCGTTCACCCCTGACGACCAGCGATTGGTCTTAGGGGATCCCGCCTCCAGGCGCTCGTTCCTTGACCAGGCCGGAGCCATGTTCTCTACGGAATATGCGGTGCGTGCGCAGCGCGTCGCGAAAATCGCCAAACAGCGAGTGGCCTTGTTAAAGCAGTTGGGTACGCATGACGGGGTTGAGGCTGCCGATGCGCAGCAAGCTGCGCTGAGCGGGCTGGAGGTTTGGACCGGACAGTTCATTGAGGAGGGCATGGCTCTCACCAAGCTGCGGCAACAACTTGTGGATCGTCTTGCAGGTCCGTTCTCGCGTATTTACGATGAGCTGGCCGGTACCAGTGCACACGCGGGACTCTCCTACCAGCCGTCGTTTGACGAAGTGCTGTACTACGACGTGCCGGGAGCAGAGATATCCAAGCATTTTCAACGTCTCTATCCGGGGGAAGTGGCGCGCGGGCGCAATCTCATCGGTCCTCATCGAGACGATCTGGAGTTGACTCTGGAGGGGGCCCCCGCCCGTGAATTCGCTTCCAACGGTGAAACCTGGACGATGGCATTGGCCTTGAAAATGGCGTTATTTGGTGCGATTGCAGAAGATCAGGGCGTTAAACCCATTGTCATCCTCGACGATGTGTTCGCCCAACTTGACGAGACCAGGCGCGCCCAAATCCTTGACTTTGCAGTCCGGCAAGACCAAGTGATCGTGACGGTGGCGGCCATGAGCGATATCCCGCAGGCGGCGCTGAACCGCGAAGACTGCACCATGATTGACGTGGCATTGCTCAAAGACGGGCAAGAGGACGGCAATGAGGCTCTGGTGGCAGCATTGGTCGGCGAGGCCGGTCGGGGGAAGCGGTCTGACCTGTCGTCGCTTGATGCAGCGGAAGATGATATGCGACCGGCTGATGGCCCCGGTGAGCAGCTATGACGCCACCGGTTGACCAACAGCTGCACCTCGACCCTCGCAAACTGCCCGAGCAGGTGTTCACCAGGATTGCTGCACGCTCGGGCGCGAAAAAGAACCGGGCGCTGCGTCAAGAGGCAGCCTGGGAGAACTTTGGCAAACCTGGGCGAGACCCGGGACTGTTGGGTGGAACATTGGACGTCATCGCCAGCAGGGGGCGTTGGGTGCCTCACCTCAAAGTGGCGCAGTTGCGCAATCATTGGGACCAAGTGGTGGGTGCCAGCATTGCCGCACACTCGCAAGTGGATGAGTTTCGCGATGGTGTTCTCACCATCCATACCGAATCCGGCGCTTGGGCCACGCAGCTGACTTATATGATTCCGGAATTGACCTCGACCATTCGCGAACGGCTTGACGGACTTGATGTGCGCGAAGTGCGGGTAACGGGGCCGCAAATGGCCAATTTTGCCAAGCGGTATCGCCATCGTGGATATAACCACTGAGAGCGGCGGCGCAGGCAGATCGACAATCGTAATCGTCTGTTAGGTAACAGTTGACAGCGGCATTTGCCTGCGGCGGACGTTACCGGATGCCGGTAAATGCGTCAGATGGCAGTAAATGCCAAGCGTCATGCCCATACGCTCGATATACGCCCAACGTCCCTATTTGCTAGTAGACTGCCGGTAGAATAGAAAACGGCTAGAAGGCCCCATTACATGCTTTCTAGAGCGTGTCGCCCGTTTGGGTAACCTTTCGTGCGGGCAATCAGGAAGGAATCTTTGTGGCAGACCACGAATCAGATTCAGTAGATAAGACGGTTCAGGATGACGCTGCACAGAGCAGTGCCGCTGCAGTGGAGCACACGGTGAACGATGAGCTGAACGCCGAGCAGCTTGACGATGCACTGTCCCCGGAACACTACGACGCGAGCGATTTGAGGGTGCTCGAAGGCCTTGAAGCAGTGCGCATCCGGCCTGGCATGTACATCGGTTCAACGGGTCCTCGCGGTCTGCACCACCTGGTGTACGAGATTGTCGACAATTCCGTGGATGAGGCGCTCGCAGGCTACGCTTCGCACATCGAAGTCACCATTCTGCCCGACAACGGCATCCGCGTGGTTGACGACGGCCGTGGTATCCCGGTGGACGAGGTTCCCGGTGAAGGTGTCTCCGGTGTGGAAACCGTGATGACCAAGCTGCACGCCGGCGGCAAGTTCGGTGGCGGTGGCTATGCCGTCTCCGGTGGTCTGCACGGTGTGGGCATCTCCGTGGTAAACGCGCTCTCCACCCGCATCAACGTTGAAGTGCGCCGTCAGGGCTACCACTGGACGCAGAACTTCGTGGACCAGAAGTCCGTGGCTCCCCTCAAGCAGGGCGAACCGCTCGCCGAGGGTGAGAGCACCGGAACCTCGGTGACTTTCTGGGCCGATCCGGAAATCTTCGAAACCACCGTCTACGATTTCGAGACCCTGCGCTCGCGCTTCCAGCAGATGGCCTTCCTCAACAAGGGTCTGCGTATCAGCCTGACCGATCAACGTCAGCCTGATCTGGCCGGCGACGAAGTAGCCGGTAAAGATGATTCCGACGAGGAAAAAAGCGGCGAGCAGACCGTGACGTACATGTACGCCAACGGCATCAAGGACTATGTTGACTACATGGTCAAGACGCGCAAATCCTCGCCTATCGAGGAAGAGGTGATCGATCTCGAAGCCGAGGACCTTTCCATTGGCATCTCCGCCGAGATTGCGATGCAGTGGACGGCCGCCTACTCCGAGGCCGTGCACACCTTCGCCAACACCATCTCCACCACTGAGGGCGGCACCCACGAGGAAGGCTTCCGCGCGGCGCTCACCACTCTCATCAACCGCTATGCGCGAGATAAGAACCTGCTCAAGGAGAAGGACGACAACCTTTCCGGCGACGATGTGCGCGAAGGTCTGACGGCAGTCATCTCCGTCAAGCTCACCAACCCGCAGTTCGAAGGCCAGACTAAGACCAAGCTGGGTAATTCCGAGGCCAAGACCTTCGTGCAGCGAGTGATGACCGATAAACTCGGTGACTGGTTCGACTCTCACCCCAGCGAGGCCAAGAACATCATCCAGAAGGGCATCGAGGCCTCCCGTGCGCGCATCGCCGCGAAGAAGGCGCGTGAGAACACTCGCCGCAAGTCTGTCTTCGAGACGGCCGGCATGCCGGACAAGCTCAAGGATTGCCAGTCCAACAATCCTGAAGAGTGCGAACTGTTCATCGTGGAGGGTGATTCCGCAGGTGGCTCCGCCATTCAGGGGCGCAACCCGATCACGCAGGCCATTTTGCCGCTGAGAGGCAAGATCCTCAACACCGAGCGCGCCTCGATCGATCGCATCATGAAGTCCGACACCATCGAATCGCTCATCACTGCGGTCGGCGGCGGCTACGGCGAGGATTTCGACCTGAACAAGGTGCGTTACCACAAAGTCATCATCATGGCCGACGCTGATGTGGACGGTGCTCACATCGCCACGCTGAATCTGACGCTCTTCTTCCGTTACATGCGTCCGATGATCTACGCCGGCTACGTCTACGTGGCCATGCCACCGCTCTACCGCATCAAGTGGACCAAGGGCAATCACAGCTTCGTCTACACCGACGCCGAGCGCGACCGCGTGCTCAAAGAAGGCAAGGACTCTGGCCGCCAGCTGCCCAAGGGTGAAGGCATCCAGCGTTACAAGGGCTTGGGTGAGATGAGCTACCAGGAGCTGTGGGGCACCACCATGGACCCTGACCACCGCATTTTGAAGCAGGTGCAGATTGAGGACGCAGCCCGCGCCGATGAAACGTTCTCCATGCTCATGGGTGACGAAGTAGAACCACGACGCCTCTTCATTCAGCGCAACGCACACGATGCCAGGTTCATCGACGCATAAGAGATGAACGGAACATACACCGATGCTGGTCATGCGGGTAAGGCGCAACAGTTGGCGCACTACATGACCGGCAAGCGGAATGTAAGGGTTTTAAGGTTTAAGGACAGATAGTGGCAGACGACAACACAACAACAAACGGCACAGCCGGCGACGGTTTCGACGAACAGTTCACTCCGGACGGTTCGCTGGAACCGTTGAGCCCGCAGGAGGCCGACAATACCGATTACGGCCTGATGACCGGTGAACGCATCCAGCCGGTGGAACTGGGACAGGAGATGAAAGACTCCTACCTGGCCTACTCGCTCTCCGTCATCGTGGAACGCGCCCTGCCGGACGTGCGCGACGGCATGAAGCCGGTGCACCGCCGCGTGATCTACGCGATGTACGACGGTGGATATCGCCCCGACCGCGGCTACAACAAGTGCTCGCGCGTGGTGGGCGACGTGATGGGTAAGTACCATCCGCACGGCGACTCCGCCATTTATGACACGCTGGTGCGTATGGCCCAGTCGTGGTCGATGCGTTACCTGCTGGTGGACGGCCAAGGTAACTTCGGCTCCCCTGGCGATGACCCGGCTGCGGCCATGCGTTACACCGAGTGCCGTATGGATCCGCTGGCCATGGAGATGGTGCGAGACATCGACAAGGATACCGTCGATTTCGTGCCGAACTACGATGGCAAGACGCAGGAGCCCACCGTGCTCCCTGCCCGCTTCCCGAACCTGCTGGTCAACGGTTCCTCCGGCATCGCCGTTGGTATGGCCACGAACATTCCCCCGCACAACATGCGCGAGGTGTCCGACGGCGTTCACTGGGCGCTGGACCACCCCGAAGCAACCAAAGAAGAGCTGCTGGAGGCGCTGATCGAGCGCATCAAGGGGCCGGACTTCCCCACTGGCGCCACGATTCTCGGCCATAAGGGCATCGAGCAGGCTTACCGCACCGGTCGCGGCCTGATCACCATGCGCGCCGTGGTCAACACCGAGGAGATCAAGGGCCGCATGTGCCTGGTGGTCACCGAGCTGCCGTACCAGGTCAACCCCGACCGCCTCGCCGCATCTATCCGCGAGTCGGTGCGCGACGGCAAGATCCAGGGCATCGCCGACATGCGCGACGAAACCTCCGGCCGTACCGGTCAGCGTCTTGTGCTTGTTCTCAAGCGCGACGCCGTGCCCAAGGTCGTGCTCAACAACCTGTACAAGCACACGCAGCTGCAGCAGACCTTCGGCGCCAACATGCTCGCGTTGGTCGACAATGTGCCGCGCACGCTGTCTCTGGACGCGTTCGTCAGCCACTGGGTTGATCATCAGCTCGAGGTCGTCGACCGGCGCACCCGCTACCTGAAGCGAGAAGCGGAAGAGCGCGACCACATCCTGCAGGGTTACCTGAAGGCGTTGGACATGATCGACGAGGTCATCGCCCTGATTCGTTCTTCCAAGGACGTGGAAACGGCACGTACCGGCCTGAAGGATTTGCTGGACGTTGACGATGTGCAGGCCGACGCCATTCTGGCCATGCAGCTGCGTCGTCTGGCCGCTCTGGAACGTCAGAAGATTGTGGACGAGCACGACGAGCTGATGCGCAAGATTGCCGATTACAACGACATCCTCGGCAGCCCGGAGCGCGAACGCCAGATTGTGGGCAGCGAGCTCGACGAAATTGTCTCCAAGTATGGTGACGAACGCCGCACGCGCATCCTGCCGTTCTCCGGCGAGATGAGCGATGAGGACCTGATTGCTGACGAGAATGTGGTGGTCACAGTGACACACTCCGGCTTTGCCAAGCGCACCAAGGCCGACGAGTACCGCGCCCAGCACCGCGGCGGCAAAGGCATCAAGGGTGCCAAGCTGCGCGAGGACGATGTGGTGGATCACTTCTTCTCCACATCGACGCACAACTGGATTCTCTTCTTTACCAACCGCGGCCGCGTGTTCCGGCTCAAGGCCTACGAGCTTCCGGAGGGCTCGCGCGATTCCAAGGGACAGCATGTGGCGAACCTGCTGCAGCTGGCACCCGACGAGGCGATTCAGACCGTGCTGACCATTCCGAACTACGAGGTGGCCAAGTATTTGGTGCTGGCCACCAAGTCCGGCAAGGTCAAGAAGACTCCGCTTGAACAGTACGATTCCTCGCGCCAGGGTGGCCTCATCGCCGTGCGCCTGATGGAAGATCCGGAAACGGGTGAGCCGGCCGATGAGCTGGTGGGCGCGCAGCTGTGCAACGCCGAGGATGACATCATTCTCGTTTCCCGCAACGGCATGAGCTTGAAGTTCCAGGCCAACGACGAGCAGCTGCGACCGATGGGCCGTCAGACCGCCGGCGTGCAGGGCATGAAGTTCCGTGAAGGCGACGAACTGCTGGCCATGGACGTGGTTCGCACCGACATGGAAGAGGAACTCGACCTGCTGGTGGTGACCAACGAGGGCTATGCCAAGCGTACCCGCATCAGCGAGTACCGTTTGCAGGGGCGCAATGGCTTTGGTATCAAGGCGTTGCAGCTTGCCGAAGGCCGTGGCTCTCTGGTGGGTGCGCTCATGGTGACGGACACCGACCAGGTGATGGCCATCATGAAGTCCGGCAAGGTGATTCGTTCCAATGTGGCAGAAGTCAAGCTCACCGGCCGCAATACGCAGGGGGTGACGCTGGCGAAGCCCGACAAGAACGATGAGATTCTCTCCATTGCCCGCAACGCCGAATCCGAGGATGAGGAGTCTGCGCAGGCGGAAGGCGAATCCCAAGCCACGGGTACCGCTGAGCAGGCAGCAGGCGCAGAGACAAGCGATGCTGCGAGCAGTGCTCAGGGAGCCTCCGGTAACGCCAGCGAGAGCGGAAACGAGTAGATCGGCGACTCGCCGGTGACTTTAGGTCGGCGATCAGCATCGTCCGGAACAGTGCGTGGGCGAGGTCTATGACCCGCTCCCGCACTGCTTATAGCCCCAAGGGTATCGTCTCGAAAGACTGGTACCCTTGGGGCTTAGATATTGGTAGGACTCACGGCGAACTGTGGGCGTTCAAGGAGCGACAATGAGCATTAAGCGTAGCGAAAGCAAGTCGAAGCAGGATGCGAAGGACTCGAAGAGTCCGCAAGCTTCCAGCGCGACAACGCCTCGCACCGCCGTGAAGTCTTCTGAACAGCCGTCGGTAAAGACGAAATCGCAGCGAGGTGGAGAGCCTGAACTTTCCGTGCCTGAACTGTTTGATTCGTCCAATGGCGAGCAAGAGTCCTTCCCTGCGAACGCACAGGGGAATGCGGGATCTTCTCCTCGTGCGCCGCGTACGGCTTCCAATATGTCTAATCAGGCGGGTGGTCATGGCGAGCGGCAGGGCTTCGGCGGCACAGCGAAGGCCAAGCGTCGCGTTCCCCGTGCCCGCCGTATGAGTCTTTCGTTGACGCACGTCGACCCGTGGTCGGTGGCCAAGGTGGCATTCCTGCTTTCTGTGGCAGCCGGCATCATCCAAATCGTCGCGGTCGGCCTGATCTGGGCGCTGTTGAACGTGGTGGGTGTGTTTGACCAAGTCACACAGCTGGTCTCTTCCGCAGGTCTGGATGCCGGCGGGTTCAATCTGAGCAGCATCTTCTCTCTGGGTACGGTGCTGAGCACGGTCACTATACTTTCCATCGTTGAGGTTATTTTGGCTACGTTGCTGGCAGTAATCATCGCTGCGCTGTACAACGTGGTTTCTCAGCTGGTGGGCGGCATGCACGTCACGCTGGGCGACGACTGAGTTGCCGCAGACGGTAGCGTAACCCGTTATGTTCGCATATCTGGGCGCATTCAGTTCTTCTTTCACGCTCGCGGTGGCTATTTGGCCGCTGCTGTCGGCCTTACTCACGCTGCCGATTCTGGCTGTGATGTACAACCGCTACCACCGGTTGCGGGCCGCATCGGTTATTACTGCCTATGTGTGCGTGCTGTACGCGCTCGGGCTGGTCACGTTCACGCTCTACCCCATGCCCGACAACCCTGCGCAATACTGCCAGACACACTCGCACAGCCCACAGCTCAACGTTATGCAGTTCGCAGACGACCTGCGTTTCGGCGGCACCAGTGCCATGCTGCAACTTGTGTTCAACGTGGCGTTGTTCGTGCCCCTTGGCTTTGCGCTCAAACGGTGGGCCAGGTGGCGTGCGGTGCTGGTGGTTCCCGTCGGTCTTGCAGTGTCCGCACTGATCGAGACATCGCAGCTTACCGGGGTGTGGGGTATCTACCCGTGCGCCTACCGCCAGTTCGATGTGGACGATCTGCTTACCAATACGATTGGTGCGGCCTTGGGCTGCTTCATTGCATGGATGTACGGCTTGCTGGATCCGGTGAAAACCCTTGACAATCCAGACGAAATCAACACCAATCCTGCGCTGCTGCACCGCTGCGTCACTCTCGTCATCGATTTGGTATTTGTGTGGGTGTTCAACGTGGCGCTCGCGTTGGGGTTCATTTTCGTATTCCAGAAAACCGCTACACCGCTTCCGAACGGGGAGTTTCTGTTCCTGGGCTTCAATCTGGGGTCGAATGTTTCCGAGGTAGCGGCGAGAATGACTTCGGTGATTGCGTTTGCGGTGTTCGAACTATGCGTGCCGGCGGCGAAGCATGGGCAGACGCTCGGCGGCATGTTCACGCACATGACCGTTGAGACGGTGCCGCGCAGCAGTGGCCGAAGGGCTGCATTCTATCTGGCACGTACTGTGCTGCTGTTCTTGGCGACCCAGCTCTACCCCACCGGCTGGAACAAATTCGGGCTGCTTGTGGCGATTGTGCTGGCCGTGTTCTACGTGGTAGCGCGCCGCATGCCCTACGACTTGATATGAACGTGAGATGCTGTTCAAGCCAGTGATGCGTCGGCTGATATCGGCGGCAGGCTCGCTTGTTTGCGGTATTGGATTACGGTATCCAGCGGAATCCTTGCATGATGAGGGCAACCTGTTCGGCTTGCGGTGAGGGCACGGAGTGTTGCATAGTCCATTTCTTCACCACTCCGGTAAGTTCGGACAGCATTTGAGATAGCTCTTCTGCGGTCAACTGCAAGATGAAATCGTTGCTGGCGCCCGCATCCACCCACTCCTGCGGCAGTTGCGGCAATGCGTCCAGATAGCGTTCGTAGGTTTGCTCGTATGATAGTGCCGCCGAACGTCTAAAGAGGTCCGTCGCTTCGTCGTTCGCATTGTCGTCGCTCGCTGACTCCACAAGTACCGCTGGCTGGCTTGCTTTCCACCAGCTTTTCCTCTTGTCGTTGTTGGGGTCGCGCATTTTTTCGACGAGACCAACCTGGGCAAGCTGGGCAAGATGATAGCTGATTGCACCAGGTGCCTCGCCAAGGTAGTCGCTGATGGTGCCGACGGTTTGTGCGCCGTTGATGCGCAGCACTCCGAGAATCCGCATTCTCAGTGGATTGGCCATGACTTTAAGGGTCTGGCCGTTTGAAATTCGCTGAATTTCAACGCTCTGTGTCGTGGATGGTTCTGTGGGCATGGTGTAGTTCCTTTCAAAGTGTAATAGTACAACAAATTTTGTGAAATAAATTTGTGAAATAAATTTGCGCAAAATATTTTTTCGTGATACGCTCTACTTAGCCCACAAAAGAAAGGGCTTATTGTTACAACGAAAGAAGGACACAATGGAAAACGAAATGAAGAAGTTTGCAAACGATATTGATGAGAAGTCTGTCATTACTGGCTCGGAACCTGATGGTGACTTCAAAATCGTTTGATTTTCTGTGAGTCTGTTTATGTGCTGCCGATTCTATGTTATGAATTGGCAGCACATGCATTAGATGTGGAGGGATAGGATGGCTTTACTTATCGATGATGCTTATCGGCAAGTTTTCGTTCATAGGAATGAAGATTTTCAGTCGAATATGTATGATAACGGTCTTGCTCGTCCAATGACTGATGTTTATTCGAACTGTGCTGTGGTATTTACCTATTCTGGAGACATTGAAATTTCCAAGCTTTCCTTTGATATGGCTAAAGCAGGTTTGAGACTTGTTCGCATTGACTCTGACTTCCCTGAAAAGATGGGTATTGACGGCATAGATGAGCAAGGACGAATTATTAAAGGGCATGAGATTTTAAGACCCAGAGTTTTTTGGGATAGACACTCTTTTATTAAAAAAGCTACGTCGCTAGAAAACCAAGTATTAATGGAATACTGCTCTGCACAGATGGAGTCATTGAAAACTATTCTCAGTGAGACAAGTGAGTATTTATTAAATGGCAAACTTACTGTAGAAAGTCTACCTATGCAATTGACAAGTGCCAGAAGATCTGGTTTTGATATTCCTGATACTATTATCACTAATAATCCAAGACGGGCTCTTTCAATGTTTGGAGATGGGACGGAGAAAGTTGTTGTAAAAGCTTTGGGGTTGCATTGGGTTAGAGAATCATCAGACAGTTTTATTGGCGATTTTCCGAGAGTATTGGATGCTGATTCGTTGAAACGCGCACAGATTGAAGAAGTGCCCACAATGTTTCAAAAATTTGTCCCGCATGACAGTGAAATACGTGTTTATGTGGTTGAGCGTAAGATTATTTCCTATAGTGTACGTGGGAAAGATTCAGCTGCGCAAATTTGGGAAAAGCCTAGTAGTGTAAAGATTCAGCCTTGCTCACTTCCTAAGGATATCATCGAGAAGATTAAACAACTGCAGCGAATTATGAAATTTGACTATGGTGCCATAGATTTACTCAAAAATGGTGATTCTTATACCTTTCTCGAAATAAACCTCGATGGTGACTGGAACTATTTTGAACGGCACTGCAATGATGCGAGGGTAAGAGAAGCCATGTTTTCGTTATTTGCTGAAAGAATGAGCTGATGGTAAGTCACAACACAAAGCGTACGCAGGCTGAGTCTGGCCTGCAGACTGAATCTAGTGCGAGAGACGAGTCGCTTTGGCGGAATCGGGAATATGCGTCCTGGTTCACTGCCGACACTGCCTCTGCCGTTGGGGCGGCAATGAAGACCTTGGCCCTATCGTTGCTTGGTTATGCGGTATCCGGGTCGCTGACAGCGGCCGGATGGCTGGGCACGCTTTCGCTTATTGCCCAGCAAGGCATGAATATATTTGGCGGAACATACGTAGATCGTCACAGCAAGAAAAATCTGATCATCATCAATGCGACAGTGGGTTTCATGTTGTGGGGAGCGGTCGCATTGTTGAGTTTCTTAGGTCGGCTTTCCTTCATTACCCTGGTTGTCATATCGGTGGTCGCATCCGCGATCAACGGCTTCCTGGGAAGCGCCACCGACGCCATGCTCCGTTCTATCATCAACATTCGGGATTACCCGAAAGCTAGAAGCGTGAACGAGGGAAGGGACTCAACTATCAACATGGTAAGCGGTCCGCTCAGTGGGTTTTTCTATGCGCTGCTTCCACTGCTCCCCTTCCTTATGTCCTCGCTGATGTACGCGGTTTCCGGTGTTGCTGCGGCGAAATTGCATCCGCTGAGTCAGGCAAGGGGAGGTGAGGAAGGAGCGGCGATCGGGAAATCCTTCATGAGTGACTTCTGGGACGGGTGGAAATGGTTTGCGCACCGCAAAACAGTGCTCCTATCTGTTGGTGCTGCTAGTCTGTCCAATTTCGGTATTAACGGTATTCAATATGCTATACAGCTCAATCTCACAGGAATGAAGGTAAATTCCACGTATATCGGGATGGTTAATGCAGGGATTTCGATTGGGATGTTTGTAGGCTCGCTGATTGCGAACAGAATCAGTGGCAATGCGCATGTCGGGCATGCTGTTTGCCTTTCGTTTGTGTTCATCTGCCTTGTGCTGATTCCAATGATTATGTCAGATAATCGCACGATTCTCATTGTCTGCAATGCGCTTATCGGCGTTCCGGTTCCCATTATCAATTCGCTGCTGCTGGGCTTCATTTTTGCCAAAGCTCCGAAACGTATGCAAGGAAGGGTCACCGTCGCGCTTAGTGCCCCGTCGCAGATATTGTCGGCGTTTTGCAGTGCCATAGCGGGAACCTTGCTTCCTGTCGTTGGCTTCCGCGGAACCATGACGACATTTTCCGCAGCGTTCTTCCTGGGTGCGGTTTTGATTCTTGCGGCACCTTCGATTCGCCAGATACCGAGTGCCGCGCACTGGGAGGATGCTGATTTATCGTGACTGGGATGCGGTGTGTCTGCGAACCGACATCTGCAGCATGAAGAAGCAAATCTCATATACTGAGACAGTGGTGTGAAAAGTTGTGGTTGAGGAATGGCTGAATACCGCGGTTTTCCTAGCGGTTACCTCATCTGTGAAAGAAAGTCAAGTCTATCTTTTGATTACTTTCTCCTTTACGCTGTCTGAGTATATGGTGAGCTCGCTTCGCATGGCCAGTGATGGCGGAGCTCACGATGAGAGAGGTGAGGGAGACATATGCTAGGGCGGAAGGGTAATGGACGAGATTGCACGGCTCACGTGTGGTCCCGTGTTGCAGTGCTGCTGTGCTCGCTGCTGGTGGTGGCGGGTTCTCTTGCCGCTGGTGCGATTGTTGCCCCGGCCGGTGCCATTGCTGCCCCCGCTTCTGCGCAGCCCCTTGCAGTGTCCGCCGCTTCTGCGGCTATCCAAGCCGATAGTTCCTCTCCTTCCACCGGCTCCAAGTCTGCGAATCAATCCTTCCCCACTGATTACGACTCGTGGGAGGCTGTTTCGTCAGCGGTCGCACAACAGCTGAATCAGGCCGTGACTTCCTATCAGTCCGGAGACATGAGTTCTGCCAGCTCGGCGGTGAGTTCCGCCTTCAACGTGGCCTATATCTCCAGCAACATGATTTCCGGGGTCAGCTCGGAGCTCGGAGCCGACCGCCAGCAGCAACAATCTGCGGCATTCCAATCCATCCAGCAGCTCACGTACTCTTCCGGGCACGAGAATGACCTGCAAACGCAGGTGAGCGCGCTCGAGCAAGACCTCAACGCTGCCGCTCAGACTCTGGATGGTAACGCTGCCATAGGGAGCCCGCGCGAGTATGCCAAAGCACGCAAGAAGCAGACCACAACCGAGCGTAAGCGTTTGCAAAGCGAGAAGAAAACCAAGTTCACCGGCAAAGGCGAGCGGACCTGGTCGCAGGTGGCCGAAGAGATGGGCGGCATCCTCGACGACGCAGTGAAAGCCACCAAGAACGGTGACGGTCGCGCCGGTTCCGACAAGGTAAACGAGGCTTACTACCAGTATTACGAAAAGCTGGGCTTTGAAAAGAACGTCATGAATGCCATCAGCGGCAGCCGCGTTTCCTTGGTGGAAAGCCGATTCAAGGAATGCCGCAAGGCCATGGTCGGCGGAGACAGCATACAGAGCGTCACCAAAGAGGTGAACGGTTTGAAGTCCATGCTGGTCGAAGACGCTCAGAAGCTTGACGGCGGTGCCGAAGACCAAGTGAACGGTTTCACCAAGTTCATCACCAGTTCGGTGGGTCAAGCGTTCATTATCCTCATACGTGAGGGCTTGGAAGCGCTACTCGTGGTGGCCGCGATTGTGGCTTATTTGGTCAAGTCTGGCAATAAGCAGTTGGTCAGGTGGATTTATGTTGGCGTAGTGGCTGGTTTGGCCGGTTCGGGCATCATGGCGGCGCTGTTCGGCGTGCTGTTCAGAGGCAACGGGCCCCAGCAGGAGATCATGGAAGGCGTGGTGGCGCTCATCGCCATGGTGATGCTGCTCTACACCAGCAATTGGATGCTCTCCAAATCGAGTGTCGATAAGTGGAACGCTTATATCAAGACCAAAACCGAGCGTACGGTGCGCAGCGTCAACGCTTCCGAGAAGCTGACTGCAGGCGGTATGTTCTCCTTGGCCATGCTCAGCTTCCTGGCGGTGTTCCGTGAGGGTGCCGAAACGGTGATGTTCTATGAGAGCATCTACTCTATGACTCAGGATTCCCAGGGCATGTGGATTGGTGGCATAGCTGCGGCCGTGGTACTTGTCATCGTCTTTGTCATCTTCCGACTCACTTCCGTGCGCATCCCCATCCGTCCCTTCTTCATCATCACGTCAGTGCTTATGGCGCTGCTGGTGGTGGTATTCGCCGGTGGCGGTGTGCATGCGCTCATCGAAGGCAACCTCATCGCCGGCACGTATCTTGACGGTGTGCCCACCAGCGATTGGCTCGGCTTCTACCCCTACGCCGAAACCCTTGTGGCTCAAGGCGTGGCGTTGGTGGTCGTCGTGGCGCTCTACGTGGTGTTCGGTATCAAGGAGCATCGCGCCCATAAGATTTCCGGAAAACAAACCCCCCAACCACATCGGTAAAGGAGCAATACACATCATGACCAACAGCAAACTCACCGGCGCGCTTGCCGCGCTGACGACGGGCCTGCTCGCACTGTCCCTCTCGGCTTGCGGTGGAACCGACAGCAAGAGTGAAGACAAGGCAGCCTCCTCGCAGTCCCAGGCCGACAAAAAAGATGACGGCAAGAAGGACGATAAGAAGAAGGATGATGGCGGTGCCAAGTTCGAGGAGATTCCGATCGGTGACGATCAGGAAATCTTCCCGCTCAACATCGGAGCCGTTTATTTCCAGCCGGTTGATATGTACCCCGAAGGCATGGGTCTTTCCGCAGCCGAGTCGAACCTCCACCTCGAGGCCGACATCCATGCGCTCAAGGACAACAAGCTGGGCTACGGTGCGGGCGAGTTCATTCCCAAGCTCACGGTGAAGTACAAGATTCAGGACAAGAACGACGCGAGCAACGTGCAAGAGGGCACGTTCATGGAAATGAACGCGGACGACGGCCCGCACTACGGCGCGAACATCAAGCTCGACAAGGCCGGCCAGTACAAGCTCACCTTCACTATTCTCAGCCCGCAGACCAACGGTTGGACGCTGCACGTGGATCCCGACACTGGTGTGAAGGGCCGCTTCTGGACGGAGCCCATCGAGGCGAACTTCGATTGGGACTACACTGTTCACCAGTGGTAAATGCATCAGTGGTAAATGATTGAGGTGTGCGGTCTTTGGGGCCGCGCACCAGCGGGTGTTGGATGTTCTCTCCGTTCTGCGGGAATGTCCGATATGCTGCACGGCGTTGCTGACGGTCTTGCCGCTGACTGCGCTGAACGGTGACCGGAACGTATGTAGATTGCATATCGTTTGGTTGCTGGAGATGAGGCTTTTGCTGTTGTTTCACGTGAAACAACAGCAAAAGCCAAAGTCGTAATATAGGGGTGCTGCAGCCGTACGGGCTGCTTGGACGATGAACTATGACGGGAGGGTTGATGCTGGGTCAATTTGTGCAGGCTCTGCCGGGCATGCTTGCGCCGGCGCTACTGGTAATGACCATGAGTGTGCTGCTCACCGTAGGCGAGGGGCGTGATAGGCCTATGAGCAGGCATTGGCGACTTGCTGGCCTGATGATGGGACTTGGCAGCGCCATCGTGTTCACCGTGCTGCGTACGTTGGTCATCGTCACCCGCCGTTCTGGTGTCAACCTGCCGGTATTGGTGGTATGCGTGGTTACTGACGTGCTGATGGTCGTCATTGCTCTGCGCGCGCGCAGCATCACCGATCAATGGCATGAACACCCGGTTCGGCTCCATATTGCCAATGCCGTTTCGGCTGTCGGCATCGCGTTCACCACGTTCTTTGCGCTGCAGGACGTGATCATGCAGCTCACCAGTTTCGTGGAGGAAGGCAAATCCCCCTTTACATCCGACATGTTGCTGCGCGTACTGGGCTTTGTGCTGGGTATCGGCGTGGCTGTGGTGGCCGCTGCCATCTTCAGAACCATGCGTACCACGGCGGTGCAAGGCTCTTTCATGGTCGCCTGTGTGGCGTTACTGCTGATACTGTTGGTGCGCCATCTCACCCAGCTGTTCTCGTTGCTCATGTCGATGATGATTTTCATGCTGCACGGTACGGCTTTCCGGTTACTTATCGTGGCTGCAAACAACGATATGATTATGGTCATCGCACAGTGTGCGGTGTTTATCATCCCTGCGCTCGCCTCACTGGTGGCCGGGTTCCGGCAGAAGCCTGAAGGGCCAAACCCCGCTGTGCGACGCGAGCATATCGCCTTCAAACGCCGGGCGTTGGCTGCTGGAGCTTGGAGTTTGGCTGCCATCATCGGTGTGAGCGTAGCGCTTACGGTAGGAGTGGCCCAAGTACACAAAGAGCCTACGCTCTCCCCTCCGGAGCCATACTCGCTGCAGGGTGACGTGGCCACTATACCGTTCTCGCATGTGGAAGACGGGCACCTTCACCGCTTTGCCTACACTGCCAAAGACGGCACCAAGATGCGGTTCATTATCATCAAGAAAAATGGCGGTGCGTACGGTGTGGGACTCGATGCCTGCGAGACGTGCGGTGACGCTGGATATTACGAGAAGAACGGCAGGATTATCTGCAAACGATGCGACGTGACCATGAATGTGGCCACCATCGGTTTCAAGGGCGGGTGCAACCCCATTCCGTTCCCCTACACCGCCGGTCATGGTTCCATCACCATCCACACCGGGGACTTGGACGCGCTCTCGTCGCATTTCCAACATTGACAAGCCTGCGTGACGGGTACACGGTAGATAAGTAACAGAAAGGAACGGTCATTATGTTCATGCTGCGCATGATTTTCCGATCATTCAGCCGCCAGTTCAAACGACGGCTGCTGATCGCGGTGACCGTATGCCTGTCTGCGACGGTGGCGGTCTCCATGCTGGGCATCGTGTTTGATGTGGGCGACAAAGTGAACGCCGAACTTTCCACCTACGGGTCGAATATCGTGGTGCAGCCCAAGGATGCCGCTGTGGTCTCCGACTTGTACGGAGGGCAAGATGGTGACGGTGGCTCTTCAGGAGGCAATGACACCTCGCAGAGCGATCCCACGTCATTCCTTAAGGAATCCGATGTTCCGAAAATCAAAACGACATTCTGGGCATTCAACATCACTGGTTTTGCCCCGCAGCTCAACGTGCATGCGTCACTGAGCGACAGTACGGGCGGTAACGCCGATGAGTTGGGTCAGTCCGGTTCCAGCGTGCCGTTGGTAGGTACATGGTTCAACAAAAAACTCCACCTACCTAGCGGCGAATCCACCACGGCAGGGGTGCAAAGCATGCGCTCATGGTGGAAGATAGACGGCGAATGGGCCAAGGACGGCAAAGCGCAGGCCATGGCAGGAAAAACGCTCGCCAAGGAACATCACCTGAATGTGGGCAGTACGGTGACGCTGACCAAGACCACGGCCAGTGGCAAACACACCAGCCAGAACGTGACCATCACCGGCATTTATGACTCGGGAGACAGCGACGACGGCAGCCTCTACCTACCCTCAAATCTGGTGCAACGCCTGGCCGACCTGCCTGATGCAGCCGATAAAATCGAAGTAAAAGCGCTCACCACCCCCGAGAACGATTTGGCGCGCAAAGCTGCAAAGAATCCAGCCGGTCTGACTCCGGAAGAGTGGGAAACCTGGTATTGCACCGCCTACCCCTCCTCCATCGCCTACCAGATCGAAGAAGCCATCCCCGGTGTGGTAGCCAAGCAAGTACGCCAAGTAGCGGCGCTGCAAAGCGACGTGCTGCGCAAAACCCAAGCCGTGATGATACTGATGACCGTGTTGAGCCTGTTCGCGGCCGCCGTGGCCGTGGCGAACCTTATGGCCTCTTCCATCAACGAACGTAGCGCCGAGCTGGCCCTGCTGAAAGCCGTGGGCGCCACCGACGGCGCGGTTTCCAGACTCATGCTCACCGAAACGGCGGTGATCGCGCTCGCCGGAGCCATTGTGGGCGCAGGTCTTGGCTCCGCACTGGCACAAGTGGTGGGGCACGTGGTCTTTGGCTCAGGCATCACGATGCGGCCTATGGTGTTCGTGCTGGTGTTTGTGTTGCTGGCCGTCACCATACTGATTGCCTCATTCTCGGCAATTCGCTCGATTCTGCACGTACGCCCCGCGGAGGTGCTTCATGGCCGCTGATCCGAAACTGACACGCACACACCGCGAACCTGCAGGTTCTGGGGATGCAAACGCGGCATCTCGCCCTTACGGCACCTCTAATCGGCGTATGTTTGCCACCATGCTTTTTGGTGCGGTGTTTCGCCGGCGCTCGCGCGCCGTTATGGCCGTGATTGCTGCGGCCATCGGTGCAGCCACGTTGTTCTGCCTAACGGCAGTGTGCTTGGTGGTGCCGCAGCGCATGACCGAAGAAATGCGCGCGTACGGAGCCAACCTCATCGTCACACCATCGTCAAGTACGGCTGCGGGCGATGTGGGTGCTTCTGGTACGGCCAAAGGTGGCAGCAGCGAGCCCCAGCAATCTCAGCAATCGCCAGGCCTGAGCGATACGCAGATTACAGCGCTTACCAAGCGCATCACCGCGGTGGCTCCAGCTCCGCACGCCGCATACCGCTACGAAACCATGCGCATCAACTCAACGCCATACACCATCGCCGGCATCGACCCGGCTGCTGTGCGCACACTCAATCACCACTGGGATGTTGAAGGGCATTGGCCATCTGCGGGCAACATCATGGTGGGGCAAGATCTGGCATCGACTCTCGGCCTGCAAGCCGGGTCATTCGTCACCATGACGTTCAAAACCGGAGAAGCGCCGAAAACCGGTGCCGGCACATGGAGCAAACCGCAGGAGAACAAAATCGAGTTCCGCGTCGGCGGCATCGTAAGCACCGGCGGCAACGAGGATGACATTGTCTACGCAGTGGCGGCTGACGTGGCGAAGCTTACCGGCACAGCACGCGGTGCAGACGTCGTCGAGTACTCGTCGAGCGCCTCGGATGCGCAGCTGGCCAGCCTGGTCACGTCGCTCAACAAAGACTCCTCATTGGGCGCCCAAGCCAAGCAGACCACCAAAATCACCTCGTCAAACGCACGCATCGTCACCATGCTGCGCACCCTGTTCTGGATTGTCTCGCTGGTGGTATTGGTGCTCACGCTCGTGGGAGTGGGCACCACCATCTCCTCCATCGTCTCCCAACGACGCAACGAAATCGGCCTGCGCAAAGCGCTTGGTGCCTCAACGTTGGGCATCGGTGCTGAATTCTACGCCGAATCGGCGCTCTACGGCTTGTTCGGCGGTGCGATCGGTACCGCTGTGGGATATGTGTTCGCCCGGGTGCTCAGCGTTTCCATCTTTAATTATGCGCTCGCGTTCAGCTGGGTGTTGGGCGTCGGTTCGGTAGTGTTCACCATGGTGGTGGCCGTGTTGGCATCGATTCCGCCCGTGCGTCGAGCTACAACCATCGACCCGGCCGTCGTGCTCAGGGAGGAATGATCATGAGGACCATGCCTGCGGTATGTGCCGCGTTTGTCTCAACATCACGATTGCCGTCGGGTCAATCGTTCCAACGATTTAATTCGTCCCAACTATCGTATTTGTCCCTTCTATCCTGCGATGCCAAGGAGTAACTCATGCTGCTGGAACTGGACCATATTTCGAAGATATACGGCGACCTGCACGCTGTGGACGACTTGAGTCTCACTGTGCCGCAAGGTCAGTGGCTCTCCATAGTGGGGTCGTCCGGCTCGGGCAAGACCACGTTGATGAACATCATCGGCTGCATGGATACACCGTCCAAGGGATCTGTGGAGCTTGAAGGGCGACGGCTTGAGGACCTGAACGCCCGGCAGCTGGCCGGAGTGCGTAAGAATGTAATCGGCCTGGTGTTCCAGAAGTTCTATTTGGTGCCGCACCTGACGGCAGTGGAGAACGTGATGGTTTCGCAGTATTACCATTCGGTGGTGGATGAGGCTGAGGCGTTGGAAGCGCTTGACCATGTGGGGCTTAAGGACCGTGCCAAGCATTTGCCGAGCGAGCTTTCCGGCGGCGAGCAGCAGAGAGTGTGCATTGCCCGCGCGCTGATCAACCATCCAAAGCTGGTGCTGGCCGACGAGCCCACCGGCAACTTGGATGAGAAGAACGAGAACATTGTGCTTGATCTGTTCCGGGAGCTGCATGCTCAAGGCACCACCATCATCGTGGTCACGCACGATGCGCTGGTGGCCTCTTGCGCCCAACGTGAGATCATGCTCAATCATGGCGTTTTGGTTGGAGAACAGTGGAATGACGAGGAAGCTCGTGCTGCCTACGAGGCTGCTGGCGGTCGCCCCGCATTCACCGGTTCCGCCGCAGACGGTGCCCAGCGCGAAGGCCAGTCCATTGCTTTTGCCGACCCCACCAAGCAGGCCAAAATCAGCGAGTGATGGGCAGTACGCGTTAATAGTGGTCGTGTGCTTGAATGATTCTTAATTCATCGTCCACAACGAGGTAAATCAGCCGGTTCCGTACGTCAATGCGTCGCGACCAAGCCCCTTCCAACTCCCACTTCAGGGATTCCGGTTTGGCGATACCGCTGTAGGGATGTCTCAAGGTATCACGGATGATGGTATTGAGCCTCTTGAGGACTTTGCTATCATGCTGCTGCCAGTACTGATAGTCTTCCCAAGCTCGTTCTGTCCAAGATAGAATCACGAGTCCTCCTCTGGGTCGATGAGGGCGTGCTGATAAACTTTGCCGTCGCGAGCATCTTGTAGTCCGTTAAGGACTTTGTTGTAGAGCTTGGGGTTCTGCATAACATAAATGGTTTCCATAATGGAGTCGTACTCGTCGGTGCTCATCACAATGACGTTGTCGTTCGGGTCTTTATTGGTGACGAGCAGTGTGTCGCATTCGTCGTTAACTTTGCGCATATAGGATTTCAAATCCTTCCTGAAGTTGCTATACGAAACAGTCATAGGCATGATGATCTCCTTGGTTGTATGTACGAGAAATTGTATCATGCTCGGCGTGTCGTCTCTACTTCCTTGTTTCTTTGTTGTGTTGTAGTGGGTTGTGTACGGCCTACTATGACATGGATTTGTGAGGTGGGAAAACAGAATCGATCATTGTGGACGAATGCTTGCCGTTATTGTCAGAATGTGGATAACCGTGTCGCGCTTGGCTTCCTTCAAAGCTGTGAGAGTCATACCGCAGTTATGACTCTCATAATGATCGTGTGTATCGTGGAGTCGTGCCCTTCGGTTGGAATTGAGGGAGAGGGTTTAGCGGTAAGAATGGAAGCGTAAGGCGGCAGCGATGGCGGACAACGGGGCGATTGGTCTGGCTTTGGTGGACGATCAAGAGTTGGTGCGGTTGGGGTTGTCTGCCATCGTGGCGGCTGAAGACGATTGCAGTGTGGTCATCAGCTCGGCTCATCCTAACGATGCCCTGCAGGACGACAGACTTGACGACGTTGACGTGGCACTGGTTGATGCGCGCATGCCCGAGATGAGTGGCGCTGAATTTATCGCACGGCTTGCGCAGACGCATCCGGATATCAGTTGCATCATGCTCACGGCGTTCGACGAGGACGCCAGCCTGCTTGACTGTATTCAGGCCGGTGGGCGCGGGCATCTGCTCAAGGACGCGTCTGGCGACGACATCGTTGCGGCTATTCGCACCGTGGCTGGCGGTGGCATGGCGTTCGGCGCCAGCGAGATGGAGCGCATGGCCGGCTTGCTGGCACAGAGGCAGCGGCGTGAGCAGTCGGGCGTACTGAACTCCTCTCACGGGGAACCCGCGGAAACTCAAATTGCAGCAGTGCATCCTGCCGCAATAGAGGCCGCAGAGTCGGCAGAAAGAACAGCGGCGCCATCCCGCAGTGAGCGGCAGCGTGTGCTCGCACAGCTCAGCGAAGAGGATCGGCGCATTGCCGACATGGCGGCGCAGGGGGTCACCAATCGTGAGATAGCGCAGCGACTGTTCATGTCGGTCGGCACGGTACGCAACCATTTGAGTGCCGTCTTTGCCAAAGTTGGTGTGCGTAATCGCACGGAATTAGCGGTGCTGCTCCATGGGTGACAGACAAGCAATGCGGGCTTCACGCACATTCCTCCCCTACTCAGCCGCCATGTTTGTCATTGCGCTGGGCATCACCGTGCTCATGTCGGCGTATGGATCCCCCGTACTCATGTTCGGGTGGTTGTTTGTAACTCTGCTGTTGTGGGGCTTGTACCGGCTGGTGCCCGACCGCCGTGCAGGCCTGCTGTTTGGCATAGTGCTCATCATTGTTGCTGCGGCACAAATTGTCTTTAACCGAGACGGACAGATATACACGCTGCTTGTGGTCAGCGTTGACGTGCTGTTTGCCAGCTCCGAGAAGTGCGAGCTAGCGGTTGTCGGCTGTGAACTCGTAGGGTTTGCCGCATTCCGATTACTGTCGTACCCGCGGCTCGATTATGGAGCTGCGCTGTATACTCTGCTGATTCCGGCTTTAGTGGCCGCGTTGCTGCTGCTGTATTCGCATTCGATTCGGCAGCTGCTGCGCCAAAATGCGCGTTTGGAACGGCAAACCGTTGTGATCGAAAGTTTGGCGTTAGCCCGCGAACGCGCCCGGATGGCCAGTGAGATGCACGATTCCATAGGGCAGTCATTTTCTGCCGTTCACTTGCAAGCGGAGGCTGTGCAACGCCGTGTGCCAGCCGAGGACGAGGCGCTGCGTGTGTCCATTGACAGTATCCTCCAGATTTCCCACGACGGACTCACACAAGTGCGGCAGCAGGCCCGCGCGCTCAACCCTGCGGCGTTCGGAGAAGAGCTGACCAATGGGTCAATCCAAGCGCTAGCGGACTCATTTCATTCCACAGAACTTGACGTACAAGCGGTAGTGGTTGGTGACGTGGCTCAGCTGCCGGGAGTAGAGAAAACGGTGCTGTACCGCTCGCTGCAAGAGTTGCTGACCAATGTGGTGCGCCACGCCAAAGCAACTCGAGCGGTCGTTGAGATTCGAGTGAATGCCTACACCGTGTCGTTGCGCGTGAGCGATGATGGAAGCGGCATGCCGGCAAACCATACCGGGTTCGGCCTGAGTTCTCTGCGCTCGCGTATCACCGCAATAGGTGGCAGCATGCATATTGCGCCACATGGCAGCCTTAGTGGTGCCCAAGTCGACATCATCTACCCCATCGAACATGACGAGGACTTTACTGAGTGCGCTGAGTGAGTGACAATCGTCTGCCGGCAGTGACATTTGCCTGCTGCGCTCCCGTTCCATACTTTGTAGGCTCGCAGTGTAAGGCGATTACACCGGGTGACGTTCGAACGTTGCTGAGTAATGGCCTTGCGAACGCTGGTACTGGGCGTGATGCCCACGCACGATTGGTGGGCTTATGCAATATGTTAGTTTGGTCAATTCGCTATGGCGTGACAAACGTGCGCTCCAAGCCGTCAATGTTATGGCCAATGCGGTGGCGATGGTCTTGGTGTTCACCATCGCTGAGGTGATGCTGGCGCAGAGTGCCGAGGGTGATTCCTCCAGTCCGGCAGGGATCATGATCATCTGCCTGGTGTGCGCGATGGCAGTTACCAAAATCGTTGCTGACCACGCTTTTACCGCACAGTGGAAGCCGCTGATGCGTTTGCGTTTGACTGGCGCCTCGCCTCTCAAGCTCATGGTCGGTGTCGTTGCGGTGCAGCTCAAGCTTTCCGTGTATTCCGCGGTGGTTGGCAGCGTGTGCGGTGTACTGCTCGTCTCCCCGATCAATCTGATATATCGCGGTATAGATATGCATATTCCTGCGTTCCGCTTGAGTGTTGCGTTGCCTGCCGCAGGCATCACTGTGCTGGCATCCGCGTTCTGTACAAGTGTGGGCGCTGCCCTGTCGTCATGGCGCATCGTCAGCGCTGTACCCGACCTGACAGTAGGGAAAGTGACCGCTGTACGGCATCGTCGCCCATGGTTCACCGGGCTGTTGGCCGTTGCTTTGGTGGTGGGCACTGGCTTTGCGGCAGTAAGCGACTACAGTTCCTCGAATATAGCGTTAGGTTTTCTGCTGTGCTTTGTGTGGGGATGGTTGCTGGTGCGCGGTGCTGGATTCGTGCTGAAACAGGCTTCGGCGCGAGTGGCCTCATTGACCAACAACAATGTGCTGCTCCTGGCCTTCCGCAATCTCGAAACAGCCACATCTACGGCTCTATTCACCTTGGCAGCCATAGCCTCTGTGCTGCTCGGCACGGTGTACAGCGTGTACGGGTATACCGACGCAGATGCCCGAGCTTCGCTCTCCACGGTGATGGGCAGTGACACATCTGTAGTCAGTGGCGCTACGTTGCGCGGTGCCGACTTTACGCAAGCGGTACAGCGCAGCGACTCTAACGCGCTGATACTGTCCGAAACCACCGCCGTTTCCAAGTGGGCAGCACAGACCGGTTGTGCGCAGCAAATACAGCAGTATGGAGTTGCCAACAATGCTCGCACCGTGTCCAGCGGTCATATCTCCACGCTCATTCCGCGTGATACCGTTGTGCAAGGCTCCCTGGAAGCGACCGGCGGAGTGGTGGCGCTTGCGCAAGATGTCAACGATGACGGTGATGCCATCGCGCTCGGCGACATGATATGTGTGGCTGTCGGTGACGGCACTCGCGAGCTGCCAGTTGTTGCCATCGCGAAACTGCCGGCTGCTCTTGGGGAGTATTTCGTGCTCGACCGGGCAGCGGTGGCATCACCGAATTCCAACGCGCTCGCGTTGATTTCCAACAAGTCGGCTCGTGCCCTCCCTGCAGCCGATTTTAACGTTGAGTCCGCTTCCGAATGGATCCGTCATCTGGCTCCCGGGAAGGCTGCGTCGGTGAACGGGGGCAACGGGTTGAGTGAGGCTGCACCCATCGTGTACCCAGTGTTGGCTATCTGCTTGATTGGCGCGGTATCGGTGGTGTTCGACCTGATAGCCGAACGCAAAAAAGAAGCATTAGCGGCACGGCTCATCGTCTTTGGTGCATGGCGGTACGCCGCAGCGGGTGCTCTGTACGTTTTGGTGCACATGCTTTCGGCATCCCTGCTGGGAACGTGCGGATCGGTACTCGTCATGAACCTATGCCTACGTTCCGAATCGCAGGTGTTCTATGGTGGCATCTCAAGCTTCGTTCCCACCCCGCAAATCATCGGTTTGCTGCTCATGGTCTGCGCCGTAGGCCTGCTCGCGCTGGTGGTGCATGGCTTGTCTTACCGCAAGAGTCTGCCGAACGCTTAAGTATCCCCGTCCCCAAACGCAATCTGCAATACTACGAAAGGTTTGAACATGCTTCCCCAAACAACGGCACACGCCACGCTCAATACCCGCAATCGCTGCGCTGACGACGGTGAAACCAAGCGTCAGTGTGAACCAGTGCTGTCTGCCTCAGATCTCGAATTCTCCTACCGATCCAAGCAAGCCAACGGCTCCGGTATCAACCAAATAGGACCGCTGAACATCACACTGCGCGAGGGAGAAACGACTGCGCTGATTGGCCCCTCTGGGTGTGGAAAATCCACTACACTGCGCCTGCTGGCAGGAATTTTAAAACCCAGTAACGGGCATGTCTCTTACCGCGGCAAGCATCTCGACAAGCTTCGGGAGACGCAACTTGCCGCTCTACGGCGGTCGGAATTTGCATTCATTTTTCAAGACTACATGCTCATCGACAGTCTGAGCGTTGCCGAAAATGTCGCGCTTCCGCTCAGGCTGGCGAAACAGCAATATCGTGATGCTGAAGTACGCCGTGCGCTCGCCTCCGTCAACCTCAGCCCAGACCTTGCCGGTGCGTCGGTCACAGAGCTTTCTGGAGGTCAGCAGCAGCGCGTGGCCATCGCTCGCGCGCTCATGATGAGAGCTGATGTGCTGTTCGCCGATGAACCGACCGGCAATCTTGATCCCCAGGCTCGAGAAGATATCCTCGCCGCACTTGCCAACGCCATGCAAGGTGGTTTGAAGACGTGCCTTCTGGTGACTCATGACCCGCAGGTCGCCGCTACAGCTGACCGCATTCTGTTGATGAAACAAGGGAACGTGGTAAACGAGTTTTCCGCGCTTGCCGCTGGGCAGATTGAGCGTCTGCTGCTGAAGGACGGGGCTTTGGAAGAGGGCATGTGAACAGTTGGTTAGGGGTGGCGGTGCCCTGCTTGGGGCCGGAAGGAAGACCGGTCGTACTGCGTAAGGCAGGATGGTGTTGTGGGCGTGTGTAGTTGCTCCAGCGGGCAGCAGTTGCACCGGCATGAACGGCAATACAATATATTCAATATTTAATTGTATATGTTCTCGTTATGCAAGAATTGGTAGATTGCTCAGGTAGAATGGAGGGAAGAGCAAGCTGAGCGGCCAAGGAGGGGGCATGCTGAAGGGATTCAGGGAGTTTATCTCACGCGGGAACATGATTGACATGGCAGTTGGTGTGGTCATGGGCTCCGCGGTCACCGCTGTGGTCAACGCCATCGTCAAAGACCTGATCAACCCGCTGATTGCCATGATTTTCGGCAAGCCGAACATGGACAACCTGCTCAACTTCACCTTCAACAATGCCACCATCTCGTTCGGCGGGATTCTCAGCGCTCTGCTCAACTTCTTACTCATCGCTGCTGCAGTGTACTTCGTCATCGTCGTACCCATCAACAAAGTTCGCGATATGTCTAAGGCGCTGGCCGAAAAAATGGGTATCGCCAGTGAGGACGAAGAAGCTGAGGAGAAGAAGCAGTCTGAAGCCAACGCGGAGATGATTGAGCTGTTGCAGGGAATCTCCGGTGAGCTGCGGGCGCTCAACGGCAAGACAGACGATGATGTTAGTAAAGCTGACCGTGCGGTTGGCGCACGTGATGAGTCAGGTATGCGTTTCGCTGCGTCTTCAGGTGCCTACCAAGGCCCCGGTGGCGGCGCGCGAGAGGGGACGCGTCCGTAAGGGCGCACTGAAGGGGAAAGAGGCGAGTCATGTTCGATCGCAACGATGTACCAGTGGCAATCGGCAACACCAGCCCCGGCACGGTGCACAAAAACGGTGTGCTGGCATCCAAAGCGGCGGTGTTTCCCGAGGTTACCCTTTCGCACATGACCCTCGGCCCTACCGCGATGTGCTGGAAACGAGAACGTTCCACCGCTGGCATGGCCACACTCACCTTTTTGCTGCAAGGTTCGCTGCACGTGGAATCATCCGAAGGTATCGTGGTGACGCGGGAGCCCGGGGTGTACTTGCTGCCGCCTGGTGAGGGTGTGGTCACCTACCGAACTTCCGGTACAGTCAACGAACTTGTTGGCGTGAGCATGTCGCAACGTCTTTTTTCGTCGGCGGTGTCGATGGAGCAGCTTGCACCGAACGCTGACCAGCGGTACAACAAGATTGACACAGCGGCACTGCGCCCGCTGCTCTCGTTCGTGATAACTATGTGCAACTTGCATGAGCCGAACGGTGAGACTGCCGAAGTGCTGGCTGATGTGGTGGATGAGGCGGCGCGAGCGTTGCTGGTCCTGTGCTTTGAGCAGGATACGAGCCGTATACCGCTGATTCTGCGTGTCAGGGAATACGTGGCCACCCACTTCTCCGACCCGGAACTGAGCGTGTCCGATGTGGCGGAGTATGAAGGCGTTTCCACTCGTACATTGCAGCTTGAACTGCAGGAACATCATACGAATTTCACCACGTTGGTGCGCAATGTTCGTGCACACGCTGCTCAAAAGCTGGAGGCTCGGCAACCAGGGCTCACACTTAACGAGGTGAGTGCGCTGTGCGGGTTCGGTTCTGTTTCGTCTTTGCGCCGCGCGCTCAAATTGTTGGAGGACGACGGTGCCGATGTGAGCGGTAACGGTGACGAGTAGAGCGGCTTTCGTGGAGGTATCCCCGTATAGAGATGTTCAGACTTCGGCCAACTTTGTGGAATGTGAACGTGTTGCCGGTGTGCGGTAACGCCATAACCGCTATAATATTGCTGGGTTTTCAACGGCTGTCGAGAGAGAGTGTGAGTCGGTGAACGGTTTTTGGCGTAGAAGTAACCATGAACACAACATTGAGGGGGCCGGCAAAGTTTCCGGCATGCATGCCATGAAACGCGCGTTTGTGGCGTTGCTGGCGGTGGCGGTGCTGTTGCCGGCGGCTGTGGTCATTGCACCCGAGCAGGCGCAGGCCGATGAGCCGCAGAGTGCGAAAAGCGTGCTGAACACGCTGCCGGTCAAAGGGCGCGCACCCAAAACCGGGTATTCCCGCTCCGAATTCGGCAAGGCTTGGGCGGATGTGGACAAGAACGGTTGCGACACCCGCAACGACGTGTTAAAGCGCGACTTGACGAAGAAGAAGTTCAAAGCCGGCACCAACGACTGCAAGGTGATGTCAGGCAACCTCGCCGATCCGTACACCGGCAAGAAGATTCACTTCAAGCAAGGCAAGAAGACGTCCAGCAAAGTGCAGATTGACCATGTGGTGGCGCTTTCCAATGCATGGCAGACCGGCGCACAGGCACTTTCCGCCGAGCAACGTCAGCAGCTGGCCAACGATCCGTACAATCTCCTGGCTGTTGACGGCCCGTCGAACCAGAAGAAAAAGGATGGGGACGCAGCCACTTGGCTTCCCAAAAACAAGAAGTATCGTTGCGATTATGTATCGCGGCAGATCGGCGTGAAGCACAAGTATGGTCTTTGGGTCACCGCTGCTGAGAAAAAAGCGATGAACAAGACCCTCAAGGCCTGCCCCGCCCATAAAGTGGCACAGGATAATGGGCCCTTTGCCGAGGGCGATGGAGCCGGCAAGATTGACTCCGATGCAGCGTCTGCTGGGCAGAACAACGATGCGAACTCGGCTGGCGGCGCTCCCGTCGAACCGAATGTGAACACAGAACCCAGCAACGCCGGTGAAGCGCCGCAACATACGCGCCCATCATCTCCGGCTCCTGCCCCGCAGCCGGCTCCCGCACCAGTGCCACAGGCTCCCGCGCCGCAAGCGCCCGCTCCTGCTCCTGCCCCGGCACCCCAGCCTGCACCGGACACCAATGTGTACTACCAAAACTGCACGGCTGTACGTGCTGCCGGCAAAGCTCCGCTGTACGCCGGACAGCCCGGCTACCGCTCCGCCCTCGACCGTGACCACGACGGCATCGCCTGCGAGTAAACGTTATTGCTCAGGCCAGCGGGTTTATTTAAATCGATAGACCAGTTGACTGGACGAAGGTGCGATAATCGTTGCAATTCCGCCAAAAGTTTATTTAATTTGGTAGAACTTTTGGCTGCGTCAGGGCTAGTCACCAATCTGTGGGTAGCCCATGGGTCACCTTGTAGTAGTCAGAGAAAATGTTGGCGTTACGCGCCCGCTTTTCGGCTTCAATGGTAATTTCCTCGAGTTCTGCTTTACACTGCACTAGCAGTTCAGCATTGATTTGTTCGATTGATTTGTATTGCTTCTGTTCAGTCATCTCATCGGTCCTTCGTGTGCAGTGTTATTGTCACGGGCGGATAGATCTTGTGT
The DNA here is from genome assembly GCF_058107325.1 of Bifidobacterium sp. ESL1133. Lineage (NCBI taxonomy): Bacteria > Bacillati > Actinomycetota > Actinomycetes > Bifidobacteriales > Bifidobacteriaceae > Bifidobacterium > Bifidobacterium sp. ESL1133. The sequence continues at coordinate 136,863 of NZ_JBYLUI010000005.1, read as the reverse complement.
AAACGCATTCACATGTATTGTTTCATAGTATCGTGTTTTGTCTGAGCTTGCCACTTGCTTATGGTGAAGTGTATTCCCGTATAGGGTTTGGACGGCGTGGTCAGGTGTGTCAACGATTCTTCGTTGCTATTGATGAATTCAAGGAATTCATAGTGCAGAACAGGGTACACAATATCGTCAAGAATGAGGTCACTCCTGATGTATGTGCAAATCTGCTCAAGCTTGTTGAATAGATTGCCGACGTTTGCCTTCAGTTGAGCTTGCTGTTTGAGGGTTCTATCGACGGTATGAGAAATAGAAGAGACGGTGAAAGAAGGATTCTCTCGCTTGTTAGTAGTGATGATTTGTGATCGCTTCTTTGTGTATTCGATTTTCATGCGTTGCCTGTAGCTGGGAATTTGCGGAGCAAATGAATCGGTGAAGATATTGATGACTTCTATAGAGTTATGCATCAGCTGAATCTGCTCGGCCTTATCAGTGTCGCGCACGGCCTTGCGGTAGGTGAATACTGCGACGATAATACCGATAACGCCTGCGATGGAAGCGATTTCCGATGCTAAATCAAGTAGCTGTACCAGTGTGGGGTAAGTATCTTCCATGTGTCCTCCATTCCGGATAAATAAGCAATTATGATATATGCAGATAAGCGTATTGGATTTGATGGTGCAGGGAGATGATTGTTAGCGTATGTGGTCGAATGCTCGGAGTTATCCACATTTCGGGCGTGTCGTTATGAGACATATGACTGCCGCGTTTATTTAAATTGCCAGACCGGATGACTGGACGAAGGTGCGATAATCGTTGAAATTCCGCCAAAAGTTTATTTAAATCGGTAGAACTTTTGGCTGGTTTAGGTGACTAGTGGTGGCGTCGATTACCTGTATTTGATGTTTGCATACCAACTTAAGGCGCATCTCAGTCTGTTTGCTTCTGTTGCCTTACAGACGCACCGGAGCTGAGCTGCGTTACAGATGAGGTGGTGCTGGCGGTTTCTCGTCAGCACCACCTGCGATCAGTCCACGGACTTCAATGCGTCGAGCATGTCGATGTGTGCGAGCTTGCGGTTTACGTGCCAGCCCAGCACAGCGGTGATGACCACCACCAGCACCAGCGGCACCACAAATCCGGTCCAACTGATGGACGGATCGAACATGACGTTGTCCGGCGGCACTGAGGTGATGATGTAGCGATGCAGCCAAGCGCCGAAGAGGTAGCCTGCCAGCACGCCTATGCCGGAGAGCAGGATGGTCTCGCGGTAAATATACATCGTCACCTCGCGGTTGTAGAAACCGAGCACTTTGATGGTGCTCAGCTCGCGGATGCGTTCGGTGACATTGAGGTTGGTGAGATTGTAGAGAATTACCACACCAAGCAGCGTAGCCACGATGATAAGCACCCACATGATGATGTTGAGCGACGAGACCACGGTGTCAATTTGCGTCATAAGCGCCGTGTTCTGCTGCACGCCCTTGATGCCGTCCAGCCGCATGAACGAGGCAGACTGGTGTTTCACGTTGGCGGTGCTGCCGTCGCGAAGGGTGACCAGGTCTGCGTTCGAGGTAAACGTGGTACCGAACACGGAAGCGTAGGTCTCTGGGCTCATGAACATGAAGTGACCCATATACATCTCGCAAATGCCAGAAATACGCACTTTGTGGCTGTGCCCGCCGGCATCCTGCACGTCGATGGTACTGCCGACTTTGGCGTGCACCAAATTGGCGAATCGTTCGGAGACAATGGCGCCGCCGTTGGTGTTGGCAGCGGAATTTTGAGCGCCGCCTGAGCTCGAGCTGGCGGTGTCGTTTGCGTTGCTTGAGCTGGCGGAGTCCGTGTTGCCGGTCGCGTTGCTCCCGTTGCTCCCGCCGAGCGAAAGCGGTTTGTGGCCGTCCCGGGTGCGCAGCGTTACATAGTCGCCCAATTGTGAGGCGTGCTCCGGCACAATCAGCGTGATGTCTTGCTTGTCGTCGTTGCTGCCGGCCACTTTGGTGAGGTTCTCGTAGCGCACGCTGGTGGCACGTTCCACATCGTATTGCTTGAGCCGCTTGGCTATGGCATCATGCTGTTTCTGCGAGATATGGTCGTTGTGTGCGGCAATGAGGCTGTAGTCGAGCACCGGCCCGAACTGGTGTGCGTTGATGCCTGAAATGGAGCCTTGCACCGCAAACCCGGCCATAAGCAACGCCACCGAGCCAGCCACGCCAAAGATGGTCATAAACATGCGCTGCTTGTATCGGAAGATGTTGCGAGCGGTGACTTTGTGCGTGAAACTGAGGCGATTCCAGACGAACGGAATATGCTCCAGCATGATTTTCGAGCCGTTGGAGGGAGCTTTGGGCAGCAACAGGCTTGCCGGGCGCTCGCGCAATTCGTTGTGTGCGCTCAATGCGGCTGGCACCACGGCGCTCACAGCGGCCAGCACCACGGCCAGTAGCGTGACCTGCCAGTTGAAGTTCATGGCGATGAACGGCATGTCGAACGCGTGGCCGTAGGCGGCATACACGATGGCCGGCATGAGCGTATGCCCTGCCGCAATGCCGATGAGTGCGCCGAGTGCTGAGGCTGCAGTGCCGTATACCACGAATTTCTTCATCACATCGCGGTTGGAATAGCCGAGTGCCTTGAGCGTGCCGGAGTTGATGCGCTCCTCTTCCACAAACCGGGTCATGGTGGAGAAAGTGACCAGAGCTGCCACGAGGTAGAGGAAGTAGGGGAAGATGCGCGACAGCGAATCCACAATTACCGAGACCGAGTGATACACCGTGTAACCGTCGGCGCCAGGGGCCTCACGCCGCGAATTGACCGAATATGTGGGCTTGGCCATGTCGTTTAGGGTGGCTTTGGCTTCGCTGAGTTTGGCCTCTGCTTCGCTGATTTTTTGCTCGGCTTCCGGTTTGCTCTGGTTAAATTGCGCGAGGTTGGTGTTGTATTCGTTGGTTTTGTTCTGCAGATCGGTTCGTGCTTGGTTCTGCTGTGTTTTCGCCTGATCCAGTTGGGTCTGTGCTTGGGTGAGCTGTTCCTGTGCTTGTGCCTGGGCTTGTGCGAGTTGGGCTCGGGCTTCCGGTGAGGCGTTGGGATCGGGTGCGGCGACGGGGGTGTTTTTGGTTTGGTCGATCTGCGCCTGCTTCTGGTCGATTTGGACCTGTGCGGCGTTGATTTTCGTCTGCGCATCGTCAAGCTGCTGTTTGGCGCTGGTGAGTTGGTTTTGCGTATCGTTGAGCTTGGCTTTACTGTCGTCGATCTGCCGCTGTGCCTGGTCGATGCTGGGTTGCTTGTTGGTGCGAATCTCGGCCAGCCGCTGATCGGGGCGAGAGGCCAACGCACGGTTCAAGTCGGTTTTATGCTGCTGCAAGGCTTTGGTGTATGCGTTGGAATAGTGGTCACCCATCGCGTCCAGGTCGCTGAAGGTGAGTCTGGCAATCATGTATTCGTCGGAATTGAAGGCTTTGGGGTCGACGATGCCAAATGAGTCGAGCGATCCGGACCCGGAGGTGGAGTTACCCAAGTTGACTCGGCTGATGATTTCTGGCGATTGCACCACACCTACCACACGGAAAGTGTGCTGGCGCAGCACGGTGCGCCCCAGCTGATCAGCCTGTTCGCTCACACTCAGGTTTGATCCGACCGGATGCTGCTTTGCCAAGCCGCCGTCCACTGCGATTTCGCTGTCCCCGTGCGGCATACGCCCCTGTGTGAGTTCGTAGGTCGAAACCTGCTGAGGCGTGGAATAGATGCGCAGGCTCTCGTCGGTGGGCTTGCCGGCGCTGCTGGTCACCACGTCTTTCAGATAGCCGTATTCAACATGACTGGTGCTTTTTGTGGTACCGATGGCGTTGCGGTCGGCCTGGTCGAGCCCGTAATCGCTGATGACGGAGAGGTCGGCCAGATGATGTTCGTTGAAGTAATCGTTGCCGGCAGAGCGCATATCGGGCCCGGTAACGGTGAGGCCTACCAGCGCGAATGAACCGAGTGCCACCAAGCAGACAATGGCGATGAAACGGCCTTTTGAATTGCTGAATGACTTGCGGATGTCCTTCCATAGCATTGCTTTGGAAAGGTGCTGGGCTTTTGCTGCGGTTGCTGCGGTTGCGGCTGCCGCTGCTGTGGCTGTAGCGGTTGTAGCGGCGCTTGCGTTGGTTTTCGCTCTGCTGCCGGTGTTGTTGTCGGCGTTCTGCTGGGCTTGGGTGCGCAGCAGTTTGTTGACGCTCTTTTTGGTGTGCTTTCCGGCCATGTCACCACTCGATTTCGTCGATGTCGGTGGGGGTTGGATTGTCTTCGATGCGCTGCACGCGGGCATCACGCATGTGGATCACGCGGTCCGCGATGGGTGCAATGGCGGCATTGTGCGTCACGATCACCACCGTGGCACCGTACTTACGCGACATATCCTGTAAAATATGCAGCACTTGCTTGCCGGTCTCATAGTCAAGCGCACCAGTAGGCTCGTCACACAGCAAAATCTTGGGGCGTTTAGCCACGGCACGGGCAATGGCCACGCGCTGCTGTTCTCCGCCGGAGAGCTGCGCTGGGAAGTTGTTCATACGTTCACCCAGCCCCACGCTTTCCAGCGTTTGTCCCGGGTCTGCCGCACCCTGCACGATTTGAGATGCCAGCTCCACATTCTCGCGCGCGGTGAGCGAAGGCACCAGATTGTAGAACTGGAAGACGAACCCCACGTCGGTGCGGCGGTACGAGGTGAGTTCTTTGGCATTGTAGGAGGCGATGTCGTGCCCGTCAATGATCACCTGACCCTCATCGCAGGTGTCCATGCCGCCCAAAATGTTGAGGATGGTGGACTTGCCGGCACCAGAAGCACCCAGAATGATGGCGAGTGCGCCCTGCTCCACCGAAAAATTGACGTCGTTGTTGGCAGCGATGACAGTGTCTCCGGTCTTATATCGCTTCGATTCGCCAATCACTTCGATATAACTCATCTCGTTGCCCCTTGTCCCAAGATGACGCAGCTCTGACGCGGCATCCCCTGTATATAAACGTTGATATTCAGTCTAGGCCTGCGCGGCGAAAAGCGTGTGTGGTTATTGGTACGGCAGAAAACGCTGGATTGGTGCAAGGTGTGGGACGCTAGTATTGTCTTCTCTGCTCTTGGTGCGGTAGTTAAGGCCGGAGTGCGCCTACTGGTACTACGCGCACGCCATCTGGCCTTGTATACGCTGTGTTGAAAGTGCCTACGATCACGCATTTGCACCGTGGACCTTCCTGTCCGCTGGCAATCATCTTGGCTTCCAAGCGGTTGAGTGATTCAGCGGCAGTGTCGATTTTATCCGGGCTGAGTTTGACTTCGAAGGCTCCCCAGGCTCCGTTGTCGAGCTCGACTATGGCATCGGCTTCAAGGTCTGAGTTGTCGAGATAGTGGTACACGCGGGCGTCGAAGCTTGATGCGTAGACATTTAGGTCGCGGTACACCATGGATTCGAAGAGCAATCCCAAGGTTTTGAAATCGCCCTTCAGCGTTTGCGGTGTGGCACCAAGTGATGCCACTGCCAGTGACGGGTCTGTCAGATGCAGTTTTGGTTTTGCACGCAGGCGTACAGGAGAACGCAGCGCAGGAGCCCAAGCTGGTTGTTCGTCAATAAGGTAGAGCTGGCGCAGGATTTGATAATAACGGTTCAATGTTTGGTATGAAGTTGCCACATTGCGTTTATTGGCGGGACGATAGTTGTCGTCTGTATCCTGGAGCAGTGTGTTTTTCTTGACTGGTGAGGCCGTGCTGCGTGCCACCGCCCGAAACAGTGCGCGCATGCGGTCGGGGTCAACATTGCTCTCGTCGATTTCTGTTGGGCTGTCGCTTGCTTGGTGGGCTTCCGTCGCGAAGTTGTTGTTCTCATTGCCAGTAAGGTCTATATTCGTTGTATCTGCGGGGCGATTGCAGACGGACTCGACGTATTGGCGTGGTACGAGCATGGCGCGTTTGAGGGGATCGTTGATGGTTTCAGGCCATCCGCCTCGGCAAATCGCCTCGATGACATCGTCGAGTGTATGGACGCCTTGAGTCATGCCGACAGCTGGGGCGCCGTTCATGAGCTGTTGTAATGAGACCGAACCGGATGAGAGTCCTGACTCAAACAGCGTCATAGTGTGCATGCGCAGACGAGCAATTCTACCTGTACCACTGTGTGTTGTTCCGTGAGTGGGGACAGCTGAGCCGCAGAGTAAAAATTTGCCACGGGCATGGTTTCTATCTACGTTATGGCGTACCGCATCCCAGATGCCGGGAGCTGCTTGCCACTCGTCGAGCAGAATGGGTGGTGTTCCTGCAAACAGTTGGTTGGGATCGATGCGTGCCAGTGTGCGAACGGCGTAATTGCCGGCAGGGTCGGTGACTTCGACAGTGGTATTGGCTTGTTGGAGACATGTTGTTGTTTTGCCGCACCATTTTGGTCCTTCTACGGACACTGCGCCGAACGTTTGTAGATATTCTGTAAGTTGGTCGTCGATAATGCGGTAACGATACGTTTGCGATGGCGCTGACATACATACTCCTTACGGCAACTGGTAGTGTAAATGGAATGGCGTTATTATGCCGATTATAGATGACGATGTTTAAAAAAGCAAATGGGTGACGTTTAAAAAAGCAAATGGGTGACGTTTAAAAAAGCAAATAGGTGACGCTTAAAAAAGCAAATCGGGACATGTGCAAGCGTGGCGCTTAATGCCGAGTTGAGCGGTTCAGACAGCTGAAGGCGGGCTGGGCTGAGAGGCAGGCTTGGATAGAGGCAGAAAACTAGCGCTGCCGGCTCCTTTGGCAGGCTGCGTATGATATAGGCATGGCTGAAGTTGCAAAACCAGTGCAAGGTACAGGTGTCCGAACGGACGTTGCCCCGCGCCATATCTTGGTGACCGGAGGAGCTGGGTTCATTGGAGCGAACTTTGTGCGCTGGGTGTTCGCCCACCACCCCGAAACGCACGTCACCGTACTCGACGCCCTGACCTACGCCGGCAAACGCGAAAGCCTGAACGGCCTGCCTTCCAGCTTTCTCACCTTTGTGCACGGCAGCATCGCCGACGCAGCGCTAGTGGATCGATTGTGTGCCCGCACAAGCCGCATCCCCATCGACGCCATTGTCAACTTCGCCGCCGAATCCCACAACGACAACTCGATCCTCAACGCCCAGCCCTTCCTGGACACCAACATCCAAGGCACCTACGTGCTGCTCGAAACTGCGCGCAGGTATGGTCTGCGCTTCCACCACGTGAGTACCGACGAAGTCTACGGTGACACTCCCCTAGGCAGTACCATCAAGTTCACCGAAGCCAGCCCATACCGCCCCTCCAGCCCCTACTCCGCCTCCAAGGCCGCCAGTGACCACCTGGTGCGCGCATGGCACCGCACCTACGGCCTCAATGCCACCATCTCCAACTGTTCCAACAATTACGGGCCCTACCAGCACGTCGAAAAATTTATACCGCGGCAAATCACCAACCTGCTCGCCGGCGCTCGCGCCAAGCTGTATGGCACTGGCGATGCGGTGCGCGACTGGATTCATGTGGAAGACCACTGTTCGGCGCTCTGGGCCGTGCTCACGCGCGGACGGGCTGGTGAGACCTATCTGGTCGGTGCCGACTGCGAGCTGAGCAACCGCGAAGTACTGGCTATGATCCTGCGCTGCATGGGCCGCCGTGCGGACGAGTTCGACCATGTGTGCGACCGCCCGGGAGCCGACCGCCGGTACGCGATTGACGCGCGCAAAATCAAGGAAGAGCTTGGCTGGCGGCCCCAGCATACGGACTTCATGGCAGGTCTAGAGAAAACCATAGAATGGTACGCAACGCAGCAAAGCTGGTGGAATGCCGACAAGGCGCCAACCGAGCGGCTGTACCGGCGGCAGGGGCATTAAGGCTGCAGGCGCGTGACGGCGCTGGTAAATACGCATACATTGGTTCGTGAGGTTTGGTGAGGTAATGGGATACATAAGGCAAATAGCTACGTGGATGATGGCCGCTGTCGTCGGTCTTGGTGCAGCAGGGGTCGTATCTGCGCCCGCGTCGACTGCCACGGCACAGGTTCCTGCCACCTCTAACCCGGTGCACGGCGATTCTGTTCGACGTGACGTGGATCAGTCGGCTGATGTGAGCGAGCAGGAGACCGCGGGAGCAAAGCCAGTTGCGGATCAAAGCGACCAGCCCAAAGATGCCATGCCGGACAATCCGTCACAAAAGTTGCCGGATAAGGTGAGTGCCGCGGTGCCTGATGACGCCACTGTGGTTGCTCCGGATTTGGCTGTTACGAACGATGGTGAAGTCAAGAATTTGAAGACGGGCGCACCGGTGACGGACCCGAAGGTGGTCGGTACGGAAAACGAACAGCCAGATCCGCTCGCAAAAACGGATGGGCGTAGGTTTATCCCTGTGCCAGCTAGCGATGTGAAGGATGCCGTGCGTGACAACGGCGGCGATGCGAATGCGCCAGTCGGCGGTGCTGAAAATGGTTCACAGGCCACTGGGAGTGAGCATAATACACAGAGTGATGCCGCAGTCGGGCGGCCCGAGGCGCAGCGCAGTGAATCCCGGACGGCTTCACCTCGTGGGAAGGTGCAGATGTTGGGCACTTCCACCAACGTTGGTGGTGTGCAGAATGCTGCGTTGCAGAACAACGCATATGGTGCGTATTGGGGGCGTTACAACGGTACGCAGGCGTTTTTTGAAAATGGCGGGAATCTCTTTGCTCAGCAGGCCAAGGGTGTGATTGACGTGTCGGCGTGGCAGGGTGACATCAATTGGCAGGAAGTGAAGAATTCCGGCGTGGAGGGTGCCATCATCCGCATCAGCTATGGTTGGAACAATAAAGCCGATAGAAAAGCACAGCAGAATATCAATGAGTGCAAGAGACTCGGGATTCCGTTTGGTGTGTATATATATTCCTACGCTGCGAACAGTAATGATGGTGCATCTGAGGGGCGAGACGTTGTTAAGTGGTTGCGAAACTATGGGGTGTCTCCCTCTAATCTGAGTTATCCGGTGTTCTATGATTTGGAAAATTGGACAGATGGTGGGCGTGTGCGTCCCACGAGTCCGAACGTGTACAACGGTATAGTCAACTCGTGGTACAGGGAGTTGCAGGCAGCGGGATACAACAATCTTTCCGTGTACTCCTACACGTATTACCTGAACACTGCGTTGAATTCCAACAATATCCGCTCGAAAACCCGCTGGGTGGCGAGTTATGGTGCCCGTACCGGCTTCAGCTACAGTTCGAATGACCGCGGCTGGCAGTATGCCGATAATGGCGGAGTGCGTGGCATCGATGGCCATGTCGATATCAATGTTTTCGGCAATCGTAACTACGTGAGCACCGCACCTAGAATGAGTAACTATAGGTCGGTAGCATTGCCCAGCGGAACATACTATGTGAGTGCGGTGAAACGAGACTCAGCTGGGCTTGATATCGCCGGCGCTTCCACTGCCAATAATGTGCAGCTGCAGCTTTATGGAGGGAATAGTTCCAGAGCCCAGCAGTTCCGCTTGAACCGGCAGAATGATGGCACTTACGAGATTCGTAACCTTGCATCAAACAAGGTGCTTGACATACCGTCTGCCAATGCGTACATGGGTGCTCCCGTGCAGCAGTACGCTGCCAACGGAACTCGAGCGCAGCGCTGGTACCTCAGGGATACCGGCAATGGCGGCATGATTATTCAGTCTGCATTGGGAAATTGGGTTCTTGACTTGCCTAATGGAACTACGGCGAACTCTACAAAGATTCGTCTGTGGGAACCGAACCTCTCTTCTGCGCAACAGTTCATCTTTAGTACAGTGTCAGCTGTTCCGCAAGGGACGGTAAAGATTAGTTCCATGGTGAATGGCAGCAAAGTTATGGACATCCCTGCCGCTTCCAAGGCAGACAATGCGCGTACTCAAGTTTATGCGTGGAACGGCACTGATGCGCAGCTGTTCCGTTTCAATAAGGTCGGCAATGCCATTTACGAGATCATCAATGTGAATTCAGGCAAGGCGGTCAATCTTGCGGCAGCTAACACCAAGAACGGTGCTGCCGTTAACCAGTTCAGTGTCAATCATACCTGCGCGCAGCGTTGGGCTATCCACGAGCAGGGATCTGGACAATACTCGTTCTACAGCACATGCGCTGCTGACAAGCCCATCGATATTCCTGCTGCGAATGCGTCAAACGGTGTTGGGCTGAGCCTGTATGCGGGCAATGGCACGAGCGCTCAGCGGTGGAAGGTGACCTCAGCCAAGACGGCGAGAGAGACACTGAACGATTTGGCGAAGAGCCATCGTAAAGATCTTGCCGATGGAACCTATACGTTCGGTACGCGCAACAAGACCGCACAAAAGTTGGATGTGCGATCTGCGTCGCGCGCCAATGGCGGTGTGGTTCAGCTTTACGCGGGGAACCGTACAAATGCCCAGAAATGGCGTATAACGCACGATGCTAATGGATATGTCACATTTAAAAATGTCGGTTCTGGCAAGGTGCTCGATGTCCCTGCCGGGCGAGACGGCGCAAGTGTTAAAGTGCAGCAATACCAGTCCAACGGCACGTATGCGCAGAAGTGGATTGCTGTTCGGCAGGGCAACTCATACAAGTTTGTTTCTGCGTTGGACAAGAATTTAGTCTTGGACGTGGAGGCGGGCCAAACGGGCAACAACGCACTGGTGCAAATCTATACAGACAATGGCACCAATGCGCAGCGTTGGGTTTCCGGGCAATGAAAGCAATGTTTCAGCGCCTCTAGTCTGATAGACATAGCGAAGGCCGCGCACACCGTCGATAGTTACGGTATGCGCGGCCTTCATGGTAGAGATACGTTATTGCAAGTGGCGACGCAGATAAGAGAACTTGTTTGAGTTTACGATGAATTCTTTTCGCTGATTTTTGGCAATAATGTCCAGAATCAAACCGGTTACAATCAGCAGCAAACCGGCCACGATAATCATAACGGCGGAAATAAGTGTGGGGAACCGCGAGACGAGACCGGTATGCCAGAAATCGATGACGACGCTCAACGTGAATCCCAACCCTATCAGAGTCAGCAGCGCTCCAATGCCGCCGAAAAAGGGCAGCGGACGGTATTCGCGAATCATACGGAAGATAGTACTGAGCACTTTGATGCCGTCACCGATGGTGTTGAGTTTGCTTTCCGAGCCTTCTGGACGATCGCGATACTGAATCGGCATCTCGTAAAGTTTGAGATTGTTGTTGAGACTGTGAATCGTCATTTCGGTTTCGATTTCGAAACCTTTGGACAACACCGGATACGTTTTAACGAAAGTGAACGAGAATGCACGGTATCCGGTCATGATGTCGTTTACATGAGCACCGAACATGCTGTTGATGGAGCTACGTACCAGTACATTTCCGAAATTGTGGAACGGCCGCTTGTTCTCCTCAAAGTAAGTCGAACTCAACCGGTCACCAATGACCATGTCGTACCCTTGCTCGATTTTTTCAACCATTTGTGGGGCTGCGTCGGCAGGGTACGTGTTGTCACCGTCCGCCATCACATAAATGTCAGCATCAATGTCTTCGAACATGGAACGAATGACGTTGCCTTTGCCTTGGCGCGGCTCCTGCCGTACTATGGCTCCCTCTTGCTTGGCTATTTGCGCTGTGCGGTCTGTTGAATTGTTGTCGTAGACGTAGATGTCAGACTGCGGCAGAGCCTCTTTGAAATCGCGTACCACCTTCCCGATAGTAATTTCCTCGTTGTAGCAGGGCAGCAATACAGCCACTCGTGCGGAGGTGTTGGTGCTTGTGACGGTCACGTTGTGATTCCTTCAGAGTTGTTGACGTCTTTTAGGTGTGCGGTGGGCAGGATTTACATAGATACCATCCTAAGAGGCATCCCACTCATTCTGTTCCCTATGGTACAAGACTCGAACGAGAATATGGTAAGCAACACGCGTTGTTCTCATAGGGCCTATGCAGTGACATGACGGGACTTCTTTTGCAGAGATGGGAAGAACAGCTCATTGAAGACGGGAATATGGTACAGCACCCAAGCAAGCAGGAAGTCGAAAAGCGTCCTGCCTATGAAGGATATGAGTACGGCACCGGTTGTGCCGATTGCGTTGATAAGCGCAGTAATGATGCGTGGCCATGGGAAGGTGTTGATTTCGAGGACATGCATGCACAGTACGGGTAGAGTGAACCTGCCAATACGCGCGAAGGCACTGGTAACAATGGGAATAAAACGTTCGATGAACATCGCTATGCCCAGTATGCATAGAGTTCCGCAAATAGAACCGATGATTGCTAATAGCGGATTGTCTCCATATTGATTCATCGCCATGCTGAACCCCGAGAATTTCCAGATGAAGAACACCCAGATAACAGTAGGAATAATCCACATGTACGGAATCTGTTGCAGTCGGTCGAGAATATCACATTTCTTGGCAATCCATCCGAGATAGACGAACAAAGTAGCGCTCATACCTGATTGAATACTGAGCGGAAGCCAAAACCAGTGGGCACTGAGATATCCGGTCAGGAACAGCAGCAGGATCCATACAGGTGTTAATTTAGTTTTATTTAACATGTGCATGAAAAGATGAGCCCAGAATAGTGCGAGTAGGAACCAGATAGCACCGATATACACAGGTATGTCCCACATTGGTTTTTTGGCTTCGCTGCCGGCTCCGTACAAAGCTGCAGCGAGCCAGTCAACAAACGTCTGTCCAGCATCAGGACGCCTTGCTGCAACATGCACGGTATTGATAATAATAACCGCGCCTGCTGTGAGTGCATAAGTTGCTAGTAATTCACGTGATTCACGTTTCCAATTGAACTTACGCTCTGGATGCATGAAGAAACCGGAAAGGATGAAGAAGAGCGGCATGTGGAACGAGAAGCAGAAGTTCGATATGGCAGTCCAGCCCCCACCAACATCAGTGATGACACCCACGGCACCTATGGTATGACTGAGTATTACAGCAATCATGGCAAGACCTCGAGCTATGTCGAAGTATCGGATTCTGGTGGGCATGCACATACTCCCTCTAATGCCTAGTGGCACGTTGACAGCCAACTGTAATGTAATCAGTCTAGTGGTCGTTATGAACACCGAAGTTGTGTGATTCGCATGTGCCAACGTTTGTTATCTACGCTAATACCTGACATCTGTGCATTGAATGTGCAGGTGTACAGTAGCAGAATAAATTGGCAAGGATGGGGAGTAAATTCATGGGTACTGGTGACAAGTCCATCACCGTCATGGTGCCCTGCTTTAACGAGCAGGAGTCGTTGCCGTCACTGTTTGAGCGGCTGAAAGGTCTAGTGGCGAGTGGCTTGGAACGTGAGGGAACACGCTTGCGTTACCGCGTGCTGTTTGTTGATGATGGATCGAAGGATGACACTCGCACGCTCATTAAACAGTATGCTTCCGAGCGTGATTACGTAGATTACCTGTTCCTTTCGCGCAATTTTGGCAAAGAGAAGGCTATGTTTGCCGGCATCGAAGCCACAGACAGCGACGCGCTGGTTGTCATCGATGCTGACCTGCAGGATCCACCCGAACTCATAGACCAGATGGCTGACCTTTGGCTGCAAGGGTATGAGGATGTGTATGCCCGACGCCGTAGCCGGAAGGGCGAGAATTGGCTGAAGAAGATGACTAGTAGGTGGTATTACCGTCTGCTGGCCAAGGTTTCGAACATAGAAATTCAAGAGGACACCGGTGATTTTCGCTTGCTTGACCGCAAATGCGTGGACGCGTTGAAGCAACTTGACGAGTCTGAACGCAACTCGAAGGCCCTGTTTAGCTGGATTGGCTTCAAAAAGATCGAGTTTCTCTACGACCGCGACGAGAGAGCGGCAGGGAAAACGAAATGGAACTACTGGAAGCTCATTCATCTAGCGGTGGATGGCATCACCAGTTTTACTACGGCACCGCTCAAAATCGCCACCTACACTGGGCTGATTGCCTTCGTGGTGGCGGTGATCTACGCTCTGATCATCTGTGTGCGTGTGTTCGTGGACAGTGTGGATGTGCCTGGATATGCTTCAATTATGGTGGTCGTTCTGCTCCTGGGCGGCCTTCAGCTGCTGAGTTTGGGCATCATTGGCGAATATCTTGGGCGCGTCTTCGTCCAGACCAAACACCGGCCGAATTACTTGGTGGAAGAGCAGCAGCTGGGGAGTGATTCGCTCGAGGAAGATGATACTCAAGTCAATATCTAGATGACCACAGACAAAAGGAAGACGGACAGCGGGAAGATTGTGCGAACAATTGAAACCTGATATGATAGCGGTCCCGAAGTTTGAAAGAGCATATTCGCCGAATCGAAAGGAGCAAGCATGGTCACTGCATTGAATATTGCCGATACGTTTATCCGTGAGTACGGCGACAGCTTGCATCTTTCGAACCTCAAGCTCAATAAGCTCGTGTACTACGTACAGGCTGAGGCGTTACGGACTATGGGGCGGCCACTCTTTGACGACCCCATTGAGGCTTGGGATTATGGTCCTGTAGAGCCCACTGTATACCGGGCGTTCCGCGGATTCGGCGCTGCGCGCATCACTGCTCCATCACAGCCCAACAGCGCGGCACAGCTAGCGTCTGAGCAACGGCAAACAGTGGAGACTGTGGCGAAAAACTACGGTAAGTTGACTGCCTTCGACCTTATGATGTTCTCCCATCGGCAGGGGTCTGCATGGAAGGCGGCATACCAACCACACAGAAACGTCACTATCACCCCACAAATGATTTGCGATTCGTGCGATGGTCGTGAGATTCCACAAGAGTCCCGTACTCTCACAGGAGGCATCAAGCTAGCTGCCCGAGAGCACGCCAATGCCTTGCGCCTTTTGGAAGAATCATGAGTGTGAATATCGGGTCAACTGATTGGTTGACCATTGCCCCAGTACTGGTACTTGAAGATGAGGAAACCATTCTCGCCGTTGCCAGAGTGATTGTCGATACGAATGGTGCTCTTACAGGTAAACGATTGGACGCCGCCGGAGTGAATGATTACGCGCAGCGTACGAACCGTCAGCAAAGAGTAGAAAAAGTATCAACTGTTATCTGGTCAGTCTTTGGCGTGCAGTTCGGCAGCTCTCCGCAGGAAAGGCATCAGGATATATCCGACGCTTTTGACCAAGTGAGCCTCTTGGCCGAATATCTCTCTAAAGACCACTATTTTGCCGATGGCAATAAGCGAACGACTGTGCTTGCAGTGTTGGGACTGCTGAGTGTAAACGGGATTCGCATAGTAGGTGACGATAGCTTAGACTCTGATAAAAACTTCATCTACCGATGGATACAAGGAATTGTGACTCATGCAAGTTCGCGCTCGGAATTTGCGAAATCATTACGGACTCACGCCCAGTTAGTTGATGAGTGATTGTGTCCTGACATGAAACAACCATGAGCCTTGGCTGGTACCGAAGGATAGACACGCTTTGTTAGTATTGACCATTATGAAAAGTTCTGGTTCAAAGCGCTCATCTCGTTTGTTGCGGCAGTGGAAGTCCCCTCTGCTGATTGCTCTCTTTTTTGTAATAGTAGAGGTATTTGTATTTAACTTGCCTTTCTGGCAGACATTGGGAGCGCAACCGGTAAATACCGGTATTGGCAAGCTTGGGCCTGGGTTAGAACTTGTAGGCGATCACTCCGTCAAAGTGGTGGATGATCAAAAAGAGTATCGCGAGATCGATAGTGCGGCACCTATCAATTACTTTTATGTCAATCCGTCTGATGGCGAGGCTGATGGTAAGACCCAATCGTGGCAGATGGACACGCGAAAAGATACCGATGGGGATTGGTATCTCTCAGATATTGAGCATGCATACTCGCCGCAATATAACAATTCACGCTACTTTCATGTTGGGAATAGCGCTACACACCTACGATTGCGTTATACGGCACCTGAAGGGTCTGTGTTTCCTGTCAGTGCGTTAACAGTAAACACCAAGGTGCCATTACGGTTCCCATTAGTGCGAATCTGTATTGAAATATTTTTGGTGATGCTGATTATTGCATTTCGTCCGGCTTCAGGATTATATAAGCGACATTTTTCACTACGAGATCCGGTATCAAGCATTGGCTTGGTAATAGTGCTTGCTATACAAATAATCGCTATCATCACGGTTTGGCGATTGTGGGGCGGAACGGTGATCGATAATCACTCACAGAGGCTGAAAGTTGGTGTTTATACTGATCCGGGCCAGTACAATCAGCTAGCAGATGCCCTTATACACGGTCACGTTAATCTTGATTTACCTGTTAATAAAGATTTGGCGCAGATGCAGAACCCGTATGATGCTGCAACGCGTTTTCAGATTGCGCAAACTACCAGTGATAAGACACCTATTTATTTAGATGTTGCTTTTTGGGAGGGCAAGTATTATAGCTACTTTGGTGTGCTGCCAGCCATATTATTGTTTATGCCGTATAAACTGTTGACGGGTCATGATCTCCCGACAACATGGTCTATTCTGCTGCTTGATATTGTTGTGGCAATTGCTGCGATGCTCTTGGTTGTGCAAATTGCACGTTTGCTGTCACGCCGCTCGAAACATGTAAGTATCGGTGCAGTATTACTGGCGAGTTCAGCTTTTGTAATCGGGCTTCCTTTGTTCCAAACATTACGAATAGAGATGTTCTATCAGCCTCCACAAACTCTTGCGTTGGCATTGACTCTCCTTGCGTTGGCTTGCTGGATTGAGTCGAAGTTACGTGGATTGAGCAAAGGCTGGCTTGCTGCTGGTGCATTCTTGTTGGCATTGACGTTAGCCAGTAGACCACAATTCATACTAGCGGTATTCATTGCGTTCCCGCTATTTTGGGACGAAATACGAAAACTGTTTATGGACGGGCGGCGCTCTTGGAAGGGCTTGCTACGTGAACTTGGTGTTTGGGCGTGCGCCTTGGTTCCAGTAATCGTAGTAGTTATACCTGTGCTGCTGTATAACCGTGTTCGTTTTGGAAGCCTGTTTGATTTTGGCGCGAATTACAATTTGACTGGTTTCGATATGACGCATTCGCACCTACCATGGAGCGAAGTTATATCTCTGGTGTACACGTATCTTTTCCAAGCGCCGAACATTGCAGCGCAATTCCCATTCTTTAGAGGGACAGTTGTTGATTTCATAGTGTCGACACCGACGCAGACATACCCATATTTAGGAGGTCTTTTTACAACGATAGCGCCCTTCGCTTTGATTGTCTTCGCGTTATTTGGGTACAAGCGTCAGCTTAGGAGAATGAAAGCAACAGGTTTTGTCGCAGGACTCGCAGCTGCGGCAGTTGTGATATTCGTATTCGATGTTCATCAGGTCGGAGTCGATACTCGTTATATCCTTGATTTCGGTTGGGCAATCATGGCGCTGTTCGCAGTGGCAGTGCTGGTAGTTGATGCTCAGCGTAATTCGTTGGTTGACTGCGAGAACCTTATTCCTGAAATAGGAGGTGGCTTTGCTTTGCCTCGTCACTTTGCTTCTTCATCTCGAATGATTGGCTGTGTGCTCGTTGGAGTTGTAATGGCTGTATTATTCACCTTCTTCAGCATATTTGATCTATCGGCGAATCTATACAACAAGGATTTGTGGTGGAACGTGTATTCATGGTTCCTGTTTGTGTAGGTTTCGTGCAAAGTATCTGCCACAGACTGGTAAATTGCTGAAAGCCGGCCGGTTTTGGCGGATACTCCGCTAAAATAACATCAGAACATTGATAGCACAATCAAAATGAGGTATTGAACGAATGCCGAGTATGAAGTTTGCAAACATTCTGTTGGAGACCAATCCACGGTCGGTTGCGTACCCAGGCATGTATTGCCGTGCCGACCAGCCGCTGGTGTTTGATGATGAGACACAGGCTTGGGCGATGAGCCGTGCTGGTCTGTTTGATTTTGACACATATTTCAACTCATTGTCTGTCATGAAGCTGCGCCGCTACACTCGCGCCACCAGTTTCATGCTGCACTTGGAGTTGCGCGGTGCCGCGTGCAAGGTGCGCCAGAACTACGGTGATGCCTTCTCCGCGCACCCTATCGTTGTTGAAGGCACAGAACGCAGTCTGCCCGCCAACGACGAATGGCAAGGCTTCGATATGGAACTCAAGGTCACCGATGACATGGTCATCACCGGCTTCGAAATCGAGACCGAAGGCCGCGTGGAGATGCGCGACAGCTACTACTCGCTCGATTTTGAAGGCGAACCTCGCGCCGTTGAGCTGGCTGTGGCCACCACGACGTTCAAGAAGGAAAGCTACATCATCGGCAATGTCAATCTCATCAAGGATAAGATTGTGCGCGCCGGTGAGGATATCTCCAGCCACTTCCACATGTATGTGATCGACAACGGTCGTACGCTTGACGCTGAGGCGCTCAGCGGCGAGAACGTCAAGATCATTCCCAACGACAACGTAGGCGGTGCCGGCGGGTTCACCCGTGGCATGCTCACGGCCATGGCCCAGGAGCCGAAAGCCACGAACGTGCTGCTTATGGACGACGACGTGGCGGTCTCCCCCGAGTCCATCAAGCGCACCTACAATCTGCTGCGCATCGTCAAGCCTGAGTACGAGGAGGCCATGATCAGCGGTGCCATGCTCAACTATGAGATTGGCGAGGATCAGTGGGAAGACATCGGTTTCATGACGCCTGAGGGTACATTTGCACCTTGCAAGCCAAACATGCGCATGACCAAGTTTGAGGATTTGGTTTACAACGAGATGTTTGAGCCCACACGCAAAATGCGTGAGAATATGTATGCCGCATGGTGGTACTGCTGCATTCCTGTTTCGGTCATCGAAAAGAACGGCTTGCCGCTACCCTTCTTTGTGCGCTGCGATGATGCCGAATATGGCATTCGCTGCAAGACCAAGTTTATTACCATGAACAGCCTGTGCGTGTGGCACATGTCGTTCCACGAGCGCTACAACGCCGCGGTGGAGCGTTACCAGACCACGCGCAACACCATGGTGGCTCAGGCCACGTGTGGCATGGCTCCCAAGTCGGACTTCATGCACGAGCTGGAAAACAATGTGCGTCTCGAGCTCAAAAAGTTCGGGTACGACAACGCCGAGCTTTGCCTCGACGCGTTTGAGGACTTCCTTAAAGGCCCGAAGTTCATCAGCCAGCCTGGCATCGCTGAGAAGACGTTCATGGCTGCCAACAAGCACAAGGAACAGCTCATCGGTTTCGAAGAGCTGCAGGCGCAAGCTGACGCTGATTCCGACCTGCGTGGCTTCGATATCAAGAAGGTTGATCGCCAGCTCATCGACGGTGACAAGCCACGCACCATGGGGCAGCGGCTGCAAGATTTCGTTACTGACAATGGCCAGCGTGTTATGAAGAGTCCTGGCGAGGGTTACGCGGTCATTCCGCTGCTCGGCTGGGTCTACCCCGCCGGTGTGATTCGTGACAAGCGCAAGCTGGTGGTGATCGATTGGTACAACCGCAAGGGTGCCATACGCGTGAAGGACACTGCACGGTATGAGCATATTCAGCGCCGCTACCGCAAGGATCTCAAGTATTACAAGGCCAACATTGCCCGTCTGCGTCAGGAGTACGCTGCTGCGCGCCCTACGTTGACTAGTGAGAAGTACTGGCGTAATTACTTGAAGATGGACTAGAAGCGCTGCAAAGTCATTCGAGCTTTGCTCTGACGATTGTTTTCGGCTTGTGCTGCGTGATATGGCACAAGCCGAATGGCCTATTTCAACGATAAATCGTGCTTGATCTGGCTTGATGAGACTTCCGGCGTGCGGGGCAGGTAAACGACTTCACAGCCTTCGGAACGCAGAAAATCAAACTTCCCTTCCCAGTCGCTGCCCATGGTGAAGGTGTCGATGTTGTAATCGTGGATGTCGGAACGTTTCTGTTCCCACGATTCCTCAGGTATGACGAGATCGACGTAACGTATGGCTTCCACAAGCTGCTTGCGTTTCTCATACGGAAAATAGCATCGCTTCCGTTTTTCGGCCCAATTGAATTCATCGGTCGATATAGCGACGATGAGATAATCCCCGAGCGCTTTCGCGCGTTTGAGCAGATTGATGTGACCGTAATGAAGCAAGTCGAAGGTGCCGTATGTAATGACTCGTCGCATCATATCTCCCTGCTTGTGGGTGTGCTGCTTTCGTTGCCTGCGAGATACTGCAGCACTGCATTACGAACATCACTGCTGTTAAAGTCGTCCATGGAGACATGTTCAAAATGTTGGCCGATGTCGTTTGGTAGAGCGTAGATATCCCCATATTTACCGGTGAGAAAGCGCATGAACTGTGCTGGTGCGGGATACTGTCTGCCTTCGAACTCAAGCATGGTGGCGGGGAACATGGTGTCGGTGGAGCCGATCCAATAGAATTCATCAGGTGCGCTGTAGTTGTCGTATGCAAGCATGACGCCAGTGGCCAGGCTTGCATCGCACACCACGCCGTCGTTCCGGAGCCTGGCAAGTTCATTGTCGAAAACCGCTCCTATCCTCTTTCCGCATGGTGTTTGAGGCGGCATATAGACCTGATCGCCTTCCCAGTCGGCGAGCTCGTCCCCCATGGCGTTCAGCGTGTCGATGACGCGCTGCCGTCCCTCAAGGTTTTTGGCATAGTTTTCGTCACTGGCATCAGCGCACCAGTCAAAAATGAACAGATCAATGAAGCCGGGGATGTTTGGCTGAGTGGACCAAAGTCTGACCTGGCGGCAGTAAGCTATATGGTCCCAACGCACAGTGATGCGGAATTGGTCGGAGTGTTCCACCACGTGCATGAGCCGTTCTAGGTCGTCACGCATGATGCCGACATCAATGTCGTCATCCCAAGGCACGAATCCATCGTGACGATACGCACCGAGCAGCGTGCCGTAACACAGCCACCAGTGCTCAATGCCGTTATCGTTGCACAGATCGGCGAATGCGTGCAGCATGGTGGCCAATGTGCGCTGCAACAGTCGAAGGTTGCCGCCGGCTGGTGGCAAAGAGCGGAAGAACTGACGTTTGTCGTCGGTACTTCCGGTACCGCTGCCATAAGTGCTCCAGAAGCGAAGTTCGGACTTGCTATCTACAGCTTTCTGCCTGCGGCGGACCTCGTTCAGTTCACGTTCCACGTGCATCAGTCGTTCACTGATATTGTTCAGTTGGTTCCTTTGCGCTGTGCTGCGCATGTCTGATTCCAAGCGATGCGCCGTATCCAGAATCTCGGTAAGCTGATTATTTTCGCGCTCAGCGGCACCGTTTTGCGCACCTTCGAACTCATGGAACGAGCGAGAGGAAACCGGTACACGACTCTTGAGGGATGTGAGCAAAGACGACACTGTAATACTCCTAAACTGCCATTGTTCCTCGTACAATAATAACAATCTTATTGTCATATATTGCTGGCATGCAGATGTAAGAAAGCACATAGGTTGCCTCATGTAACCGATAAAATGCTGCCGTGCGAACCGTGTATGGTATGGTGCGCGCTATGTCTCCGCGCCCATCGCGAGGAGCAAATATCTGCTTTTAGTGTGCGCTGTTGCTAGGATACGAACCGTGAATCATTTGGAGAACAAGTTGCAATCCCGGTACGGTTACGCAATGACCGTGCTGCGCGGGTTGGTGAAAACGGACTTCAAGCTGCGCTACCAAGGTTCATTTCTCGGCGTGGCGTGGTCGGTGCTGAAGCCTCTGATGCTGTTTTGCGTAATGTATGTGGTGTTTGGCAAGTTCCTGCGCATGTCAGACGGCACCTCCACCTATCCGGTCGTGCTGTTGCTGGGCATCAGCTCGTGGCAGTTTGTCACGGAATCCACTACGGTGGGTTTGCGCTCGGTGGTGGATCGGGGCGACTTGTTGCGCAAAATCCATTTCCCCAATTACATCGTTGTGGTCTCCGCCACCATGGGTGCCATGATTAGTTATGCCATCAATCTGGTGGTGGTGCTTGTGTTTGCGCTGATTACGCGTGTACATTTCACTTGGCGTGTGATTCTGCTTCCATTGAACATTATCGAGCTGTATGCCATCACCTTGGCTCTCACATTGCTCATGTCTACCATGTACGTGTATTTCCGCGACGTGGCACATATCTGGGAAGTGCTGCAGCAGGTTATCTTCTATGCCATGCCCATTGTGTACCCGCTCAGCTACGTGACCAACCGCGGCGGCACCTTGGCCAAACTGGCACGCATGGAGTTGTTGAATCCGATTGCTCAGTCCATCCAAGATATTCGCCACAACCTCGTTGCCCCGCAGACGCAGCCTACAATCTGGAACCAGTACTCCAACGTAGGCATTCAGCTCATTCCTGTGGTGCTCACCGTAGTGCTGCTTTGGTTGGGCATATACGTATTCCGGCGCAACAGCCGCAAGTTTGCTGAGGTGATGTGATGAGTGAGAATGTGACCGGCAATAACGATCAGAACGGGCTGGGTGTGCAAGACCTGCTTGAAGA
Source organism: Bifidobacterium sp. ESL1133 (assembly GCF_058107325.1). Taxonomy (NCBI): domain Bacteria; kingdom Bacillati; phylum Actinomycetota; class Actinomycetes; order Bifidobacteriales; family Bifidobacteriaceae; genus Bifidobacterium; species Bifidobacterium sp. ESL1133. The sequence continues at coordinate 114,517 of NZ_JBYLUI010000005.1, read as the reverse complement.
GCGGGATGCCATGGTGCAGCGCGACTATTCGTCGGCACCCGTGGTACTCGATGTTAACCACGTCTCCAAGTCCTTCAAACTGCCGACTGAGCAAGCCACGGGCATCAAGCAGGCTTTCATTAACTGGACGCGAGGCATTAAAGGTTATCGTCAGCTTCCCGTGCTCAAGGATGTCACGTTTGATGTCCATCAAGGTGAATTCTTCGGTATTGTGGGTCGCAACGGCGGAGGCAAGTCAACGCTGCTGAAACTGATTTCGCAGATTTATTACCCGGAAACCGGCTCCATTGACTTCACCGGCAAGCTGGTGCCGTTCATCGAACTCGGAGTAGGCTTCAATCCTGAGCTGACGGGCCGTGAAAATGTGTATTTGAACGGTGCTTTGCTGGGTTTCTCATCCGATGAAGTCGCAGCAATGTATGACGACATTGTGGAATTTGCCGAGCTTGAAGAGTTTATGGATCAGAAGCTCAAAAACTACTCCAGCGGCATGCAGGTCAGGCTTGCCTTCTCTGTGGCTATCAAGGCCCAAGGTGACATCTTGGTGCTTGACGAGGTGCTGGCGGTGGGCGATGAGGCATTCCAACGCAAATGTGACGACTTCTTCACGGAAATCAAGAAAGATCCCACTAAAACGGTGATTTTAGTGACGCACGACATGGGATCGGTACAGAAGTACTGCACGCGCGCCATGATGATCGCCGACGGCGAGGTCGAAGCTATTGGTGACCCGGATGCCGTGGCAAAGCAGTACACGCTGGCCAACCTCAAAGCCGAGAAGATCGGTGCTGAAAAAGCCGAGGAAACCAGTGAAGGCTACGCCAATGGTCTCAACGAACGCTGCCCGGTATTGCGTACCACTGCGATCTCGCCACAAGTGGTGGATGGCAGCGAACCATTCGAGTTTGAGGTCGAATATCAGTATGACGAGCCAGGAGATTTCTACTTGGCCATCGCACTGCATGATATTCACCGAGGCGGCGTGACGTACGATTCTGGCGCTCGCGTGCTGAAGATGACGAAACATGGCCGCCAGAAGGTACGGTTCGCCATTCCGCTGAATCTGTTCAATGACGGTGAGTTCCGTCTGGTTACTTCTCTGCGTGTAGATGGTGAAAATCCAGATACTACCGACGCTGTGGGAGTGGCAGTGGACGACAATGCCTGTAACTTTGTGGTGCGTTCAGATAGGCGCAGCGACTATGCGTTGCTCAACAATACAGCGCTGAAGTTTGAAGTGCTTGACCCAGATATGGTTACTGTGCTGGATGTGCCGACTCGGTGGTAGTGCATAAGTGTTGGTGTGCCGGAGCACTTGGGCTTCCGGCACCCTGCGTTTAGCGCCGGCTCTAAGATGGTGATATGAGCGATTTGAATGCGCTGGACTTGGAGTCCGGCCAGATTGTGGGCGGCTATACGCTGGTCTCGCGTGTCGGTGGCGGCGCGATGGGATCCGTGTGGCGCGTGCACGACGATGGCGGTCAGATTTATGCCATGAAAATTCTGCGCGAATCGCTTAACGACGACGAGACTGGCGTAGAAGGTGCCGAAGACGATGAATTCGGTCCCGGCTCTCTAGGCGATGGGGGCGATGGCACCAGCTCAGGGAATTCGAGCAGCCGCAATCCCCACGTCACCGCCCGCGAGCGGTTGCGCCGCGAGGCCATGTCCCTGCAGAGGGTGCGTCACCCTGGCGTGTGCTCGATTGTGGATATGGAACTCGATGATTCGCTGGCGTTCATTGTTACCGAACTCATCGAAGGGCGCAACTTACGCGACGATGTGGCGGCGAACGGCAAGTACGAAGGCGTGGATTTGGAACGTCTGGCGCGCAAGCTCATCGACGCAGTGCATGCGGTGCATGCGCAAGGCATCGTGCACCGAGATATCAAACCCACCAACGTGATGGTTTCCGCTACTGGGCCGGTACTGGTGGATTTTGGCATAGCCATGGCCGAGGGTGAAAGCCACGTCACCCGCACCGGATTGGTGATGGGTACCCCTGGATTCATTGCCCCCGAAATCATTGACGGTGCAGAGTCGTGCGAGGCAACGGATTGGTGGTCTTTGGCCTCCGTGCTGGCCTTTGCGGCCACCGGGCAGCCGGTGTTCGGCGTCAAACCGATGATGGCGGTGCTGGAACGTGAGGCTGCCGGCAACGCCAACCTGGCCGGACTGCCGCCCCACACGCTCGCAGCCTTCCGCAAGGCTCTGAGCCCCGACCCGTCAAAGCGTTGCAGCCCTGAGGAGCTGTTGAACGCGATTATCTCCGATTCCATGAATCCGTTGGCGGGGATTGGGGCGGACCTCCCTTTTGACGGTGCTGTGCCTGGGGCACCACCAGGTTCAGCGTTGGATCGTCTCGCCGACTTGTCTCGAACCACGGGAATGCCCACCGGTGTGGTGCCGCTGCATGGGGTGCAGAGCGCTTCATCCGCAACCCAATCCCCATCGCCGGAACCCAGCGATACCAAAAACCTGCGCAAGCTGTGGAGCGCCGAGGACGACGGCACCATGCCTGCGTTCGCCGCACCTCCGGCACCTGCCAGCGCACCGACCGTTGTGGTGCCGAAAGTGGCGCATGCTGACCGTTTCGCGCAAACGCCACCCACGGTCTGCCTCGGTGATGGAGCTGCCGCGACCATGGCGCTGCCCGCTCCCCCACCCAGCCCGTCTCCTGCGGCATCGGCGATGGTGCCGGAATCTGGTGAGTCCACAGCGCTGATGCCGGCTGCCACCCGTGTTATGCCGCATGCTCCTGCAGCAGATCCGCGTGCGTTCTCCAACAGCACTACCGTGCTGCAACAGGCAGTGGCACCGCCGGTTCAGCAGCAATACGCGGCACCGTCGTACGGCACCCCGGCTCCGCCATACGGCACCCCAGAGCCGCCGGTATATGCGCAGCCTGCGTCCATTGAGCCACAGCTTGAGCCAACGCTTGGCCCAGCGCTTGAGCCAGAACCGACGTATCCTGCCCAACAATATGCTGCGCAGCCATACTCGCCGTACGCCGCCCAGCCTCCGGCTCCTAGTCCCGAGCAGCTGGAGATGGACGCCGAGGCATTCGCGCGTTCGCGCCGGGCTGTGCTCACCAAGCGCTCGCGGCTGCCAATATGGCTGCTTGCCTTGGCGCTTGCCGCATTGGCGGCATTCCTTCCCCAAGCCGCATATGTGGCGATGGCTGCATTCATATGGCTGTTTGTTACGTTGGGCCTGAGTGAGGATGCGCAGATTCGGCGCGAATACAAACGAGGTGGCGCGCGTAAAAAAACCGATTCCGCCAAACGCATCGCATCCTTGCCGTGGCACGTGCTCAAAGGGCTTGCGCTCAGCGTGCCTGGGGCGCTGCTGGCCTGGTTGATTGCCGCTGTGATACCGGCGGCAGCCAGTCTGCTCTTCGGTCTGCCGACTGGCGAATATGAATTGGCAATCGGCAGCTGGAATCTTGCGTTGCCGTACGCATACAGTCCGTCCCTCTCCCCCAGCACGCTGCTTTTGGCGGGATGTGCCGCTTTGGCATGGTGCGCGGTTGCGTTCGGCCCAAAGTCAGACAAGTTGCGCCTGGGAGCCGGTTACATGCGTCGCCTGCTCACGCGCCGCGCCGGGAACGATGGGCATGCATCTTCTGGTGCCGCTGCCCAACACAGCGCTGCGTTCGTATGAGCAGCAGAGCTGGCTGGTTTGTCTGGTTCGTCTGGTTGACCTGCGGGTGGTCTGTAGTTTGTCTGTCTGGTTTTCTGTGCCGGTGGCGGAGAAATGTGCACCTATGCACTAGGATGAATCCATAGACAGTCGTACAGCACGGCGTATGCGGTTCATCGTCACGCAGACCGAAGGGAACACATGGCACAGCAAGGCAAACCAAACCGGAATGCGGCACAGCAGACCAAGCAGAAGACGCGTGCTGCCAGGCGCGCACGCGAAGAGGCGGAAGCGCAGGCGCTGGCTGAGCAGGAGGCCAAGGAGCGCCGCCAGCAAACCACGGTCGGTGTGGTGGTTGTGGCGGTCATCGTGCTGGTTATTGCAGTGATTGCCAGCATTGTGGGAACCAACATATACAAAAGCCGTAAGGAGAAGTCCGTTACCGCCGAGCAGACGTATGCGCAGCTGCAGGAGGTAAAGGTCACGCCCAAGGGCGCTAACAAGCAGGGCGGTTTCCTCTTCTCCCGTGACGGGTTCGACAAGAAAGCGCCCGGTGCGCCTACCGTAGAGATTTATATGGATCCGTTGTGCCCCGGGTGTGGCGCATTGCATCAGCAGGTGGGGCCCATGCTCAAACAAATGCTGGATGCAGGTCAGGTGAACTTGGCTTATTATCCTATGAATTTTGAAGATCCCAACTCCACGGATCACTACTCCACGCGTGCTGCTGGAGCCATCAGCTACGTTGCCTCGCACGACCCGAACCCCGATCATCTGCTCGGCTTCATCGACAACCTCTACAGCAAGGATTTCCAGCCGCAAGAGGGCTCCGGATACAAGCCCACGAGCAACGATCAGATCAAAGAGCAAGCTCTGAAGGCCGGAGTGCCGAAGAACGTGGCAGATAAGGCGTTCGGCGGTGAGTACAACGACTGGATCAATGCCGCCTACAAATACACGGTCAAGCGCCCCGAGCTGTGGCACACGTCCGGTCAGCTCAAGGGTGGTATGAGCACGCCTACCGTCACCATCAACGGTACCCGGCTTGACTCCGATCAGATTGCCAGCCAGCAGTTGACACAGCAAGCTGCCATTCTGCAATCTCTCGGACTAGCGCAGAACCAGGTCGGCCAAGCTGGCCAGATGCCCAGCATCGGCGCCAAGGGCAAGCCGAACGCTCTGGTCTGATAATGGCATGACGGTGAGTGATTTGCCGGCTTCGGCAGTGTGAGGCGCGTCGCAGCTTATGGGTCTGCGGTGCGCCTCGTGCATGTTAGAACGTGTCTGTGATGCTGCAGCGTAGAGATGGTGTATGGGCGGACGGGTACTGCGGCCGTTGTTTGATTGGTATGCGCTGCATGCTGGTTCAGTGCGACACGCACGGAGAAAATGTGAAGTTCGGGTTTCATGCGTTATAATGTGAAGTATCTTTGCGTTTGCGCGAGGTGTGAGGGGTCGTTTTTGCAAACAGATTCCTCGGCTGCTCGCATACGTTAGGAAACGCCTCCTTAGCTCAGATGGCCAGAGCAGCCGCCTTGTAAGCGGCAGGTCGTCGGTTCGATCCCGACAGGAGGCTCACCAGAAGGCAACGTAGCCAGGCATACAAAGTTGGTGGACTGGCCAGCGAACATTCTTTCCTCGAGTAAGTGCGCAGAGGCCTTACCAACTCGGGCTTCTGCACAAGGCGGAATCATACCTGTTCCGCCCAGGGGCGGAAGTATCCCCTTCGCTTCCGCCCCTTTTTCTTCTCCGCGTCACCACCTCCGTATTGCCATGCCATGCTCCCTGTTGCACACCATGCGCATCCGATTTCGTTCAGCAGGGACGTTTTGGGGTATTTCCACTGTAACGGAATAACAAGAACGGCGGAATTGCAGTGTTTTACAATAGGAATCTTGTTCAGTTGGCCGAAAACGTCCCTACTGAACGTTTCACTATTGCTGGTGCTGCACTGGTCACTCGTTAGTCGGCAGAAAGTCCCTACTGAACGCGCAAGGGGTAAGTAAAGGATGGAGAATAGGAGTGTTGGGACTGTGAGATGAATTACATAATATGCGCATTGGGTGGATATATCAGGGGTTTAAGCATATCCAAGGATTTTGCACAGAGTGATATTCGGCATGTTCGTCCTGTGCAAACAGGTATGATGTGAGACAAGAGAAGGCGACTTCAAGGGAACGGAAAGTCGCGAAATGCAAGGCCAACAGGTCTTGGAAGTAGGCAATATGCGGGCGCGGTGCCAGTTGGAGGGCAGCTTATGGCACGTCGATGGACACCACAGCGGTTTGTAACTATGCGGCGCATACGCATTATGGTGTGCGTTGCTGCTGTGGCGCTGGTGTGCGTGGTGGCCTTTATGGTTTCGGCGCGCAAGACCGTGGCGTTGACGGTCAACGGTGAGACGCGTACGGTCACCACGTATACGCAGAGCGTGGATCGGCTTCTGCAAGAGCAGGGCATCACAACCAAGACTCACGACGTGGTCAAGTCCACTACGGGCGGTGCGTTGCAGAACCATTCCGTAGTGAGCATGAACAGCGCCTACCAAGCCACCATTACCATTGACGGGCAGGAGGTGCCGTTCTGGACTTCCGCAACCTCGGCCAGCCAGCTGCTCAGCTTTTTCAAATCCAGTGAGCAGGACGCCGCCAAGGTGACGGTGAACATCAGCAATGTCTACAATCAGCTCACCGGCGGGCTTGTTATCAACAAAGAAGGCCCGGTCACGGTCATTGCAGACGGCAACACCTCCATCGCTCCGGATGGCAAGCTGTCTGCCGCTTCGATTCTCGATTCAAAGAACATTGCTCTGGGCAAGGACGACCGCATCAGTGTGGAAGAGGACGGTGGCAATACTATCCTACGCGTCCAGCGAGTCACTCATGGCGATGAGACTCAGATGATTTCCATCCCCTTCGCATCCCACACTGTAGTAGATGCCTCGTTGCAGCCTGGGGAACAGCAGGTGCGGCAAGTGGGGCAGACCGGCACCAAAGAGCAGGTGTACGACGTCACTTACGTGGACGGTCAGGCCGAGGGCAAGGCACTCAAGTCTGAGACCGTCACCACGGCCGCCATGGATGAAATCATTGCAGTGGGCCCTGCGGCTCCTGCCGCAAGTCCGGATGGCGCAGATTCCGGTGACGCTCACGGTGCCAAGCCAGGCAACGGCGGCAAAGACACCGATAAGACCGATCAGGACGCTGGTAAAGGCAACACCGATAAGGGCAAAGAGAGCGACAAAGGCAAAGATAACCCCAAGCCGAACGATTCCGGAAACCAGAATTCCAAGCCAAATGCAAACGGTAACGGTTCCAGCACACAGCCGGCTCCAACCCCTGCCCCTCAGCCTGCTCCTGCGCCTCAGCCGAAGCCGGAACCAGCTCCTGCCCCCAAACCGGAGCCGGCTCCTGAGCCGACACCGAGCGGTTTGTGGCATGCTTCCGCCCATGAAGCTCAGGTGTATGCGCAGGGTGCTGCCGCGGCGTACGGATGGACCGGGCAGGAGTACACCGACTTGGTCACCTTGTGGAACAAAGAGTCCGGTTGGCGTTGGAATGCGGGAAATCCAAAGAGTGGTGCGTACGGCATACCGCAGGCATTGCCGGGCAAGCAGATGGGTGATTATGGCGCCAACTGGAAAGACGACGCCGCCATCCAGATTAATTGGGGATTGAACTACATCAAAGGTCGATACGGTTCACCATCCGCCGCTCTGAACCACTGGAGACAATACAACTGGTACTGATCGTACGGGTGTAGTGGTGTCCCGCAGAGGGTTTTGTGCGTTGCTAACCATGAGAGCGTGCGCCGCGCGCCGCATTGGTTCGCGCGCAGTTGTAGGTTTAGAGCATGAGCAAACCTGATACCGACCGCGCCGACAGTTTCGTGTCGAGTAGTACCCGCGTTGAAGCCGATGGCACGAATACTGCTGCTCTCGGCTCACCCGACTGGGCTGTGTCTCCGTCCAATGCATCTGCACACGCTGGGGGAAACGTATCGGCATCTGCTCTCCACGCGCAACCAGCAGAGGATGAAACGCCTACTTCCGGACGGCTGCTTGGCGCCGCAGATATCAGACGTATCGCTGCTGAAGCCGGCATCAGCCCAACCAAGAAGCTTGGGCAGAACTTCGTCATAGACCCAGGTACCGTGCGTCGCATCGTCCGCGAGGCAGGCGTGAGAGCTGACACCAACGTTGTAGAAGTAGGGCCCGGCCTTGGTTCGCTCACCTTGGCGCTCTTGGAAACCGGAGCGCACGTGACAGCTGTGGAGATAGATCCGCCACTGGCCGCGCGGCTGCCCGAAACGGTGGCAGAGTTCATGCCCGAGGCTTCCTCGCGCCTTGCCGTCGTCAACATGAATGCGCTGGACATGAGTCCGCAAACCCTGCCGCAGATCAGCCCGGAGCGCTTGCCATCCTTTACGCTCGTTTCGAATCTGCCGTACAACGTGGCCACTCCCATCCTGCTCACGGCTCTTGAACGGTTCGCCAACTTGGACCGCTTCCTTGTCATGGTGCAGAAGGAAGTGGCTGACCGCCTTGCCGCCAAGCCCGGGTCGAAGATATATGGATCCCCGAGCGTAAAACTGGCATGGTATGGGCATGCTGAGCGCGTAGGCGTGGTGGGGCGCAACGTGTTCTGGCCTGCGCCCAACGTCGATTCGGCGCTGGTGCTGTTCACGCGCAAAGCACGGACAAGCCAGACGGCGCTGGACGGCCGTGAAACAGTGTTCCGATTGATCGATGCGGCGTTTAGCCAGAGGCGCAAAACCTTACATGCCGCACTTAAGGGTTTGGTCAGTGACGAGGATTTCGCGCAGGCCGGCATCGACCCCACACGCCGGGGGGAGACGCTCACCATTGAGGAGTTCACGACGCTGGCTGCGGCCGCAGCACAATAAGGCTTGCCTGCAGCGTCACGTATAGACGCTAAAATGAGAGTCACGATAATGCGCACCGATAGCGCGCTGAGTAATGACAGGACGTGAGCAGATATGCCGCACATGGGGGACGAACGTGAGGCCCGCAAGCGCTACGTGCGTGAACGGCAAAACAAGGTGTTTACCATCGTCGTGGCGGCGATGGTGGTGCTGTTCGTCATTTCGTTGCTGGTGTTTTTCCATGTTCTCGGCGGTGAGCCGAAAGATAACGCCGAGGACGGCGGCCCAGTGAATTTCGGTTCCCCTTCGGTGTGCGCCCCAGCGGAAAAGAACGCCGACCACAAAACCAAGGATCGAGCCGTGTACATGGCCAATTCAGAGGTGTCGGTAAGGGTGCTTAACGGTACCTCGTCGACCGGCTTTGCAAAAGCTGTGGGTGAGGCGCTGGAAAACCGTCATTTTTCAGTGGTTTCAATCTCTAACTTTGAAGATACCAACGTTAAGCGCACCACCATCTACTACGGTGTGAATGCCATCGCCGACGCCTACACGCTCAACGCCAACTTCTCCGATGCCAAGATGGTGATGGACGACCGAACGGACGATTTGGTGGATGTGGTCATCGGGGCCACGTTCAACGATTTGGTGGAGACGAAGAGCGTTCCTGCGGCCGGAGCCTCAATCACCAATTTGGAGGGCTGCACGCCGCTGGACAAGGTCGATAAGTCCAAGCTTCCCAAGGCTTTGGTGCACGATCCAATCGTTTCGTCGCCCAGAGACGACAATCCCAGCGACAATAGTTGATAGTCGTCGAGTCGATTCGGCTCGCCAGGCTGCCGCGTTAACGATGGCCCGTCACCTTCGGCAACATGGCCATCAAGGCCGGCATATCCACGCTGACGTGCCAACCTGCCGCTCGTGCCTTAGTCTTGCTCTGCCGCCCAGCGTTTAAGCTCGGCCACAGCCTCGTCACGGCTCGCCGGGCCATGGTCAAGGCGGAAATCAAGCATATGCTTGTACGCACGGCCTACGAGTGGCCCCGGCTCAATGCCCAGAATCTCAATGATTTCGTTGCCGTTGATATCAGGGCGGATTGCGTCAAAATCCTCCTGCTTTTTCAGTTCACGCACACGATCTTCCATCTCATCCATCGCCGAGGAGAACATAAGCGCCTTGCGCTGGTTCTGCGTGGTCGCATCGGCTCTGGTAAGACGGTTGAGACGCTCGTACAGGGGACCGGCATCCTTGACGTAGCGGCGTACTGCTGAGTCCGTCCACGGCTCGTCCACGTAGCCGTGGAAGCGCAGGTGCAGGTTGACCAGCTCGCTGACATCGGCGATGAGATGGTGGTCGAAGCGCAGCGCCTTCATGCGTTTGCGCACCATTTTGGCTCCCACCACATCGTGGTGATGGAAGCTCACCTTGCCGCGTGCTTCAAAACGGCGGGTGGCAGGCTTGCCGATGTCATGCAGCAGAGCGGCCAGGCGCAATGTCAAGTCGGGTGCGGGTACAGGGCCGTCCGGCCCGGTTTCCAAGGCAATGGCGCGGTCGAGCACCATCAATGTGTGGCCGAAGACGTCCTTGTGGCGGTGGTGCTCATCAATTTCCAGCTGCAGTGCAGGAATTTCAGGCAGCACAATGTCTGCCAGACCGGAGTCCACAAGCGCTTCCACGCCCTCATGCGGGCGTTCGGAGAGCAGCAGTTTGATGAGCTCGTCGCGCACGCGCTCAGCAGAAACGATGGAGATACGATCGGTCATATCGGTGATGGCTTCGGCAGTGTCTGGCTCGATGCGGAAGCCCAGCTGGGCGACGAACCGCACGGCGCGCATCATGCGCAACGGGTCGTCGTCGAAGGATTGACGAGGGTCGACCGGGGTGCGCAACACGCCACGCGCCAAGTCGTTGGCACCGCCGAATGGGTCGATGAACTCAAGGTCGGGCACCCGCAGTGCCATGGCGTTCACCGTGAAATCGCGGCGGGACAGGTCGCCTTCGAGGCTATCGCCATAGCTCACCTCGGGCTTGCGGGACTCGGGATCGTACTGGTCGGAGCGGTAGGTGGTCACCTCCACTTTGATTTCGGTGCCGTCCTCTCTGCGTCGCATGGCTCCGAGCGTGCCGAACTTACGGCCCATGTCCCAAAAGCCGTCGTGGCCGAAACGCTTGAGAATCGGCTCGAACTGGTCGGGACGTGCCGACGTGCAGAAGTCGAGGTCATGGCTGGGACGGTGCAGCAGCAAATCGCGTACAGGACCGCCCGCCAACGCCAGTTCAAAACCCTGGGCCTCAAACATGCGCCCCAATTCCATAGCCTCCGGCCACACTGCAAAATCCACTGAGGGCACCTTTCTTTTCTCCGCGCTTCGCGCCCGGCACAACACATTCACGTGCCTACCAGCATACCTTCACCCCATCTGCACATCGGGTTGAGTAGAGTGGTAAGCATGATTACACCCGCGGATTTGGCGCGCATGGCGGCCAGGACTTCGGGTCAACGCGCCCAAAAAGCCGGGAATGCTGGGGAAACGGCCGGTTCGACAGGAGGCGTACAGGCAGATATACTGCGATACACTTCACAGTCACGGCCTGAGCGGTTGCACGCCGGCGTGGCGGATGCCGCAGGGCAGGGGGACGAGTCGGATGGCACGCCGACCCCAGCGGTGATGCCGCATAAACGTTCCGACGACACTCCCGCCACCTTCGCTTCGCTCGACGCGCAGGAGCTTCCGGCTGTGCGTGAATATTCCGCCGGAGGTCTGGTATTCGACGATCAAGGGCGCGTCGCCATCATTGCCCGGCATTCGCGCAGCGGGCACTTGGAATGGTGCCTGCCCAAAGGTCATATAGAAAAAGGGGAGACCCCCAGGCAGACGGCAGTGCGCGAAATTCGAGAGGAAACCGGCATCCAGGGTGAGGTTATCGATTCCATCGCCACCACTGACTATTGGTTTACCGGCACCGAACAGCGCGTGCACAAGCTGGTGCACCATTTTGCCTTGCGCCAAGTAGGAGGCGAGCTGAGTGTGGAGGGAGACCCGGACAGGGAGGCCGAAGATGCGGTATGGGTGGATTTCGACACGCTAGACCAAGTGCTGAGCTACCCTAATGAACGCAAAATCGTGTGGCTGTACGCCCGCAAACTGAACAGGCAGGCAGAAGCGTGACATCTCACTCCCATGTGCCTCGTATGCGTGCACATCTCAAACGGCTTGCTCTCGCTTGTGCGGCAGGCGTAGCCGCGCTGTGCCTGACTGTGGGCGCGGCCAACCCGACGCCGGCAGCAGCGCAGGAGAACACTCAAGGTGAGGTGACCAGTGTGGCGGAGAAGCCCAAAGCGGCGCTTTCCGTGGTGCAAGCCACCCCGGTGGTCAGCGATACATCGGGCTACCACTCCACGATCACCGTGCGTAATAGTACGGATAAAGAGCTGCCGGCGGGTCGGTTGAGCATATCCACCAGCGTGGCCTACACGTTCGTTTCCCGCTCGGATTTCCAGGATTGGTCGCAAAGCGCCACGCATATCCCCACCCCCGACGAACTCGGCAGCGTCGACGTGCCGGCCCTGGCGCCCAAAGGCAAAGCAACGGTGAGCGTGGACGCAAACCGCGATCAGAAGACACTCAAGGCCTTTGCTTCCTGGGGTCCCAAACCAGTGCTTATTGAGTACAACGCTGGAGACGCTGCGGCACCGGGCAGCAGGAAACCCTCGACCGCCACGTTGCATACGTTCCTGACCCGCTCGCGAGATGGACTGCAGGAGAGCGCCACCCCGGCGATGCAAGTCACCGTGGTGCTGCCGCTCACTGCGGACGGGTGGGATCTTGAAAGCGACAAACTGAATACGTTGATGACCAAAGGTCAGAATTCGGATTCCATCGTCACGCCAAGCAATGTCAGCAATGACCGACGTGCCGCGAGCGAGGCGAAAGCCAGCGGTACCAGCACCAAGCTTGACCCCAAGCAGCTCACCGCGCGCCATCCTGGTCTGCAGGTGGTCACCGATCCCGCCTATGCCAAGGCTTCAGGCACCACTCAGAAAACCGACGGTGTTATGCAGCCAGGCAACTTCGACATCACTGCGTACGCCGCGCACAATGACCCGGGAAGCTATTCCGGAGCCGGCGTCACCGACGGTTCGTGGAGCGCGGAAACCAGCGTGAGCCAGTATCATGAAGCTTCCGGGAATTTGGTGTCCGCGCCTACCGCCTATGCGTGGCAAGGCAGAGGCAACTGGACGCAAGAAGCGTTGACCCAGGCCAAGAGACAAGGGTATTCCACGGTCATTGCCCCATTCGGGCTCAACAGTCAAAGTGATTCGACCGTGCATACCGACAAATACGAAGTGCCGACCGATGCCGGCGATGTCACGGTGCTGGCCGCGCAAAAGGAACTTACGCAGCTGGCGCAAGGGCAACCGACCGATGCCGGTGCCACAGCCGAAAATAGCAGCGCCGGTCGTGTCTCACGGTTCATGGCGCAAAGCGCCTTCTACCAGATGGAGCAGCCGTACGCCTCGCGCAACCTGCTCATCTGCCTTTCTCCCGCTGAACCCAGTGACGAAGCCGAAGCGCTTATGCAGTCCATCGAACAGGCATCCTGGCTGTCGCTCTCCAATCTGGAGTCGCTCAACTCGGCAGAGCCCTATCGTTCCGGTGCTGCGGCCACACGCCTGCTGCCCCAAGAATCGGGTGTGAGCCAAAAAACGGACCAGGCGTTGCGCAACAACCTGACTGCACTGTCGCGCAGCAGGCAAGATATTCTGCGGTTCGGCTCATCGGTGCTGGACACCGCGCATGCAGCTAAAGCCACGAGAGACGGCGACGGCACCACCGGCAAGGACAAGCAGTCCTCCGAACAGGACGGACCGCAGTCCTTGGCTCGGCGGGATGCCGGCAGCGCGGCGAAACGATCGCAGAGCGGTACGGAGTGGGTGGAAAGCATCACTGCCTTGCACGACCGACTGGCGCTGTATGCCTTGAGCGGTACCGGAGACACTTCGCTTGGCAACCAGACGGTGCAGAAGGCCCAATCCTTGTCTCAGCAGCTTTTGGGAGGGGTTTCCATCACCCCGTCCGAACCGGTCACCGTGGTGAGTGAATCCGCCAAAATGCCGGTTACCGTGAGCAACAATCATCCCTATCCGGTACGTGTCGAAGTCTCGTCGCTCACCGACTCCATGGAAATCGTGACGTCGCGCTTCGAAGAGGTATCCGTTCCGGCACGCGGCGAGACGCAAACCACGTTCGCGATCCGTGTCTCCACATCCGGCTCTGCCACTGCCCACCTATCCCTACGAGACCGCGACGGTACCACATTCTCCGCACCTCAATCCACAGACATCACCAGCACGCTGCGCATCAGCGACGTGACCGGAAAACTGTTTGTGGTGGCCGCGCTGGCCATGGGCGCGTTGGGCCTGTGGCGCCAGTTCCACCGCAAGAAGGATCCCGACGAATGAGTTCTTCCGTAGGCCGTAATTCCATGATCATGGCTGCTGGCACCGCTGCGTCGCGTGTCACTGGCCAGATTCGCACCATTCTGCTTGCCGCAGCAGTCGGCACCACCGGTTTGGCCGCCAATGCCTACCAGGCCGGCTCCCAGATTCCTCAGGTCATCTTCACCCTTGTCTCCGGCGGCATCTTCAACGCGGTGCTTGTCCCGCAGATCGTGCGCACGCTCAAAGCGGATGATGCCGAGGAGAAGCTCAACAAGCTCATCACCTTTGCTATGACCCTGCTGCTGGCGGTTACGGTCATAGTGGGGCTCGCTGCCCCCTGGCTTACTCGCGTTTATGTGGACGGCGGCGCCGACATGCTGGCGTTGTCCACTTCTTTCACCTTATGGTGCGTACCGCAGGTCTTCTTCTACGGGCTGTACACCGTGCTCGGCCAGATTCTGGCCGCTAAGGATCATTTCGGCACGTATGCGTGGAGTTCTGTGGGAGCCAACGTCATCAGCTGCATAGGTTTCACCGCCTTCATTGTGCTGTTCGGCAAGTCAGACAAGCAGCCGCTCAGCTTTTGGACGGGAGACAAGGTGGCGCTCACCGCCGGCGCGTGGACGCTCGGTGTGGCCTTCCAAGCGCTCGTCCTGTTCCTGCCGCTGTTCAAGATAGGTTTCCGGTTCCGCCCCAAGTTCGGCCTGCACGGCATCGGCCTGCGCCAGATGGGATCGGTGGCCGCATGGAGCATCGGCATCGTGATCGTGGACCAGATCGCCAACATCATCAACACCCGCGTCACCACCTCGGCTCCGCTCAAGGCCCACGAACAGCTGCACACCAGCCTGTACGAGGTTGCCGGCAACGCCAGCTACCAGAACGCCTACACGATTTATATCCTGCCATACTCGCTTATTGCGGTATCGGTGGCCACCGCCATTTTCCCGCGCATCGCCCAGTCCATCGCCGACCGCGACCTGGGCTCCGCACGCGCCGACCTGAGCCAATCGCTGCGTAACGTATGGCTGCTGATGTGCTTCTTCACTGCGGTATTCGTGGTGATGCCGGTGCCCATCATGCTGGCACTGCTGCCATCGGTGAGCGTGAAAGAGGCGCTGCTCATGTCTGGCCCGCTCATCACGCTGGCGTTTAGCCTGCCGCTGTCGTCCACGTACCTCATCATTCAGCGTACCTTCTATGCTTTCGAGGACGGTTTCCATCCCTTCCTGTTTGTGGTGTTGCAAGCCGGTCTGCAAGTGGTGCTTCTGATGGCCGGTATCGTGCTCATTCGCCCCGACAACTGGGCTGCCCTGCTTGGCGCCACCATATCGGTGAGTTACCTTCTGCCGTTCCCGGTTTTGGTGGGTATGCTGCGAAAACGGTTCGATAACAACCTCGACGGTCGGCGTCTGACCGGCACGTTCGCCAAAGGCATCATCGCCATGGCAGTGGCCATGGTCGGCGGTCTGCTCCTCCAGCATGCCGTCTACGCACTGTTCGGTGCTCATTTGGAGGCGCATTCGGGCCGGATGAACTGGATACAGGCCGTGGCCATATGCGCGGTGCTTGCGGTGCTTGTCGTGGTGCTCTACCTCGGCACGCTGTGGGTGCTCAAAACCCGTGAGCTGGTCACCGTTGCCACCGATGTAATCACACGTGTCCGCGATCGTTCCGGCGATGTCATCATCAACGCGGTGCTCGGTCAGCCCAACGGCAAGCGTCCTCACGTGGCCCAACACGCCATTCCCGACGACAGCGAATCGTACCGGGTGGTGATGAGTCCGCGTTTGCAGGAGCCAAGAATCCTGTACAGTTCCCCCCGCCCTTCCGTTCCGGAGCCTCCGGCACCCGCCCCGGTCACTCCTGCGGTTAGAATGGGTGAAAGAAAAAGACAGTCAGTTGTTCATGTGCGCCATGGAGCTAGAAATATTATGAAACCTCAGCCAGGAGACGTTGCCATCGGCCGATACACGTTGGTGGCTCAGCTGCGCTCAGCTCCCGGCATTGAGGCTTGGCATGTCAAGGATCAGGTGCTTGGCGGTGAGCGCCAGATGTTCGTCATCACCGACAAGCAGTCCATCGCCCACACCGAGGCGGTGGCATCCTCGCTTGCCCTCTCGCGCAGCAGCATGTTCACGCAAGTCAGCCAGATGCAACACGTTGGCAGTGTGCCGGTGCTGGTCACCCATCTTGACGAGGGTGAGGCGCTGAGCGACTATATGAAGCCCGACAGCGGGCGCACGTTGAGCATGGAAGCCATTCGCTCGATTGTGGGTGAGGTGGCAAACGGTCTGCATCAGCTGCTTTCTGACGGCCTGAACCTGCATACGTTGAGTTCGGACATGGTGCGCGTCACCAGTGATGGTGTGAAGATTGCCGATGCTCCGGTCAGTGCGCTGTTCTCCGACTTTGTGCAGGCGCCGGAGATGGATGCGGAACGCATCGCCATCTATCAGACCTCGGCGTTGCTGTATGCCATACTCACCGGGCGGA
Source organism: Bifidobacterium sp. ESL1133 (assembly GCF_058107325.1). Lineage (NCBI taxonomy): Bacteria > Bacillati > Actinomycetota > Actinomycetes > Bifidobacteriales > Bifidobacteriaceae > Bifidobacterium > Bifidobacterium sp. ESL1133. The sequence continues at coordinate 98,055 of NZ_JBYLUI010000005.1, read as the reverse complement.
CCACTGCAAATGTGGAAACCTTTGATTTCAGTAGGTTTGATCCAGATGTTCCTGAAGAATTTCAGGTTATCTGCCGGCGTGGCCTGACGGTGCAGTACGCCGAAGCGAAATCCAATGCTTCGGGCATCGCCGACAAGGACGGCAAATCTCCCACCATCTCCATGGTTTCGATCTCCGAACTGATGGCGCTGCTGGGCGACTGGACGCCTGTGGCAGAACTTGGCGAGCAGGATTTGAGCCGTCCCAAGAGTCAGGCTCCGTCCACCATCGCCATGATTAAGCTCCGCGCCGTGGGCAAGAACAATGTGATTGCGCTGCCGGGTGAACTTACGGGTTCCGCAGATGCATCCCAGTCCGCTGCTGTCTCTGCGGTTTCTGCTGGTGCGGCTGGAGCTGCGGGAGTGGCCGCAGGTTTGGCGCAGCAATCGACGCATGGTGCCGCGACAGGGCACACAGATCAGGCTGCTCGTACAGCGGATGGTGCAGCAACCTCATCGCGTACAGTAGTCGGCAACGGCAGCGCCGCGGGTGCACCTGCCAATGCCCGGAGTACAGCGCAAAGTGATGCTGTGGCTCAGCAGGCAGCTCGTCAAGCAGCGCGTGCGGCTCGGCGGTCTGCCGCCCAGTCCGGCGCGCAATCTGCGCAGCGCTCGATGCCCGCTTCCATCCAGCCGCAAGGCCAGGCGCAGCCCGTTTCGGCGGCTGCCAGCACAGCGGCCATGCCCCCCATGCCGGCGGCGCAAGCGAACTACTCTGTGCCTTCCAACTACTCTGTGCCCTCCAACCACTCTGCGCCCTCCGATCCAGAGTCCTCCGCTCCTGTGACCTCTGCTCCGGCCAAGCAGTCGTCTCGTCGGTTCTGGAAGCGCGGTCAGCAGGCCGTCCAGCCCGCTGCCGCTCCGGCGCCGCCGCAAACCGGCCAGTCTTACGGCGAAGACACCGGCGCAGGTATGGATTTTCATGACATCGCCGCAGCCGAGATGGCGCAGGCCTTCAGGCCAATCGACGCGTATGCGGACGATTCGCTGTTCCCCGACTTCGAAGTGGTGCAGCAGAACAACCAGTCCACCACACAATTCGACTTCAATACGCACGCCTCGCGCGCTGGTGCAGTCGGCGAAGACACCGGTGGTCTCTCCTTCGAAGCCACTGGCCGCATCCCCGTCTTTGGCCCCAACGGCATGCCCATAGAGCCAGGGAACGAGTCCGCTCGTGCCCTGCGCGCCGAACAACAGGCCGCCAAGGCTGCGGGCGGCGAGATACTGCCTCCCAGCTTCACGCCGGCCTCCCAGACCAAGGGCAGTGCTGATATCGCAGATACTCCGCTGTTCGGCAAGGTGACCACCAAAGTCATCGCCATCGTGGCAGTGATTGTGGTCGTGCTTGCGGCTGCCGGATTCGCGGTCTTCAACCTGCTAGGCAAGGGCGGCATCGGCGACTCCTCTCCCGACCCGTGGCCGAACATGCACGTCAACCAGGTGCCGTTCAGCGGCAACACCGAGGATGATAAGCCCAAGAGCGAGGACAAGAAGAAGCCCAAAGCGCAGGAAGAGGCTAAGCCGGAGAACACCACGCCGTTTGACGTGGACACTCAGACGTTCCTCACCCGTCCCGACGGGCAGGACGGCTATGGCTACTACATGCACTTGAGCCAGCCGCAGGAAGTCTCGAAGTTTGTGATTACCATCCGTACTTCGGGCGGCAACGCCCAGCTGCTCGCCAACACCACCCATGATCCGACAACCGGTCAGCAGGTGGCACAGTTCAGCTTCGACGCCTCCGGTACTACGGAAGTGAAACTTGACAAGAAGGTCACCTCTCAGGACTTCATGCTCTGGGTGCCCACCAACTCGTTGCCCGAGAACCATCTGTACATCGTCAAAGTGCAGTTCTTCTAATGCATCGCTGTGAACATACGCTTGAGGAAAGGCTTGGAACGCATGGTGAATGACGCAAGCACACCCACTCCGAAGGTCATCAGGAACGACCCTTGGTACGATTCCTATGCCTCGAGGGCTCAGTCCATGCAGGCCTCCGAGATTCGGGCGCTCTTCTCCGTGGCATCCCGGCCTGATGTGGTCTCGCTTGCCGGCGGCATGCCCTACTTGAAACGCATGCCGTTCGATGAGCTTTCCGATTTGCTGGCCAAAATGTTGCGCGACAAGGGCGATCAGGCGTGGCAGTACGGCTCGGCGCAGGGCGATCCGCATCTGCGTGAAGACGTGCTGCAGATCATGGAGCTTGAGGGTATCACCGACGTGCAGGCCGACGATGTGGTGATTTCCAACGGATCGCAGAATGCCATCGACTTGGTTACGCGTATCATGTGCGACCCGGGAGATGTGGTGATTTCCGAAGCCCCGAACTACGTGGGGGCACTTGGTGTGTTCCGCTCGTTCCAAGTGGAAGTGGCCAATGCCGCCACCGACGAGGACGGGTTGATTCCCGAGTCGTTCGAACAGACCATCCTGGATCAGCAGGCTGCCGGCAAAAAGGTGAAGTTCCTGTACACCGTGCCTAACTTCCACAACCCTGCCGGTGTCACGCTCAGCGTGGAACGCCGTCCGCGCATTCTTGAGATCGCCCGTAAATATCATGTGCTCGTTGTGGAGGATAACCCTTACGGCCTGCTCGGTTTCGACGGCCAGACCTATCCTGCTCTGCGCTCCATGGACAGCGAGAACGTGGTGTACCTGTCCAGCTTCTCCAAAATCATCGCTCCGGGCATGCGCATCGCATGGATTGTGGCGCCTCCGGGAATTCGCAAGAAGCTTGTGCTCGCCAATGAGGCGAGCATCCTGTGCCCACCGAATATGAGCCAGATGACCATCACCACCTACCTTGACAATTTCGACTGGAAGGCGCAGATCAGCGACTACCGGGGTATGTACAAGGAACGTTGCGATGCGATGGACACGGCGTTGAAGGAATATCTGCCGTACTGTTCGTGGAACAAGCCCAAGGGCGGGTTCTACATATGGCTTAAGATTCCCGACGAACTCAACTCAAAGGCCATGCTGCCGCGCGCCACCACGGCGAAAGTCGCGTATGTGGCCGGTACGGGCTTCTATCTGCACGGTGAAGGCACGCATCATATGCGTCTCTCATTCTGCTACCCCACACCCACTGAGATTCGCGAGGGGATTCGCCGCCTATCCGGGGTGATGGAAGCCGAGCGTGAGACCGCGGAGCTTTTCGGCACGTCAGGGCCACGCGGCTGAACGGCGCGCCACGCACTACGGTTGCAACTCACCCCAAGCTGCATAACCAGCACATTCGGCACAATACGAAAGCAGGGTATACGATGGACGATTCATTGCAGAGTGATTCATGGCTGCCGGACAAGCAGACGAGCGACGGTGCTGAAGCAGACGAGCAGAACTCGTATGAGATACTCACCTCACTGTTCAACTCGGTTGATGCTGCGGGTGCCGCATCGGGTTCCGACGAGTCCAACGGCACGATTGATTTTGGCTTGCCGGAGGATTCGGCAGCAGAGGTTTCCGCAGATGATAGTGCCGATTTGGTACACAATGAGTGGGCTGAGGCCATTCATGGCGATGCCGCTGACGATGCTGCCGATGATTCTGGTACATCTGCGAATGCTGCAGCCACTACCGGCTACTCTTTCATGACTGACCGGTCGGACAGCTCTGACTTTGCCCCTTCCGCCGGTGGTGTGGCTTCCCTCTCGGTCCCTATGATTGACGGCGCCGCTGTCGCGGCTACGGCAGCGAAAGATTTCGCCAGTCCTGTATCTGTTGATGCTGCTGGTGATGCCGCTGCCGGCGATACTGATGCCGCTGCCGGGCTGCTCTCCGATATGCGTGACATGTCTGGTGAGCAGGATCGTGATGTCGACTTCGTGCCGATTCTCTTCCCAGAACATCGAGGTGAGCACGCGCGCAGCAACGATGATTCAGCGCTGCCAAAGCTCTCTGGAGCAGGTCTCGGCGTTGACCGGTCCTCCACCACCGTGCTGGTGATATGTGGCGGTTTCAGCCATGAGCGCGATGTCTCCATTGCGTCCGGTCATCGTGTCGGCGGGTTCTTGGAGGAATCCGGCTGGAACGTTGCCTTCCACGACATGGACGGCGATCTGCTGAACTACCTTGCCGATCCGGCAACTCGCCCCGACATTGTCTGGCCGCTGCTGCACGGTGCCATCGGTGAGGACGGCTCGATTCGTGACATCCTCGAGATGGAGGGACTGCCTTATATCGGCTCGCGCCCCAAGGCGTCTCGCACCGCGTGGAGCAAGCCCATTGCCAAGAACATGGTGCGCAAGCTCGGCGGCCTGTCCACACCGCATTCGGTCACGCTGCCCGAGGCCATGTTCCGTGAGCTTGGCGCCGGCAGAGTTGTGGACTTGCTGGTCAAGTCGCTGCAATTGCCGCTGTTTGTCAAACCCACCATGGGCGGTTCGGCCTTGGGGTGCACGCGTGTGGATGATGCCGCGCAGCTCCCGCAGGCTATGGTGGACTGCTTTGCATATGGCGATGTGGCGCTGGTTGAGCAGGCTGTGGCCGGTACGGAGATTTCAGTGTCGATTCTCGACATCGGTGGCGAGTCTCTGGTGCTGCCGCCACTGGAGGTGTCCACGCCGGAGGGAAGGTACGATTATGAGGCTCGTATCGTCCCTGGCCCCACAGATTTCTATGTGCCGGCCCGTTTGCCGCAGGAGACGCTGAAAGCAGCGCAGACAGCAGCCAAAAAAGCACATGAAACGTTGGGTTTGCGTGATATCTCCCGCACTGATTTCATTGTGGATGAGCAAGGTGTGCCGCAGTTCCTCGAGGCCAATGTGGCGCCGGGTATGACGTCTACTTCGCAGCTGCCGCAAGCTGCTGTGGCGGCTGGCTACAATTTGGGCGACCTCTACTCCTACCTGGTGGAGTCCGTGCTGAACGAGCACCGTGCCTAGAGCATCAGCGTAGTGTGGATGTGTGGCGCTGCTGTTCAGATTTTGTCCATACTCACAGACTTTTCACATTCCATCAGCTATGATAGATACTAGAGTTGGCTTGAAAGGGCGAGTCAACAGTAATCAGAAAGGAGCCGTCATGGAGAAAAAGTCTTCGAACGGTTGGAAGTTCTTTGCGCTGCTCTTCGGAGGTCTGCTCGCTGTAGTCGTCGCCATGTATGTGCGTAAGCAGCAGAATCCGGATTACGATCCGTGGGAGGAGCCTTGGGAGAACAGTTCCTCGCCCGTCGATTTGGGTCTTGACAAGGAAACCGGAGAGATTCCGACCACGCCAGGCTTGGCCTGATTGTTTGTTCCCCGCTGCCGCGCTGTTGAGCTGAGGCAGCAGGGAACCTTATTGCGGCTGTTCTGAGCACCGTGTGGTGTTTGGGGCAGCCGTTTTTCGTTATACATACCGTTGTAGCGGTGTATTGCGGCGGTTGTGGTGGTACTGATTCATAATCGGAGACATCAACCAGATTGTGTGTCTGCTGTTTATAATCTCGATTCGGTGACGTGGAGTGTGTCTGCTGTTGCGCCCGCCGCTGTCCACGCGTCCGTTGCGCATGGTCCGTGTATCATAGTCCGGCGGCACGTCCAGCTTATAATGGGCGCATGGCTGCAATTCGAGAGCAAGATATTTCCAAGGGCATGCGTGCGTTCGACCAGTGGCGATCTGCCGCCGAACCCCATCGCAGCGAATCGCTGGAGGCAAGGCTCGCGTTCTCGCCCGATTTGCCGCGCCCCACTTGGGCTATGGCAGTGCGTTACTCGCTTTATTTACTGGAAAACAAGGCTCCCGGTCCTGGGGTGGAAGTGCGCGTGGCCCCATGGAGCGCCGTCAAGATTCTCGACGGTCCGGCCTCGGATCCTCACAACCTCACCCCTCCGGATGTTATTGAGCTGGAACCGGATGTTTGGCTGCGCTTGGCTTGCGGTCTGACCCAGTGGGCCGAGGAGAAAGAAGCCGGCCGCATTACCGCAGTAGGGGAGCGCGACGACCTCTCCGCCCTACTGCCGCTTGATTAACCACCTATTTGGCTGCGAGTAAGGCTTGCGTTGCTTGCGTTGCTTGCGCTCCCGTCATGTCCATTCCGCGAGTACTTTTCGAGCGCATGCGGGTAAACCAAAAATAAAAATGGCGGAATACCGCGGTTTTCAACTGACGGTTATGCCGCACCTCTCGAAAAAGTACTCACGGAATGAGCGAACCCCAATATGAGGCCATAAGTAAGCCCCATCGCGCCAATGAATTGGGCAATGGGGGATAGGTCTCGAGATTCGCTGGTTAGCGCGCCTGCCATTCGCGGCGTGTAATCATTTGGATGGTTGACGGGTAGCGTTTGCCGATCAGTGGGTAATCGCAGTCGATGCCACTGCACACGGTGTGCATGCCGCAGTGCTCCATCACACGGCGCGAGCCGATATTACTGTCGTAATGTTGCCCCCAAACGGCCGGTACCTGCAAGTCGTTGAACGCGTAGTCCAACAGTGCGGTCAGAGCTTCAGACGTCAAGCCTTGTCCCCAGAAGGGTTTGCCGATCCAATATCCGATGGCTCGCGCACCGAGCAGGTCATTCCCATACTGCGCGCGCAACGCATCGTCACTGTTGATCGTGGCGATGATGTCGTCTTCCATGGGCTTGAGGCTGATGCTGCCAATCGGGCTGCTGACGGTGCCGGTATCGTTGCTGTCGCCAGCGGTAGTGGCATTGTCAGTGTCGTTGCGCAGCACGATGGCGAAAGTACCGTCGTCGCTGAGCACATTGGTGATGGTATCGCGGCTTTCCTGCACGCTGCCGTGTGCTGGCCATCCCGCGCGCGGCCCAACCTCGGGGTCGTTGGCGTAATGGAACAGGGACTGGGCTTCGGTGTCATCATGGGTGTTCCAAGGTCTCAATACGAGGCGTTGCGTGGTAATCATGTCGTGTCCTTCCCTGTTGTAGTGATAACCGGATGTATGGGATGCCTAGCCGGATTGCGCAGTGCAACCCTGACCGCAGCACATGCCGGTTAGCAGCATGGTATATGCCCTCGCATAAGGGGAGTAAATCGAAGTCCAGCATATGGAACCAGCTGGTGAAGGTAGCATAACATTTGACGAAGTCGTAATGGAGCGGATGACGGGAGTCGAACCCGCCTCTGAAGCTTGGGAAGCTTCCATTCTACCGATGAACTACATCCGCGTGTAGCGCAAGCGCATACGGGCTTCACCATACCACAGTTTCGCTTACATAACAATGTGCGTGGCCGTGTCGCTGCTGGGCTGCATGACCTTACTTAAGCTGGAATGCGCAGACCAGGGCACCGGCATCGAGCGGAGCGAACTCCCCGCTCGCTTCAGATACAACAAACCCCGGTGGGCTTGGCACCGGGGTATGGAGAAGAGAAAAGAAGAAAGGATTCAATTATCTGGGACTGTGCCCGGCCAGTTGTTGCTGACAACTCTTATATAACTACCTCAAGCTCCGAGGAAAGCTGGAATTACCTGAGAATTGTCTGTGAAACGGAATTTGGCGTGTACCTGCCCCGCCTTGCCTGTGGCAGCGGCTAGACTGGAATCAGACTATGCCGGCCGTCAGTCCGAGCGCCGGCGCGACCCAAGGAGACTGGATTCATGCTGCTTTCCGATCGTGACATTCTCGCCGCTCAAGCCGACGGCCACATCTCGCTCGAGCCGTGGGATCCTTCCATGGTGCAGCCGGCGTCCATCGATGTTCGCCTTGACCGCTATTTCCGCCTGTTCAACAACCACGCCTACACTTACGTGGATCCGGCAGAAAACCAGGGCGCGCTCACCGAGCAGTTCGAGGTTGGCCCGGACGAGCCGTGGATCCTGCACCCCGGCGAGTTCGCGCTCGGCTCCACATGGGAGTACATCAAGCTCGATCCCACCATGGCGGCGCGTCTGGAAGGCAAGAGTTCGCTGGGGCGCCTCGGTATTCTCACCCATTCCACTGCCGGGTTCATCGACCCGGGGTTCGAGGGGCACATCACCCTTGAGCTGTCGAACGTGAGCACGTTGCCGGTAAAGCTGTGGCCGGGCATGAAGATCGGGCAAATGTGCTTCTTCGAGATGAGTTCGCCCTCTGAGCATCCCTATGGGTCGTCCAGCACGGGTTCGCACTACCAGGGTCAGCGCGGCCCTACGCCTTCGCGCTCCTACGAGCACTTCTATCGCGCGCATATCGAGGACTGAATTGGGAGGACACGCACGCGGGCTGTGCGTCGGGGCTGTGCGTCACTTTAGTGGCATCGAGCAGTTGAGACGGCACACCGTGTGCAGCATGGTTCCCGTTGCAGGATTAGCATAATTCAGGCGTCCACGAATAAACGGACGCGGTACGGTACAGTTTACCTGATTGCAATGCAGCAACAGTACAACTGTCATACTTCATATTCGCTGCGTCGAGTGTGAACCGCCTGCGGCATAAGCGTTGCCGCGGGGTGCTGGGACAATGGGAGCATGGCTAATAAGAAGGGCCCGACTAAAGGTTCGGGCGGGAAACATCGCAATGCATTGAAGGGCAAGGGCCCCACGCCCCGCGCCGAGGATCGTACGTACCACAAGGCATATAAAGCCAAGAAGCGCAATGAGAAGCGGGAATTCTCCGATCCGCGTCTCGCTGCGCGCCGTCGTGCCACCAAGTACGCTTCGGACTCCGACGACTTGGTATTCGGCCGCAACTCGGTACTTGAGGCGCTGCGCGTTGGTGTGCCGAGTTCGCAGCTGTACATCGCCGCACGCATTGAGCACGACGACCGTACGCGCGACATCGTGCGTTTGGCAGGGCAGCAAGGCCTTAACCTGCTGGAGGCTGACCGGCTCGAAATGGACCGCATCGCCCACTCCAAGACGCATCAGGGTGTGATTCTGAAGGTGCAGCCTTACCAGTACTCCTCGCTGCGTGACCTGGTCGATCGCGCTGAGAAAAAGTCGCACGCCATGGAAGAGGCGAGCTCTGTGGCTGCTCGCATGACTGCACGTCCGCTGTTCATCGCGCTTGACGGTGTGACCGACCCGCAGAATCTCGGCGCGGTCATCCGCTCGGCGGCGGCGTTTGGTGCCAACGGTGTGATTCTGCCGGAGCGTCGTTCGGCTTCTGTCACGGCTGCTGCGTGGAAGGTTTCAGCCGGCGCTGCCGCGCATTTGCCGGTGGCGCGCGTGGTGAATCTTACCAAGGCCATCGAGGCCCTTAAGGAGCGCGGATATTACGCGGTCGGACTTGACGGTGGTGGCAGTGCCGTGGTGGGAGAGTCCGGGTTCGAGACTGACCCACTGGTGGTGGTGCTCGGTTCGGAAGGCAAAGGCTTGAGCCGTCTGGTGCGTGACGCTTGCGATTCGATTGCAGGCATTCCGATCAGCAGCAATGTGGAGTCGCTCAATGCTTCGGTGGCGGCAGGCATCAGCCTCTATGCCGTCTCCCGTGCGCGGCAGAAAGCCGGCGACGCGGCCTGATTGGTGTGTGGTGAGGCCGCTGTGCAATCTTCATTCAATAGGGATGTTTTTCGGTATTGAGACGATTTGCGGAATAAAGAATCGTTGGAAAATCGCCGTTTTGAATATTCAGTTTTCGCATTTTCGCGAAAACGTCCCTACTGAATGAATTTGGTCGGCTCTCAGGGTTTATTGCGCCCAGACTGAGGCGTCTTGGTCATATTCATCGTCGGAATCATCGGCGTTGAAGTCGCCAGTGCTCCCGGCTCCGTCGGCACCGCCAAAGTCCGCAGAATCGCCGTAGATCGAGCGCTCGTCGATGACGCCTGAGTCGGCATCGGCGTTGATTTCAGCCAATGCTTCTGAATCCAAACCGTACTGCGGCAGCGCATGCTTGATGTAATCATCCGCAGCCAGTGCAGTCGGCACGTCGTGCCCCGCTTTTTCTGCCATTTTCCAACGATTCTCAAGTACTTCGTGGAAAAATTGCGCAGGCTCAATCTGTGAACGGTATTGCGCTGGAATCATGCGCACAGTAGGCTCGAACACTTCGCGCATCCAGTCGGTGGCCACGATTTCCAGCTCTTCGCCATCTCGCCATGTGGAGGCGCGGTAGGCATCCAAATCGTTGAGCAGACGGCGTGCCTGATTCTCCTGCACGTCCAACCCGGTGAGCCGCAGCAGCTTGCGCGACGCGTAGCCGGCATCGACCACGCGCGGTCGCACCAGCACACGGTTGCCGTCTGGCGCGGTTTTGACTTCCAACTCGTCCACGTCAAAGCCCAAATCATTGAGTTTGTTGACGCGCTTTTCGATTTTCCACATCTCGTCGGGTCCGAAGTCTTCTTCATCGGTGAGTGCGGCCCACAGCGAATCGTAGCGTTCGATGAGTCGGTTGCCCACCTCCACTTCGTCCACATTGTCGGGTAGCAGTTTGCCCGAGCTGAGATCCATGAGTTCGCCGATGATATTAGTGCGCGCCAGGTCCATGTCGTAGCTGCGCTGGCCTAGGGACAGTGAGGTGTGGAGGGCTCCGGTCTCGGCATCTACCAAGAAGGCGGAGAATGCGTCGGCATCGCGCAGAAACAGCACATTGGAAAGGGAGACGTCGCCCCAGTAGAAGCCTGCCAAATGCAGACGTACCATGAGCACGGCGAGAGCGTCGATAAGACGTTCTGCAGTTCCGGCGCGTAGGTTTCGAGCAAACAAGGCACGGTAGGGGAGGGAGAATTTCAACTGTTTGGTGACGAGCATGGATTCCAGCGGTTCGCCATCTTTGGTGTGGCGCCCCGTGACTACGGCGATGGGGCGGACGGTGGGCAGATCAAGCTTTTGCAACCTGCGTAGCAGCTCATACTCTTTGGCAGCCATACGGCTGGTGATCTCTTTCATCGCGTAGATTTCGTCACCCACATGCACGAATCGCACCACGTGCCGGGAAATGCCTCGTGGCAGGTTGGCGAGCAGGTCTTCGGGCCATTGCGCCAGCGGCAGTTCCCACGGCAAGGTGAACATTTTCGGATTTGAGCTTGCGGCAGTGATGTTGAGCGCGCGCGGCTCGGCCATGGTCTCGCTGTTGGCGTCCACATTTACGGACGTCGCTTTGATTACGCGAGGGTCCATCTGCTCAGATCCGGTCAATTTCATACCTCCAATGTAGCGGCAACGCGCGATGCTGCGCGGATGGGTCGGTGGTTTTGGTTGGGTCGTGTGCGGTGGTGTGTATTTAGAGGTGGTGTGTATGCGGTGCTGTACGTATGCAATGGGGGCGTGTATGCGGTACCGCTGTACGTATGCATGGCGGTATGTGTGCACACCGCTGTACTCAGTGCCGTGCGCGTGTACAGTGCCGCGCGTACCCAGGGCTGTGCGTATAGCGGCGGGCATCGGCTGACACCTCTTCTGCCGTAACGCGCAGAAGTCCCGCAAGCGGTTGGGCTGTGCGGGACTTCTACAATTGCACGCTAACTGAATGCGAACCGGTCAGTTACTGACCTTGGCATCCTAGTTGAGGCGGAGCTCAGAGGCCGGCGAGAAGAGATGCATCTTGGTCGGATCGATCTTGATCTTGACCGTCTCTCCGACCTTCGGCAGCTTGCGCGGGTTCACGCGGATGGTAGTGAGCTTGTTCTGGTCGCTCATGGTGGCTGTGGCTTCGGCGGCGGAACCGTCGGTGACGATGTTGCCGTAGATGTATCCGTCAGACCCCAAATCCTCTACGTTGACCACGTTGAGGGAGAAGGCGTTCGTGTCGTCGGCGTCAGCCAAATCGGCGTCTTCGGGACGGAAGCCAACCACGATCTGACCGTTGTCCTCGGCCGTCAGCTTGTTTACCGCGTCGGCAGGCAGATCCACGGCATCGCTGCCAATCTTGGCCTTACCGTCCACCACCGGGTGGGTGTTGATGTTCATGGAAGGCGAGCCGATGAAGCCGGCCACGAACACGTTCGCCGGGCGATCATACAGCTCGGTCGGCGCGCCTACCTGCTGGAGGATGCCGAGCTTGATGACGGCAATGCGGTCGCCCATGGTCAGCGCTTCGGTCTGGTCGTGGGTGACGTACAGGGTGGTGACGCCGAGCTGGCGCTGCAGGGCTGCGATCTGGGTACGGGTCTGCACACGCAGCTTCGCGTCCAAGTTGGAGAGCGGCTCATCCATGAGGAAGACCTTCGGCTTACGCACGATGGCGCGGCCCATAGCAACGCGCTGGCGCTGGCCGCCGGAGAGTGCCTTGGGCTTGCGGTCGAGGAACTCGGTGAGGTCGAGCACCTTCGCCGCCTCTTCCACGCGCTTGCGGATCTCGTCCTTGGGTGTGCCGGCAATCTTGAGCGCGAAGCCCATGTTGTCGGCCACGGTCATGTGGGGGTAGAGTGCGTAGTTCTGGAAGACCATGGCGATGTCGCGGTCCTTGGGCTGAACGGTGGTGACGTCCCTGTCGCCGATGAAAATCTTGCCCTTGTTGACCTCTTCGAGGCCGGCGAGCATGCGTAGGGTGGTGGACTTGCCGCAGCCGGAAGGGCCGACGAGCACGAGGAATTCACCGTCTTTGATGTCGAGGTTGAGGTTGTCTACCGAGGGCTCCGAATTGCCCGGGTAGATACGTGTGACGTTGTCAAAAGTGACTTTTGCCATGATGTTCCTTTCATCGGCAGGTACGTGCCGAACGATCCGTTGTGAAGGGTTCTTTTTACTGGTGCTTTGGTGCCAACTTCGGCTCTGAAACTCCAGTGTTTGTTACGCAGCCCGCGCGAAGGTCTCTCCGGCGAGCCGTTAGTGTTCTAGTATACACGGCTTTGACGGGGTGCGGCGACGTTTTCCGAATTTTGGTCGGGAATCGCGTTGGTTGCCTTGTGTGTGATTCCAGTTGCTGACCTGAAATGGTGTTGGGGCGGTGGTGGTTGGATGGCGAGTTGTGTTGGGTGACAGGGTTGACGCATTTTTGGACATTGACGCGTATACCGACAGAAAACGGGTGGCTTGTGTCGATATTTGCGGCGGTGATCAATAGTGCAGTAGAAGTTCAGTGCGGACCGAGTGGCTAGGGTCGAGTGGCTGGGGCGAGTGGTTGGTGAGTTGGTAGATTGTGCGCACGGTTGCAGACGCCGTTTTCCGAAGACGATATCAACTCCGCGCTCGCATTGCGTTGGTATCTCGCGCCGGTGTAGACGTGGGTTCGAATGAGCAATTTCCATAAGGGTGGCATATGTGGTTTTGTGAGATGGGCAGCCTGACTGTTGCACGTCAGAACCGTCGCTCATTGAACGTGAGCGTCGGTTCTGTTGCGTTGCGTGCAACGTACGCAGCGGAATCGTCGCTGAGTCGGGGTGAGTGGCGGTTTGGTGGCTTGGGATGCAGCGTACGCGACGTAACCGTCGTTGCGGTGTTGTGGGGCGTCGGCTTTGTTGCGTTGGGTCTGGCTAAAGTAGCTGAACCGACGCTGAGTCTATGTAAGCGACGGTTCAGCTACTTGGGATGCTGCGTGCGCGTCACAACCGTCGCTGAGTGTGAGAATGTTGGTTGTTGGTTGTTGGTTGTTGGTTGTTGGTTGTTGGTTGTTGGTTGGTTGTTGGTTCAGCACTAGCCAGCGCCGGTTGTGTTGCGCATACACAACTTTTCGCAGCACAACCGACGTTGAGTCCGCATCAGGGACGGTTTGGTGGCTTGGGGGCGTGAGGCGCAACGTTTCCGTCGCTGGGAGTGTGTGAGTGACGGGAATGTTGCGTGGATATCAGTAAGTGCGACACAACCGACGCTGAGGTTGTGTCAGGGACGGTTTGGTGGTTTGGGGTGCGGTGTGCGTAGCGTTTCCGTCGCTGAGTGTGAGTGAGTGACGGAAACGTTGCATGGGTACCGGTGTGCGGTGCAACCATCGCGGAGAGTGAGGGGCGGATGCGCAACAGAACCGTCGCTAAGCGAGTGTGGTGAGCGACGGTTCTGCTGCGGCTGATGGCGTTGCGACGTTTCCGTCACTGGGAGTGCCGCTGCTCAACGCGGCGCCCGGCTTAGCCTTTCACAGCTCCGGCGAGCACGCCTTTGATGATGTACTTCTGACAGAACAGGTAGAACACCACGATAGGAATGATGGCCAGCACCAGGCAGCCCATCATTGCGCCCATATCTACCGAACCGTAGCCGCCCTTGAGATACTGGATGGCAATGGACATGGTCTTGTATTTGCGCATGTCCAGCGTCAGGTAGGGCAGGAGGAAGTCATTCCATATCCACATCGTCTCCAAAATGGCGACGGTGATAATGGTCGGCTTCATGATCGGCACGATGATGCCGAAGAAAATCCGCGGCACGCTCGCGCCGTCAATCATTGCGGACTCCTCCAACTCCTGCGGAATACCTTTAATCGTGCCGGTGAAAATGAACACCGCCAAGCCCGCGCCGAAGCCCAGGTAGATGATCCACAAACCCCACGGGGTGTTGAACCCGAGGAGGTCGGCCATCTTGGAAAGGGTAAACATCACCATCTGGAATGGCACGATCATGTTGAACAGGAACAGCGTGTACAGCAGCTTGGCGGCCCAGTTGTTGACGCGCACGATCCACCATGCACACATGGAGGTGCACACCAGGATGAGCAGCACGGAGCCGACCGTCACGACCAACGTCCAGCCAAAACTGGCAATCAGATTGGTTTGGTCGATGCCGCGCTGGTAGTTCTCAAGCCCGGCGAAAGCCTCGCCGGTGGGGATGGAGAACGCGTTCTGCGAGATGTATGAGCGCTTTTTGAACGAGTTGATGACCACCAGGATGATCGGGAAAATCCAAATCAGCGAGACCGCTGCAAACAGTGCGGTCCATAGTGCCGGATGCTTGACATTACGGTTCATGCCGCCACCTCCTTGGATGTCGTCAGCTTGTTCTGAATAAGTGCCACCACGGCAACGATGACGAAGAAGATGACCGCCTTGGCTTGGCCCACGCCTTCAAAACCGACGCGCCCGTAGAACGTGCGGTAGATGTTGAGGGTGATCATCTCGGAGGTGTTCGAGGGAGCGCCATTGGTAAGCGCGAGATTCTGGTCGAACACTTTGAATCCGTTCGTCATCGTCAGGAACGTGCACACGGTGATGGATGGCATCATGAGCGGCAGAGTGACGTGGAACAGGGTCTGCCGTCCGCTGGCGCCGTCCACCGAAGCCGCTTCGATCACGTCGCTTGGCAGTGATTGAAGGCCGGCGATATAGATGATCATCATGTAGCCGATTTGCTGCCAGCAGTACAACATCACCATGCCCCAGAAACCGTACGTACTGGAGTAGGTGATTGATCTTCCCCAGTGTGCCAGAACCCCGTTGAGCAGCAGCAGCCAGACGTAGCCTAGGATGATGCCGCCGATCAGGTTGGGCATGAAGAACACCGAACGGAAGATGTTCGCGCCTTTGATGGCTTTGGTGAGCATGTAGGCAATGGCGAACGCTACCACGTTGACGATGATTACCGTCACCACGGTGAACGCTACCGTGTACCACAGCGAATGCCAGAACTCCGGATCAGCGAGCGCTGTTTTGTAGTTTTTCAGTCCTACGAACTTGGCGTCTGTCACCGTGCTGAACTTGGTCAGGCTCAGGTAGAGGCCCATGATGAAGGGCACTACGAAGCCGATGGTGAAGGCTGCCACCGTTGGTAGGGCAAAGAGTGCCCACCAGCGGCGAATTGACTTGCCGGCCATAGATATCATGTTGTTGCTTCCTCCTATGAGGAACCCGCGCGATTGCGCGGGTTGCCATCCTACTTCTGCGAGGCCTTGTATTCCGTGGCCCAGTTGTCGACGAAGGCGGTCTTCACCTTGTCCCACTTGCCTGTGCCTTGTGCGTACTCGAGCAGAGCGCCGGAGAGGTCCTGCACCCACTGTTGGCTGGGAAGGGGGTAGATGACCACGTCGTTCTTGCCTGCCTTGGCATAGGCGTCGTTGGCGCGGTGAATGGGGTTCTTGGTCTTGAAACCGGCTTCGGCGTACGACTTGAACGGGGTTTCGAAGCCCATGTCGTTGGTGACGATCTTGCGTGCGGAATCATCGTTGAGGATGTAGTCGAGGAACTTTTCGGTCGCCTTCTGATCGGCTTCGGACGACTTCTTGTTCATGGCAAGATACTTGAAGCTGACGGTCAGTCCGTTGTTTTCCTCGCCGGGGATGCCCATGTAGATCGGCAGCACGCCCATGTCTTTGTCTTCCACCTTTTGGCCCTTGAGCTGTGCGTAGGCCCAAGATCCGTTCTGGATGAACACTGCGTCACCGAGGGCGAATTCGGAGTTCGAATCGTCCTGTGTGGCGCCGGAGAGCCGGGAGGCGGGAACGGTGGAGTCGTTGACGTACAGGTCGAAGAGCTGCTTCATCTCGGGCAGGTATTTGCCGCTCACCGTGGCGGGCTCGGTGGTGGTGTTCTGGTCTTTGTACTCGTAGTACACCGGGATGTGCGCCATCTGGTCGCCGTAGCGGCCGGATGAGCTGGAGTCGAAGCCGGCCGAGGAGAACGCGCCTTTGACGCCGAGATCGCTCTTATGCTTCTGGATTTCGTCGGCGACGGTCTTGAGTGCATCGAAGTTGGTGAGCTGGTCGATGGACTTTACCGTGGACCAGTCGGCGTCGAAGTACTTGCTGAGTAGTGCCTTGTTGTAGACGATGCCGTACCTTTCCATGCAGTAGGGCACCGCTCCCACGGTATCGCCGTCTTTCAGGGCGTATTCGGGCTTTTGCAGGTCCTTGTACATTGAGGTCTTCGACATGTCGGCGTAATAGTCGGTCCAGTTGGCGAAGTCATTGTTGTCGACTTCGAAGAGGGTGGGTGCCTGGGACTTTGCCAGCTCGCTCTTGAGGGTCTGCTCTCCCGAACCGGACGAGGCCACGGAGATGTCTACGGGAATACCGGTTTTGTCGGTAAAGTTTTTGGCGAGCTGCTTGAATTCGTCTTGCTGTTCGGGTTTCCCGCTCAGGAAGTAGACGTGTCCGTCACTGTCTGAGCTTGAACTCGAGCTGCCGCAGGCGCTTAGCCCGCAAACGCTGAGTGCCGCTGCCGAAACCAGGGCGACTGCCTTCATTGTCTTGTTCATTCGTATGCCTCCTTTGGCAACTTCATCATGTTGTTTCACGTGAAACATTGTGGTTTTCGTGGGCCAGGCCGACTGCCCTGTCGAGCCCGGCCACGGTATGCCAGTAGCGCTCGGTTACTGGTCGCTGGAGTCCTCCTTTAGGCCTTGGGCGATGGAAATGTTGGAAAGTTCGACTGTGCCGTCGGTGACGAAGGCGGCCAGCGCATCTCCCGTGTGCTGGTACATGCGCACGTTAAGTGCCACGCCGTCGACGTACAGGGTGGCGATGGAATCGTCCGCTACCAGCCGCATATGGTAAGTGCGTCCTGCTTCGAGGGCGAGCGGTCGTTCGGTGCCGATGTTCATATTGGTGAACCAAGGCCAGTTGGGGCTGCCTTCGAACAGGTAACGGTTTTCGGCCACGGGGAACTTGAACTGGTAGGAACGGCCGTCCTCTTCGTTCTTGCGCAGGCGCAGGCCGAACGAGCGTGTGCCCGCGCTGAATTTTACGTCGGCTTCGAAGGCATACAGGTCGCCGGTGTTCTGGAACAGGATTTGCTCCTGGCGGGCGTGCGGGCTTTCGATGGTCACGTCGGCAATCGGCTGACGTTCATTGAACGCGTCCCACAACGTATCCACCGGGCGGCAGCCCAGCGTGCCGTCTTCGCGCTGGTAGACCTCATGCGGCACGAACGCTCCGCCCCACTCGTAGTTCTTGGCGTCGTCGTTCCCCTCTTTGGTGCCTACCCAGCCGAACAGCACGCGCTTGCCGTTGAGCTCAAACGTGCGGCCGGCGTAGTAGGCACTGCCGTCGAATGCGTCATCGTCAGGTGCGATCCACGGGCCTTCCAAGCTTTTTGCCATGCGGTACACCATCTTGTGGCCGTCGCTGTATTCGGTGACGATGTGGTACCACCAGTCGCCCATCTTGAACAGATCCGGCATCTCATGCATGGTGAACAGGCCTGGTGCCCAGAAGTCGCCTTCGAACGTCCAGTTGGTGAGGTCCTTCGAGGTGAACTTGACGGTGCGGCCGGTTTGCAGGCTCTTGGGGCCTTGCAGACGGGCGCCGAGGATAAGCAGGTATTGGTCGTGTTCGTCGTCGCGGATTACCCATGGGTCGCGCCAGTCGTCCGGATCGTAGCCGGGCTGGGGCGTGAAGGTAAGTGCGTCTTGGGTTTTCTCCCAGTGGTACAAGTCGTCGCTTACGGCGTGCATGAGTACCTGGGAGGGCTTGCCCTGCCCCTCGTAATCGCGGTTGTAGCCGGTGTAGAACGCGTGATATTGCCCCTCGGCCTCGAAAACGGAGCCGGCGTAGATGAACTGGTCTTGTTCGTCGTCGCCGCCGCGAGGGATGGCGGTGCCGTAATCCTCATAGTGCACGAAGTCCTTCGTGGTGGCCAGTGACCAGCTGAACGGCTCTCCGAACGGTACGGGGTTACGGTTGTCGCGCTGATGGAAGAGGAAGAAATCGTCCCCTTTGCCAAAGGGCATGCAGTCGCCGAACCAAGTGCCGGGGAATTGATAATACAGCTTCATTGATACCTTTCTCCGCAACCGGCATTGGCTGCGGCGAAGTCGTGCATGACGGTGCGGGAAGGCTCCGACAGGCAGACTTGTGTACTGGACAATCATTGTCACAACTGAGGTTAATCGCTTAAGCTCAGTTGATAGTTTCAGATAATAGCACGCTTATCGCGGCTGTCAAATCTGACGCACGGAGGCCCGCTCCACCACAGGGCATTCCACAAGCTGCGCGTTGCCGAGTGTGGTGAATGCTGGGGTTGAGCGGTGGTCTTGGAGGGTGAATGAGTCGGCAGGGGAAGCAGCGGACGGCACCGAGTTGCCGGAACTGACATTGGTACTGCCCGTGGCAGCTGAAGATGAGCCAGCTGGAATTGATAGATCTAAATTCTTGCTGGTGCTGGTGCTGGTGCTGGCGGTGCCAGCGGTGCCAGGCACGTTCGAATCAGCGTTGCCGGAGGTGCTGTTGCTGATTGCTGCGGCCTCGTCGTCAGAGCCGGTACCTGAGTTGACATCGGCGTCGGCGCCGTGCATGGTAAGCAGCGTACGCACGCCCAGCACTCCCAGCTCGTACTGTGGCAGGCCGATGGTGGTCAGGCTCGGGTGCAAATGCGCGGCGATGACCTGCTGGTTGTCGAATCCGACAAGCGAAATGTC
This sequence comes from Bifidobacterium sp. ESL1133, assembly GCF_058107325.1. Classification (NCBI taxonomy): domain Bacteria; kingdom Bacillati; phylum Actinomycetota; class Actinomycetes; order Bifidobacteriales; family Bifidobacteriaceae; genus Bifidobacterium; species Bifidobacterium sp. ESL1133. The sequence goes on along the minus strand of NZ_JBYLUI010000005.1, from coordinate 78,934 downwards.
TTCAGGAACGCTGACTTGGCGTTCGTGCAACGCGTCATACAAGCCCATGGCGAGACGGTCGTTATGGCAGAATGCGGCAGAAACGCCGGCGTTCAGCAGCGCGTCGGCAGCACCATATCCGCCTTCTTGATTCGACGCTGCGGCGATGACCAGAGACTCGTCGAAGGCAATACCGGCCTCCTCCAGCGCCTGCTTGTACCCCAGCAAACGTCCTGTCGAAGCTGGGGAAGGCTTGGGATCATTGAGAAACGCAATGTTGCGGTGGCCTTGTTCGATGAGCAGATGCGTGGCGCTGTACCCGCCTTGGCGCTCGTCGGGCACCACGGAACGGAAGCGGTGCCCCTCATCGAAACAGTTGACCAGCACGTCGCGTTCCGCGTGCAGCTCGGCCGGTGGCGTGATGGCCTGGTGAACCCATGACGAGTAGATGATGCCTTCCACCTGATGTTCCATCATGAAATCGAAAGCGGAACGTTCAATGGAACGTTTGCCGCTAGTGTCAACGATGAGCAGAATCTTGCCGTTGCGCCAAGCCTCGTCCTGCGCACCGCGGATCACCTGGCCTGCGAACGGGGACGTTGCCACCCCGTCGCTGATAAAACCGATCAACGACGACGAGCCGCGCGCCAAACCCTTCGCCAAAGCGTTCGGATGGTAGCCCAGTTTCAGCGCCACTTGCTGTACTCGCTCGCGGGTGGCTTGCGGAATGCGCGCATTGCGGTTGTTGTTGATGGCCCACGACGCCGTCGCCGTGGAGACGCCGGCCGCCGTGGCCACGTCCTGCAATGTCACTCTTCCCATACGTTGTGATGTTACTTGGTGTACTGCTCAAATGTACGTTCCAGCAGCGGGATATGGAGCATGATGAGGGTGCCGTAGCCCAAAACCAGCAGCAGGAACAGGCCTTGCGGAAGGTAGAACCAGCAGGCCAGCGCCAAGGCTGCGAACACGGCATCGATGGCAACCAGCGCCAATGTGGTGCCGAAATAGGAGACCCCGAAAATCAGCCCGTTTTTGAATGTGCCCCAGACGGAATTGGAGAACCGGGCTTGCAGAGCCCATGTCCACTCAAAGCCGACAATCCACAGCAGGGTGAACGCGATTTTCGGGATGAGCAGCGGCGTAATCTGTAACAATATCCATGTGCACACCAGAGCGGCGCCAACGATGCCGTATACCGCCCACAGTGCGGTGGATTTGGCGAAATTCTCTTTGAACGCGCGGAAATAATTCGCGGTAACATGCCCCTGACCTGCCAAGGCGCGACGGTTGGCATCGTGGCCGGCTGCCAGCGCGGCGCCTATGGTGACGACGGGAATGGAGGTGAGCAGCATCAGGATGTTGACCCATATGGCGTCGGTCAAGTTCGCGACGCCCTGCATGAATTTAGAATCGGGTGACATCCAGCTCATTGCCTTGTTGCTCCTTTGGTCGGTGGCGTGCGTTCGGTGGTGGTTGGGACGGTTGGGACGGTTGGGACGGTTGGGACGGTTGGGACGGTTGGGACGGTTGGGACGGTTGGGACGGTTGGGACGGTTGGGGTTAAGCGCTACAGCATCTCCGCCCAACATTACCGTGCGTCGCCATCACTTGCCGGTTTAGCATACTCTGCGTGGGCGAAGTTCAGCCTGCCGAATTGGTGTTTGCATTGTTGCGGTGCTGAGGCAACATCGTTTTGCATGGACGCAGTCCATCGTGCCTACACGGTCGACGACTATGATGTGGCGCGCGCATCGCTTTACACGGTCGTTGTCCATCTGTTCGACCAAGGTGCCGTTGACGCATTTATCGTCAACGAATCGTGCACTGGCATCACGCTTGACTGGCGGTGGTACGGTTCTGACGGTAAACAAGCGCAACAGAACCGTCGCTGAGTCGAAGTAAGTGTCGGTTTTGACGCGTTGGGCACGGGGTATGCAACGGAACCGTCGTTGAGGTGGGGTGAGCGTCGGTTCTGTTGCGTGGCGTTGAGCTGACGTAACGTTTCCGTCGCTGCCACGTACTTAGCGTCGGTTTTGTTGCGTTGGGTGCGGTGTATGCAACGGAACCGTCGTTGAATCGGGGTGAGTGACGGTTCTGGCGCGTAGGATCGGGGTAACGCAGCATTTCCGTCGTTCCCGCGTATTCAGTGACGGTTTTGTTGCGCAGAGCGAGGTTGATGCAGCATTTCCGTTGCTGAGTGTTGTGTGCTGTGCGGTTGTGTGGCGTGCTGCCTGCTGCCGCGCTGCGTGGTGTGCGGTGCTGTGCTGCGTGATATTCGGTGCGCGGCCTGCTGCTACGTGTTGTGCGTGCTGCCGTGCTGTGCGGCTCAGTGCTGCGGCGAATCCTTCGCATTGCTGCTGTTTGTCGCAGCTGCTGCTCACAGGTCGTAACGCCAAGTGCGATCGGTAAGCACGCGGGCCATGGCCAAGCCGATGGGCAGACACAGAATGACCATGAACGCGCGGAACGCCCAATTCAGCGCGTCAAGCGTATCAAACTGGCCGAGGTAGAACATGGCACGGTACATGTACATGCCCGGCACCATGATGACGATTGCCGGAACCGTCAGGCAGATCCGTGGGTAGCCCAAGTGCGGTGGCAGGAAACCGTGACGCACCGCAGAACGCCAGGCCGAAGCCAGCAGGCCGGCGAGCAGAGCGCTCAGGAACGCGGCCGCTTCGGGCGGCACCCCGAAATCAGTGATGGTCAGGCGCAATGTGTCGGTGACGGCGCCGATGGTCGCAGCAACGAGAGCCATGCGCTGCGGTGAATTGAACAGTACCGAAAACCCCCATACACCGCAGAACGCCGCCACAAACCGCAGGCAACCGTTGATCCACGGGTTCAGGTTCATCGGTTCGAAACCCTGCGGGTTGAGATGGACCACTGTGGCCACCATCCAGCCTGCCAATGTGGCCATGACGATGATGGAGAGCGCGTAAAACAGCCGTTGCAAGCCCGATGGGAAGTTGATTTTGGCAATATCGAGACCGCCGGTAATCAGCGGGAAACCGGGGATGACGAACAACATGGCGCCAATATACGCGGTGTCGTGGCGCAGGGCAGCCGGGTCGAACAGGCCGATGAAGCGCAGCGTGCCGATGCAAGCCAAGGCTGCTGCCGCCACTGCCGCGAAGGTGACAAAGAACTGATTAAGGTGGCGGGCGAACATGCGTCGGCGCAGCCACTGGCCGATGCCGGCGCCCACGAATGCGCCGATCATGTCGTATAGGCCACCGCCGAGCAAGAATACGAAGGCTGCACAGGCGATGGCCGAGGCGAGGCCGGAGAACCACGGGGCATACAGTGGCTTGCGATGTTCGATGAGGCTCAACCGTTCGTGCGCCTGTCGGACGGTGATGCCGTTGGTGCCGCTGGTGCGAGCGGTTTGGGTTTGGGATTGCGGTTGCTCTTGCGCGGATTGCTGCGCTCCGGCCTGCTGCGGCCCAGACTGCTGCGCTGCAGATCGCTTGACGGCTTGAGGTGCGGCGTTGTGCGGACTCGATGTTTCACGTGAAACATCGATAATATGGGCGACAGTATGGTTAGATGATTGGCGCGTTGCGGTGTCGGTGCTGACGTCGATGCGGCCGGTGGTGTCGCCGATGTTGGCGTGGTCGCCAGTTCCGGCAGTTTGGTTGGAATGATCGGCATGGTCGAACTGGTCGGCATGGTTTGAAGTGCCGGCATACTCGGTGGTATATGCACCATCAACGTGGTCAAAATGTTCAGCGTATTGGCCCTTCGGCGGTTTGAAACCGCGTCGTTTTGCACGCACAGCGCTTTTGGCCCGCACCTTCTCGGCGCGTTCGCGGGCACGGTGCGCCTGCTGCACGGCGCGCATGGCGGAACGTTTGGCTTCCGGAGTGCCCAAGCGCTCCACGAGCTCCTCGGATATAGCCGGACGTACATGATAGATGGCGGTTTTGCCGAGGTTCACGTTGAACCAGTCGGCGTAATGTTCCAACAGCCAGATGCGTTCCGTGTTGACACCGGTAGTAGGCAGGTCGATTACCTCGGTGAGGCGCTCGTGCCCGTCGGTGAACGAGGCTTCGACGTCGGTCAGACCCACGTCGGCGCGTACGTGCACTCCCAGCGGATAGGCGATGCGGTGCATCATCTCGCGCACGCGGAAGCTGCCGGTGCCCGAGCCCAGGTCGAGTGTGCCCACGCGCAGGATGACGCTGGCTTTGGCTGCCAAGCTGGCTTCAGCCACCGGGGTGTCCCAGTCGCGCTCGATGTCGTCCATGTCCAGCGGCACGGAATGCGTGTGGTAACGGCTCACCGCCGCCTCGCCCCCGTTCAGATTGTCGTCGAGTTCTCTGTCGACTAAATTGTTTGTGCTGTTCTCTTCGTTCTCTGACAATGCCCTTGCCTTCGCTTTGCCGTGCTGCATTCATCCCTGCTGTTAGTTCGATAATGTGAACGATGCGTGGTGCGCTAAATATTGTACGCGCTGGGCGTGCATCGGATTCCAGGTTTGGTCCGGCTTGCGCTTCATATATGGCTGCCATCGCGCTATCGCCGATATCTATGACCACGTTGTGGATAAATTCGGACATTTTCGCGCATACTCCTGTTTCGTCGCATAAAGTGGGCACTGCAACCAACCAGCCGACCGGGCTTTGGGTTCGCAACGGCAGGCACCACAACTGCGGAGGAGCCGCAGAGGCCTGCTGACCGAGCAACCCGGTGCTGGGCCAAGGAGGTGTCTGATGACACGAGCACATGAATCAACCAGTACGCATCATGATAGGCAGGGCAGGAAGGATGGACGGCGAGAGCCGGCGCAGCCCGGCCAGCCGAACAGTGCGTCGCCGCTCACCTCGGGCGTGGGTATCAAGGTTCCGGAAGAGCGGGAGTTGCCGGCCTCGTTGGACGCCGACATGGCATTGTGCCTGAAGATTCTGCGCGACGTGCTGGGAGAGTACGACGGCGACCTGCGCTCCCTGTTTGACACCGTGCTCGACTATGCCAACAAGGCCAGCGCCAAGCAGTACGCCTCCGACCCGGCGGCCGTCAAAGAGCAGGACAAGAACCATGCGCTCGCCGTCGAGACCATCAACGCGCTGAACGTGCATGACGCGCAACTGCTGGCCCGGGCCTTCACCACCTACTTCCACCTGGCCAATCTGTGCGAGGAGAACCACCGCGTCTCCGTGCTGCACGAGCGTGAAGCGGCGGTGAGCGAGGACGCGGCCATCGACCCGGTGAACGAGCTAACCGGTGCCTACCACCAGCTTATTGGAGAAATGGGGCCTGCCAAAGCGCGCGAACTGCTGGGAAAGCTGGAGTTTCACCCCGTCTTCACCGCGCACCCCACCGAGGCGCGGCGCAAGGCGGTGGAGGGTAAAATCCGTCGTATCGCTGACTTGCTGAGTGCTGGGAAACTGCTCGGCGGCGCTGACAAGCGTGAAAACTATCGCCGGTTGTACAACGAAATCGACGCCCTGTTCCGCACCTCGCCCATCGAGCTGAAGAAACCGACGCCGGTGGAAGAGGCCGATACCATTCTCGACATCTTTGACAATACGCTTTTTGACACCATACCGCAGGTCTACCGCCGTTTCGACGACTGGCTGTTGGGCGACAAAGCCGGGTTTGAGGCGCCGCAGTGCCCGGCGTTCTTCCACCCCGGCTCATGGATCGGTTCCGACCGCGACGGCAATCCGAACGTGACGGCCAAAGTCAGCCGTGCCGTGGCGCGCAAGTTCAGCGACCATGCCATCGCCGCGCTGGAACGTGCCACCCGCACCGCCGGCACCAACCTGACCATGGAAGCCGACACCACCCCTGCCAGCGCCGAGCTGATCGGCCTGTGGAACCGGCAGAAGGAAATGAGTGAAACCCTGACCGACAAGGCGATGCTCATCTCCACCCAGGAGTTGCACCGCGCGGTTATGCTGGTTATCGCTGACCGGTTGCACGAGACCATCGCGCGCAATGCCGACCTTATGTACGCTTCGTGCGACGACTATATCGAGGATTTGCTGGTGGTGCAGCGCTCTCTGGTGGCTGCCGGTGCTGCGAGGGCGGCGTACGGACTACTACAGCAGGTGATATGGCAGGCGCAGACCTTCGGGTTCCACCTCGTGGAGATGGAGTTCCGCCAGCATTCCGTCGTGCATTCCCGCGCACTGGAGGACATCCGCGAGCACGGGTTGAACGGTGAGCGCGGGGCGCTGCAGCCCATGACCCACGAGGTGCTCGACACGTTCCGAGCGCTGGGAGCCATCCAGAAACGCAGCGGAGCCAAGGCCGCGCGGCGTTATATCATCTCGTTCACCAAGTCCGCCGGCAATGTGCGTGACGTGTTCGAGCTGAATCGCATGGCGTTCGCCGATCCCGCTGATGTGCCTGTCATCGACGTCATTCCGCTGTTCGAACAGCTTGAAGACCTCGAACATTCGGTGGATACGCTCGAAGAGATCATCAAGATTCCCGAGGTGAAGGCGCGGCTGAAGGCCACCGGAGGCAAGATGGAAGTGATGCTCGGCTATTCCGACTCCTCCAAGGACGCCGGACCGACGACGGCCACGCTGGCTTTGCATGACGCGCAGCGGCGCATCGCCGAATGGGCTGCCTCTCATGATATTGATCTGACGCTCTTCCATGGGCGTGGTGGTGCGGTCGGTCGTGGTGGCGGGCCGGCGAACCGGGCGGTGCTTGCGCAGCCGGCCGGCTCCGTGAACTGCCGGTTCAAGCTTACCGAACAGGGTGAAAGCATCTTTGCTCGCTACGGCAACCCGGTGCTGGCGGTGCGTCACGTCGAGTCCGTGGCCGCGGCGACGCTGCTGCAGAGCGCACCGAGCATGGAGAAGACCAACACCGAGATGACTGAGAAATACTGGGGTATGGCTGGCGCGTTGGACAAGGCGGCCCATGAGCGGTTCCTCGACTTGCTGCGCACGTCGGACTTCACCCCGTGGTTCTCTACTGTTACGCCACTGACCGAGATTGGCCTACTGCCGATTGGGTCGCGTCCGGCAAAGCGCGGCCTGGGTGCCAAGTCGCTCGATGATTTGCGCACCATTCCGTGGGTGTTCTCCTGGGCGCAGGCGCGCATCAACCTGGCCGCATGGTACGGGCTTGGTACGGCGTGCGAGAGCTTTGGGGATTTGGAGACGCTGCAGGCCGCGTATCGCGACTGGCCGGTGTTCTCCACGTTCATCGACAACATCGAGATGTCGCTGGCAAAGACCGACGACCGCATCGCACGCATGTATCTGGCGCTCGGCGACCGGCCGGACCTCAACGAAAAGGTGCTCGGCGAGATGGCGCTGACCCGCAAGTGGGTGCTCGCCATCGTCGGCGACGAATGGCCGCTGCAGCACCGTCATGTGCTCGGGCAAGCCATTCGCATCCGCTCGCCGTATGTGGACGTGCTCTCGGTCACGCAGGTGCTCGCGCTCAAGAGCCTGCGCGCGGTGCAGGCCGCACAGGATGGCGGAGCAGTGGCTGGGGCGCAGGGCGCCAAGGGTGCCGCCGGTAAGTCTGGCGTGGCGGTCGCGGCTGGTAAGCCCGGGACGAGCGGAGAATCCGCCTCCGCTCCGAAGATGGCGAACGCCGAGCTTAGCCAGGACCAGCAGCGCAGCGGCTTCGTCTACCTAATCCTCTGCACCGTCTCCGGAGTCGCCGCCGGCCTGCAGAACACTGGATGAGGTGAGCGAACGGTTTTCGCATGTTGCTAACTAGTGAAACTCCTATAGAAGCGGTCATTTATCTGCTTCTATAGGAGTTCGCGTTTTATTTAGTATTGTGTCAACTGGTTATATTTTCATACATCTGACTAACTGTTGTGGAATTTTAAGGGCAAGAAGTCTTGCGTATGTAGGCAATGGCCTGCTGGCTATTTTGTGAGATAGCTGAGTTCTCTGCGATTGTGCAGTACCGTATCCAGGTCTTGTATGTACCTTTTGAGGCAGAGTCGGGGTATGTGTCAATACGTTGCAGCGACTTTGTATTATCATGGGTAGGACACATAACAAGGGGAATAATGGCGATACAAGAAGACTCTGCAACACCGCTATACAAACAACTGGAAAATACAATTGAACGGCTTATTGCTAGTGGAGAATACAAAGCCGGTATGAAGCTGCCTACCGAAGAACAGTTGTGTGAACGATTCGGGGTGTCCCGGGTCACGGTCCGCAAAGCGCTCAAACCTTTGGCGGATAGCGGTATTCTTGAACGGCGTACGGGTAAGGGGACGTTCGTTGCAGAGCGGAAAATTACTCGTTCGTTGTCAAGTGTGATGAGTTTTTCCGAAATGTGTCATATACAGGGGTGTCGTCCTGGCGCCAAACTGTTGCGTATCGATCTGGTGGAAGCCAATGATGAGCAGAAGGAGCGTCTTGCCTTAGGGTCTGGGCGTCAGCATGTCTTGGTATTGGAACGGTTGCGATATGCCGATGATTCGCCGGTTATGGTGGAAACTGCGTATTTCCCTGATAGTTTCTTCTTTCTGATGGATGAGGACCTCAATAATGTGTCGCTGTATAGCATTTTGGCTAAGCATGGCATACAGATGACGTCGTCGTCAAAGACCATTGATATTGCGCGTGCGAACTATAAAGAATCCAAGTATTTAGGTGTTCCGGTGAAGCATCCGCTGCTGTGTATTGACAGTATTGCAGAGTCTGGTGATGGGGAATTCCGCCATTTGACGCATCAGATTTGTAATCCGGAACGGTTCACATTGTATGTATAGGTAATGTGCCGGGATAGTTGCGGTTCTCATTGCGGGGCGTTTATCGTCGTGTGGAGTGCGGCGAAGAGGGTGGAGTGCGCGGTTTTTGGGAGAATTCTAGGCGTAGATGCAGGTTGTAGAGAAGCCTGACGTGCCCGGCGGAAGCCAGTGTTTTGTATGTGTCGTGGCACGTGAATGACGTGCATCGGTGCTGTTGATAATGGGCGGTGTGTGCACAAAGGTATTTGACATCTCCTCATTTGTATTATATTGTATCTAATGCAATAAGAACTGACAAAGTAGTTGGTTCCCGTGCGCGTTGATGTGTACGGCAATACGATTCAGTGCGCCGCAGCACTGCTGACGAAGGAGTTCAATATGTTCTGGATTGAATTCATTACCTTGATGATTATCATCATCTGGGGAACCCGGAAAGGAGGTACGTTCCTGGCAATGGCCGGTGGAATCGGCATGGTGATTTTCACCTTCGTCTTCCGCGAGGCGCCATCCGACCCTCCTATGACGGTAATTCTTATCATGCTGGCCGTCATCACAGCGGCTTGTGCCATGCAAAGCACCGGAGGCTTGGACTTCATGGTGCGGTTGGCCGAAAAGATTCTGCGCAAACACCCGCGCAGCGTTACGCTTCTGGCACCGATCGTCTCCTATGTTTTCACGTTCTGCACCGGAACGGGCCATATCATCTACTCGTTGTTGCCGGTCATCGACGAAATCTCCATCGGTAATAAAATCCGCCCCGAACGCCCGATTTCCGCCAGTATCATCGCTTCGCAGCAAGCCATAACCGCAAGTCCTATCACAGCTGCGACAGTCGCGCTCATCGGCTATATGTCAACGTTCCCCAGCGTCAATATGGGCACGGTCATGTTGGTATGCGTCCCGGCAACGTTGCTGGGCTCTGTGGCGGCCGGGCTTTCCGTGTACCGCAAGGGCAAGGAACTTGAAGATGATCCAGAATATCAGCGGCGCGTGCGTGAGGGGCTGATCGAGCAGAAGCAGCAGGAAGTGCGCGAGGAGCAGGCTGTCGGCAAGAAGGCAAAATTGTCGGTTGCCATCTTCCTGGTCGGCATGGTAGTCATCACCGTTTTCGGTGTTTTCCCGCAACTGCGACCGGTGTTCGACAAGAAGCCGCTGGAGATGACTTCGGTCATTCAGATGGTGATGTATGTCGTGGCCGCCATCATCGTTCTGGTCAGCGGCATCGACTCCAATAAGATTCTCGATGCTCCGTTGCTGAAAACGGGTACGTTTGCGATTATTCTGGCGGCCGGTCTGTGCTGGCTGGTGAACACCTTCATCTCGGCACAATCCGACTTCATCTCCTCGAACATGTCTGCGCTGACGAACAAATATCCGTGGGTGTACATCCTAGCGGTCTTCATCGTGGGCGCGATCACCACGAGTCAGGCCTCGACCACGCTCATCATGGTGCCCATCGCCATTGCGCTGCACCTTCCTGCGTATATCATCGTCGCTGGGTGGGTCGCCTGCTCGTCGAACTACTTCATTCCCGACGCCAGCCAGTCTGTTGCCGGCATCGCCTTCGATACTGCCGGTACCACGAAAATCGGCAAGTTCATCCTCAATCACAGCTACATGCGCCCAGGGCTGGTGTGCACCATCGTCTCGGTGCTGGTCTCTGCGGGCTTGGGCTACTTGGTCTTCTGAGAGGAGCGACATGGAAAATCCCAGAATTATCGCGATAGGTGACAATGTGTGTGACAAATACTTGTCTCGGCACAAAATGTACCCGGGCGGGCAGTGCGTGAACATCTGCGTTTATGCCAGTGAAAATGGTGCGCAAAGCGCCTACTTGGGCAAGTTTGGCGACGACGATGTGGCCCGCTGCGTGCAGTGTGCCCTCGATGAGTTCCATATTGATGATTCACACTCTCGTCACTTCTGTGGTGAGAACGGGTTCGCCTGCGTCACGCTTAACGGGACGGATCGGGTGTTCCTGGGGTCGAATAAAGGCGGTGTTGCCAAAGATCATCGGTTTGATTTCGCCGATGCTGATTTGTCGTATATTCGCACGTTCGACCTGATTTGCTCAAATCTGAACGCCTATATCGAGCGGGATCTTGATTGCCTTGAGTCTACCGGTGTGCCGATTGCTTTCGATTTTTCGAATCGTTGGACCGATGAATACCTAGCGCAAGTTTGCCCACACATTGCCATCGCGGTGCTTTCCTGTGCGCATCTCAGTGACGCTGAGCGGGTTCGTGAGATGAGCAAAGCCGCTGATTATGGCGCCGACATTGTGTTGGGCACGATTGGCGAGCAGGGTTCCTGGCTGATGTATCAGGGTGATCTGATGTATCAGGAAGCCTGCCTGAACGACGATGTCGTTGATGCAATGGGGGCCGGCGATGCCTACAGTGCCGCGTTCTTTACGAAACTGCTGCAGCAGGTCCCTCGCGGTGTCGCACTGGGTAACTTGAGCAACCCTCATACTGTCTTGGCAAGAGCCATGAGGCAGGGTGCTCAGTTCTCATCGCGCATGTGCTGCCTTGAGGGAGCATTCGGGCACGGAGTACCCATCTCGGGGCGTGTGCTTGAGCTGCAATCCTGACGCGAGGCACCGGATGTGCTGAGCGTGCTGAATTTACTGAACTAACCGAATGTGCTGAAAATTAAGGAGTTTACTATGGCATTGTCACCGGTTGAACATAGCTACGATGGCATGGGCATTGAATGCGGATATCGTAACGACAAGTGGGTTGTTTCGATTAAGAATTGGACGCCCGATAATGATATTGACGGGTTGCGTCATTTGGAACAGCATCATCAGACCGATGAGCAGTTCATTCTTATCTCGGGTAAGGCCGCGCTGATTACCGCGCAAGAGCGTAATGAGGAACTCGAGTTGCGGGTTACGAAGCTCAAGCCGGGTACGTTGTACACCGTTCCTGTTGGCAGCTGGTTCTTTACCATCTTGGAACGCAGTACGAAAATGATGATTGTGCAGGATGTGGGCTGTACTGCGGAAAACAGCGAATATGTGGATTTGACAGAGCGCCAGATTGCTGAAATCCAAGGTAAAGCGAGAAATATTTTCGCGTGAAATATGGGCAATGCTCATTTGTATTGCTTTGTATCTAAAATGATATATGACTTACATGAAAGGATATAACAGTATGTCACAGCAAGCCGAACAGATCACAGGTCTCGTCGCGGAGATTCTTGAAAAAAAGGCAAAGAACGGGGGTGTACAACAGCTGTACTTCGTCGGTTGCGGCGGTTCCCTTGGAGCCTTGTACCCAGCGAGCATATTCACCGAACAAGAAAATGGCTCCATCAAGACAGGCTGGTTCAACAGCGGCGAGTTCATCCACAGCACGCCTAAAGATTTCGGCAAGAACTCGGTAATCGTCCTGGCTTGCCATAAAGGCAACACCCCGGAAACAATCGCCGCCGCGGCATTGGGCAAAGAGCGAGGCGCTACGGTCATCCTGCTGACTTGGTTGAAAGAATCGGAAATCATCCAATACGGCGACTACATCGTTCACTACGAGTTCGACGCCAGCCCCGACCATCTTGCCGGAGACATCGACTATTCCGGCGAGAAAACCATGTGCGCTCTCTACGTTGCCGTTGAATTACTCAACCAAACTGGCGGGTATGAGCATTACGAACAGTTCATGCAATCCGCAGACAAGATGACCGGCATCATTCGCAAGGCACGTAAGCATGTGGCACAGCGCGCGCTCGATTTTGCCCAGGAATACAAGGATGATGACTTCATCTACACGATGGGATCCGGTGCCTCGTACGGTGCTGCCTACATGGAAAGCATCTGCATTTTCATGGAAATGCAATGGAAACAGTCGTCGGCGCTGCACTCCGGTGAGTTCTTCCATGGTCCCTTTGAAGTGACTGATGCGAACGTTCCCTTCGTCGTGCAAGTGTCTGAGGGGTCAACCCGTGACGTGGATCAGCGTGCGCTCGGGTTCATTCAGCAGTACGGCAAGCGTATTGAAGTGCTCGACGCCAAGGAACTTGGCCTGTCCACCATCGACGCGTCTGTAGTGGACTATTTCAACCATTCGCTGTTCAACAATGTGTACCCCATTTACAACCATGCGCTCGCCGATGCTACGGAGCATCCGCTGACGACGCGTCGTTACATGTGGAAAGTGCAATATTGATAGTGTGATTGGTGCCGGTGTTGGTGTTGGTGCTGGAGCCGGTGCTGCGGTTTGCTGCCAGTGCGACGCTGGTGTGATGCCTGTGTGATGCCGACACGATGATGCTATTGGGCATGGGTTCTTGGGGAGCACATGCCCAATAGTCATCTATGTGATGTTGTGCTCATTCCCCGCGTGAACACGGGAATTGTGATAGTCTGTGTGTTCTGATGCACAAGTGGCGTGCATTGGAACAGTGAAGATCAGGGAGGATCTATGAAAGGCTATGTTTTAGCTGGAAAAGGGAAGATGGAATGGCGCGACGGCTTGGTGCCGCCGGAGCCGGGCGAGTATGGTGCGACCATTAAAACGGTTGCCGTCGCCGCCTGCATCACCGACGTGCACATGATGGAAACCATGGCGTTCCCGAACCTGAAGGATCGTGCCGTGGGCCACGAAGCTGTCGGCATCGTTGACAAAGTCGGCCCGAAAGTCAAGGATTTCAAGCCTGGAGACAGGGTCATGGTGCCCGCCATCCGCGCCGATTATCGCAGCTTGGAAGCACAGATGGGTGATGCCAAGATCAATGACACCAGCTATTTCTACAGCGACGACCCGAACGAGCACGGCGTTTTCGCCGAGGTGACCGGTGTCAAGGATGCGGACACCACGCTCTCCCACATTCCGGATTCGGTCACCTGGGAGCAGGCCGTCACGGTTTCCGACATGGGAATGACCGCGTTTGCCGGCGTTGAGGCGATGAACGTTGACTTCGGTGACACAGTGGCGGTCATCGGCATCGGAGCGCTGGGATTGACCGGTGTTGCGGCGACGGCGATACGAGGTGCGGCACGCATTATCGGCATCGGCTCGCGCCCCAAGACCGTTGAGGTCGCTCGCAAGATGGGTGCCACGGACTTCATCGACTATCACGATGGGGACATCGTCAAGGCTGTGCTTGATCTTAACGGTGGTCCGGTCGACCGCGTGCTGATTGCCGGCGGTAACGCCTCGAATATCGGCAAGGCGCTGGAAATGGTGCGCTACGGCGGCACTGTGGTCAGCGTTGGCGGCTTCATGGCCGACACCGAAACCAGCATCCCTATGGCCACCATCGGCTACGGTGGCACCGACAAGACCCTGCGCACCGTCAAGGCTGAGGCAGGTCGCGTGCGTGGCGAGCGCATCATGAGCTTGATCGAGCAGAAGCGCTACCGGCCCGAGCTCATCGTGACTCCGGTCCTGCATGGCATGGACCAGATCGAGGAAGCCGTGCGACTGATTCGCGAGCATGACAAGGACACTATCAAGCCGGTCGTGTTCTTCGACTGAGGTGAGTGGTGGTTGAGTAGACTGATTTAGCATGGCGATTTGACTTGTCTGAGTCTGCTGACTCGGACAAGCTGCGAAGAGCAACAATCTCATCGTTCTAGTCTGTGCAATATGCAATTCCAATGGGTTCAACGGGTGTCTAACTGTTCGCTGGATCCATCGTGCTGAGCGTGGATGCATGTGGTTTGCTGGAAATGCGGTATCGCTTGTGTAACTTTGTGTTGTCTAAGCTTGCCTTGTTGCGGTGTGGGAGCCTGGTGTGGGTGCACGAGAGTCGCGGTCGGTGAACCGCTTCCTGTTCGACTGATTGCGTTGCTTGCATGCATAGAAATGTTCGATAAACCTGACACTTGTCAAGTGTCAGGTTTATCGAACATTTCTGATGGCTGTGTTGCGGGAGGGGCGAGACGGACGTTTTCGGTTAGGGATGCAGTCTGTATAGCAACTTGTTGAAGACAATGAGAGAGGTGTGGGTGATTCTGATAAATTACATGCCCGGCTATTTGGTGTAGTAGTGCAAACGGCTGAACGGACGTGGGGTATTTCTTTCGTTTACTGGGCTGGACGTGCGTGTGCTGCTGGAACTAATGGCGGATTATGCTTGCACATTTTATTTGTGAGATATTCATGTGTAAACGTGATTACGTAATAGGCAAAGTGTCATTGCTCTAGGGACTACTTGTGCATCATATATGATTTTTTTGTAGTCCCTATGGTGTAGGATGAAACTATGACAACTGCTAATACCAAGAACGCCATATCTCCGCTGCTCACGGTTTCTGAAGTTTCCACACTTTTAGGGTCTTCGCGTTCTGCTGTTACGCAGCTATTGAATAAAGGACTTCTTCCTTATCAAAATTGTGGAAATCGTAAAATCGTGCAGCGAACCGCGTTAGATGAGTATTTAAAGTCATCAAATCTTACGGTTGCTCCGAATGACCATGGCAGAGCGGAAGCTTCGATTCCGGCGATTACGGGACTTTCGTTCTTTTCGGGTGCCGGAGGCCTGGATCTTGGGATGGAAAAGAGCGGTATTAAGAGTCTTCTTTATGTCGAAAATAATCGTGAATGTCGAATGACTATCAATGCGAATAGGCCTGAAGCTGGGTTGTTGGGAGATGTGTCTCTACTAACTGCACAACAGGTACTTTCGGCAGCGGGGTTGCCTGCGAATGCTACCGTCGATGTGATGTTTGGCGGGCCGCCGTGCCAGTCATTTAGTACTGCGGGGGCAAGGCGGGCCTTCAATGATGCAAGAGGCAATGTTTTTCTCGCGTATCTCGATCTTGCAGCGAGAATAAGACCGCGCTATCTGGTTATTGAGAATGTGCGTGGATTATTGTCTACAGCGTATCCAATAAAAGATGGTGGTCGACCTGTAAAAGGTGGAGCTATGGCTGTTGTTCTTGAGCGTATCGAGCGAATGGGATATACGGTGAGTTTCAACCTTTACAATGCTGCAAATTACGGTGCGGCACAAATTCGCGAGCGCGTAGTAATTATTGCAAAGCGAGAAGGCAAAAGGGTACACTGGCTTCAGCCAACAAATGCTTATGATCCCTGTTGGAAGCTACCGGCATGGCGCACGTTCAATGACGTGGTATCTGATATTCCTGCTGATAGTCAGCATTATGTTCAATTCCCAGAGAAAAGACTGCGATATTTTAAAATGCTTCAGGAAGGACAAAATTGGACTTCGTTGCCTAAAAGTGTTCAGCCAGAGGCCATGGGGAAAGCGTATGCGCTCGGAGGCGGGAAAACGGGGTTCTATCGACGCTTAAGCAAGAGTAAGCCTTCTCCGACATTGGTAACGTCGCCAACTATGCCTGCGACAGATTTATGCCATCCCACCGAAGATCGACCGCTGAGCGTGGAAGAGTATAAGGCAATCCAAGGTTTTCCTGAGGAATGGAAGATTGTGGGCAACATCACAAGCATGTATAGACAGATTGGGAATGCCGTTCCAATTCGCTTGGGTGAAGCAATAGGGAAAGCAATAGTTGCAGACATGCAGGAAGAACCGCAAGCGGAGCTAGAAGGTTTTCCTTACTCGAGGTATAAAAACACCAGTGAGTTGACGTGGCATGTTGAAGATGCGCAAGCAAGTGGTTGCTAGCAGTAGTAGCTGTTTACAGTCTGCTATAACTCCTGTTCGGTTATGAGCGCAGGATTGCGCTCTGCTGCGGATCGTACAAACTCTAAATAGTCCTCTTCGGTCAGCAAATCAGCAGGAACTGGTTTGCTTGTGCCTTTCTGAATGACTTCAATAAGCTTGGGCCAATGCGTGACAATTACTCCGTTTGTGCGTTTGGCATTCATCCTGTACCATTTATCTGCATGATGATCGATCCTGAACCCTGCGCTTGATGAATTTTCAGTGTTCGATTTATTTTTTATTTGTATAAACTGCGGTTCGTCTGACGACATACTGCAGAAGTCGACGGCAGTGAGTACTTCTCCGCGACACCAAATCCAATCATAGTCGCAGACTTTTCTGTATATGTACTCCTCTAGTAGGTTGCCTCCGACAATTTCTGCTTTCATAAACAGATTATGTATGGTAGCCCACTCAATAGCACTCGCTTCGTCTTTTGCGCGAGTTTCAACCATCTTAATGAGAGCTTGGTCGGTAGCGCTTTCCTTTGGAGAAGCGATGCGCTCGGAGGGAAGTTGGAGCCAAGCGGTTCGATATTTTGTGCACCACTTCCTGAAAAATTCATCGAGAAATTCTGCATAGCTTAAAGCAAGAGAGCTTTCTGGCATGGGAATGCTCGGAAGATAGCCTTTCAACTTGTGCTGTAGTAGTACTGGATAAAGGGCCTTCATCTCTCGGTTTCGATCGGTATCTTCAATTACTGAGTCTGCTACCGTGTCAAATCTTTCTTGAGCGTCATCGTGATTTGAATTGCACCACGCAAGAGACTCTTCTAGCTTTGTTGATACCTCATTCTTTTTGGCGTTTCTTGGCATAGAATTTCTCCTCCTCGCTTGCATGATAACAGTATAGTGTGATGCATCACAACTGCGTTGAACTGAGCTGAATTAAGATCTGCACAGAATCGTGCATGTTCCCATTATCTGACTGGGTGGCTGAGATCGCATAACTTCTGGAGTTGATCACTGTTCGTGCTCAATGGCAGCGTCTGTTGGTCTGACAATTGTCAAGGAGGTTGCATGCTGGTTCCTGTAGAGGTAGTTGCCTGTTGTCTCCGAATGCTGCGAACCGTTAACATGTATCGTCTGAATTCTCGATTGAGGGATCGTGGCAGACAACCTCATCGCCGCAAATGCGCGGCCGTATATGGTTCGGATGGTTGCCTGCTTGCGTTCATTGTACTGCGAAACCAGTCCGAGATTGCCGCGCATGGCCTGTGCCGCATCGGTTTTGGCGTGCTCATAGAGCAACCTATCAGACGCATTGCCGCGCAGCCAATTGCGGAATATAAGATGGCGCGCCGCCTCGGGAGACCCGACGCTCCACACATGCAGGTGGCAATCTGGAGCAGCTGAACTCAGCATGCGGTGCTCATACCACCAAGGCTCACGAATCTCCAGAGAGAACCCCGCTCGTTCCAACGGTTGCAGGTAGGCTTTCTCGTCATTGGCATTGGCAACCGTCAAATCAATGTCAATGATAGGTTTTGCTGCTAGCAGTGGTACTGCCGTGGATCCCACGTGTTCGATGGACAATGCCTTCCATCCCAATGCTTGGCGCACGACGTTTTCTAGCTGCTGGTACACAGTTGGCCACTGCGGATTATATGACTCAATACGCACTGTGAGCTCTCGTTCGCGCCCGCTGACGAACGGCGAACGGTCGTCAGGAGCTTCGGTGTCGTCGAACGTCGTTATGGCCTGTCGGCACATATGTGAATCATATATCGGGCTGATTGCGGTCATGGTTTCAGCATAGTTCGGTGAGTCCCTAGCCGGGTTCGGTCGTTACCGCTGGGCTGAGTTGCGCATCATTCGCATAGCACAAGTGGGGTGGATTCTCGGGCGAAATCGCTGCTTTAAATCTCCTCTGCGCTAGTAATACGGCGCAATAAGCAATGTCGCGGCTTCGACATGGAATAGGTTCATGGCAGAAATGGGAGAGCATGCAGAAGTGAGTACGAACGCTTTCCTAGCCGAGTCGGGTGTTCGGTCTTCTGCCTCGTCTGCTGTTCCCGGTACTTCCCTTCCTGCCTCCGCGGCGACTAGCGGCTCCGTGTCTGATTTCTCCAAATACCCCCGCGGCACGCGCAGCTACACCATGTCGCGTATCCGCGGCAAGGACACTTCCATTGAGGTCCTGGTGCGCAGTTACCTCTTCTCCCGTGGGCTGCGCTTCCGTAAGAACGACAAACGCTACCCGGGCCACCCGGACGTGGTGCTGCCCAAGTGGCGTGCGATGGTGTTCGTCAATGGCTGCTTCTGGCATATGCACGAGGGGTGTGAGAAGTTCTCCATGCCCAAGTCCAACGTTGAGTTCTGGACGGTCAAGCTTTTGCGCAACAGGGAGCGCGATGTGCGCCAACGCGCCGAACTGGAAGCCGCCGGCTGGCGAGTCATCACCGTATGGGAGTGCGAACTGACCAAACTTAAGCGTGCAGAACGCCTTGAGCGCTTGTATGAGGAGATTGTGGGGCGGGGTGCAGGTGGATGATGCATAGGTGTCACGGGGAGCAAGCGGGGCGTATCCATGTGCGTCCAGCACGGGAGTGGCTGCTGTATTCCAACGAGACAGGGGCGTCTGCGCCGCCTCTCGTTGCTTTCCGGGGTTTCGATGATGTTCGTTTACGTTCACTTGTGCTCGTTAGTGTTTGCACACCGCGCTCGCTGGCTTCCTGCGCTGTCATTGCACTTTTCATCGTTCTCCTGCCTGTGCTTTGTGCTCCGCAATACTTGCGCGTCGTTTCATCATGCCTGTGTGAGGGCGGTAGGATACTTGGACACGTCATCATGTCGCCGTGCTCGTGGAGAGCGCGCTTTGTGCGGCAGAAGGTTTCTTCCTTGGAAGCATGCGGTTTTGAGTTTCAAATATGAGGTTGAATTCATTCACTTTCGGGAGATATCACGAACGGTTCCATCGGATCGCTTCGCTATGTGATTGCGGTCTGCGGTTGCAGCATAATGAAGTGGATTCTGCAAACTTACATGTCCGCCCAAGCTTGCGCAGGCAGCATTTTAGAATGTGTATGACGGGTGAATCGATACGTGCAAAAGTATTATGGGAGGCGATTAAGGTGGCTGATAACAGTAAGCGCAGCACTGGCGCGGAGGGCGGCAACAGTGACATGCAGGGAGCACAGGCCGAGATTGTGCTATACAAGCAAGACGGACGGGATGTGCCAGTGCAGGTACGGTACCAAGACGAGACATTCTGGATGCCGCAAAGCGGGATGGCGGAGCTGTTTGGGGTGACGCCGCAGACAATTACGCGGCATTTGCGTAATGTGTATGACGAGGGTGAGCTTGAACGTGACGCAACTTGTACAATTTCTGAACAAGTTCAAAACGAAGGTGGCAGAAGGGTTGTGCGGGATATTTCCTTCTACAACCTCGATGCCATTATCGCCGTCGGCTATCGTGTGAACAGCAAGCAGGCCACACACTTTCGTCAGTGGGCTACGGCCACGCTCAAGGAATTCGTGATCAAAGGTTTCGTGCTCGACGACGCCATGCTGAAGAACGGACGGCCGTTCGGCGAAGATTATTTCGACGAGCTGCTCGATCGCATCCGCGACATTCGTGCATCCGAGCGTCGCTTCTACCAAAAAATCACCGACCTGTTCCAAGATATCAGCGTGGACTATGACCCGAAATCACCCACGGCGCGCGACTTCTTCGCCAGCGTACAGAACCGCTTCCACTACGCCGTCAGCGGGCATACGGCGGCCGAAATTATCCGCGCTCGCGCCGATGCAGGTAAGCCGCACATGGGGTTGATTAGTTGGAAGGGCTCGCCGGAAGGCCGCGTGCACTCGCGCGACGTAACAGTAGCCAAAAACTACCTTTCGCAAGAGGAAATCAGCCACCTCAACCAGCTGGTTTCGGGCTTCCTTGACGCTGCGGAGCTGCGGGTGCGCAACCACACGATTACGACGATGTCTGATTGTGCGGTGCTGTGCGACCAGTACATCGCGCTTACCGGCAGTTCGTCGTTGCCCGGCCGCGGCAAAGTAAGCAAGAAACAAGCGGACAGTAAGGCGCTCGCGGAATTTGCTGAGTTTGAGAAAACTCAACGTTCTGACTTCGACAAATTCGCTGAACGCGTGGAGCAACTGTAGCAACAGTGATGATGACGGTTGGCTCGTTACGGACAATGTCCAACTGTAGGGACGCCACCGTTCTCTCCCGCACGCCTCGTATAGACTGAATTCGTCGCCCGTTGTGGCAGTACATCGGGTGTACAGGTTGTGTTCTGTCAATACTTGCCAAAACGTACAGGAGAATACATGTTCACTCATGAATATCTAAATAAGGTCTACGCGCAGGTTGAGTGCCGCGATGGCGACCAGCCTGAATTCCTGCAGGCCGTGCGTGAGGTCTTCGAAAGCCTTGAGCCGGTGGTGGCAGCGCACCCGGAGTATGAGCGGAACGGTATTCTGGAGCGCTTGGTTGAACCTGAACGACTCGTCAAGTTCCGTGTGGCTTGGATGGATGATGAGGGCCGGGTGCAGGTCAACCGCGGCTATCGAGTCCAGTTCAACTCCGCCATCGGTCCATATAAGGGCGGCCTTCGCTTCCACCCCACGGTTACCGAGTCCGTGGTCAAGTTCCTGGGCTTCGAGCAGATTCTGAAGAATTCGCTCACCGGCTTGCCGATGGGCGGAGGCAAGGGTGGCTCTGATTTTGACCCGCGCGGCCGTTCCGACGGCGAGGTGATGCGCTTCTGTCAAGCGTTCATGACGGAGTTGAGCCGTCATATCGGCCAGTTCACCGATATTCCCGCGGGAGACATCAACGTCGGTGGCCGTGAAATTGGATATCTGTTCGGCCAGTACAAGCGGATCCGCGACGAATATTCCGGCGTGCTGACCGGCAAGGGCTTGGAGTTTGGCGGCTCGCTGGCGCGCACCGAGGCCACCGGTTACGGCCTGTGCTACTACACGGCCGAAGCGTTGCGCGTGCTGAAAGGTGACTCGTTCCAAGGCAAGACCGTCGTTGTTTCCGGTTCCGGCAATGTGGCTGTGTTCGCGACCGAAAAGGCGCAGGAGCTTGGTGCGAAGGTCGTTACGGCCTCTGATTCCAACGGGTATGTCTACGATCCGGCCGGCATCAACCTCGACGTGGTGAAGGACATCAAACTGGGGCATCGTGGCCGGATCAAGGAGTATGCCGAGCGTGTGCCGGGCGCCGAATACCACGAAGGCGCGGCCGGCGTGTGGAGCGTTCCGTGCGACATCGCTTTGCCGTGTGCCACGCAGAATGAGATTGATGAGGCGGCCGCGCAGGCGCTCGTGGCTGGCGGCTGCCAGGCGGTATGCGAGGGAGCGAACATGCCCTCCACGGTGGAAGCCATTGCGGTCTACCGCAAGGCAGGTGTGCTGTTCGGCCCCGCAAAGGCTGCGAATGCCGGTGGTGTGGCGGTTTC
Source organism: Bifidobacterium sp. ESL1133 (assembly GCF_058107325.1). NCBI lineage: Bacteria > Bacillati > Actinomycetota > Actinomycetes > Bifidobacteriales > Bifidobacteriaceae > Bifidobacterium > Bifidobacterium sp. ESL1133. Next base: position 57,204 of record NZ_JBYLUI010000005.1, on the reverse strand, counting down.
AGGCTTGGAGATGAGCCAGAATTCGTACCGACTTTCGTGGACGTTTGAGGAAACCGACGCGCGTCTCAAGGAAATCATGGAAGGTATCGTGTCCAAATCGCTCGAGGCGGCCAAGGAGTATGGCAACGAGGGAGATCTTATGCTCGGTGCCAACGCGGCCGGCTTTATCAAAGTTGCCGACGCGATGGTGGCTCAAGGTGTGCTGTAGCGCGGGCAGTGCGGGCGGACATGGCAGAGGCATGCTATGCCCGCCCGCATGGTAAACGTCTACGATTGTTTGCTCGCCATGCGTATATCCTAAGATGATAAGAGTCGTCAACGACTGCAGAATTCCTACAACTACTTCCTCAATGTTGACCACGGCGGCGTCGCTACTTCCATCGCTATCATGACTCAGAGTCAGAACAAAGACACAGTTGTGCAACTGGACCAGCGCTTTACTCGCAGAACTCAGTCAGACGGCTTAGCCACAGCTCGGTGTGTATGTCCTTGCACTCGTGTCGTTCTGCTGCGGTTTCCATTCGCGATACACGGCGAACGGACCTACCGCCCCAGCCCGTTGCGTAAATACTCGCTGGCCGGCAAGAAACGGCCGTTCTTTGTGCTGAACTCTTCGCTTCCTCGGTACACTACGGTTCTGCGATCTTGGGGAATGTCCATCTCTGTGCCAACGTTTGCTAGGTGTCTGAATGCATCCGGCCTTGGCGTTAAACCCGATTTGATTTCAATCAGTTCCGGAGCACGACGATCGGAGATGTCAACCAAATCAATCTCCGCTTGTTTGGTGTCGCGATAGAAATACAGCTTGTCGTCCGCATTCGCATTTTTATAGCGTTTCATAGTTTCAGCGATAATAAGATTTTCGAAGATATCGCCGAGCTTAGGGTTGCTACGTAAGTCTTGGATTGAGTAAATTCCGAGTAGGAAGTTCAGCAGGCCTGTATCGTAAAAGTACAGCTTCGGTGTCTTCGTCAAGCGTGCCCGCGCGTTGGAATGGTAGGGCTGCAGGAGGAACACAATGAAACTGCTTTCGAGAATCGAGAGCCATTGCTTGGCGGTATTAAAAGTGATGCCTGTGTCACGAGCCAGCGAGCTCAGATTCAGCAAGTTCCCCGCACTCTGGGCGCACAAGCCGACAAAGCGGGTGAATTCGCCGCCGTTGCGCACATCTAGGTATTCAGTGACGTCGCGCCTAACGTAGGTATCGAGGTAGTTGCGATAGAAAATGTTCGCCGGCATGCTGCTGTCGTACAGGTGAGGGTATCCGCCGCGGAACATGAAATCGTCAACGGTGAGCTCGGGCCTGGCTTCCTGCGCCTCGTTGAACGAAAGCGGCAGCAGGCGTAACATGCCCACACGCCCCGCCAAAGACTGCTTGACGTTTTTGAGCATCAGGAAATTCTGCGAACCGGAAATCACGTATTGTCCCATTGTCGCCCGCGCGTCAGCCTCGACTTGGATCTGGGAAAATAATTCGGGGGCGTATTGTGCTTCGTCGATAATGAGGTGGTCGCTGCGCAAACGCAAAAAACCGACTGGATCTTCGAGCGCGCTGGTTCGCGTCGCTCTATCTTCAAGATTGAAATATTCGAAGTCAGGGAGCGCGGCGCGTAGCAGTGTGGACTTGCCGCTTTGCCTCGGGCCGGTGAGCGAAAGGACGGGAAACCATGAAAGCATATCGGAGAATTGGCTTGCCAAGGTACGCGAAATCATTGCGGTCTCCCTTCTATGAAAATTCATCAGTAGAATCTATAATAATTCATCAGTAGCAGTCCTGCAAATTCATCAGTAGGTGCTCCGATAATTCATCAGTAGGCAGGCCGCCAAGGTATCACGCTGCCAATTGCGCGGCGCGTTTCGTTACTTTTCGGTGCTGCCCCACAGAAAATCGTCGATTTGCGCGGTGACTTTGGGATTCTCGTGCAGCTTGCTGTGTTGGGCCATCGCGCCGTGCACCTCGACCTCGCGGTAGCTTGCGGTTTCGCCGCGCAGAATGTAGCCGAGCGAGCGCGCCGAGGCCACCGAAATATTGTTGTCACAGTTGGTGCCGTCGTCCAGGTTGCCGTACATGTTGAGCACGTGCACGCCGCTGGGGTAGCCTGCTCGGTGGGTGAGTAGGTAGCGGAAATGCTGGTTTTGGTAGCTGGGGGAGCCGTCGGCGCGAATCTGGTTCATGTTGGGCGCATCGTCAGCTCCGATGATCCCGTCGAAGTTACCGGCGAGATTGACCTGCCGCCGCAACTTCGGCAGGCTTGGGTCTTGCCCATATTGCACTTGGTAGTACATTGCTACGAGATTGCCCATCGAGTGCGCCACGGTGTTGTACTGCGTAATGTGGTATTGCTGCTGCAGCGCGGTAACGACGTTGTGCACCCATTCGCTGGTGGCGGCGTAATCGGTGTTGGTATTGTCGTCGAACAGCACTTGGATGAGCGGTCGTTTGGCATCGCTGCGCCAGTCGCCGGCAAGGCTCACCTCTCCTGCCGAGGAGACGGTGGCGGTGAGCACTTTCGTGGCGTCGTCGTGCTCTTGCGCGTAGGCGATCATGCTGTCGGTGCTGACATGCCCGCCGTGGTAGCCGTGCAAGTAGAGCGTGGGAATGCTGGTAGACCGGTCGTTGGAATCAGTGGCGCCGGGGTGTTCGCCGCCGTTGCTGCCTGCGCCGTCTGAGTTCGTCTGAGTTTGCGCGGTGCTGGTCTGCCCGTCGCGCCCCACGCTGGCAGGCCACACTACTGGGCCGAGTATTAGAGCGATGACTAGGCCGATTGCAATGCTGACGGCAATCTTCACTAGGGCGGCGCCGCGTCTGCGCCGGTGTGCGTGAACATGCTCCATAGGCCCCTCCGCTGCTATAGTATCGCGTCCGGTGCGTGCGGGTATCGGCTGTCTCTTTTGCGCGGAATGCGTATTAATCGGAATGCACGTTGGCTGGAATGCGTATTGATCAGAACGTGTCTTGACTGGAACACGTAGGGGGTGTTCATAGGCGGGCTAGCGGTGTTGGCAGAAGCGGTTCGGTTCGCTGGTGGCAGGGGTCGATCCTTACTGCCGCCAAGCGTGGTTCGTGTTCAAGTCGGTTTTCATTATCAGGTCGGTCTGTGGGTCCGAACCGACCTGGAACGTATGACTGGAAAAGAAGCTGAAACCCATGCGGGAGTAGAGCGCTTGCGCCGGCTTGTTACCTTCCCACACGCCCAGCCAGACCTGGTGCAGGCCTCGCTCTTCAGCGTTACGAAACGCGATGCGAATGAACTCGGACCCCATGCCGTGCCGTTTGAATTCCGGGAGAACGTACAAGCGTTGCACTTCCAGGAACTCGCTGCCCATCGGCTCGGTTTGCGCCTCTCCCACATTGATTTTCAGATATCCGGCCGGCTGATCATCGACGCTCGCCAAGTAGAAGGTCGAGTCGGCGCGTCGCAGTTCTGATGCGATTCGGTCGTGGTTGAAATCCTCGGCAAGATAGCGTTCCATATCGTCGTCTGCTGTGCACACGGCGAAAGTGTCACGGAAGGTGCTGGCGCCCATGCGGCAGAGCAGATCAGTATCGTCGGTGGTGCATAGACGGTACGTGGTGCCGTTCGGTGTGTGGGTTGTGCTGTTTGCGGCCGTAGTGTTCATGTTGATATCCTCCGGGGTTAGTGCACCGTGTTCAGCCCGACCACGCAGGCCACCAGGATGGCAATTAGGATGATGCGGGCCAGTGAGACCGGTTCTGCGCGCGTAATCATGGCGTAAGCGGTGGTTAATGCGGCACCGATGCCAGTCCAAACCGCGTATGCTGTGCTGGTCGGAATCGTGCGCATGGCATACGCCAGACCGCCCATACTAGCCAGGATTCCCACCACGAACACGATACTCGGCAGCAGTTTGGTGAGGCCTTCAGATTTCCCCAGCGCAGTGGCCCACACTGCCTCGCACATCCCCGACATGACCAACACAACCCACGAAACCATAGCGTTCCCCTTGGCAAGTCTTGTCGCGCACCGGGTACTTGGCATCGTCCGGAGACCCGCTCGGGCCTTACCGTTGAGCATAGCAGGAGGTGTGCTTGCCGGGAATAAAAAGTCCGGCAAGCACACCCCCTCATTTGAGCAAGCCCTATCTGGCCTGATTTTCGTTCCGTGGGCACTTTTGGAAGAATCTCTAGAGCAACCAAAACAGAGAATGGCGGATTTCCAACGATTCCTGAAATGCTATTCTCGAAAATTCCTCACAAAGTACTCACGGAACGAAATGATGCAGAGCTGAGCTTGCCCATCGCCTACGCCTGCTCGATGAGATCGAGCATCTGGGGCACGGTTTTCTTGCCGAACTCCACTTTCTGGCTGGTGTTGCCTGCGGCATCGGTCTTGTTGACAACGATGCACGGCACACTCATGGCGTTGTACTGGCTTTGCAAATCCGGGTAGTGCGAGATGTCGTATGCTTCGGCAGTGACCTTCTCATTGCCGGCAGCGATGCGCTGGGCGGAGAGCACGGTGGTGGGGCACATGGTGCAGGTCAGCGAGACCAGGACCATGATTTCCGTACGTTCTGCGTCGCCACTGCTGATGGCACTGATGCGCGCGGCGCTGTCGGTATCGACACCTTGGCCGGGGCCGGCGGCGTTATAGAGGCCGAGCACGAACGAGTTGAACTCGTGACCGCTGGGCACACCGTGGAACGCCAGACCGGTGGGTACCGGTTCGCCGTTCGCGCCGACCTTGCACATGCGCACGCACGGGCGAGCTGTGGGCATGGACTCAGCTGGGTCATAGACGGCTTTGCCGGTTGCGTCCTGCGATGCAGCATGAGCGTTCGCGGCAACGTGAGAGTCGCCAGCGGTGCCAGTGGTTTCAGTGCCGTTATCCGCAATGCCGTCCGAGACTACGCTGCTCAGCTTTCCGCCGCTTAGCTCGACCAGCTCACCGATGAATCCTTCCAGCTCGCGCGAGAGCGGGGTGCCGTCAAGTTCCAACTGCAGCACCAGCGGTTCGCTCATCTTGCCGAAGACCATATTCAGCTGCTTGACGATGGCATCGTTGAAGAATCCTGACGCTTTGCCGGATCGAGCAGTCTGAGAAGACCGGTCGGATGCAGCCGAGGAGGTGGATGAGGTGGTCGCGGAAGATGCGCTGGCAGCGCCCGAAACCGACGCACCTGCAGCGGCACTGGCCGATGCGGCGGCTTTATCCGCTTCCCGCTGCTCATACGCGGACGTGGTTGGGCGAGGGGGCATCAAACCGGTCTTTTCACTCATATCTTTGGCGTACCGTTCCAGCTCCACCGCGGCCACAGCGCCATCGGAAACAGCGGTGACCACCTGTCGCAGGTTCTTCTCGCGCAAGTCGCCGGCCGCATACACGCCCGGCACCGAAGTCTGCAAATATTCGTACGTCACCACATATCCGTGCTCATCCAGTTCCACGATGCCCTTGAGCATGTCGGTCTGCGGCACATACCCAGCGAACACGAACACGCCGAACGGGCCGCCTTCCGCAGGTTTCCACACCGATTCCGTACCGGTTTTGCGGTCCACAATCGTGGCCTCGGACAGTCCGCCCTGGCCGGCAGCAACAGCCTTGAGCTCGGTATTGTAGTGAATCTCGATCTTGGGATTGCGTTTGGCTTCTTCGCTCACCGAAGCGTCGCAGGTAAAGTCGTCGCCGCGCACCAGAATCGTCACTTTCGACGCGTATTTGGTGAGGAACACCGACTCTTCGGCCGCGGAGAAACCGCCGCCAACCACCAGCACTTCCATACCGTTGAAGAACTCGCCGTCGCAGGTGGCGCAGTATGAGATGCCTCGGCCGGCAAACTCCGCTTCGCCTTGGAATCCGAGCTTGCGCGGGTTGGCACCGGTGGCGATGAGCACTCCGAAAGCGCGGATGTCGCCGCGGTCGGTGTGCACGGTTTTGATGTCGCCGTCCACCTCAAGCCCGGAAGCTTCGGCGGCCTTGAATTCGGCGCCGAAATCCTCAGCCTGCTGGCGCATGGTCTCCGTGAGCGCCTTGCCATCAGTGGAGGCTACGCCCGGGTAGTTCACCACTTCGGAAGTGATGGTGATCTGCCCGCCGAAGTCCTCTTTCTCAAGAATGAGCACGCGGTATCGGGCGCGGGCCAGGTAGAGCCCGGCAGTAAGCCCCGCAGGCCCTCCGCCGATGACCACCACATCATATAAATCGTCTTGCTGCTTCATGTTGTCCTAACTTCTTCTTGCGATTGCCTAGCCGCACGTGTGTCGGCAGAGTGACCAATCTAGGTGTCGGTTCATCGACCGTGCCGACTAACTGGCTCAACGTGCTGATCCAACCCTTAACCCCGGCTTAGTTCTGTTCCTGAGTCTCGGTTTCCGAGCCGTAATGGCCGAAACGTACCTAAACAGTGCTTCCGGACTCGGATTGGGGTACATTTCGGCCAGGAAATGGCACTTTTGTAATCGAAATGTACCCGATTCCCTCTCTTGGGCAACAAAATGGGTACATTTCGATCACAAGCCGCTGAAACCAGAGTGACCAGAGTGATGAGATCAAGGTAATCAGACGAGATCAGTCCGAATCAAAGCAATCAGATCAGAGTGGTGAGATGAGATTGAGCAGATCAGAGCTGGCCGACGAGGTCCAGGCTCGGCTCGATGGTTTCGTCGCCCGGGGTCCACTTTGCGGGGCAGACTTCATCGCCGTGCTCGTACACGAACTGGCTGGCCTGCACGCGGCGCAGGATTTCTTCTGCGTTGCGGCCCACGTTGGAGGAGATGACCTCGTAGGCTACGACCTTGCCCTCGGGGCTGATGATGAAGTCGCCGCGCTCGGCCTGGCCGTTCTCCTCATCGTAGCTGTCGAGGTCGCGTGAGAGGCGGTTGGTGGGGTCGGCCACCATCGGGAACTGAATCTTTGCAATCTTGTCGTTGGCCTCGTGCCACGCCTTGTGCACGAACTCGGTGTCGTGGGAGACGCCGTAGATCTCGCAGCCTGCTGCCTTGAACTCCTCGTAGTGATCCGCGAGATCCTCGAGCTCGGTGGGGCACACGAAGCTGAAATCGTTGGGGTAGAAGAAGATGAGTGACCAGTGGCCGAGCAGGTCTTCTTTGGTGAGCTTGCTGAACTCATTGTTCTGGTAGATGTTGGCCGTGAAGTCCGTCACCTCGTGCTGGAGCATTGTCATAGCGTTTTCCTTGTCTTTCGTTTACATACACAGATTCGTATTTGTGCCGCTGCATAGCCGTAGCGCGACCCTCATCCATGCTATCGCGAAGTGTCATAAATAGTTAGAGGTGAAAGGTGTATCGCTGCTCACACTTTAACGATGTGAACAAATTAGCAGAGCAGGAACGAATTTGCGGCAGGAACGCCGTAATGATGGTAACGCCGTAACGCTGGTAACGCCGCAACGGCTGATAGCAGTAAGCGCTTTTATGAGGTCGTTTGCGCACCCAGGTTTTCGGTTTCAAGACAACGCAAAGCGATATAGTGCTCATAGAGATAGTGGAGTCGCAGCTTCAGAGCGGAGGGACAGCATGACTGGCATCGATGTGGCAGAACACAGTAACGGCAACGAATCAGCCGCCAGCGAATCAGCCGCCAAAGAGCCAGCTGCCAACGCCGTCTGGAACCGCCTGCTGGAAGGTAACGCGCGCTTCGCGTCCGGAGCGTCCACTCACCCTCACCAAGATGCGCAGACGCGAGAGGCCTTGGCAGCGGGGCAGCATCCACAAGCGGCGGTGCTCTGCTGCTCTGATTCACGTGAAGTTCCCGAGCTGATCTTCGATCAAGGCTTCGGCGACATATTCACCGTGCGTACCGCCGGCCAGATGCTTGACACGGCAGTCGTAGCCTCACTTGAGTATGCTGTGGAACACTTGGGCGTGCGCCTCATCGTGGTGCTCGGCCACGAACACTGCGGAGCCGTGGCCTCAGCCGTTGAATCTCTGGACGAGCTGGAAGTGCCGTTGGGGCCGGAATGCGATGTCGAGGAACGTTACGAGCGGCTGAGTGAGCTTATTGCCCAGTCGCAGTCCATCGTAGTGCGTTCCGTTGGGGCCTCTGTGCAGCAGGCGCGCGAGGCCGACCTAGAGAGTACGGATGACTTCGAGCGTGTTCATATTGCGCGTACCATCGAGGAATTGGTCGACGGTTCGGTAGTAATAGCACAGGCTTTGGGAGCAGGGCGTGTCGCCATCGTCGGGGCTCGGTATCTGCTCACGTCAGGCAAGGTTGAGGTTCTCTCGTTCTAGGAGCGTGGCAAGGCTCCCATAGTGTGCAATCCGCATGGCTGGCGGCAGCTGCTCGGAACACCTTCCGGCAGCCCGGCTTACGTCCGTGGAAGTTTCCATACTGGCATACCGTCGATTCTTTGCTTCCGCCATCCGTATGCGCCGATAGACTGGAGACATGTCGCTTTGGCTTAACATACTGCTGATTTTCGTCTTTCTGGTGCTTGGGTCGGTGTTCTCCGGCACCGAGCTGGCTTTGGTGAGCTTGCGTGGCTCCCAGCTCGACCAGATGGAGGCGCAGGACGCACGAGGAGCCAGGGTGGCGAAAATCGCCCGCGACCCCAACACATTCCTGTCCACTGTGCAAATCGGTGTGACGCTTTCCGGCTTCCTGTCCGCCTCGTTCGGGGAATCGTCGATCTCGCCGTTTGTGGTGCCCGTGGTGGAAAGCTGGGGTGTGCCGGCTCGTGTGGCGGCCCCCCTGACCACCATTGTGCTCACGCTTGTTATCTCCTTCTTCTCCATTGTCATCTCCGAGATGGTTCCCAAACGCATCGCCATGCAGCGCACCGAGCAGATCGCCCGCGCGGTGGTGCCGGCCATCGACGTGTTTGCCAAAGTGTGCCGCCCTATTATCTGGGCCATCGCCAAGTGTACGAACGGTTTGGTGAGGCTCTTGGGCTTTGATCCGAACGAGACTGCCAGCGAGGTGAGCGACGACGAGCTGCGCGTGTTGGTGGATTCCAATTCTCGGCTCAGCCCTGACGAGAGAACGATTCTTGACGATGTGTTCGACGCATCCGGCACTATTGTGGCCGAAGTGATGCGCCCCCGCGCCGACGTGATTTTCCTTGATGGGGCGCAAACGCTTGCCGATGCGGCGGCTTATGTGCGCGAAATGCCATACTCGCGGTACCCGGTCACCGGCAAGGATTTCGACGATGTGCTCGGCTTTGTGCACGTGCGTGACCTGCTCGATATTCGCGACCCGAAGGCGCGCACGGTGGCTGACGTGGTGCGCCCCGGCATCTCTCTACCCGGCACGTCCAAGTTGCTGCCGAGCCTGGAGCTGCTGCGCAAGAGCGGAGTGCATCTTGCTGTGGTGATTGACGAGTATGGCGGTACCGACGGCATTGTGACGTTGGAAGACATGACCGAGGAATTGGTGGGGGATATTCGCGACGAGTACGATCTGCCCGATGAGCCGGGCGGGGAGCGCACGCAGGGCGAGCCGGTGTTCGTCAATGGTGTGGCCACGATTGAGGGCGGCATGACCATTGAGGACTTTGCCGATCTGACCGGCATTGAACTGGAGGACGGCCCGTACGAGACGGTGGCCGGGTACTTCTTGGCGCGTACCGGAAAGATGGGTGAACAGGGCGATGTGCTGCATTCCGACGACGGCTACGACATGACGGTGACGCAGGTGGACGGTCGGCGCATCGAGACGCTCGAAGTACGCAAAAGCGGCGATGACGGAACTGGTGCTGACGCTGGTGAGGAGTCTGCTGAGGGTAGGGCAACGGCGTAGATTTGGTGCCGCCGCAGTGCCGGCGGCTGCGGGGTATCTGCACTGGGCGCGCGGGAACACGGCATCAGGGGCGGTGGTAACTGTCGTGTGTATAGCACACAACTGTCGGTTTGTTGGGCGGACATTGTGATTGGGCTCACGGCTAAGAATGGTGCTGTCTTTCATTCTCTTTGGCAAGACACTAGACTAAGGAGTGGTATATGAATGACTTCACGAAAGGAACCATCATGGTAGATAAGTTTTTGAATCCCGGCTTGGACGAGGCCACATCCGACAAGACCGTCAAGGTGCTGCTCAAGTGCCTGGCGCACGAGGAGGAGTCCGCACTGGTACTCAAGCACGCTCACTGGAACGTGGCCGGCCCTGAGTTTATCGGTGTGCACGAGATGATTGACCCCGAGGTGGATTCGGTGCGCAACATGTCCGACGAGACCGCCGAACGCATCGCTACTTTGGGCGGCAGCGCCGAGGGTGGTCCCGATTTCATCCTCTCGCAGCGCGATTGGACGCCGTTTGAGCTCAAGGGGCGCCAGAACACCCAGGACTACCTCAAGGCGCTCATCGACTATTATGCTGAGTTCATTGTGGCTGAGCGCGAGGCCATCAAGGAACTGGACGAGCTCGACATCATCAGCTCGAACATCATTCAGGACCACGTGCAGGAGCTGGAGCACTTCAACTGGTTCATGAACAGCCACCTCATCAAGTAGTTGGTCCGAGGGGTTGGCCTGTGTGGCTGATCTGTGGGCTGCAAGGGGGCAGCGGTTATCGCGTTGGCGTCGCCGCTGCCCCCTTGCAGTTTTAGAAGCGCTTCTTGCCTTGAGCTGCTTTGATGAGCACGGCACCCGCACCTGCAAGTGCTGCCGCTGCCAACAGTGCTACGGGCAGTGCGGTTCCGGTCTCGGCTAGCTGCGGATCGGCGGCTTGGGGAGCCGCTTTCGGGTCTGCTGGGTCACTCGGCTTAGTAGTGTTTGCTGCGCTGTTCTGAGCAGGATCATTTTGCTTGGAATCGCTAGGTTTCGGCTTGTTGGCCGCTGTTTCTACGTTTGAGCCGCCGGGCTTTTGTGAAGGATCTGAACCAGAACCCGACCCGGCTCCGGAACCAGAATTCGACCCAGAACCAGAACCGTCTCCGGACTCGGTCCCGGAATTTGCGGCTGCCTGCTCTACGGCGAGCTGCATTTGCGCCGTATCGTTGGCTTTCTTTGCTGCGTTGAAAGCACCCTGTGCTGCGGTAAGCGCGGCGGCAGCGTTGTCAACGTCTGCCTGCGCTTCGGCTACGGCCTTTTCGGCGTCTGTCACCTTCTGCTCGGCGCTGGTCAAAGTTGCCTGGGCTGCAGTCAGATCCTGCTGTGTGGCATCCAGCTGCTTCTGCATGGTACCTAGGCTGACGCCGGCTTGTTCCACGCGCTTCTGTGCCTCGGCGAGCACCGTAGGCAGATTCGTGGCGATGTTCTGCATGGTGGTGAGATTTTTCGTCGCCGTATCCAGTGCCTTCTGCGCTGCGGTAAGCGCAGTTTCGGCACTAGCGAGCGTCTGCCGGGCTATCTCTGCAGCGCTTTGGGTATTGGCCGCGTTTTTCTCGGCGAGGGTGAGCGCGTCTTGCTTTTCGGTCAGGGCGTCCTTGGCCGCCGCCAACTCGCGAGCCTGCTGTGTGGCTGAAGCCAGCGCAGTGTTGTACGCCGCCTGTGCTGAGGCCTCGGCGTTGTTGGTTTGCGTCACCTTGGCCTGCGCATCGGTCACCGCGGTCTGGGCTGCATCGGCTGCGGCAACTACCTGGTTATAGGCTGTCTGGGCCTGAGTGACCGCATCGGCTGCGCTCTGTGCCGCTGCTTGTGCCTGCTGTGCCACGGCGTCCGCTGAATCGAGTTTGTTTACGTACGCGTTGAAGGACGCGACATAGGTGTCGTAGTCCTCTTCTTTGGTGTTCGGGAAGCCAGCTTGCCTAGTGCTGGCTGTGCCTGTGTTGTTTGCGGGCGGGACGTATCCCGGCCGCTCCATCACTTCGGCATCTGGGGCGAATTCCTGCCCGTGGGTAATCGATCCTCCCCCGTTGGGGCTTGTAGATATGGCAAAGCCGGTGTAATAGTATGTCGTATCGATGATGTTGTAATAATGCCCGCACGCCTTTGTCCCGTTTGGCTTGCAGTCATTGTTCTCGAAGTACTCTTTTTCGGTGTCGTACCATGCCGTGAACGGATCTGTGCGGGAGTATCCCCAGCCCAGATTCTCCGCGGTATTCCATTGCAGTTTGTGCTGGCCTCCGGGGGTGCGGGATGCCCACTGCGTCTGCACTTCTGCCACTGCCATCAGGTCGTCGCTGACCCGTAGGGGGGGCAGTCCATCCTTGATGCGCAGATCGTTGCATTCCTTCATAAACGGCAACGCTCGTTTCATGTTTTCGAGGGAAACCGCTGACTTGGGATCCCCGTACGTAATGATGCCGTCGGCTTCACCGATGTCGAGCACTTTCATGGCTGCGGTGGACCCGCGGCTTTCAAAGAACGCTTTGGCACCTTGGTTGCGCAACTCCGGCACACTGTCTGCATAGGCCTTCTTATCGGCGGCGTTTTGGTCGGCTGTGGCTTGTGCGGCTTTGGCTGAATCAACTGCTGCCTGCGCGGTGGCGATGGCCGCCTTTTTGTTCTCGGCTTCCGCCTGCTTGGCGGTCAGGTCGCTGCGGGCGGCGGCAGAGGCTTGTTGTGCCTTGGCCAGTGCGGTTCGTGCGCCTTCAGTGGTGTCGGGAACGCCGGAGAGGTCGTTGACTTTTTTGGTGGCGGCGGCCACGTCGTTTTTGGCGCCGTCACGTTGGGTCTTGGCGTTGGCGAAGTCGCTGTCTGCGGTGTCAGCTGCGGTTTTTGCCGCATTCCGGGTGCTCTTGGCGGCTTCGAATTTGGTGTTGGCATCCTGCTTGGCGTCAGTGGCGTCGTCAACGTTCTTTTGCGCCTGTTCTTTGGACGGAACGGCTGCCAGTGCGGCATTGGCGTTGTCTTGTTCGTTTTGCGCGTCTTCTACGTCGGCTTGTGCGCTGGCTACCTTATCTTGTGCGTCAGCTACGTTGCTTTGTTCGGTGGTCACCTTGTCTTTGGCGGTGGCGAGCTGCTTGCTGGCCTCATCAAACCGCTTTCCCGCAGCGGTTTTGTTGGCGGTGGCTCCGTCAAGCGCGGTCTGAGAGTCGGCGAGTTCTTTGGCGGCCTTGTCTGCTGCTGCTTGGGCTTCCTCCAGCTTGGAGCGCTTCATGTTTTGGGTGATGCTGCCTTGGGGGATCTCGTCTGCTGCGTGAGCGAGCGTGGTGGCGTCAACTGCTGCGGTGGCCGGGGCGGTGAGCGCGGCTGCTACAGTGGCGGCGATGGTCGCATTGGTGGTAATGGCCATAGTCTTCTCAATCTCTAGGGAATGGGCTCGCCTAGTTTACGATGTGTGACAGACATCACATTACCTTACCGTTCGGTAAGTGACTATATGCCTACTAGCTACACCCTACCACGAAAGCACCGCGCTCGACCCCAAGCCGGCAAAAGCTTACATCCGGCCCTCCAGCCCCAAGGCGTCAACGAGGAAATCGCGCTGCAGAGTCAGCAGGTTCTCCGCCACCGTCTCGTCGTTGGTCATATGGGTGATGCCGGTCAGCGGCAGGAAGGTGTGCGGCTTTCCCGCGGCCATGAGCGCCTGCGAGAGCCGCAGCGAGTGGGCGATGGTCACGTTGTCGTCGGCAAACCCGTGGATGAGCATGAGCGGACGGCGCAGCCCCGGAGCATCCGCCACGATCGAGTTGCGTTCGTATACCGCTGGGTTGAGTCCCAAGTACCGCTCGGTGTAATGCGTATCGTAGAGCGTCCAATCGGTGGGAGGAGCCCCGGCACAGGCCGCGTGGAAAACGTCTGGAGCCTCGAGCACGGCCAGTGCCGAGAGGAATCCTCCGTACGACCATCCGATCATCGCCACATGCTCCAGGTCGGCTTCGGGTGCGACTCGCGGCAGCGCCTGCACTGCTTCGATCTGGTCAGCGAGGGTGACGGCTTTCATGTTTTCGAAGATGGCGCGGTCCCACAGCGGTCCGCGCCCGGTGGTGCCGCGTCCGTCCGCGATGACCACGAGGAAGCCCTGGTCAGCCCACCACTGCGCGTCGAAGTATGCGGCTTGGGAGTAGGTCACTTGCTGGAATCCGGGGCCACCGTAGGGTTTCATGAGCACAGGCAGTGTGGCTGAGCCTGCCCATCGGCTCCCGGCGCTCGGCCGCACGATGGCGGTGTGCAGCTGGTGCGCGCCGAGTCTGGCAAAGCTGACGTTTGGCGTGAAGCCTGGATCTGCGCTGTGATTGGTGATGACGGCGACGTTCTTACTTGCGGCGGCAACGTTGTGCAGGGGTGAGGAACTGCCGAGAAGAGTGCTGGTGTGTATCAGGGTTGCCTGCGGGCTGTCCATGTCATTGCCGAACACTGCGATGCCGCTGCCCGCTCGACTGGCGCGCCACACTCCGGGGGTGTGGGTGACTTCCGTGAGTGTGCCGTCGTAGCTGATGGTTACCACAGCATAGTCGCGAGCGTCCCGCTGCACCACCGCGAGCACGTTCTCCTCGTTGACATCCAGCACCTCGCGCACCTGCCATCCCACCGGTGTGAACGCGCGCCCGTCCAAGGTGAGCCGGTTGGTGTCGGTGTCCATGTCGTTCATGGCGCATACCAGGCGGCCGGACGGGGTGCGTGCCGGCGTACCAGCGACCAGGTCGAGCCATTGCGGGTTCTCGTGCTCCTCCAGCACTTCGGTCATGCCCGAGGCGTCGATGCTGAGCACCTGGTCGTGGTTCTGCCGGCGGTTCTGCACCAGCATGATCGGGTCGTGCCCCTCACTCCAGTTGACGGCGGCCACGTATTCGTAGGCCTCGCGGTCCCACATCACGTTCTGCACGTCCATGCCGCAATATCGGTTCTCACTGTCGAAATCGAGGTGGGCCAGCACCATGCGCACCGAGGCGTTGGTGGTGAGTGCGCGCGCATAACGGCGGCCTTGGGCCGGGCGTTGCGGGTTGGCCGGGTCGCTCAGGTACCACATGGGTTCGTTGCTGCTGTCGAACATTTCGAATAGTACGGAGCGCGAGTCCGGCGCCCACCAGAAGCCGTCGTACCGATCCATCTCCTCGCCGGCCACGAATTCCGCCAGTCCGATGCGCTGCGTGGGGTCGGCGTCATCTCCGGAATCGCTTTCGCCCAGGCTCCACACCGTGTGCACGGCGTCGCCTTCGGTGTAGGAGGCTGTGTAGCTATGCTCACCGTGGTGATCGTGGTGATCGTGGTGATCGTGGTGATCGGGACTGTCCGTCTCACCGGTGGCGGCGCTGTGGTGCTCATCGTCAATATCCACCATTACCAGCCGTGACCCGGTGGTGTAGAGCACGTGCGCCCCATCCGGCGAGATGCGCGGGTTGAGCACAGGCTGCCACTGCGTCTCACTCAGCGTTGCCGCGGCCAGTTCCCGCGTGGCTTCGACCGGCGCGACTGCAACGTCGCCTTCCTTGTCATTGGGAGTCCCACTCAACGCTACTGTCGCTTCGATGCTGTTGCCAGTGGTCGCTTCGGCATCCCCAGTAGCGTCCCCATCCGTATCTCCTCCGGGCAGCTGGGTCATGAACAGCCGTGACCCCAGCGTGAACACCGCGCGCGTTCCTGCGGCATCCACCGAATATGCGACGATGCCCTGCCCTCCTTCGCGTGCGCGCTCGCGTCTAGCCCGCTCTTCGTCGGGAATGTTCTCGGCGCCGCTGCCGTCAAGCAGGCTTTTCGGGTCTGCAAGCAAGGTCTCGTGTGACTGCCCGGTGAGCGGCGAGATGGTATTCATCCACAGCGAGGAGACCAGATCCTCCGGTCCGCCTGAGCGCAGGAACAGCATGCGCTGCCCGTTGCCGACCACCTGAGCGCCGTGCGGGGCTCCGGCGCGGAAACGTGAGGTACGCGCGTTGCGCCGGGGGAACTGCGCGATGGCGTCCCTCTCATCGGTCCGAGGCTGGTTCTGCTGTGTCTTGTTGCTCATGAGGCTCAGTATACGGAGCATGCGGTGAACTTGAGTGTGGGCGACTGAACTTTGAGGGCGTTTCGTGCCGTGCGCCGCGCCGTTCCGGGGTGTGTGGCGCAGGGCACGTTCCCGTGCTTGAGCGGCATTGCGCCGGCCTCTCGTTTTGTTCGGTTTGTAGCATCGCGTAAGATGGGGTCAAGAAGAAAGGAGTCACTATGGGCGTTCTCGACCGTTTTGAGAAGAGTGTCGAAGGTGCAGTCAACGGTGTCTTTTCGAAGTTTGGTTCGAAAGACCTACAGCCAGTTGACCTCTCCAGCGCGCTCGAGCGTGAGATTGATGCGGAGGCCATGCCTGTGGGCCGCGACCGCACCGTGGCGCCCAACGAGTACCGTTTCAAGCTCAGCACCCCTGATTTCGACCGTATCGAGCAGTGGGGTAGTGAGACGTTGGCGGACGAACTCGCCGACAATCTCACCCAGTACGCCAAGAGCCAACATTACGCGTTCGTTGGCCCGGTCGTGGTGATTTTCGAAGAAGACATGAGCCTGAGCGCCGGTAACTTCAACCTCTCCTCGGAGTCGGTGCAGGGCAACGCGGTGCCCGTCACCACGGACGACCAGTCCGAGGACAGCCCCATGCTGGAGATCAGCGGCAGCCAGTACCTGCTCACCAAGCCCAAGACGGTGCTCGGTCGCGGTTCGGGCTGTGACATTGTGATTGACGATCCCGGCATCTCGCGCAACCATTTGGAGATCGATATCACCCCCGGCGGCGTGGTGGCTCGCGATTTGGGCTCCACCAACGGCACGTATGTGGAGGGGCACCAGGTGCCGGCGGCCACACTGCTGGACGGTAACACCATCACCATTGGCCGCACCCGCATTCTCTATTGGGCCTCTTCGCAGGACACGGAGTAGCTGGAGCAGAAGCCGAAACGTATGACCGAACTGACATTCGCCATCCTCAAGTACGGGTTTCTCGCCCTACTGTGGGTTTTCGTATGGCTCGCAATGCGCTCGTTGCGCCAAGATGTGGAGACGTTCAGTCCCCGCAAGTCTTTGGCGCACCGCAGAAGCGACCGCCGTGCGCGTAAGGCTGCCGCAGCTCCTGCCCCGGCCGCGCTCAACTCACCGGTGGCGTCCGTGCGTACCTCCAGCGAGGTTGGCGGTTTCAGATCCCGATTCGCCAACCGCACCTCCAACAAGACGCCCACGCTGCTCACCGTCATCGACGGGCCGTTGGCGGGCACGTCGGTGCCGCTGACCGGATCGACCATCACACTTGGCCGTTCGGCCTCCAACACCGTGGTGCTTGACGACGAGTTCGCCTCCTCACAGCACGCACGCGTCTATTCGGATCCGGTCACCGGCGCGTGGGCCATCGAGGACTTGGGCTCCACCAACGGCACGGTGGTCAACCAGCGGCGCATCACCGCTCCGGTCGTGCTGAAGTCAGGCATTCCGGTGCGCATCGGCGCCACGACCTTTGAGCTGAGGTGACTATGACTGACACCTCGATTCCTCAACATTCCGGCGTTGACGCCTACGCCGACGGCGATGCTGATATTGCTGACATTGCCGACATTCATACTTCCGCAGGCGCGCCCGGCGACGCGCATTACCCGCCGACCGTCGAACTGAACGCGGTCGAGAGCGACCCCGAACCTGCCCCCGCCGAACCTGCGCAGCCCGCCGCTGACGCCGAAGAACCGCTGGCGTTGCGTTCCACCGCCGTCTCCGATGTGGGCACGGTGCGCAGCAACAATCAGGATTCCGCGTTCGCTGGCTCCCGACTGGTTTCGGTCTGCGACGGTATGGGTGGCCACGCAGGCGGAGACACCGCCTCCACCATCGCTATCCGCTCCCTGGCTCACATTGAGCAGAGCGATGCCGGCAGCAGCGTCGAAGCCGTCGCCTCGATGATGGATACCTCGGTATTGGCCGCGCACGACGCCATCGTCGGCAAAGCAAAGCGCGAGCGTAGCCTGGCCGGCATGGGCACCACGGTCACTGCGGTGGCGCTGGTCTCCGGGCATTGGGTGTGCGCCCACATCGGCGATTCGCGCGCATACATGCTGCGCGACGGCAAACTGCGCCGCATGACGCACGATCATAGTTACGTGCAGCATCTCATCGACACCGGCCGCATCACCGAGGCAGAGGCGCGCAATCACCCGCAGCGCAACGTGGTGATGCGTGTGCTGGGTGATTTCGACATCGATCCGCGCCCCGACGTTGGTATTTTCGAAGCGCGGCCGGGCGACCGTTGGCTGCTGTGTTCAGACGGCCTGTGCGGCGTGCTGGAGGATTCCACCATCGAAGAGGTGATGGATGCCATCGCGGCGCCCGAGGAGTGCGCGCAGCGTTTGGTGGCCATGTCGCTCAAGGCCGGCAGCACCGACAACGTCACTGCCGTGATTGGTGACGCCCTGCCGGTTTCGGCGCTTTCCACGGTCGATGAGGCGGCCATGGCAGGTGCCGGGGAACCAGTTGAGCCGCCGCGCCAAACCCCGTTGGTCGGTGGTGCCGCCAGCTCGAACCTTGAGGCCATTGCCGACATCGTCAAGGCTCCGGTGGCCAGTACCCCAGCGTTGCGTTTAGGCAAGGGCTCTCCCGCCCAACGAGCCGCTGAACTGACGCACCGCACGCACGCGCAGCACGCGGCCCTGCCGGAGATCGAAGATCCCATCACGGCCACCATGCCACGTATCACCGTGCAACCCACAGGATCGCCTTCCAACGAGGATGCCGCCAATGCCGGCGCAAGCCATGGAGCCCATGCTGCAGGGCGTTCTTCTGCTGCGGATTCGGGTGAGATTCCGGCGGCGGCTGAGGGAGCATCTGAGTCGGTACACGCGCAGAACAGTCATGCACAGAGCGACCAGGCAGCGGCGCATACGCAAGATTTTGAGGTGCAGCATCGCAATGAAGGGCACCGGCAGCAGGAATCCGCTGGCGCCGGCGATGGCTTTGCGGGCGGCGCGACCGGTGTTCCGGTGCCTGCAGTCCCCCTCCCGGCCGCCATTGAGCCTGAATCCGATTCCGCTGCCGCACCCGTACCGGTTGAACCGAACGTTCCTGATTCAGCACAGTTCAACCGCGACGGCGCTTCTGGCGCAGAGTTTTCCGGGCATGATGCTGCCGTCCTTGAGCCGATGCCGCCTGCCATCCAACCTGCTGCTGCAAGTGCGCAGGCTGCCACACCGGTGCCGGCTCTGGCCGACGAACGCACGTCGTTGGACGATGAGATCACTGCTGCCGACGGCGATATGATGCCTCCGGCTCCTGCACACGCAGATTTCGTGGAGGCCATCGCAGGCAGCAACGAGCCTCCGGCCCCCGGTGCAGGGCTTTCCCGCGCCTCCGACTCCACGCCCAATCATGCAACCCGCAACCGTTCGGCTCGTCAAGGTAAAGGCAGGGGCGCCCATGCGGCGCATGTTGCCGACGTTTCCACGGCACCCATACCGACGGCTCCCGAGCTTGAGGAAGCTCCCAAGCTCCACGTGGCGCAGCCCTCGGCCGTGCGCGAAGAGATCGGCGAGAAGGTGGATCTCGACACGAGCGAGATACCGGTGGTGAAGAAGCGCGACGGTCGTATTACCGCCGATCCCAACGATCCTGATGTGGCCATGGCCATCCGCCGGAAGCAGCATCACGCCAAGCAGATTGTGCGCAAGCGTAAGAGTCGCGCGCGCATGTATGCTGCCATTGCGGCCGCAGTACTGCTGGTTGCGGTGCTGTTCGGTGCCGCCGGAGCCTACCACTGGAGCCAAACGAAGTACTTCCTGGGTGAAGCGAACGGCAAGGTGGCGATTTACCAGGGTGTGAATACCAATTTGTTCGGTGCCGGGCTGTCTCATGAGGTGGAAACCACCGACATCAAGGTGAAGGATTTGCCGCAGTCCTGGAATGATCAGATTGGCGAGGGCATAGCCGTAGATTCTCTTGACGGCGCGCACGAGCACGTTGCGCTCATCAAAAAGGAGATCAAGGCGCTGAAAGCCAGCAAAGACAAGGAGTCTGCCGAACGTTCCGCGCATGGTTCCAGCGAGGGGCAGGACGACACGTCCAAGCCGGCTCCCGACGACCCGAATGCGGCAACGCCGGACGGGAGCGCCGCCCGATGATCGCCACGCGTCTGCGCCAACTGTTCCTCCTGCTGCTCTCGTTTGCCATCAGTGCCATCGTCTTCTTCCAGATGTTCGAACGCACCAGTGGCACAGTGCCGAGCAAATACGTCGTCATGCTGGTGGCGGTGGCGGCCATGTTCGTGCTGTTGTGGGCGTTGATGGTCAAGTTCCAGCCGTGGGCCAGCCAGGAGATTCTGCCGTGCGTGGTGCTGCTCACCGCCATCGGCACCATGATGATTGCGCGTATTGACGCTTCGAACCACACCAGTGTGGCGTACCAGCAGCTTATTTGGGTGTGTATCGCCTTGGCGCTTACGTGCGTGTTCGTGGTGGCGCTGCGCGATTATCGCATATTGCGCCGGTTCTCCTATGTGAGCATGGTGGTCGGTCTGTTGTTGCTGCTGTCCCCCATGATTCCAGGGCTGGGCAAGGAAATTGGCGGTGCCCGCATCTGGATTGGTTTCGGCAGTCATACGCTGCAGCCGGGTGAGTTCGCCAAACTGTTCCTCGCGTTCTTCTTCGCCGCGTATCTGTTTGACCACCGTGACCGGTTGGCGGTCGGTGGCCGCAAGATTCTCGGCTTGCAGATGCCGCGCATCAAGGATCTCGGCCCCATCATCATCGTGTGGGTGGTGGCTATCGGTGTGCTGGTGGTGCAGCGTGATTTGGGTACGTCGCTCATGTTCTTCGCGCTGTTCGTCTCCATGCTGTATATCTCTACAGGTCGTGGCAGCTGGCTGATCATAGGCGGTGTGGCGTTCGCTGTGGCTGCCGTGTTCGCCTCCAAGATGTTCGCGCATGTGGGCTATCGCATCGACGGGTGGCTGCACCCCTTCGATCCCAAGATCTATTCGCGCGCCTACGGTAGCTCCTATCAGCTGGTCACCGGCCTGTTCGGTATGGCTTCGGGTGGTCTTTCCGGTACCGGCATCGGCCAAGGGCATCCGGCCATCACGCCGTTGGCTAACTCCGACTTCATCTACGCTTCCCTTGGCGAAGAGCTGGGACTGGCGGGCTTGCTGGCCATTTTGGTGTTGTACTTGATCATTGTGGCGTCGGGCTTTGTGACGGCGATGAAAATCAAGGACGGATTCGGCAAATTGCTGGCTTCCGGCCTGGCGTTCACCATGGCGTTCCAGGTGTTCACCGTGGTGGGGGGTATCACTTTGGTGATCCCCATGACCGGTCTGACCATGCCGTTTATGGCTGCGGGCGGTTCATCACTGGTGGCGAACTTTGTGCTGGTGGCCCTGCTGATGGTCATATCGAACGCGGCCAACAAGCCTGAGCCAGAAGGCGAATTGTCTGACACCATGCAGGTGGAGGCCATGGTGGCGCTGCACAACCGGGATGTGCAGAAAAGCCGGGAGAACGGTCAGGGACACAGCAAACCGAAGTCCGGCCGTCCGGCGTCCCCGCCTGCCGCACATCCGGCTCCCGCTCCGCTTCCGCCGACCTCGCAGATGTCGACGCAGGCCATCGACAGGGCTGTTGTCTCCGCCGCCGCGTCTGGGGCGGACTCGCCCGTGAGCGGTACAACCGGCGCGAATGCGGCCGCTACCGGCTACGAGACTGAGGTTATCTCCAGAGGAGGCGTGAAATGAACAAATACCTGCGCCAACTCTTCACCGCCGTGCTCGTGCTGTTTGTTGTCTTAGGATTCTCCAGCACCATGATCACTGCCATCGGTTCCAACAAGCTCAATCAGGATCCTCGTAACCTGCGCGGCCTGTACCGTGAGCTCGGAGCCCCGCGCGGCTCGATTCTGGCCTCGGACGGCACGGTGATGGCCAAGTCCGACCCAGTCAACGACCCGTTCGAATACCAGCGTTCCTATACCTCCGGCCAGCTGTATGCCCCTATCACCGGCTTCTTCTCCATCGAGCAGACCGCCGACCGCGGCATCGAGGCCTCTCGCGGCAAACTGCTGACTGGCGAATCGAACCAACTGTTCTGGCAACAGTTCAAGACCCTGTTCAACGGCACCGAAAACAAGGGTGCCTCCATTGAGACATCCATCGACCCGCAGATGCAGAAGGCTGCCTACGACGGGTTGAGCGGCAAGGATGGTGCCGCAGTGGCGATCGAGGTGAAAACCGGTCGCATTCTGGCGATGGCCAGCACCCCAAGCTACGACCCCGGCCAGCTCGCCACCCACGACAGCAAACAGGCCAACCTCGCCTATAGTCAGATCACTTCCGACCCTGCCAACCCGATGCTCAACCGTGCCACCTCGCAGTTGTACCCGCCGGGATCCACGTTCAAGACCGTGGTTGCGGCTGCGGCGCTGGCCACTGGCAAATACCAGCCAGACACCATGATTCCCGCCGGTGCGAGCTTCACTCTGCCGAACACTTCCACGCAGCTCACCAATGTGGAGTCGCGGGCCAACGGCGTGAACGGTCAGATTTCATTCGAAGATGCGCTTACGTACTCCTCCAACACTGCCTTTGCACAGCTGGGGTTGTCGCTGGGGGCGGACGCCGTGGCCAAGGAAGCTCAGAAGTTCGGTTTCGATTCCTCTATTGCCGTGGACGGCTCGTCGTCAACCGGGTTGCCCATGCAGGCCGTGGCGTCGAAGTTCCCGCAGAGCCCCGCTCCTGACCGGCTCGCGTTGGCTTCCATCGGGCAGGGCGACGTGCAGATCACCCCGTTGCAGAATGCGATGATTGCCGCAGCCATCGCCAACAACGGTGTGCTGATGCGCCCCACGCTGGTCGATCGGGTGCGTTCGAGCGACCTGTCCGTCATCTCGCAGACCCATGCCCTGCCCAAGGACGTGGTGATGAGCCGTGACGCTTCGCAAAAGCTGAATTCCATGATGCAGTCCGTGGTCAACAAGGAGGATCCGAGCTTGGGCATTCCCGGTGTCAAGGTGGCCGCCAAAACCGGCACCGCGCAGATCGGCGAGAACAATTCCAGCATCGACGGTTGGGTGATGGGCTTCGCCCCGGCGGACGACCCGAAGGTGGCCGTGGCCGTGGTAGTGCACAACGTGGACACGTTCGGTGCCACCGCTGCAGGCCCGGTCATGAAGTCCCTCCTGCAGGAGGCGCTGAAACAATGAGACTCGTAGAAGGACAGCTGGTACACGGCAGATACCGCCTCGACCGCAGGCTCGCGCAGGGCGGCATGGGTGAGGTGTGGCAAGGCTATGACATCCAGCTCCACCGTGATGTGGCGGTCAAGGCGTTGCGCGCCGATATCAAGGACTCGGTGGCCAAATTGCGCAGGCTGCGCATGGAAGCCCGTAATTCCGCCGATTTGGCGCATCCCAACATCGCTGCTCTGTTTGAGTATTACGAGCATGACGGTATCGGTTTCATTGTGATGGAGTACGTGCCGAGTGACTCGCTGGCCGACTGGTTCCGCGCCAAGGGAGCCATGGACCCCACCGAACTGCTGCCCATTCTCATCCAGACCTCCCGCGGCCTGTTCGTGGCACATTCGCACGGTGTGATTCACCGCGACGTGAAGCCGGCCAACATCATGGTCTCGGATGACGGTGAGGTGAAAATCACCGATTTCGGCGTATCCACCTCCACCAACCAGGCGCAGATCACCCAGGACGGCATGGTGGTGGGCACCGCGCAATACATCTCCCCCGAGCAGGCGCAAGGCAAGCAGGCCACGCCCCAGTCCGACATCTATTCGCTTGGCGTGGTGGCGTACGAGGGGCTGTGCGGCCACCGGCCGTTCACCGGCGCCACTCCCGTCGAGATCGCCGCGGCGCACGTCAACGACAAGGTGCCTCCGCTGCCCGAGACGGTCGATCTGCAGTTGCGACAGTTCGTCATGTCGATGCTGGAGAAGGATCCGCTCGACAGGCCCAAGGACGCACTCGTGGTCTCGCATACCTTGGCACGCATCGAACGGCGACTGCTCGACCAGCGCACCGAAGCCGAAGACACGCTCATCGTGCCGCGTTCGGGCAGGTTGCCCAGGCGCATCTCCAGTGCGGCCGGTGCCAAGCCGAAACGGTTTGGTCATCGCTCGGACGGGCAGACTGCGGCATCCCTCACCCCGCCTCCGGCGCAGCGCCCCGGCGGTGTTGCGTTGCCGCTGAGCGCGGTCGCGCCCGTGGTGCCGACGTCCGGGGCGCACACGGTGCAGAACGTGCCCACCGCCAGCACCGAGCTACGGGTCATGTCTACCGAACTGGTGCGTAGCGTGTCCGCACAATCCCAGCATTTCAGCGTGCACCGCGGCCAACCGGCCCAACACGCGCAACCGCCGAGCGTTCCGCCCGACCCGGACCCGCCGGACCCGCAGCCTATGCCGCCGAGCCAGCCGCCGCGTACCGAGCATCCGCTGATGGAGGACTCTGTGGACGAACATCCGCACGCCGAGCACCCTCTGGCCGACGGCACAACACATGAACCCAGCGAATTTTGGAAGGAGCAACTATGAGCGTGAGTATGCCTACGTCGTTGGAAAACGGCCGCTACGAACTCGGAGAGCTTATCGGCAGGGGCGGAATGGCGGAAGTCCGCATCGCCCAAGACACACGTCTCGGCCGCGTCGTGGCCGTCAAGATCATGCGCTCCGACCTGGCCAACGATGAGATCTTCCTGCGTCGCTTCCGCCGTGAGGCGCACTCCGTGGCGCAGATGAACAACGCGAACATCGTCAACATCTACGATTCCGGCGAGGAGACCATCGTCGGCGAGGGCGGCATCACCGAACGTGTGCCCTACCTGGTGATGGAGTATGTCAAGGGGCAGACCCTGCGCGACATCATCAAGGCCAACGGCCCGTTGAGTCAGCGAGATGCTGAACAGGTCATGCTCGGGGTGCTCAGTGCGTTGGATTATTCGCACCGCATGGGCATCATCCATCGAGACATCAAGCCCGGCAACATCATGATTTCCGAGCAGGGCATTGTCAAGGTGATGGACTTCGGCATCGCCCGCGCGCTCGACGATTCGGCCGCCACCATGACCCAGTCGCAGGGTGTGGTGGGCACCGCGCAGTACCTCTCCCCGGAGCAGGCGCGCGGCGAAACCGTTGACATGCGTTCCGACCTGTATTCCGCCGGTTGCGTGCTCTACGAAATGCTGACCGGACGGGCGCCGTTCATGGGCGATTCGGCGGTCTCCATCGCCTACCAGCATGTCTCCGAGGTGGCGCAGACGCCCAGCAGCATCGTGCCCGGCCTGCCGGTGATGTGGGATCAGATCGTGGCCAAGGCCATGGCCAAGGACAGGCAGAACCGCTACAGCACGGCAGCCGAATTCCGCGACGACATCCTCACTTTCATGAACGGCGGCGTGCCGGTGGCGGCGGCCTTCAACCCGCTCACTGACCTGTCGAACATGAAGGCGCGCAAGCAGGCCGAGCAGACGGCCGCCACCGAGGCGTTGAGCCCGGTGGAGACGACCGCCACCCAGCCGTTCAGCCCGTTGGGCTACGAGGGCGAGGCAGCCGGCGTGCAGACGGCGGTGAAATCGCGCACTGAGCAGGCCAACGATGCCAAGCGCAAGAAGAAAAAGAAGATCATCATCGGTTCCATCATCGGTGCGTTGGTGGTCATACTGGCCGCTGTCGGCGTGCTCTTCGCGCTGAACAACAAAAAAGTCGAAATGGTCACCGTGCCCACGTTCAGCTCCACCACCACCGAGGATCGAGCCCGCGAACAGCTGGAAAGCGTCGGGCTGAAGATGGAAGTGATGCACGACGCGGATTCGAGCGAGCCCAAGGGCACGTTCACGCACCAAACGCCTGACGGCGGGCAGAAGGCCGAGAAGGGTTCGAAGGTGAAGGTCTGGTTCTCCACCGGCCCCGAGGCGACCACCGTACCCAATGTGAAGGGCAAATCGCAGGAGGAGGCGCGGCAGAAGCTCACCAAGGCAGGCTTCCGCGTCACGTCTACCGCACAAGAGGAGGACAGCGCCGATGTGGCTCAGGGCATGGTGACGCGCACCGACCCCAAGGCCGGCAGCAGCCAGTCGCGCGGATCCATCCTCACACTGTATGTCTCCTCCGGCAAGGTGAAGGTGCCGGACGTGGTGGGGCAGGGCACCGACCAGGCCACGCAAGCCATCCAGAAGCTGGGGCTCAACGCCAGCGTGCAGCAGGAATATTCGGCCACCGTGCCCGACGGGCAGGTCTCGCGCGTCAATCCGCAGGCCGGTGCGGACGTGGATCAGCATTCCACCGTCACCATCTTCATCTCCAAGGGGCAGGATCCCTCGCAGATGAGCTCGGTGCCGAATGTGGTCGACCAGAAGCTGGGGGATGCCAAGCGCACGCTCACTTCGCTCGGCTTCCAAGTCAGCGCGTCGAACGCCACCAGCGAGAACGACGTGGTGACGGGCATGTCTCCCAGCGGCGGCAACGCGGCCAAGGGCAGCACGGTCACGCTCACCACTAGGCCGGCGCAGTCCTCAGGTACGACCGGCGGGCAGAACGGATCCGGCAGCAATGGCAGCGGTTCCGGTAACGGGCAAGGGTCTGGTGGCACCGGTGGTTCCGGCACGGGCGGCACCAACGGCTCGACCGGTACCAACGGCGCCAAGCCGGGCACCGGAGCGGCGCAGTAAGGCCGGGCCGGTCCCAAGCCGGGCGCCGGCGGCAGCTGCGTGGGCGGTTGGACGCTGCAGGTGCGCCTGTTCCCGCGCTCAGCTGACGCATTTTTGGACATTGGCGCAAATATCGACAGAAATAGCCCGTTTTCTGTCGATATTTGTGTCAATGTCGGCATTTGCGGCAAGAGTGGCGCGTGCATCACCTTGCCGGCATTCGCGCCGCGCGCAGAAACTCTCCGGTTATGCTGAGAAATGCAGATAGTCTTTGGCCTGCAGCACGCGGAATGCATTCGTGGCAATGCCGCCTTCGCCACGGTACACCACCGCCCGCTGCTCTGCCGGTATCCCCAGCTCCTCACCGAGTTGAGCTAGCGTTTTCCAAATCACTGATGTAGGAACTACCATAATCATGACATAGTAGTTTTCAAATCACTGACTTAGAGATCTCCATAATCATGACATAGAACTTTCCAAATCACTGACATAGGAACTTCCATAATCACTGACATAGGGCTACGAAAGCCAATGATTTAGCGGGTTCGGAGTGATGATAAGGGTTGCTCTGCGATGGGTGGTTTGGCCTGATATTTGCGCGGATGAATTGGAATGTTTGCCAGCTACGGGCAGTGAATATTTGGTGTAACTGAGGATAGGCAATGAGGAAGATGTTGATTTGGCGTAACGTATGCGCTATGGTATTCTTCTATGTATGCGGATTATTATTCATGCGCATGCCTTCGAGCATGGCCTTACTTCCGAGCAGATACGCTCAGCATTCGAGACTGGCTCATCGGGAGCGACAATTCGCCGCAGAGATAGAGAGAGTGAGCCGCAACGGTGGGCAACTATCGGTTTTGATTTGCAAGGACGTGCTGTCGAACTTGTGTTTGTACGAGGCGCTGACGGGTCGGTACTGGTAATACATGCGAATTACTTGACTCGTGGATTTGCTACTGAGATACGTCGAGGAAGGAACTGAAATGAAGAACAATGATACCGTATTCATTGCAGACAATGGCGCAGTTGTTACTGAAGAGATGATTGATCGTTGGTCGCAGGAAGCAGATGAGGGCTTCCCGGGTGCAACGATAACGCCATTCAGCGGGCGTGCGTGGGAAGTGCAAACCGAGCACCTCAAACCTCATACAATTCGTGTGAGCGATGCGTTGTGGACGCTGATTAAAGATAGCGCTGGGAAACAGCACATGAGTGTGAGCGATTGGACTCGGCAGGCGCTGGCTCAAGCGGTCGCAGGGAAGTAGTTCGGTTGCGCGGATGACTGGTGCGGCCGCTCCCGCGCTCAGTTGACGCATTTTTGGACATTGGCGCAAATATCGACAGAAATAGCCCGTTTTCTGTCGATATTTGTGTCAATGTCGATATCTGTGGCAATGCCGGTATTCGCGTCACCGTGGAAGAGGGCGATGAAGGGTGGTGTGGTGAGGGGTGGTGGTGCGATGAAAGCGGGGCGATTGCGATGGGCGTCTGCTGTGAACGGCAAGGGTAGTGCAGGGGCGGATGGTGTTGCGGAAACACTGGTGGGCGTGTGTGGTGCAAGCGGTGAGGGGTAGGTGCGATGGGTGTGTTGTGCTGTGGCGGTGGTGTTGCGGAAGCGACGGTGAGCGTGGGGTGCGGTGAGGGGTGAGTGGTGCGGAAGCGACGGTGGGGTGTGTGCAGCATATGTGGTGAGGTGGCAATGTCGGTGTGCGCTATACCGGAGGGCGGGTATATGCATATTTTGTAGTGTGACTCTCGTCACAATATGGGATATTTTTATTCAGCATGTATGAGACTCTTGTATAAATAAAACTAGTGACTGTGGTCACAATCTGACTGGGCTTCGGCATGTTTTTGTACCTTCCGCACATTTGATTCCGATGCTGTGCAAATGGCGCATTTTTGCCTAAAATCGTGGATATTCCCGTTCTAACACCCGTTGATAACCTGAATATATTTTGGACAGTGCCGAGCGCGGCGACCCGAGGCGGAGGAGCAGTACTACAATGCGGGCTACACACAACGGTATGCAGGGTATACGGAACTTCTGGAACGCGTTAACCGGACGCGGGATGGGTCGTCACACTACCGCGCGGCGTGACGCTACGCCTGCAGGCGACTCGGCTACGGCATCGTCCAACACTGCTCCCAGTGCGGCATCCGTGGCTGGCGCCGGTACCAACTTCTCTACGGAGCCATATGGCAAACGGCACAACTCAGAGCACATCTCAACCACAGGCACCGGCGCCCGCCACAAGACTGACATGGCCGCAGCGCAACTGACGCTGAGCCAGATTCCACAATCCGTGCAGCTGCGCACCGTGCTGGCGGCCGTCGCTCTCGCCGCGTGCACCGTAGTGCTGAACATCAACCCCTCGCAAGGCGTGGCCGACGCGCTCGACCCAGCCTTGGGAGCGGCACCGACCAGCACCCAGACCATTCCTGGCAGCCAGACGCTCATCTCGCAAGCACAGGCGCAAACCGACACCGCTCAAAAAGGCCGGGGGGGGGTGCAGCCCCAAGAGATGAACGCTGACTGCGCGCTCACCGTCGACCCCACCACCGGCCCGGACTTGGGCGGCACCCGCGTCTCCGTCCACATTCCCAAGTCCACGAAGTTCACCAAAGTTCGGGCAATGCAGAAAGGCAAGACAGATGGGATGGCCGTCAGTGAGGACGGCACGCTGTACACATGGGGTAAATTGCCTGGAGATGGTGTGTACACGAATGGCAACAACAGTATGCCCTCGTGCGTTGACCTTCCCAACCATGCCAAGGTGAAAGACATAGCGGGAGAAAACACGACGCGTATGGTGCTTGACGCCACTGGCAAGGTGTTGATGTGGGGGGACTACAGTCACGGCGAGCTCGGCAACGGCACCGACATGAGCAATAAACCGTCCGCTGACATTCCCGTCTACGGCAGCTACATCCTCAAACCCGTCAATCCCACGTTCCCGGCAGGAGTGACCATCGCCTCCATCGACGTGGCCGCCAATGCCAGCTTCGCCATCGATACCGACGGCAACTTGTGGGGGTGGGGACAGAAAAATGCTTTGGGCTACGGCAACGTGGGCGGGTATGCCAACGTGCCCACCAAGATTTCGGTGGCTCCCGGCGACCCCAAGCTCAAGAGTTTTGATGCGCACGATGGTTCTGCCATCGCGGTGGATGTGAACGGTAATGTATATACGTGGGTATACGACGCTTCGCTTCCTGCCTCAACCGTGCCCGATTTCAACATGACCAAGGTTGCCATGCCGGCGGGCGCCGGCCCCGTCGCGAAAGCCATCACGAGGTACTTCGCCTACGGTAGCGCAGTGAGAATGTTCATGGTCCTCACCACAAACGGACAGGTATATAACTGGGGGCCAAATTCCGGCAGATTCCTTGGAGATGGCAGCACCGTTTCTAGCGAGACCACGTCGGTGCGGCCCTCAATCCCCGCCGGCACCGTGATCACCGACATCTCGATCAGTGACGGGTATTATGTTGGTGCGTCCCTGTGGGCGCTCGACGACCAAGGCGGCATCTACACGTGGGGTGCTTACGATGAGGCTTTGGAAGAGGCTCCCACACCGCCGGCAGGGCAAACCGCGCCTGCGATCAAGCTGACGGCCAGCAAAGTGAGCATTCCCGGAGGCACCACATTCGCCTCGATTGGCCGCAATCTGGCTGTCAGCAAGGCCGGCGACTTGTATTACGGTAAGCAATACAACAGCACGCAGGATATCCACGACGGTATTTCCCGCCCAGGTAAATACAGGCTCGTCCCCATCACCATACAAGGCAACCGCGTGCTCACCAGTGCTGGTGCCGTGGTGAACAGCTTCACCTACGACGCTGGAACCGATAGTTGGGTGGGCTACACCACTCCGTACAAGGTCACCAACATCTCTCTGGGTTACGACACGCAGCCGATCTCGTTCTCGTACAAGGTTGACGGCCGCAGCCAGCCCAGTTTTGGCTACAAGGAATCTTTCAAATACACGCTTTCGCCCACCTACCAGGTGCACTTCGATGCTGGCAAAGGCAGCGGCGCACCTGCAGACGAGACTGTGGCGCAGGGCGAGCACGCCATACGGCCGGGGATCGACCCCGTCCCGCCCAGCGCCGATCAGGTGTTCCTGGGATGGTCGAGTGCTCCAAACTCCTTCGTTCCCTATGATTTCGACCAGCCCATCAACGCCACCACCACGTTGACGGCCCGCTATGCGCCGTTCTCCATCAGCCCAACATACGGCTCGGAGCATGGCGGCACCACCGTAACCGTGAAGACCCCCTTGGACTCAAAGTTCTTCGAAGTCTCCGCCGGCAACGGGTTCACCGTGGCACGGGCCGCCAACGGAGACACGTACGCTTGGGGGCGCAACGACTCCGGGCAGCTGGGTGCGGGCTCGTCAGTGAGCGCCGCCGACCAAGACAAACCGGTGAAGGTGGCCACCCCTGCGGGTGTGAAGTTCACCCAGCTCAGCGCCGGCACCAGCAGCGTCACCGCACTCGGCACGGACGGCAAGGCCTATGCGTGGGGCGCGAACGCGGCGGCTGGCAAGACCCCTTGGCTAGGCACAGGCACCACCGATTCCGTACTCACCGTGCCTACTGCGGTAAAGATGCCTGCGGGTGTGAAGTTCACCCAAGTGTCCCAATCGCAAAGCCTCAACCCTGCCAACTCATTCACCTTGGCGCTGGGCGACGACGGCAACACCTATGCGTGGGGCAATAACAACAACCAGGCCGCAGCCCCAGGCGAAGAAGGCGGGGTGGGCACGCTGGGCAACGGCACCACCGTCTCCAGCGCCACCCCGGTGCAAGTGCAGCTGCCGCAAGGCGTGCGGCTCACCCAGCTTAGCGCCGGCGGCAACTTTGCGCTCGCCTTGGGCAACGACAGCAACGTCTACGCCTGGGGTACGAACACACGCGGCCAGCTGGGCAACGGCACCACCGTCTCCAGCAGCGTACCCGTGAAAGTGAGCACGCCCGCAAATCTGAAGTTCACGAGCGTTTTCGCAGGCTACAACAGTGGTTTTACTCCCTCTCCCAACAGTGGTGCTTATGTCTGGGGAGCAAACTCCGGCACGGTCTCGTCCGCTGGCATCAGCTTCAGCCAAGACGGCACGTTGGGCACAGGGACGGCCGTGGATCAGCCGACTCCGGTTTCGGTTCAGTCGGGTAAGCGCATCACGTTCATCAGCAGCAGCCAAGGGTCCACCCTCTTCCATGCATCCTCCGTCTATGCCACGGGTGCCAACGCTTCCGGTCAGCTCGGTCTGAGCAACACGACCCAGACACTTACACCCACGCCGGTTCAAGTTCCCAGCGGTGGGAACGCGAACCAAATGGTGCCGTTCTCTCCTTCGAGCGTTACCGTCAGCAACGGCACTGCGTTCGCGCTGGCAAGTTCGTTGGGTTCGTCTGGGAAATTCCTCTATTCCTGGGGGGCTGACAGCCACAGTCAGCGCGGTGTGGGAGCCGGCAAGGGCGATACCATGATGCCCAGTGCAGTCTACCCGCCTCTGATCAACGTAACCGGTATCTCCTTCGGTACGGGATCTTCGGCCAAACCAGGCACGAAGCTCGACTGGGACCGGGGCAGCGGCAACTGGAACGTCACCACGCCGGCAGGTGCGGTTGGCGTGACCACCGTCACCATCGACTGGAAGATCGCCAACGGCGCCACCCAAACCCCGGTGACGTTCGACTA
Source organism: Bifidobacterium sp. ESL1133 (assembly GCF_058107325.1). NCBI lineage: Bacteria > Bacillati > Actinomycetota > Actinomycetes > Bifidobacteriales > Bifidobacteriaceae > Bifidobacterium > Bifidobacterium sp. ESL1133. Next base: position 25,110 of record NZ_JBYLUI010000005.1, on the reverse strand, counting down.
CACCTATATCGCAGCGCCGCTCTCCTTCACGGTGAGCTTCGACGTGGCCGGCAGTTCCAGCGCAGCGCCCGCCGACCAGACCGTGCTCAAGGGCGACAAGGCGCAGTGGCCCGCCGACCCGGCTCCGCCCGCCGGCAAGCAGATATTCACCGGCTGGTACTTGGACGGTTCCAACACGCTCTATTCGTTCGACAAGCCCGTCACCGGCAACATCCAGCTCAAAGCCCACTACGGCACCTACACGGTCGACCCGACCCACGGCCCGGTGACCGGCGGCAACACCATGAGCATCACCATGCCGCTGAGCTCCAAGATTACGAGCGTGAGTGCGAATACGCACAACGTCACCTACGCCCAGGCCACGAACGGCGACACGTATGTGTGGGGCAGTGGTGACGGATACCAGTACGGTGACGGGAAAAACAGCTCGAACGGTCTGCAAGGAAAAATCAACCCTGACGGGGTGAAGTTCACGCAGATCAGCAGCGAATCATATGCGGCCATCGCCTTGGGCTCGGACGGCAACGCCTACGCGTGGGGGTTCAATCAGCCAACCACGGCCAATACCGTGCCCATTCTCAATGTTGGCAGCACCGCCAACAACGTGGCCAGCCCCACCAAGGTGGTCGCGCCCGCTGGGGTGAAGTTCACGCAGGTGAGCATGGCCAACCCGCGCTGGGGGCAGAACGTGTTCGTGCTGGCGTTGGGAGACGACGGGCAGACATACGCCTGGGGCAATAACAACAATCAGGGTGGCACTGCCGCCAGCAGCGACGAAGGTGGCGTGGGCACGCTGGGTGACGGCACGATCGCCAACAGCGCCACCGCAGTGAAGGTGCAGCAGCCGGCGGGAGTGAAGTTCACGAAGCTCTCCGCCGGAGCCAACTTCGCCATGGCGCTCGGCAACGACGGCCATGTCTACACGTGGGGCACCAACACCAACGGGCAGCTGGGCAACGGCAGCACCGCGGCGTACAGCAACGTGCCGGTGATGGTGGACGCTCCCGGCGTCACGTTCAATGACATCGAGGCGGGGCACAATTCCGCTTTTGCCATCGACTCGACTGGTGCCGTGTGGGCTTGGGGCCGCAACTCCGGCACAGTGGCCTACAATTATCTGCATTCGGGAGACGCGAATATGACCGGTGCTCTGGGCGACGGCACCACCGTTGACCAGAGCAAGCCGGTCAAGGTGAAGCTGAACGTGCCCATTGCCCAGGTGAGTTCCAAGTACGGTTCCACCTTCGCGCTCGACAAGTCTGGCCACGTGTGGGCTTGGGGTGCCAACGGCCGCAACCAGCTGGGCCTGACCTATAGTTCCCCTCAGGCCGTGGGCACGCCCACGCAGGTCAAGTTCCTTGACGGCAGGGAACTGACCGCCACCCGGGTCGAGTCAAGCGGTTTCTTCTCCTACGCGCTGGATTCGCAGAACAATTTGTGGGGTTGGGGCGACCGGGAGTTCCAGCAGCTCGGCACAACGTCCACCAAAGACAAGGGCGGTGCCACACAGCCCACGCCGGTGCTCTGCTCCCAGCCTTTCTATCGTATTGATGCCAATACCATATACTTCGGCACCAAGCAGCGGACGGCCTCAAGCAGTGCGTGGGACGCGGATGCTCAGTTGTGGACGCTGCGTGTGCCGAGCGCCGCTTCCGCAGGGCCCGGCCCGGTGACTGTGGAGATGCAATATATTGCGATAGCCACCATTCATTACCAGCCCAATTACACGTTCACCTACACCTATGACCCGGTTGACCCGGTGTACACCGTGAGTTTCGACGTGGCCGGCAGCACCAGCGCAGCCCCGCCTAGCCAATCGGTGACCAAGGGCAAACTGGCGCAGTGGCCGGCCGACGACCCCACTCCGCCCTCCGGTCAGCAGGCGTTTACCGGCTGGTACGAGGCCAGCAGCTCCACGCCCTACATGTTCGACAAGCCGGTGACCGGCAACGTCAAACTCCAGGCCAAGTACGGCTCCTACGAGGTGTCTCCGAAGCGCGGCCCGGTGACCGGCGGCAACACCGTGAGCATCACCATGCCGTTGAGCAGCAAGCTGATGAAGGTGGAAGGCGGACGCGACTCGTTCGCCTTCGGACAAGCCGCCAATGGCGACACTTACGGTTGGGGCGCGAATGGCCACTATGACCTTGGCACGGGCAATACAGCTGGTGGAGAGTACCCTCAGGGCAAAATCAACCCCGATGGGGTGAAGTTCACGCAAATCTCGACATTGGGCAGAGGTGCGGTGGCTATCGGTTCGGACGGCAACGCCTATGCTTGGGGCATCAACAGCTGGCAAGGGTCGCTACCATTGCTCAACGTCGGCAGTAATGAAACGTACGTCAAAACGGCCACTAAGGTTGTGAAGCCCGCCGGAGTTACCTTCACACAGATAAGCGCGGCTAAGCCGTGGGCCTTGGCGAACGAGTTCGTCTTGGCTATCGGTTCGGACGGCAATACCTATGCTTGGGGAAACAACAACAATCAGGCCGCGGCTGCCGACGAGGCCGGCGGCGTTGGCACGCTGGGCAACGGCACAATCGCCAACAGCGCTACTGCAGTGAAGGTGAGTATTCCTGCAGGGGTGAAGTTCACGCAGGTGAGCGCTGGTGGCAATTTCGCTATGGCGTTGGGTGATGATGGCCATATCTACACCTGGGGCAGCAACGGCAACGGACAGCTCGGCTACGGCACCACCGTGGCTTACAGCAATGTGCCGGTGATGGTCGATACCGGCGCTACGACGTTCAAGCAGGTCAGTGCTGGCTACCAGTCTGCCTTCGCCATTGACTCGGCTGGTAACCTATGGGCGTGGGGCCGCAACTCAGGCACCATCAAGTACGACGTAGACGGCAATGAGTCTCACAGAGATGACATCGACGCAACGGGCATGCTCGGCGACGGCACCGCCACCGATCAGCGCAGCCCGGTCAAGGTGAACATTAACGGTCCCATCACCCAAGTGAGTTCGAGCTTCGGTTCCACGTTGGCGCTTGACTCGGCCGGTCATATCTGGTCGTGGGGCTACAACAGCAAGAATCAGCTCGGCTTGGGCCACAGTGTGGGAACTTCGGTCACCACGCCCACGCAGGTCAAGCTTGCAGACGGGTCCGCTTTGACCGCAACCTCGGTCAGCGCAGCCCGGTTCGCTTCGTACGCCGTGGATGGAAAGGGCAAGGCTTGGGGCTGGGGATACGAGGAATACGGACGCGCATTCTCCACTGCCGTGGGTGATCCGGCCCTCTACGATACGCCGAAGATAATCTCACCGTCGTTCTACACCCTGCCTCAGGGAAGCATGAGCTTTGGCGATGCCCAGCACCTTTCCGAGGGCGAGATATGGGACACCGAGAAACAGGTCTGGAGAGCGATTGTACCGGCCGGTGCTGCAGCGGGGCCAGTGAGCGTGAACATAGGCGATATCGTCTTGGGCGGCAACAACGCGCAGCCTGACTACCGGTTCCAATACACGTACGATCCGGTAAACCCCGTGTATACCGTGAGCTTCGACGTGAAGGACAGCACTAGCGCAGCTCCGCCGAACCAATCGGTGAGCAAGGGCGACAAGGCCACCTGGCCGGCCGACCCCGCGCCGCCCACCGGGCAGCAAGCGTTTACCGGGTGGTACGAAAGTGGAGCTTCCACACCGTACACGTTCACCACTGCGGTGACCAAGAACATCGCTCTCGAGGCGCACTACGGTGCTTACTCGGTGAACGCGACCCATGGGCCGCTCGCCGGCGGCAAAACCATGGATATCACCATGCCGTTGAGCTCCAAGGTGCTGAGCGTGAACGCCGGCAACGACCACTTCGCGTTCGCCCAAGCCACCAACGGTGACACCTACTCGTGGGGCAACAACAACGACCAACAGCTAGGCACCGACAAGGTGGCCGGCGCCGGTTCGCCAAGCGGCAAGATCAACCCGGACGGGGTGAAGTTCACGCAGATCAGCGCCGGGCGATCCAGCGCCGTGGCCATAGGCTCGGACGGCAACACCTACACGTGGGGCGAGAACTCGCGCGTGGGGACGGATGCATGGCTCGGCACCGGGCAGACCGGCACCCACCTCCAAACGCCCACCGTTGTGCCCGCGCCAGCCAGCGGCGCCCACTTCACGCAGGTGAGCATGTCGACCGACGCGGACAGCAACAACACGTTCGTCCTAGCCATCGGCGACGACGGCCTGACCTACGCGTGGGGCAACAACAGCAACCAAGCAGGCTCGCCAGAAGGCGGTTCGGGCACGCTCGGCAACGGCACCACCGTCTCCAGCAACCAGCCGGTGGCAGTGACGCTCCCCGCCGGGGTGAAGTTCACGCAGGTCAGTGCCGGAGCCAACTTTGCCATGGCGCTCGGCGACGATGGCAACGTCTACACCTGGGGCAGCAACGGCCACGGCCAGCTGGGCACGGGGGCTGGCTCCGCCGCCTCCAGCAACGTGCCGGTGATGGTGAACGCCACGCTTCCCACCGGTGTGAAGTTCACGCAGGTGAGCGCCGGGCATCACTCCGCCTTCGCCATCGACTCCTCCGGCAACGTGTGGGCGTGGGGCCGCAACTCCGGTACGGTCAACAGCCCGACCCGAGCGGCCTACGATGCGAACATGGCCGGAGGGCTTGGCGACGGCACCGACGTCGACCAATACGCGCCCAAGTTCGTACAGGCCGGTACCTTCACCAAAGTCAGCTCCCGCTACGGCTCCACCCTGGCGCTCGACTCAGCCGGCCACGTGTGGGCCTGGGGCGACAACAGCCAGGGCCAGCTTGGTTTGGGCAGCAGCGCGGCGGCTTCGGTCTCTTGGCCCAACGAAATCAAGTTCGAGGACGGCACCCCGTTGACCGTCGCGGACATCGACGAAGGCGGCAGCTCCTCGTATGCGCGCGACGTGCAGGACAACCTGTGGGTGTGGGGCAGCAGAGACTCCGGTGCCTTGGGCAACGACAGTCTCGGGTCTGCTGCGGACACCACAAGCGCCACGCCAATCGCCAGTGCGCCCAGGTTCTACAACGTTTCGGACAAGACGACGTTCACCACGGCGGACGGCACTCAGCAAGCCGCCGAAATCGAGTGGGATATGAGCAAACAGGTGTGGACGGTGGACGTGCCTGCCAGCACGCAGACCGGTACGGTACAAGTGAGCGTGGACTCCATTTCGTTGGGCGGCACCTCCGCCCAACGACCACAGCCCGCGTACGCCTTCACCTACACCTACGACGCCGACCCTCTTCTCGGTGTGGCTGCGCTGCCCATGTCCGGCGGCAAGGGCGCGCTGATCGGCCTGGCGATTGCGCTGGCGTTCGGTGGCATGGCGTTGGGTCTGAACTGGTACAAGCGCCGGCTGGGCGCGTAGGGGCGGCTGGGTTAGCCCCTATCGCCCCTCGCGGTTGAGTTCGGCGCGCAGCTTGCGCCAGTTCGGTAGATAGGAGTCCATGCGGTGCTGGAATGCCTCTCCGTGGCCGCGCTCCCATAGGTGCGTCAGCTCGTGCACCAGCACATATTCCAGGAATTTCGGATCCATCAGCCCCAGCTGCAGGCTGAGCCGAATACGGCCCGTGGCAGGGGTGCAAGATCCCCAACGCGAACGCATCAGTCGCAAGGTTATATGCGAGGGCGCGCGGCCTACCACCGGTTCCCATCGTCGCAGCAGGTCGGGTAGTTGTGCCGTGAGATTTGCTCGCGCTTGCGTCAGACGTTCGTCGGTCCACTCAAAATTCGGCGAGGCAGCGTTGGATGATGGCTGTTCGCTCGTCTCGCGCAAACGCTCCAGCTGTCGTTCGATCCACGGCTTGCGGGAGCGAACGAACGAGATGATGGCTTCGTCGCTTGCTCGAGCCGGGGCGCTCACCTCGATTTGAAAGTGCATCTCGTTGTTGATGCTGTGCTCTGCGCTGCTGTGCTGCGCTGGTATGGGTGCTTGCTCTGTGCTGTTGGGCAGCGGGCGTACGCGCAGTACCATACTTTTCATGGTCTTGCGGGTCACCTGTACGTTCAGTCCATCCACAATGAGCGTTGAGCGCGATATCACGCGCGCGGTGCGTGCGGCATGCGTTGTGCGTGTGGTGCGGGCGGCTTGCTGAACATGGGCTGAGTTCCGGTGCATAACGGTATTGTCTCGCGCGTTGGTGACTTGGATGGTGAAATGCGATTGCGTTGGTGGAACGCCCGTCAAGGTGCCGTGGTGCGCTAACGTGCGCTGGTACTGCTGTTCTGGTGCGTGGCAACTGCAATCCTGTCTGGTGACGTGCCATGCGTTGCTAAGTCAATGCGCGGGTTCTGTCGCAGCTATGCAGATATACGCAGGATGTGGGACTGGGGGTGTGCTTTCTTCATGCTGCCGAGATGGGTGCGCGGGAATAGCATCGGCTGATCGGGCCAATGCGTGGGTATTGCTGCGGCGCGGTACTGCCCGTCATATGGCCGCGACACGCGACAACACGCACTGGTTGACTCTTCGCTGCTGGCTGCTACACTGTTCTCTTGTACGTTTTCGTGCGATTGGGCCCGTAGCTCAGCTGGTTAGAGCGCATCCCTGATAAGGATGAGGTCGAAGGTTCAAGTCCTTCCGGGCCCACGCAAGTTCCAAGTTCAGCTCATGACATTGGTGAGTACGCCTTGGAACAGTGCACAACGGGGCTATGGCGCAGCTGGTAGCGCATCTGCTTTGCAAGCAGAGGGTCGCCGGTTCGAACCCGGCTAGCTCCACAGATTACCCAAGAACAGCGGAAAATAGCGGTTCTTGGGTTTATTTTTGTCTTATGAAGCAGACGTGGGCTTTATGTCAGGTGTTTGATCTTGTGGGAGTAAAAGCGCCTGGTGTGATTAATGGTTTTGCTACTTAACCCTTAAGTTCACTCCCTCACACCCACTCACGCAAGGGTAAAGACACCTCATAAAGCCCACGTTTTGCTACATAACCCAAGTTTTATCCTTGACTTGCATTGAACCTTCTCATCTCGCGGCGGTATGAAAAGAGCGCTTACAGAATCTGCAAGCGCTCCTCTCGTGGGGATCATGCTCAATTTCTTAAGCAGATCAACCCTCGTGCATTTAGTAATGAGTCTAGCGGAACTGTAATGAGGAGTCAACAAACGACACACCATATATTTAATCTGAATTGGGGCTATAGGGCTAAAGGGCTATAGGAACTAAATGTGGCGCATGCGCTCTACTTTGTTTCTTTTGCACGCCATTTGCTTGGTAGCGTGATTTTGGTCTTCTAGATGTGCAGAATCGTTGGAATTGCAACGGAAATCTCTTTTGCCTGCCATTTGCTTCTCTTTTGCTTTTATAATCAAAAGAAGGTATGATGGGTGGAGCTTGTGTATTGCGACTAGCGGAACCAAGCGGTGCAAGACAAGCGTGTCCACCAACAGAAACGGGGTGAACTCATGCAGGACAATCTCGAAAATTTAGTGCGCGCCCTTGCTGCGAACAGCACTGAAAGTGAATGCCTAGAGTTCAAACGCAGCAATACCGACCCCGATCGCATCGGCAGAGACATCTCTGCCCTTGCCAACTCTGCTGCGCTTCTGGCCCATGCGCATGCTTACAAAATCTGGGGAATTGACGATGCTTCACACGCCATCGTTGGTACGAACTTTGATCCGAAAGCCACGTTCTACGGCAATCAGGAGTTGGAACTATGGCTGCGACAGCATCTTTCTGACAACGCCAATTTCACCTTCGACCGTACCGAAATTGACGGGGCTGCTGTGGTTGTGCTGCGCATTTGGCCTGCGCAGTACCGTCCTGTGCTGTGGCGTGGTCTGGCGTATGTCCGCACTGGCACATCCACGCAGGAACTCAAACATGGCTCCAAACGTGAGGAAGAACTCTGGCGCCGCACGCGCGCAGAAGTCTTTGAGTTGCAATATGCGGCTGTGGGGTTGAGTGCTGAGACGGTGATGCGGCGGCTGAACGTAACGAGTTACAAGCGAGGTTTTGGGCTTCCTGACGACGCTTCAACCGCGCAGATGTTACATAACTTCGAACGTGAGCAAATCGTGGTGTCCAACGACGACGGCACCTACGCTATCACCAATCTGGGTGCGCTTATGTTTGCCAATGACTTGGATGATTTTCCTACGGTTTCTCGTAAGGCGCTACGTGTCATCAAATACGAGGGTGCATCTCCAATCTCGCTCTCACGCAGCAAGACATTCACTGGAGGCTATGCTCAGTTGGATGAGATGCTGGGCTATATCGAGGCGCTGCTACCGCAAGAGGAGCGTATCGAAGGTGCTGTTCGCCGGACGGTATGCACTTTTCCGCCGCTCGCTGTCCGTGAGCTATGTGCCAACATGCTCATTCACCAGGATTTTTCCATCACGGGTACTGGGCCCATCATCAATATTTTCGAAGGGCGTATCGAATTTACTAACCCGGGGCGTTCTCTTGTGGATCTTTCGCGCCTGATTAATGATCCGCCACACTCGCGTAATGAACGGTTGGCGGCGCTGGCTCGCCGTTTAGGGCTGTGTGAGGAAGCTGGTTCTGGCTGGGACAAGGTGGTACTTTCTTGTGAACAGGCGCTTATGCCAGCGCCCGAAGTTGAAGAACCGGGCGACAATGTGCGTGTTATTTTATTGCAGAAAACCGAGTTCAAAAATCTTACGCCGCAGCAGAGAGTGGACGCGGCGTATTGGCATGCGTGTGTGCAGTATGTCCAGCGACAGCCTATGACTAATGGTTCGTTGCGTAAACGTTTTGGGTTGCCGGCAAGCGCGTCATCTCAGGTTTCGCGTGTTATTAAGGAGTGTTTGGAACGTAATGTTATCAAGCTTGCTGACCCTGATGCCGGGCGTCGTTACGCGCGTTATGTGCCGATATGGGCGTGAGGCAAGTTCGTGTTTGAGGAGTTTGTGATTCCTTTCGACGTTCTTTTGTACGCCATTTGCTTGGTAGTGTGATTTCGGGTCTCGCTATGTGGGGAATCGTTGGAATTGCAACGAAATCTCTTTTGCCTGCCATTTGCTTCTTTTTTGCTTTTACAGGCAAAAGAGAAGTAGATGAGACGCTGATGGGAAGAAGTTTGCTGTTCTGCGACCAATGACACCACGTGTTGGTCTGGGCGACTGTGCGCTCGACTGGTCACCTACCCGGCCGTGCGTTTAGTTGAGCAGACGCCTAGTTGCGACTGGTCACCTGTCGTCTGTGCACCTAGCCGGCCGCGCCCAAGCGGCTACCGTATTTCGCCGAAGATGCCGTGCCACGTTTCGAAACTCCAGATATTGCTGGAACGGTAGCGTTGTGCCAGTTCATCCCAATGGTTTGTAAGAGTGCGAGCCATGCGCAGACCTTCGCGCAGATTGCGACGGTACAGTGCACTGTCGCGCCGCATCCACACCGCGCCGTCGCCATCGTTGGTGGTGACCAGCGCAGAACTGACGGACGAGAACGAGGGCCAGACTGCATCCTTTGCCGCCATCTCCACTTGGGGTTCGCGGTCGCGCCTACCATCCTGCTTTGCCCCGGCCAGCACGGCCTGCACCACGGCTTTGGCGGCGTTCTTCCGGAATGTGCTGCGAGCCATGGGAGGCTGGTTTGCTGCGAACCTGGAGGCAGCCGCCGGGACGGCAGAATTGGAGTTGCTGCCGTGGCGCGCTGTGCTGCTGGCGGTGCCGGCGACGTGCTGTGTGCTGACGGCATTCTGTGTGATTGCGGAGGTGATATCGCTGTTGCTGCTGGAATCGACCTGTGCAGCACCAGTCTGTGCGCCACCGGCCTGTGCACTGCCGCCGGCACCAATCTCATCGACCCGATGCACGGTAGAATCCGCAAATCCTTGCCTGGCCTCGCGCACCTCGGCGAGCTTGGTGGGCAGCGTCTGCACAATGTACTCCGGCCCGCGCATCACGTCGCGCAGCGCCATATGGTACAGCTTCATGCCTGAGTACAGCAGCTTGACGCCCAAATGAGCGTCCTCGTACACTAGCCGGAACGTGGTGCGCGCGCCTGCCGCCGGGAAGTGCATCAGCGCGCAAATCCAACGGTTACGCTGCGTGAAATACTCCTCCCACGTGCGCGATACGTCCTTGTCGTGCCAGCCTTGATGCCAGACGGCCACGCCGGGCAGTCCGACTGTGGGGTACCCGTGCTCTTTGGCGCGCAGGCCATATTCCACGTCGTCATACTTGATGAACAACGGCATGGGCAAACCGATCTCGGCAATCACCGAATTGGGGATGAGGCACATCCACCATCCGTTGTAATCGCAGTCAAAACGGCGGTGCAGGCTTGGAGAGTCGCGCAGTGCGGAGCGCGCGAAATCGTGATTGTATGCGGCGCCCGCAGGAGGGGCGGCCTGTACGGAGGAGCGGTCGAACCGTTCGCCTTGCACGTGCAGCATGGTGCGGTTGTCGAGATGGAACATGCCGCCGCCCACCAGCACGGGGCGCCTTGCATAATCCTCAAACCGGGCTGCGCGCAGTAGCGACTCGGGCTCGGTAATCGCGTCGTCGTCCAGCAGAATCGTGTAATCGCTGCTGCCGGCCTCGACCGATTCAAGCATGCCGCGTGCAAACCCTCCAGAACCGCCGATATTACGCTGCTGCAGATAGGTGAGTTGGGTGCCCAGTTCGTGCTCAACATCGGTGAATCCGGGCTGGTCGGACACCAAATCGGTGCCTTGGTCGACGCAGTAGATGGTGTCGAGGCGCTCGCGCAACGCCGGCTCGGCGGCGATGGTTTGCAACTGGCGCAGGCAGTATGAGGGACGATTGAATGTGGTGATGGCTATGGAGACACGGCCCGTTGCGGTGTGGTTGTGTGCTGTGGGAGCCTGTTGTGCTGCTGGAACCTGCCACGCCGCGTCTCGTATTTCCAAACGGTGGCTGGATTGCGCGGCGGCGTCGAACCATAAGTAGCCGCCGTCCAGCATGCCGCTCAGCGGAATGTCCACGCTGATGCGTGCGGTTTGCGGGGGGTGCGGTGCTTGATGAAGTTCAAGATTATTGTCAGAAACATGGTCAGATCCGCCCACGCGAACCTGCTGCACCTGCTCGGCCAACCCGCGCGCGGTGGAGCGGAACAGCGTCACACTGCCCTCACCCAAAACCTGAGCCGTAAATCGTACCGTGCGCGCGTCCGTCCAACGCTGCCAGTACGAAGCGGGAAAAGCGTTGAAATACGTGCAGAACGAGACATGTGCGCCAGGGGCAAGCGTGACGGCGGTGCGTGTGCGTTCGGCGAGCGCCCCACCCAGCGTAGCGTCGTCGTTACTGCTGGCGTTACCCGCAGGCAGATTGCGTGCCAGCTCACCCAATTCGGTTCGATTCATCCCGGCAAGACCGGCACTGTGCAACGCTTCAACGCTGTCGAACAGTTCGGCGCCGGAGGTGGGTCGCGTCCAGCGCAGAGCATAGAGCGGCATGATGGTGTCGGCGTCGTCGCCCGGGAACACCACTCGACTCACCGTGTTCCACGTCCCCTCGCCGCGCAGGGGTGCATTTGCGTCTGTATTCGCCGTTTCAGCCATGCACATCAGTATACCGGTGCTTCAGTACGCTCGTCTGGGATCGAGCTCTGCGGCTGCCGGTGTGATTGTCTGTCTTGGCTTCGCTCTGTCCTGCGATGTTTCGTTCCGCTCTGCCCTGTGGATATACTGACACTATGACTATTTCTCGTAACGCTTGGACCGTTGCCAGCCGCGTCGTCTACCCGGTGCGCGATCAGGATGCCACACTGCCGCTCTATGCCGCGCAGTGGACTCGGCCGAAGCTGTCCGAGACGGCCATCGACCCGCGGTTGAAGATGCAGCGGCTCGACTTTACGAATATGGGCCAAGACGACTTCTCTCGCTTGGTGGCGCAAGGGGTCACCGGGTCGGCGGCCGAGACCGGCCAACGGCCTGTTGACGAGCAGGTCACCATTAACTCACGCACATCGCTCACGCTCGCCCCCGGAGCGCACATCTCGCTGTGCACGTATTTCAATGCATTCCCAGCCTCCTATTGGAAGCACTGGACTCAGGTAACCAGCGTCCGCTTCTCGGCGCGGGTCAAGGGCAACGGGGAAATCACACTGTTCAAATCGACCGGTCGAGGCCTGTTCTCTCCGGTGGAGAAACTCGTCTGCGGCTCCGGTTTGGAGGGGGGTGCAGTTGGCAGGCATGCCAGCGGTGCTGCCCGTCGCGAGGAGAGAGTCGACACTGAAGCTGCTGCTGTGGCTGCCGCGAATAGTGCCGCTCGGTCTTCTCAGGGATCCCCAAGCGCCACTGATAGGTCCAAGGCACACGACTTAGACGGCGAGTACCGCGATATTGAAGTCATACTGCCGATGACGAACCTCATCGACGGCGGCTACTTCTGGTTCGATGCCAAAGCCGGCCGCGGTTCCGTGCTCACCGTCGCCGATGCCGCCTGGAGTGTGCCCGAGGCGGAGCGCACCGCACCCAAGCCCTCCACCCTGTCTATCGCCATCACTACGTTCAACCGGCCGACCTACTGCATGAACCAGCTTGAAGCCATGCGCAGCGAGCCTGAACTGTTGCAGCGACTCGACACCATATATTGCGTCGACCAAGGCACCGACTTGGTGGAAGCGCAGCCCGGTTTCGAGCCGCTGGCTGGTGAACTGGGGAACAAGCTCACCTACATCCGGCAGAGCAACATGGGTGGTTCGGCAGGCTTCTCTCGCGGTATGTTCGAGACGCTCAAGGCCGGTTCCAGCGCCTACACGCTGCTGCTCGACGACGATGCCATCAGCGAGCCGGAATCCATACTGCGCGCCCTGCAATTTGCGGACTACACGCGCAAGCCGACCATCGTGGGTGGTGGCATGTTCCACCTTGACAACCGTACGGTGCTCTACACGCAGGGTGAGCGCCTCGACCCTTCGCGCTACTGGATGAAACCGAGCCGTGGCCGCAGCTACAACCATGATTTCGCTGCGTTCCCGCTGCGCGACACTCCCTCGCTCCATGCCCGTGCCGGCGCTGATTTCAACGGGTGGTGGATGTGCCTCATTCCCGTGCAGGTGATGCGCGAGATCGGGCTGTCGCTGCCGGTGTTCATCAAGTTCGACGACATGGAATATGCGTTGCGCGCTCGCGAGCACGGGTTCCCCACGGTGAGTCTGCCGGGGGTGGCTGTCTGGCATCAGGCTTGGCATGACAAGGACCCCGGGCGCACGTGGGAGGAGTATTTCACTCAGCGCAACCGGTGGATTTGCGCGCTGCTGCATTCTCCCAAGCCCAACCCGCGCTTTGCGTACGACATGGTGTACGGCGATGCCGAACTGGGGTTGAAGTTCATCTATTCTGGGGTGAAACTGCGGCACATGGCCTTGCAGGATGTGCTGCGCGGACCTCAATATGTCGTCTCGTCCATGCCGGGCAAGTTGGACGAGGTGCGGCAGGCTCGTCAGGGTTTTGCCGACACTGATTTGCATGCGGATGCCGCTGATTTCCCTGAACCTGCGCGAGAGCTCGGTGACGGGGTGCAGGTTGCCGGGCATGCTGCTGCAGGACTGTCTCGTGTGGCGGCGCTCGGTGAGGCTTTGGCCAGCAAGCGCAGCGGTGTGCGTGCTGTGCGTCCCGACGTGGCAATACCGGCCGAGCGTACGGTGTGGCAGTCATATACCGGCGTGGATTCGGCTGTGGTGACCTCTCCCGACGGCAATTCTGTGGCTTGGGTGAAGCGCGACAGTGATTTGTTCCGTAGGCAGATGAAGGACGGCGTGCGTCTGGCAAAGGCGCTTATGGAACGTTGGGAGACGCTTTCCGCGCAGTATCGTGCCGCGGACATGGCCGGGGTGCAGGTGTGGGAGCGGATTTTCGACGCGCAGGAGCCGAAAGAATCGCAGGAGCCGCAGGATTTGCAGGAGGCGCCGGCGCGGTAAAATCTCTGTGATACTGGCGGGACTGCAGGTGTTTGCGTACGTTTAAGGCTGTTCGCGGGTCGGTGTTGCCCCGCGACACGCCTCAAATGTGGATAACCCCGACCATTCGTCCACATTCATTGTTTTTGCTGTTCCAACTGCTCGATATGCCGTTCAATAGAGGGCATGAACATTGAACAACACACACAGCAACAGCCATACACGCCTCGCCGTTCCTACGCGCGGAAGGTGCACGAGCAGACCGATGAGACGGGTGCTTTGCCGCCACGCCCACAGGCCGGGCCGCATCCCCTGCCTGCGGCGGTGTCGCAGCATTCCTTTTCTGATGAAGATGAAGGGACGCAGTATCTGGGGTCGGAGCCTTTAGCGCGCGCGGCTCCGAGTTTCCAGCCGCAGCGCGGGGAAATACAGCCTCGAGCGCGCGCGAAACCTTACCAGAGAAGTCGGCCAAGTGTGGGAGCCAAGCCTCTTGCATCGAGTGACACTGGGTGCCTGCGCAACGTGGTGGTGATGGAAAGTGCCAGTGGAGGGGTTGGTCTGAGCACCTCTTGCGCCATGCTTGCGTTGGAGATGAGCAGACGTGGCAGACGATGTGCACTGGTGGATGCCGATTTCCGCAAAGGCGGTCTCGACGTGCTGCTTGGGCTGGAAAATGACGAAGGCTTGCGTTTCGGTGGCATAGATCTTCCTCTGGGGCAGGTTTCCGGTTCAGTGCTGGTGCGTCAGCTCCCGCAATGGGAAGGCATCGCAGTGCTGTCGTTCAGCCCGTGGGAGGGTGAAGCGCCCGAATGGTGGAACGTGCAAGCCGTATTGCAGGCCTTGTCGCGCACTGTGGACGTGGTGATTGTGGATGCTGGCACGGGGTTGCTGGAGGCGGACATTCCAGAGCTGGCGCGTTCGCCACGTGTGGTGGTGACGGAACTTTCGGTGCTGGGAGCTAACCGGGCGCGTATCCTGCTCGGCCTTTCGGCAGCGCGAGAGTCTGGCTCGGGTTCATGGCCCGATGCCAAGGATGCGGACGGGGAGCGGTTGCCGGCTCTGGCTGTGCTGGGCGTTGAACCGCGTGGCACATTGCGTGGTCGGGGTGTGGTCTCCTGCTTGGATGCCTCGGAATTTTTGGAACGGGAGGTAGTCGGTCCGGTCAGGCCAGATGTCAAAAGTACCGGAGACTTGCTAGAGGGGCTGGGGCTGCAAAGTGTTCCCAAAGGTGCCAAGACTGCCATGCGGCAACTGGCGGACTGTGTGGAGGAACAGTTGAGGGCAGGTGATGAACCATGATGTTTGGTCCATTGGAGCAGCTGGCCCAGCGTGAGGAGGTCACCGACATCGCCGTTACCTGTGATGGGCGCGTGTGGGTGGACAGTGGCGACGGAATGCGCGAGTATCAGCCTCCGATCCCCTTCCGTTCGCCGCAGACGGTGCGCGAATATGCCACGCAGCTGTGCGCTCAACTGGGGCGCAGACTCGATGATGCTTGTCCGATTGCCGATGAGCGTGGGGTGAGGGTGCACGCTGTTATCGCTCCACTGGTGCCGCAGGGCGCTACTCTGTCCATCCGTTTTCCCAGCCGCACCGTGCCAAGACTGAGCAACCTGGGGTTGCGAGGCATGTTTCCGCCTCAATGGTTTCCCGTGCTTAAAGGACTGGTGGCCCGCCATGCCACCGTGCTCATCTCGGGTGGTACCGGCACAGGGAAAACGACTCTGCTCAAAGCGATGTTGAGGCAGTGCGATTCGAGCGAGCGTTTGGTGAGCGTGGAGGAAGTGCGTGAGCTGGGAGATGTGGGGCGCGGCAATTATGTGTCGCTGGTGTCGCGCGAGGCCAACGTGGAGGGGAAGGGAGCTGTGGGATTGTCGGAACTGGTCAAGGCCACGCTGCGCATGAGGCCAGACCGTGTGGTGCTTGGGGAATGCCGAGGCGAAGAGATCGCGGATCTGTTGCGTGCCTTCAACTCGGGGCATCATGGCGGCATGGTTACCGTGCACGCGGACAGTGTGGTCAGGGTGCCCTCGCGTTTGCTTGCATTGGGTTTGCTGGCAGGTTTGGATCGGCGGGCGCTCACCGTGCTGGCAGCCGATGCGTTCGACGTGATATTGCATATGGAACGTGTATTCGGGCAACGGCGTATCGCGCAGATTGGCGTGCTGCAGGCCGAAGGTGACAGGTTGTATGGGCGAGTCGTGGCGCAGTGGAATGGGGACGGTCGGGCTTCGGCCGGCTCAAAATGGGATCAATTTGCCCGCCGATGGGCAATCGAGGAGGGGAGCCGATGATGTACAGGGCGGGGATGAGTGGAGTTTGCTGGAATGTGCGAACTCGGCTGGAGAGGGGTGGGCGATGAATAGTGCGGCTTGGGCGGCATGGTGCTGTTTTGCCGCAGTGGTGTTGCGCTTTGCCGGGGGAGTGCCACTGGCAATGAGGTTGCGAGCGCGTCGTGCAAGGATGGGAACAGGTGTGTGGCGTGTGAAGCGCGGCCGGCCAACGGACTCGGCAGGTATACTTTCAGTCATCGATGCGGTTCGTGGCCATGTGCGTTCCGGAGGGGCGCTTACCAGTGCGTTCACTGGATTTGACGGAGAGCATCGTATCAGCTCTACGCCAGTGCTGCCCAATGTTTCCCGACTGCGCGGCATGCTGCATGACCGTGCCGGTCCAGGTGAGACGGAGCAGCAAGTAAGTCAGATGGCTGCAGAACTCCATATGGCTTGCCTGTTTAGCGAAAGCTTGGGATGTGAAGCTTCGCATTGTCTCGATGCGGTAGCGGACTCGTATCGGCGTATGAGATTGTTTGATGATCAAGTGAGCAATGCCTTCGCCGTGCCCAAATCTACGGTAAAACTGCTTACTGCGCTACCAGTGGGTACGCTGCTGCTTGGCCAGTTTCTGGGAACCAATCCAGTGCCGTTCCTGCTTGGTGCTGCCGCCGGAAGAGTGTGCCTGGTGTTCGGCTTATTGGCTTATGCGGGTGGATTGCTGTGGATGCGCTCGCTGATGTCGGGCGTTGCCGACGCTATGGAGTGACGCTGATAATTCAGTGGTTGAGCAGACATTGCGTACACAATATTGCTCATGCGAGGAAGAAGGGAACGATGAACAGTACGGTATGGGCGGCTTTGGCTGCCGGTTTCTTGTGGGCGTTGTGGCGGGCAAGGCCAAAGCTCACAACTGTACGCCTAGTGAGAGCGCAGGTAAAACGGTCTGCTCCTTCGCTCACGGTGGTGTTGCGTATGATGTCGGTTGCGTTGAGTTCGGGAGTTTCGATTCCGCGCTCGCTGGCTGTGGTCGGAACGCTGGCAGGTGGAGCCTTTGGCGCATCGTTGCGCAGCGTCTCCACAGCGTTGTTGCAAGGGTTGAATTGGCGTGATGCATGGGTTGCCGCAAGGCAAGGCGACTCGGAGGTTGTTGCTGCCGGTAAGGATGTGGCAGTGCTGCGTGACGCATTGGAAGACGCGTGGGTGCATGGGGCGTCTCCTATTGGTCGTTTGGAGAGTGCTGTGGAGCAGATGGATGCAAGCCGCCGTCATCACATCGAGCGGGCCGCTGCTGAACTATCGGTCAAACTGTTGATGCCTACGGGATTGTGCTTTCTTCCTGCATTCATACTTATTGGTGTTATTCCCTCGATTGCGTCGTTCACCGTGTGAGGAGAGAGCGTCTCATCGGCGAAACGTGGATAACTATGTGCATAACTGAGCAATGTAATAGCGCAACACGCCTCAAATGTGGATAACCCCGACCATTCGACCACATTACTTCAAAACGATCTGCAAACCGTGCGCGGCAAGGCACACTGGAATCATCGTCACAGAACAGGCGATACATAAGAATCAAAGGAAACGATACTGAACTGAACACTGAAGGAGACCATCATGACTACTCAAGCTATAGAGGTAATTTCCGGCGGCAACGCACTGGTACAGCAGGCAACAGGGCATATGGCGGCACTGAGCGAACGTATAAAACGCAACATGTGCACGCTTGATATGAAGATGCGCACCGCCATCTCACAACATGACGAAGGTGCTGCAACTGCTGAATATGCGATAGTGCTCGTGGCGGCCACAGGTTTTGGTGCGTTGCTGGTGGCACTGTTGAAATCTGGCATGGTAAAAGGGCTGCTTGAGGAAATCGTGAAGAAAGCGCTCGGCGTGGTTTGAGCCAGTTCGTGGCGTGGATGGAAAGATAAGGGGCGTGCAATGGTAGCGCAGCGCATGTGGAAGTCGGGAACAAGACTTTGGCGGTATATCAATCGTGCGGTTAAAGCCTCAAACACGATGAATGCGTGTGGCACGTCCGCGAACGTTCGATCATGGCTGCACAAACACCCAACCTTGCTTGCCCAATTCCGGCGGGCGGATGAAGGCGCCGTTACGGCTGAATATGCAGTGATATTGCCCGCCGTTGTGGTAATGGCGGTGCTGCTGCTCATGCTGACGCGTGCATCCACGGTTTCTTTGAACTGTCAAGATGCTGCGGCTGCTGCAGTGCGCACCGCCATCATCGCCCAAGATGATGGCAAAGCGCGTGATGCCGCCAAACGCGCAGCTGGAACAGAAGCGGACGTCTCATTGCAGCGTAGTGCCGGGCAAGTGACCGCAATCGTCAGTTGCCCGGTGGTACCGGATCCCATGCATGTGCTGCCCACAGTGGTACAAGGCAAAGCTTCCGGAGCAGAGCAGTGATGACTGAGCCAATGCTGTGGTATTGCCGGGTCAAGCCGAGTCAACGTAGGCATGCGTAGCGCGAGATACAGCAGATATATGTGGGAAAGGCAAAGTTATGGCAGTTCATCACAGCAATATATGCCAACGCCTCACGTCTTCATTGACCAAGCGTGACGAGGGGGCTGGCACGGTGAACGGTGTAGTGCTCGTGCTGATGGCTGCAGTGCTGCTCATCGCCTTAGCGGCTGGAGCCAGAATACTGCTCTCCATGGCTCGGGCGCGTAGTGCCGCTGATCAAGGCGCGATCGCTGCGGCACAAGCATTTCGAGCAGGTCACCATGATGTGTGCGGCATCGCGCAGCGGCAGGTCAGCGCCAACGCGGGTACGCTCGTCTCGTGCACAGTGGATGAGAGGGAGGGGGATGTGCGTGTCTGCGTGTACATGGAAACCGGTGTGCCTGTGGTGGCACGTGTTTCGGCCACCTCTCGCGCAGGGCCTGTGGACTGTGATTCTTAACGCTTTCGCCGTGCGCGTGCGGTGGTGAGCGAGTTGGTGAAGATAGCGAGGTAAAGGTAGGTTAGTAGGTATGGCACTTGCACTCTATCGGCGATATCGTCCTGACACTTTTGACGGAGTCATCGGTCAGGATCAGGTTACGATACCCCTCTCGAAGGCATTGGATAACGGCAGGCTGACCCACGCCTATCTGTTCTCCGGCCCCAGGGGTTGCGGCAAGACCAGTTCGGCTCGCATCTTGGCGCGCTGCATCAACTGCGAGCAAGGTCCCACATCCCATCCCTGCGGTGAGTGTGCCAGCTGCAAAGATCTCGCCACAGGCGGACCCGGGTCAATCGATGTGGTGGAAATCGACGCGGCGAGCCATAACGGTGTAGAAGATGCCCGTGAACTGCGTGAGCGTGCGGCGTTCGCGCCGGCGCGAGACCGGTACAAGATTTTCATCCTCGACGAGGCGCACATGGTCACCTCGCAGGGCTTCAACGCATTGCTCAAAATTGTGGAAGAGCCGCCGGAACATGTCATGTTCATCTTTGCCACAACCGAGCCGGACAAGGTGATAGGAACCATCCGTTCGCGTACCCACCACTACCCCTTCAGGCTGGTGCCGCAAGAGGTGATGGGCCCCTTCTTGGAGCATGTGTGTGTCGAGGAGCATATTGAACCCGAACCAGGTGTGCTAAAACTGGCGATGCGCGCCGGTGGCGGTTCGGTGCGAGACACCCTTTCCGTGCTCGACCAGCTGATGGTAGGTGCCGAGGATGGCCGTATTGCCTATGATGCCGCTGTGGCGCTGCTTGGCTTCACGCCGGATGAGCTTATTGGCGAAGCCATTGATGCCGTGGTTGAAGGGGACGGCGAGAGTCTGTACGGGGTTATACAGAATGTTGTGGTCGGCGGGTTTGAACCGCGACGATTCGTTGAAGACCTGCTTTCCCGAGTGCGAGACATGCTCGTGCTGACACTGGGAGGTGCCGGTGCGGCATCTGTGCTCGGTGACGATGCAGAACAAGACTTGGATGGTTTGAATCGCCAGGCGAAGGCATTGGGATTGTCGTCGCTTTCGGCGATGGCGGAGATCATCGATTCGGCGCTTGCCGACATGGTGGGTGCCACCTCGCCACGCATGCGCTTAGAACTGTTGGCTGCACGTTTGCTTGCCGGCCGGGAGAACGGCTTTGCGGAGGTCTCGGCACCTGCCAGTGGCAATGCTGCGGCTGGTGCGGCACCTGTAGCAGGCGGTTTTGCCAATGCAAGCGCATCTGCCGGCAATGGGAGGTCGAACTTCGTCGGCTCGTCCGGCAACGGTAACGCTGGCGGGGCGGTGCGAAGCGGTTTCGCTGGAGCCCGCAACAGGCAGCCGAACCAAGCTGGTGTCCCCAGCTCACAGCCAGCCCAAACCCAAGGGCAAGCTGACGCTACGCACTCGGCTAACACTCCTGCGGCTTCCACAGCTGACCCTGCAAAGGAGCATAATGCTGCCACAACGCCAGATAATGGCGCGAAGCAGAATGTTGCTGGCAATGTGCCCAATGATGCCAGTGGTGAGACGGCATCTGACGAGACAACCAAGACCGAAACGCCGACACTGTCCGCAGTGCAAAAAGCAGTACTCGAGCATGTCGGACAAGTCGATACGTCAGCCTCGCCGGACGAGAAATGGGATATGGTGCTCAAAGCACTGCCCGAAGGTGTGGGCGAGTATGTGTCGCGTGACAAAGTGCCCGAAGTGGTGCTGGAAACCAATCAGGCTGGACGTTCCCGCCTGGCCATGACTTTCGACTCGGCATTGAGCCAGCACGCGTTCGCACTGGCGCTCGCCTCCGATGCTGACAACAACGGTCAGAAAGCCTCTCACGTGGTGCTTGAAACGGTACGTGTGGTGTTCGGGCCGGGTGTGATGATCGCTCCCACAGGGGTGGCTGCGAATGGTGAACAAGTGGTGTCCACTAAACGCATGAAGCCCGAAGAATTGGCACAGGTCAAGCGCAAGATAGCTCTTGCCAAGGTGGGGCTGCCTGACGCCGGTGCCGCGCTGGCATCTGGACATGAAGGTTCGCAACCCAAAACCCGGAAGAAAGCCGGTGAGGACGCTCAACCGGACGCCGACGATTCCGCTCACCGAACACGGACCGCTGCGCCGGAAGACAACTCACAGCATGATGATCCTTTGTCGGTAAATGCCGATAAGGATACTGATCCGTGGGCTGCCGGTGTGAATGCAGGCGAACCTTCATCGCTGTCTCAAGACGTGTCAGATCAAGCCTCCATGAGGCCCGACACTGTGCTCGATGACCCGGATTACGACCCGTGGCAGCACCCGATGGCGACTGCCGGCACCGATCGGACTGAATCCGCTTCAGGTTCCGATGCCTCGGTTTCGCCCGCTAGCCAGTTGCCAAGTGAGAGCGCGCCGCAGGCCGACAATGCCGTACAACACAAGCATGTGTCTGTTCCGGATGTCGGTGACGGGGTGGACCCATGGGCGGTGCCCGAAGACGGTAATGCGGAAGCAGACGGCTCGGCTTCCCAGGCATCTTCCACAGCCTCATCGAGCACAGTCTCATCGAGTGCCGGTGCGTCGAGCGAGTCGTCGGATACACGTTCGGCTGACACAGATCGACCATCTCCACAAGACCGTCCGGACTTGCCGCGACCCGATTTCGATCGGTTCAGGCAGCGACAGGATACCGACATTCGTTCAGCGCCCCAAGTAGCGGCGGAAGATGATGATTATTCGCTCGACGACCAGTCACTTGGTGCCGCAAACGCCATGAGCGTGGATGATTTGAAACAGTTGTTCGAAGTCAAAAAGGTTGAGGAGTTCGCGGCAACGGACCCCAAAAACCCGAAGAACGTCAAGGCAATCAGTCATCATCCCGACGACCAATAGTGCCGATACCTACATAACTCAAAACAGTTTGTACAATTTGTATGACCTGCACAACCTGTACGACCGGTATGACTGGTACAACCTGTATGACCTGCACGGCATGTACGACCGGTATGACTGGTACAACCTGTATGACCTGCACGGCATGTACGACCGGTATGACTGGTACAACCTGCATGACTTGCACGGCATGTGCCGCTAACCTACCGCGTGCAGCACAGGCGTACCGCGTACGTCGCACACACCGTACGTCGCACACGCTGCACCGCCGAACATCGCACACCGCAAGGAGAGGAGAACACCATGGCAATGGCATATGACGGAGCCATCCAACGTCTCATCGACGCTTTCGCACAGCTTCCCGGCATCGGCCCCAAAGGCGCCCAACGCATCGCCTTCTACCTGCTTTCCGCCAGCAATGAGGAAGCTGAAGGCCTGGCAGACGCCATCAGGGAAGTCAAGGAAAAAGTAAGGTTCTGCGATATTTGCGGCAACGTATGCGAAACCAGCCCTTGCCCCATCTGTGCCGACCCTAGAAGAGACCACTCGGTGATCTGCACTGTGGAAGAGCCCAAAGACGTGATGAGCATCGAACGTACCCGTGAATACCGCGGCGTATACCACGTACTGGGCGGTGCCATCAACCCCATGGCGAACATCGGCCCCAGTGACCTCGCCATCGCAGGCCTGCTCGAACGGCTCAAAACCGACGAAGTCAAAGAAGTGATTCTGGCACTAGACCCCAACATCGAAGGCGAAGCCACCGTCACCTATCTCAGCCGGCTGCTGTCCCCGCTGGACTTGAAAGTTACACGCCTGGCAAGCGGTCTGCCCGTAGGCAGCGACCTCGAATATGCCGACGAAATCACCCTGGGACGAGCGCTCGCCGGACGTCAAGAAGCCTGAGCGCGTCCCACATCGTGAAGAACAGGGCGGATGGTCGGTGTGACATCCCTATAATGGCGGTGTTCCACAAGAGAGAAAGGGGTGGGTCGTGGCTCTAATCGTGCAGAAGTACGGTGGATCGTCCGTAGCGGATGTCGAGTCCATCAAGCGTGTTGCCAAGCGCATCGTGCAGACCCGGCGCGCCGGCAATGATGTGGCAGTAGTCGTTTCCGCCATGGGAGACACTACCGACGACCTCATTGACCAAGCCCACAGCATCGACTCCAATCCCTCGGCAAGAGAGATGGACATGCTGATGACCGCAGGCGAGCGCATCTCCATGAGCTTGCTCGCCATAGCCATCCAGTCTGCCGGCGAGCGCGCCTATTCGTTTACCGGATCTCAAGCCGGGTTCATGACCGACGCGCAGTTCGGAGCCGCACACATCAAAGCGGTCAACCCCGAACGAGTGAGCCGCGCCCTCCATTCGGGCAGTGTCGCCATTGTGGCCGGTTTCCAAGGCATCAACACCGAAGGCGACTACACCACGCTTGGTCGAGGTGGTTCAGACACCTCCGCAGCGGCGCTCGCCGTGGCATTGGGTGCCCAAGTGTGCGAAATCTACACCGATGTGGACGGTATCTTTACCGCCGACCCGCGCATTGTTCCCACAGCGCGCCACATCCCCGTTATCAGCTACGACGAGATTTTGGAAATGGCGTCGTGTGGTTCGAAGGTGCTGGCGTTGCGTTGTGTGGAGTATGCGCAGCGTTTTGGCATGCCGCTGCATGTGCGCAGTTCCTTCTCGAGTCGCCCCGGCACGTTGGTGGTGCCCGAAGGTATGGATGCGAGGAGTCTGCCGAACGTGGGCGAGCAGCCGCCGCATCGTCAACATGCTGTGCCCGCCGATGAGGTGGCACGCACACAAGGAAAGGCCGAATAATATGAGCGAGACCAACGCAAACAGCACTGACACAAACAGCACCGGTGCAAACGGCACTGACGCAGCTTCCGGTGCGGCCTGCGAGTCCATGGGCGACCTGTTCCCCGACCTCGGCCAGGAGGCTCCCGTCATCTCCGGCGTAGCCCATGACCGCAGTGAATCCCTCATCACCGTGCGCGGCGTGCACGATGAGCCCGGCATGGTGGCGCGCGTTTTTGAGTGCCTCGCCACCACAGGTGTGAACGTGGACATGATCGTGCAGGCCGGTGCGTCCACGGGCACTGCCGATATCTCGTTCACTCTGCCGGAAGCTTCCACCGCCTTGGCCAAGGAAGCCCTGGAACGCAACGAGGAGAAGCTCGGCTATCAGTCTTGCGACGTTAATACGGAGGTCGGTAAGGTGGCCGTAGTGGGCGTGGGCATGAAGACCCATTCCGGCATTGCGGCCAAGTTCTTTACCGCGCTGAGTGAGCAGAACATCAATGTGCTCATGATTTCCACGTCCGAGATTCGTATCGCGGCACTGGTGCCTTTGGTTCAACTGGACGACGCGGTGCGCGCGTTGCATACAGCCTACGGTCTGGACGCCGAACAGGTGGAAGCCACCGTATACGGCGGTACCGGGCGCTGAGCGACGAGTCAAGAGCCAGGATAACTGAACAGGCTCGGTGCATTGCTGAGCCACCCCGATGATTGCTAGGAAGACACAACGGCTGACGCAGGATCTACATTCCCAGGTGTCAGCCAACCCGAGAAAGGGCTACTATGGCTCAGATAAACGAACATGGCGTTGATGTGGCGGTATTGGGCGCCACTGGTCAAGTGGGCATGGTGATGCGCCGAGTGCTGGCGGAGCGTTCATTCCCCGTACGCAACCTGCGATTCCTGGCCTCCGCCCATTCGGCAGGTAGCGTGTTGAACTGGCAGGGGCACGACATTACGGTGGAGGACGTGGCGACCGCTGACTTGAGCGGCATTGACATCGCCATTTTCTCGGCTGGCGGCGGTACTTCGAAGGTGTGGGCGCCCAAGTTCGCCCAGGCCGGAGCGTTCGTGGTCGATAACTCCTCGCAGTGGCGTATGGATCCCGACGTGCCGCTGGTGGTGGCGGAAGCGAATCCGGAAGACCTCGATACCATCCCCAAGCGCATCGTCGCCAACCCGAACTGCACCACCATGGCTTGCATCCCTGTGCTCAAGCCTCTCGCTGACA
This sequence comes from Bifidobacterium sp. ESL1133, assembly GCF_058107325.1. NCBI lineage: Bacteria > Bacillati > Actinomycetota > Actinomycetes > Bifidobacteriales > Bifidobacteriaceae > Bifidobacterium > Bifidobacterium sp. ESL1133. The sequence goes on along the minus strand of NZ_JBYLUI010000005.1, from coordinate 153 downwards.
AGTTTGGCCTGAAGCGGCTTATCGTCAGCTCCTATCAAGCTGTTTCTGGCGCGGGTCGTTCCGGAGTTGAGCAGCTGATGAACGAGGCACGTACCGCGATTGACCAAGGTGCCGATCAGCTGGTGTTCGACGGTTCTGCCATCAACTTCCCCG
>NZ_JBYLUI010000004.1:0-246870 GCF_058107325.1 Bifidobacterium sp. ESL1133 | reverse complement strand
CTATATCGCCAAAACACCGGTCGTCAGCAAAATCGTCGGCCTCGACAATATGGGAAACGGCACCGGCTACGACGCATCAGGCCGCTACGAAGTCGTGTACTTCGACCCCACCGACCCAGCCAACCGGGACACCTCCGACCGCACCCTGACCGTGAACGTGGTGTACAACAAGACCGTCCAACGCATGCCCTTCACCGGCGGCACGGGGGTATTGCTCGGTAGCATCATCGCCTTGGCGCTGCTTGCCGTGGCAGCCGTGCTGGTCCGCCTACGCAACAAGCAAACCAATCAATAAATCAATAATCGGCAACCAATGACCATGAGGGGTGAGCCGCACACCACCAGTGCGGTTCACCCCTCATGTTCCGTCGCTGGCGTCTTCCGGGCGACGGATTTGCCGCGCTGGGTAACGGTGCCACGTCATTTCCGTCCTTGACACGCAATAAGCGACGGATTTGCCGCGCTGTATCTCTTTTGACAGTGCTGGACATTGGACATTGGCCGCGGCATTGCGCTTAGCTGCACGGATTTTTGCTTGACGGCGGTTTGCAAAACGCTCGCTGCCCTACATTCTTATGCGAGGTATATGCATTATTTGTCAATATTAAAGGATACTCTTGTTTGAGTATTGGTTTTGCTTGTTCTGGTTTGCAGCAAACGCCATTATTGCATAACCGAAACTTATAAAAAGAACCGTCGTATCACCTTCCAAAAGTGATCAACACCAGTAGGCAGCAAGCCTTCCGAATTTGGACAGCAGACGACGACTACTATAGAAGGACGAATCATGAGCAAGCCCCCTACCACGGCGAGCACAACGCGTGCACTTGCCGCAAAGTCCGCACGCGCGCGTTTGGTCGCCGGCATCGCCGCCGTAGCCACCCTGCTCACCGCCTTCGCCGCAGGCTCGGATGCTTTTGCCGGCAACACCGCCAGCGAAACCCAAACAGCAGACGCAGCCTCCCAAAATAGCAATGACATTACCCCCCCCCCAGCAGAACCGGCACGCTAGGAACTGAACCAACCTCATCCATCTCAACGCGCGGTGCGCGTATCACTGCCACTAATCCCAATGTACGACTGCTCCAGCTCAATTCAACTGTAGATCAGCCAACCACACTGCAAACCAAAGCAGGCAACGAAGGCACCGTTTTTGGCGTTGCGGGTACATTCACAGTAAACTCCAGCGCTCTTGTCGCAGGCAACGAAATTCTTATCTCTCCGTTCACCATCGCCACATCCGGCGGACCCGACGATAAAGCACAGCTCGTAGGTAACGGCGGATCCCCAACCATCAACGACGCCACAGGCAACCCCATAGGTAACATTGGTTTCCAAGAATCTCACCCCACTTGGGGACATGCGCTTGTGCTTGAAGTGACCAAAACCTCAACAAGTGTTGGCTCACAAGCACTCAGCTTCTCCGTACCGCGCAGCATGGTATTCAACCAGTGGACTGACAACATGATCCGCGCCAGAATGCCCTTCGACAACACCATTCAAATCGGCGCGTACGATTCAAACACAGGCATTAGTGGAACTCTCGGAGTCAGGCGAGATTATCCGTTCCATTTCAACAAAGTCGCTGATACCCATTATGCGACTTCTCAATCAAAAAACTACTTCTACGAAGAAGCCAATCCAAATTGGTTCATCGCACGCCCCATGATATTTGACAACAGTATCCCCAACGATACCGTATTCATGCAATTGCAGAACAGCATAGGCGCTTCAGGATCGGTCAACCCGAATACCGATATTGTGCGCGCTTATCAGTTCACGTCCACGCAAGACCTCTCGCCAAGCTATCTCACCGTTTACCTTGGCAACTATCTCGTCTCAGCCGAATCAAACACTATCCAGGGAAGACCCGGACAAGTCAATGATCTAGCTGGATATCCCGACCCTGAAATCAAAACATCTATACCAATGAAAGATGCTGGAGACAACGTGCCATGGTCGACGCTAAAATCTCAAGCCTCACAGTCTGCTACGTCTGTGGTGTATTACTCTCGACAGTCAAGCACTAATACCGCAAGCAAGTACACCTACCTTGTAGGTATGAATTTCAAAGCCGCCGATACCGTTCTGACCGATGACCAGATTCGCACCAACGCCAGAGCGAACGCAGGACTCGCCGCCAGTATCAATCCAACAGCCGACCTCGACGCAACCGTCAAGTACTATCACGGCGCACTCAAAAACAGAGCCAGTTATTTCTACTTCCAGTACGGATTCAACGTTCCCGATCAATACCGCAGCGCCACCAACAGCATCACAGCACTCGACGACACCGCCATTAACACAACCCATACTGGAACACAGACCAGTACGCCAGTAAGCATGGGATCTTCCGGCCAGACAGCGGTGAAGTCTCACTATGTAGGGCTCGACGGACGCGCAATGTCACCAGTCACCGCCACCGCGGGTGACCCGACCGGCAAAGCGAACTCGATTACCGGCAGCAAAGGCACCGCTAGCGCTACCACCACACCTGCGAATATAGCTGGCTATCGACCATTGACCGCTGCTGACCTCAGTTCACTGACCGCGGCACAACGAGCCACCATCGCCACCACCCTCGGGACTTCAGACAGCAGTGTCGCCGGTTTGACCGCTCTCGCCAACAAGAACAGCGGTAAAACCATATGGGCCACCAGCAGCCTCACTGTCCCCTACCCGGGAGAAACAGGCAAAACCTACAACAGCGCCGGAAACATCGTGGCAGCAGGGACAGCCGGCTCCACCACCGGTTGGGGCACCACCGACGTGTACTACTTCTACATCCCAGACAACCGCACCATCACCATCCAATATTTGAAAGTCCCCGACAGTTGCACGCCCGCCAACAACGACTGGGCCTCCTGCACCGGCAGTCAACCCGTCACCGCCCACCAACAAACGTTCACCAACATACCGGGAACCCCTGTGCACGAAATCCTGAACTACACCGACAAACTCTTCGGAGCAGACCGAGCAGTCGGAATCCCCCCTGAAATCACCGTCACCGAAAGCAGCGACACCACCAAGACACGCACGTTCACTTTGAACACCAGCATCCCCAACAATGACACCACCCTCACCATCTACCTGAAAAACAACCAAATCAAGAAAGACGCCGGAGTGAAAACCATCACCCGCACCATCCACCACCAGTACGCCGACGGCACCAGCGCAGCCCCAGACACCATTCAAACAAGTACATGGAAAGAAGACCTCTTCTACGATGTCATCTACCCCAACGAGCCGCCCCAGCATTACAACAACTGGCACAACACCGACACCACCGGGTTCGATGCCGTCACCCCGTCGAAAGCCGGCTACCTGACCAACCCGCGCACGGTGAACGCCATCACCGGCATCACAGCCAACGGCACCACCGACGACCCCGGCACCACGTTCACCGCCACCGACTCCGCCAACCCCAACACATCCAACCGCACACTGGACGTGACCGTGATCTATCACAAAGCTATCACCCGCATGCCCTTCACAGGCGGCGTGGGAGCGGCGCTCGGTGGTGCAGCAGCCCTAGCACTCCTTGCTCTTGCAGCGCTCCTCACTCATATGCGCAACAAGAAAACAGCCACCAACCGGTAGCCCCACCAACCAGCAACCATAGCCACAAGGCCCACACTCAAAGTGCGGGCCTTAGTTATTGCTATCACATCGCCGCATCCGCAGCAACCAACAACCAGCAACCAACACATGATGGCCCATCCATCAGCGAGCGCACAAGAAAGCTGAAGCCGAATTTGCTTGCTCAGTAATACATAATGTGAAGCCGATGAACAAGGAAACGTTGAAATCCCAACAAAAATTTGCCTGATCGCAGTTTGAACAGTGCACAGTGTCCCGCATTCTTATGCGAGATATATGCATTAATTGTCAATATTACAGAGTACATTGATTGAAGCATTGGATTTGGCGCCTATCGTTGCCGCAAATTCATAATCACATAATCGAAAATGCATAAGAACCTTCGTACCCGTCAGAAGCATTACGCACCGGTCGGCAGCGACGGCAACATGTGGACAACAGATAGCAAAGGACGAATCATGAGCATGTCCCCCACCACGGCGAGCACAACGCGAGCACTTGCCGCAAAGCCCGCACGCACACGCTTGGTCGCCTGCATCGCTGCCACAGCTACATTGCTCGCCACCTTCGCCGCCGGTGCTGCCACCTATGCGGACGGTTCCACCATCGAAGCTCAAGTTCCAGCTGGAGCAGCTCAAAATAGCAATGACATTACCCCCCCCCCAGCAAAACCGGCACTCTAGGCACTGAACCAAGTGCCGCCATCTCCCCCGCCGGCGGCGCACCTACCATTTCCACGCAAGGAAGCGTGGTCAACGCCGTAAGCTCCGGCGTCTCCTTACTAAACGGTCTTGACGGCACTGCACAACCCAATTACGCATCCAAAGCGTACAACGAAGAAGCACGACTGGGCGTCACCGCCGCATTCACCGTCAACGCATCGGACCTCATAGCAGGAAACACCATTGTCATCGCCGTCATCAGGCAAACCAGCACCGACCCCACAGGCGCCAAGGCAACACTAAGCGAATGGGGCGGAAGGGTAGCGCTCACCGACAACAACGGCAACCAGGTCGGCACCGTCGGGTTTGACCCATCACTGCAGTGCATCACGCTCGCAGTAACGCAAACCAGCGGCGGCATGGGAACCGAAGTGTTCAACGTCAGCGGCCAATGGGTCATGGACCTCAATTTCGGCACGCCTGCCGACGTACGACGCAAAATGCCGTTCAACAACACCATCGACGTGTACAGCCTCAACAACAACACTCCCTTGCCAACGCCACAAAGCTACACGTTCGCCTTCTCCTCCGCTCCGGCGACCACCACCATAACCCAACTTGCCCAAAACGCCTTCGGCTACGTGACCTACACCGAACACACCGATATAGCCGACGTGCGGTTCAGTGAGCGCATCGCCAACAACACCGTACTTCAGCAGTTGCAGAGCAGCGGCGGCCAGACCGGAACCATCAAGCAGGATGACCTGAAATTAAACTTCCTGCTCACGTCAAACACTCAGGATCTCATTCCGCAATCCTCACCGTTGGTGCTGTGCAGCGACTACGTGTCCGCAGCAAGCAGAACCATCCAAAGCTGGCCCGGCAGCGCCACCACCGGGTACGACTCGAGCGCATGCTCCACCAAGTGGATTCCATGGACAAATGGCGGAGACAACCAAAGTGCCGCCACGCTCAGGCAGCTCGCCGACAACAGCGGCACAAGCGCGTACTACTACTCGCGTCTTTCCAAGGGCAACTACCGGCTTGCCATCAACCTCAAATATGCCGATACCCTGCTCACCGATGCGCAAATCGAAACCAACACCCGCAACAGCCCATCAGCAGCGGCACCAAACTCCAACATCGAGGCCGATGTGCAGGCCACTCTCAACTATTACCACGGCGCGTTGCGCAATGCGGCCACGCTCATTGCCCAAAACTACCGATTTGGCTTCTCCGACCCCTACACGCTGACGAAGCTCAGCATTGTCGCCACCGACACCGCAGGCACCATTATCGGCAACACCATCAGCGACAACAACCAAATCCAAACCGTCGCAGCCTCTGGTCAGACAGTGGTCAAGTCCCATTACGTAGGCACTGACGGACAACCACTGTCAGCCGTCACCGCCACCGCGGGCGATCCGACCGGTAAGGCGAATAGCATCACTGGGGTCAAGGGCACCGCTTCCGCTCCTGCCACACCCACCAACGTGGCCGGTTACCGACCGTTAACCGTCGCAGATTTGAGCTCACTGACCGCGGCACAACGGCAAACCATCGCTTCGACTTTGGGCACCACAGACTCCAGCGTTGCAGGACTGACCGCCCTGGCCAACAAGAACAGCGGCAAAACCGTCTGGGCCACCGGCAACCTCACCGTCCCCTACCCAGGAGAAACCGGACGCTCATACAATGCCAACGGTGACATCGTCGCCGCAGGCACAGCAGGATCCACTGCCGGCTGGGGCACCACCGACGTCTACTACTTCTACACGCTCGCCACCCAGAAACTCAACGTGCACGTCATTACCGTACCCTGCTACACCAACAGTGCAGACGCCAGCAGTGGCAAGGACTGTGACGCGACTCCCAGCAACGGAAGCTCCTGGCAGCCCTCCGACGGGGTCGAAAACACTGGTTTAGGAGAAACCTTCACCGGACTCTCAGGCATCGCAGCAACCAACATACTCTCAAAGTACAGTGTGCAACTCGGCGGCCATGCCCATGCAGCAGAACTGAGCGCAGGCCTGACTCAGCTTACCCCCGGCACCGATAGCAAGCGCACCATCACCTTCCAGTTGAACACCACCTACGACATGGACAACAACACTGATCAGGACGAATACCTGTACATCCAAGCCAACCCGGAAAAGGACATCTCTAAGAAGACAGTGAGAACCATCCACTACAAACTCAACCACAACACCGTAGACACCCCACCAGCAGACGTAACCCAGACAGTGACCTGGACACAGCATCAGATCCACAACACCGCGTATGACTCGATCGACGGTTCACCCAACTGGAGCAAATACGTATGGCAGGCCAGCAGCGCTAATACTCCGGCTACTACCATGCCGAAGGTCAACAGTCCCAACGTGTCAGGTTATATTGCCAAGACACCGGTCGTCAGTGAGATCACCGGTATCAAGCATGACGGCACCACCGACAACCCATCAGTGACCTTCGCACCCACCGACCCGGCCAACCCGGACACCTCCGACCGCTCTCTGACCGTGAACGTGGTGTATAACAAGACCGTCCAACGCATGCCCTTCACCGGCGGTTCTGGAATCCTACTCGGCACCCTCATCGCCCTAGGACTCCTCACTATGGCAGCCATACTCACCCACCTACGCAACAAACGAACCACCAAATAACTCTTGATTACATTGGTTATGCGGTGAACGAATAACAAGCAACCCAGCCGGCAACCATAATCAGAAGGCCCACACTACAACAGTGCGGGCCTTCCCCATAACCACCCCAACCACAAGCTCCTCATTGCATGAGTAACGTTCCACAGATTGCACGATGACCACTACAACAAAATGTTGATATTCCATCAAACCCCAACAGCAACACCTGTAAACAACCGAAACGTACGCAAAAACACCACCAACCAGCAGAGTTGCGTACATTTCAATCACAACGATGCCCGATAATGACCAAACGTACTCATTCAGTAGGGGAAAACCACTCAAAACGCCCTATGCCCAAACCCAGAACGTTGAAAATCCACCAAACTGCAATATTGACACAACGCCATATCCTGCTTTTCGTCCCTACTGAACGCACCAACACCACAATCAGTTCGTTCCGTGAGCACTTTCCACGGATAGCACAGTTACTACCACACCAAGAACGTTGATATTCCGACGATCTCCAAAACCAACACACCACACAGAAAAGCACTCACGGAACGATTCGGACGGAAATATGCTCATGAACCACACCACACACCAGCGGCATCTTCAAAAAGTGATACGCATCACATTATACTACCGACGGGCATACTTGCCCTCATGGGCAAATGCTCAGCACCTTCAACATTCCCCTCATATGCTGGATACTGAGGCGCGATGCCAGTGCTTCTGCAACATAGCATCAGCACAGGTGGTACAGCATACATCACACCTCGCAGCAAGGAGGTTGTACGATGATTGAGAAGATTTTCGCGACATATCCAAGCAATCCATCGAATTACTCGCTTCAGGACTTCGTCAAAGCCCTAGACCCAAGTAACCGTTGGCTTGCCCTAACACTGGCGGTGGTGATTGTCACCTTCATCATCGGCTTCCTGGAATACATATGGAGCTTCCTACTCGTACGTAGAGAAGGACATTCTCCCTACCCAGTGCTTATGCACACCTATTACTTTGCACTCGACGCAATGGGCATTTTCGTCTTCGGCACCGCAGCTGCAGCAACTGGCGGCTTCTGGTTCTTCGTGGGTGGATCAATCGCCGAGTGCGTGTGGGTAGGTTTCGAGGCTTACTGCCTATATAAGACCATCTACACTGAGCGGCAGTCCATCTGGGGCGACGATCCGGCGGTCGGAGGCGGCCAGGTTCCGGTCTCGTACGCGTGGAAGAAAGTGCTCGAGCAAGTGGTGTTTTTCATCGCCGCAATCAACCTCTTCCGTGTGTTCATGAACGACCCAGGCATGTTCAAGTGGTACATCTTCACCAACGTCATCATGGCCACTGTACCGGGCATTTACTGGGCAAAGCGCGGCACTCGTACAGGTGCCTCGTGGGTGCTTGCGTGGATTATCCTCGTCGGCACGGTCAATTCGTTCCTGCCAACGAACATGTGGAATCTCATCAGCCCCTACTTCTCCCCGGCAAACAACCCGTGGTTCTACGTGATGGGTGTGGTATCCATCGGCTTCGCCATCCACAACCTTGTGGTGCTGCACCGTCTTCCTGCCAAGCCAGCGCGCATGCCTGACGGTCAGAAGAGCGTACTGTAACCGACAGTAACCTAAACGAGGGTTGCCGCGTGCGAATAAGCGTCCGCGGCAACCCTCGTTTTGTTACATACCCCGTATATCGGCGCTCCACGCAACAAAACCGTCACTGACCTCACCTCACCAACGTTTTTACCGCGCGTTAGCACCTCTGCGCAACAGAACCGACGCTAACCCCACCTCACCAACGTTTTTACCGCGCGTTAGCACCTCTGCGCAGCAAAACCGACGCTAACCCCACCTCACTGACGGTTCTGCCGCGCGTTAGCACCTCTGCGCAGCAAAACCGACGCTAACCCCACCTCACCGACGGTTCCACCGCGCACGCACACCTCCACGCAACGGAACCGACAGCACCAACGTGCACAGTGCAACGACGTCCCGCACCATCACACCTGTATCTGTCAGCAGTACCGTTATCGGATCCAGCAGCGGAGATGGGCTATATGTCAGAGGAAAGGATGGGTCCGTAATCGCTGAGCACAACAAGCGACACGCTGAACCAATCCATAAAGCCCACGTTCTGCTACATAACCTGAAGAAAGAAGAAGGCCTCCCGGGGTGGAATCCGGAAGGCCTTGGCGGATAAGGCGAGATTCGAACTCGCGGAGGGTTTCCCCTCACACGCTTTCGAGGCGTGCTCCTTAGACCGCTCGGACACTTATCCATTGCTTACGCAACTTTTCAAGTATAAGTCAGCCCCTACCCTATGGCAACTCCTTATCAGCACTGGGCGTGGCGAGTAATAGGCCACAAGCAACGCCGGTTTGCAGCGCTCCGCCTGGTCTCCGCCTCTATTGCAACGTGCGCTTGGCGCGAATGGTCTGAGCCCGCTCTCCCAGCTCGGCGTCAGCTGGGTAGTCCACATGTTCCAGCGTCAGGCCTTTGGCTGCAATCGGCCCAGTTAAGCCCTCGCGTGAGGGGTGTTCCAGCTTATCCACAAACCACGCCACACTCTTCTTGCCACGCCCCACACTCACCAGCGCGTTGACCAGAGAACGTACCATGCTGCGAGCGAACGCGTCTGCCACAATGGTGAAATGCAGCATTCCCTCCTCCAGCTGAGGTACCTGATAATGTCGTGATGCTTGCTGTGCAGCTTCATTCTCTCCGTACTGCGCGCCTTCATCTCCGACAAGCTCCTCAACCCTCACGTCCCGGTCCACAGGCAGCATACCGGGCTGTTCGGCCTGCACCGCACTCTGCGAGTACTGCGCTCTGTCCATAACAGGCGAACCGTCAAGTGTCCTGCCCCCACCAGGTTGAGCGCAATATTCAGCAGCCGCTGCCTGAGCCCCGATACGGTCCCACCGTGCCACCTTTACCTCGCGAATCGTGGTACCTCCCGGGTTGGGGGTAGCAAATGAGCCGAAATCGTGCAAGCCGACCGCGTACGACGCCGCACGATTCATCGCCTCAACATCCAACAGCTCATCCACATGCAGCACAAAGTTGCGCATGCGTGGGTCCACCGGGCGGCTGTTGTCGCTTATCCGATACACATATGTGCGCTCGAGCGCCGAGAAGCGGGCATCAAACCCTGCCGGCGCCTCACTAACGTTCAGCAACACCACATCGTCCGGCAGCACGCCGTGCAGACGGCGTTCAAACGCTTTCACCGCACCCACATCCATGTGACCGTTCACTCGTGCAAGCACTGTCTGCGCCACATCAATGTGACACACCTGATGGTTGGCGTGCACCCCGGTATCAGTTCGGCCTGCGACGGTAAGACGCACTTTGCCGTGTGAAACAGGAATGTTGGGTTCGGAAGATTTACCACTAGCAACGCTGCTCACTGTGTCTGCGGAACGAGTCTCATTCGCAGACGCCTCACCCGAACTCGACGTATCTGACGACTCGTCCGCACTCCTCCCGTCAAGCAATTCTCCAGATGCGCCAGCATCACCAGCTTCGGTGCTCTCCGTTCCGTGGAAGCTCTCCCCCAGACCATCGTCAAAGCCCAGCGCTTCGACACGTAGTATCTTCGATATCGCCGTTTCTACTTCACCTTGCACTGTGCGGCGCCCGGGCTGAATCGCCCATCCGTAAAAGTCGCCGCCATCATACGCCAAATCCAACCGTAATCGCATGCGCCCCAGTATACGCACAGCATGTGTCTTGCGTATCGTGGTTTCAGTTTCGCAGCCCTCATGACGAGTACGAAATGGCCACCAGCGTTTGGACTAAAGACAGCTGCTCAACAGATACTCAGTATGACCGCACCATGGCCTCAACAGATATCAGCGTGCCCTCCACATGCCCTCCACACGACCTCCACACGGCCTCACCATGGCCTCTCAACATACAAAAGAGGGCCAGGATTATTATCCCGACCCTCTTGCAGACGTTCAGACCCGACTACTCGGCGTCCTTCGTCTCCTCGGTCTCAGCAGCGGCATCGTCAGCCTTAGGGGCTTCCTTCTCCGCGCTTTCGTCCTTAGGCGCTTCCGGCTCTTCGGCAGCAACGGTCTTGGCAGCCGACTCGGCTTCCTTGACCACAGACTGCTTGGCGCTCACCGGCTCGGTGACGAGCTCGATGATGGCGCGCGGCGCGTTGTTGCCCTTGGAGGGGGCAATCTTGATGATGCGAGTGTAGCCACCCTCACGCTGACCCATCTTCTCGGCGATCTCCGTGAAGAGCAGGTGCACGATGTGCTTGTCGCGAATCACACGCATCACGCGACGGCGGCTCGACAGATCGCCACGCTTGGCGAACGTGATGAGACGCTCGACGAGCGGACGAAGACGCTTGGCCTTCGGCAGCGTCGTGACGATGCGGCCATGGCGGAACAGGCTCGTCGCCATATTTGCCAACATAAGGCGCTCGTGCGCCGGGCTCGAAGCGAGGCGAGGCCCTTTACTTGGTTTTGGCATTGTTTCTCCTTATACCGCTGACCTGTCCAGGTGGGCATACGCCCGAACGTCCGGACGGCCAGTGGCTTGCTTTATTTGAAGCGGTACGCTTACTCGTCCTCAGGCGAGAAGAACGTGCCACCTTCCAGGTTGTTGGTATCGAAACCGAGCGGCGATGCCTTAAGCGAGAGCCCCATGGACTCCAGCTTCTCCTTGACTTCGTCAATCGACTTCATGCCGAAATTGCGGATGTCGAGCAAATCCTGCTCGGTGTGAGCCACCAGCTCGCCGACCGTGTGGATGCCCTCACGCTTCAGGCAGTTGTAGCTGCGCTGAGTCAGGTTGAGCTCCTCGATCGGCACTGCCATCTCGGGGCTTTCCTCTTCCTCTACGGGAGCGGGGCCCACCTCGACGCCTTCTGCCTGCTCGTTGAGTTCCTTGCACAGGCCGAAGAGCTCGACCAACGTGGAACCTGCGGAGGCAACTGCATCGCGCGGGGAGATAGCTGGCTTGGTCTCGACGTCCAGAATGAGCTTGTCAAAGTCCGTACGCTGTTCCACGCGGGTAGCTTCGACCTTGTAGCTCACCTTGAGCACCGGGGAGTAGATGGAATCCACCGGAATACGGCCGATCTCATCACCCTCCTGCTTGTTCATCTGTGCCGGCACATAGCCGCGGCCGCGCTCGACGGTGAACTCGATCTCAAGCTCTCCGTCTTCCGCCAGCGTGGCGATGTGCATGTCGGGGTTGGCGACAGTAACACCGGCCGGAGGTGTGATGTCTCCCGCCGTAGCTTCGCCCTTGCCGCTCTTACGCAAGTACATGACGACAGGTTCGTCGTACTCGCTGGTGAGCACAATGCCTTTGATGTTGAGCAACAGCTCAGTCACATCTTCTTGAACGCCCTGCAACGTGGTGAACTCATGCAGTGCACCGGTAATGCGGACGGAAGTGACGGCAGCCCCGGGGATGGAGCTCAGCAGAGTGCGGCGCAAAGAGTTGCCCAAGGTGTAGCCAAAGCCTGGCTCAAGGGGCTCAATGACGAAGCGAGAACGCTGGGGACTCAACGATTCCTCAGTAAGTGTCGGACGCTGTGCAATAAGCACTGTGGTATCCTTTCAGCTTCTGATTGTGGTGCACTCACTAATCATAAGCGGGTTGGACTGATAATAAATGAAGTGCTTCAGACGCGGCGACGCTTGGGAGGACGGACGCCGTTGTGGGCCTGCGGAGTGACGTCGGAAATGGAACCGACTTCGAGACCTGCGGACTGCAAAGAACGGATGGCGGTTTCGCGACCCGAACCCGGGCCCTTGACGAACACGTCAACCTTCTTTACACCGTGCTCCTGCGCTTTGCGAGCTGCGGATTCGGCAGCCATGCCTGCGGCGTAAGGAGTGGACTTACGAGAGCCCTTGAAACCGACATCGCCACCGGAAGCCCAGGCCACGACTGCGCCCGAGGGATCCGTGATGGAGATGATGGTGTTGTTGAATGTGGACTTGATATGAGCCTGCCCGACCGGCACCGACTTGCGGTCCCGGCGACGCGCCTTGTGCGCGGACTGCTTGGGAGCTGCCATTGATCCTCGTTTCCTAATAACGATTGTATTGCGTCCGGAAGGATTGCTGGGCCGGTAACGGCCGCTGACCTTCCGTTAGCTGCTACTTTGTTGCTTTCTTCTTACCGGCGACCGTGCGCTTCGGACCCTTGCGAGTGCGTGCGTTGGTCTTGGTGCGCTGGCCGTGCACGGGCAGTCCGTGGCGGTGACGCTGGCCTTGGTAGCAGTTGATCTGAATCTTGCGACGAATGTCTGCATCAACTTCACGACGCAGATCGCCTTCAATCTTGTAGTTTGCCTCAAGATAGTCGCGCAGTGTAATAAGCTGCTCGTCGCTCAGATCCTTGACGCGCGTGTCTGGATTAACTCCAGTGGCGGCAAGCGTTTCTTGTGCGCGAGTGCGACCCACACCGAAAATGTAGGTGAGGGCAACCTCGATGCGCTTCTCATTGGGGATGTCGACTCCGGCAAGACGTGCCATTGCGATTCCTTCTGTTCTCCGCAGGTGTGTACTGAAGTCTCCTGGTTTCCCAGCTTGGGCCTGCGTGCCCAAGGTTCAGCTTTCGCTGTGACTCAGCATCTTATGTTGTCGCGGTTCTGCTCAGCCTTGACGCTGCTTGTGGCGCGGGTTGGAGCAGATGACCATGACGCGACCGTGACGACGGATCACGCGGCAGTTTTCGCAGATCCTCTTCACACTAGGGCTGACCTTCATGGTGTTCCTTTTCTTGTACCTTACTTGTAACGGTACGTAATACGACCACGGTTCAAGTCGTAGGGGCTCATCTCAAGCGCCACTCGATCTTGAGGCAGGATACGGATGTAGTTCTTCCGCATCTTTCCCGAGATCGTGGCCAGAACGATATGCTTGTTCTCAAGTTCCACGCGAAACATCGCGTTAGGTAGTGCTTCCACCACCTGACCTTCGACTTCAATCACACCGTCTTTTGCCATAAGCCCTAGTCCTATCTCCGGCTGGTATTACATGTCGGCATATACGAGATACGCCAAATTACAAATATAGCGCTAGGGGAAGAGAAGCACTGCGTTGCGTGTCGTCTCTTCGCTCCCAGCGCTATTCGCCCTCCTCGCGAAGGGCTTGAGGATAAACAGCAGCCTACCGAATGCCGCGATTACTCACCCAGCTCGTTGACGATGGCTTCGGTAATGCTCTCTACACTGCCAGTGCCGTCAATGGCAAACAGGTTTCCGCGAGACTTGTAGGTGTCCAACAATGGCGCCGTCTGCTCGTCGTAGGTCTTGAGACGCACAGCGATGGCCTCTGGGGTGTCGTCCGCGCGGCCCTCATCTTCGGCACGCTTGGCAATGCGCTTCATGAGCACGTCACGGTCGGCATCCAACGCCACTACGCGATCAATGGAGACGCTCAAACGTTCCAGCATCGCATCAAGCGACTGCACTTGTGCGGCATTACGGGGATAGCCGTCAAGAATCCAACCGTTCTTGGCATCATCCTGCCCGAGACGATCCTCCACGATCTTGTCGGTAAGCTCGTCCGGGACAAGCTGGCCTTTTTCGGTATACTGCTTCGCTTCCAACCCAAGCGGAGTATTGTTCTTCAGGTTATAACGGAAGATGTCACCAGTGGAGATGTGCGGGATGCCATAGTGCTCCGCAATTCGCTTGGCCTGTGTACCCTTGCCAACCCCTTGTGGCCCCATAATCAACAGTCTCATCAACCGACCTTTCTCTCGTCAACTCATTGTCTGTCTTGCTCAAAGTCTACGTGAAGCCGTTCCCAAGGCTCACAGCACCCCCAAGCACCTCGCACATACAAAAGCGGGCACCAGAAGTCGCCTTCTCGATGCCCGCTTGGCCCCTCGTCTCATCCTGATACACAGAACGAGACAACAGCACTACTTGGAGGACTTGCTTTTCTTAGCATCCTTACCCTTGACAGCCTTGCCTTCCTTGAAGTCGCCTTCAAGCAGGAACCCGTCATACTGGAACTGTTCGGTCTGAGCCTTGGCCTGACGCAGCGTATCCAGACCGACGCCAGCGATGATGAGGATCGTGGTGCCGCCGAACGGCAGCTTGGCGTTGAGCTTGAGTGCCATGATGAGCACTGTGGGGATAAGAGCTACAAAGAGCAGGTAAATGGAACCGACCGTATTGAGACGGTTCATCACGAACTGAAGGTAACGGCTCGTGGCACTGCCTGCGCGAATACCAGGGATAAAGCCGCCGTACTGTTTCATATTGTCTGCGGTCTCATCGGGATCGAAGGTGATCGAAGTGTAGAAGAAGCAGAAGCCGACGATCATCAGCGAGTAAAGCAGAATGTACACCCAAGAGGTGGTATCCGCCAGATTGTCGTTGATCCACTTGACCCAGGACTGATCCTTCTTGCCGAACTGCGCCACCAAAGTAGGAATGGCCAGAATGGAGGAAGCGAAGATGGGAGGAATCACGCCGCTCATGTTGACCTTCAGCGGCAGGTAGGTGGAGGATGCGCCATACATCTTGCGACCGACCATGCGGCGGGTGTACTGCACGGGAATGCGACGCTGGGAAAGCTCCACAAAGTCCACGAAGATGAGAATCACGACGAGCACGGCGACGACGATGGCAAAGTCCTTCCAATTGCCGTCCTTGCCGTTGGTGCCCCAACCAATCTCCCACAGCTGCGGCAGGAAGCCGGAGCAGATGGACATGAAGATGAGGATGGACATACCCTGACCGATGCCCTTTTCGGTGATCAGCTCGGCCATCCACATGATCAGGCCGGTACCTCCGGTGAGCACCAGCACCATGAGCGTCATGTTCCACACCGAGCCGTCAGGGATGACCTGACCGCACTGGTAGTTGAACAGCGCGCCGGAACGTGCCGTAACGATGATGGTGGTGGACTGCAGGATTGCCAGACCGATAGTGAGGTAACGCGTATACTGCGTGAGCTTGGCCTCACCGGACTGACCCTCCTGATGCAGTTCCTTGAAGCGCGGGATAACCACACGCAGAAGCTGAATGACAATGGAAGCCGTGATGTACGGCATCACGCCAAGCGCAAAAATAGAAAGCTGCAGCATGGCACCGCCAGAGAAGAGGTTGACCAAGCCAACGAAGTTCTCCTGCGCGTTGTTCATGGTGCCCACGCACTGTTGCACGACATTGTAGTCAACACCTGGTGCGGGAATGAACGACCCGATACGGTAAATGATGATCATGCCGATGACGAAAAGAATCTTATGGCGAAGTTCCTTCGTCTTCAGAGCCTGAATTAGCGTCCTCACGTGGGGTTTCCTTCCTTGACGCGCACTTGCGTGCAACGCTGCTTACACAGTCTAGCTGCCTAGTTTAGCGTAGAGCGTCTACTAGTGGTGCAGCACACAATGGAGATGCCCCTCCCCGCTTCAGCGGAAAGGGGCATCATCCTCACCTGTCTGCGTTTATATTAAACGCACAGGTTCAGGCTTCGGTGACAGAGCCACCTGCGGCCTCAATCTTCTTGAGAGCCGAAGCCGAAACCTTCACGCCCGAAAGCTTGAAGGCAACGGTGGTCTCGCCGTCAGCCAGCACCTTGACCGGCTGGTTGGCGCGAACCAGACCCTGCTTGACCAGGTCTTCGACGCTGATCTCGCCGCCCTTGGGGAATGCCTTGGCCAGCGCAGAAACGTTGACGACCTGGTATTCCTTCTTGAACGGGCTCTTGAAGCCACGGGTCTTGGGCAGACGCATGTACAGCGGCAGCTGTCCACCTTCGAAGCCGGGACGCACTTGGTAACGCTTCTTCGTACCCTTGTCGCCGCGACCCGAAGTCTTACCCTTGGAACCCTCACCGCGACCAACGCGGATACGGTTCTTCTTGGCACCTGGAGCCGGGTGCAGATCATGCATCTGCAGGATGGTGTTTTCTTCTTCTGCCATATCAGGCCTCCTCAACGGTGACCAGGTGGCGGACTGCCTGAATCTGCCCACGAATCACGGGGGTATCTTCACGCACAACGCTCTGGCCAATCTTGCGCAGACCAAGCGTACGCACGGTATCGCGCTGCTTGGGCTTGCGGTTCACCAGACCCTTGGTAAGCGTAATCTTCAGCTGAGCCATCACTCACCGTCCTTTGCTTGAGCAGCTTCGGCCTTGGCATCTTCACGGGCCTTGCGGGCCTCGGCGATGCCCTCGGCACGAGCGCGGAGCAGGGAGTCGGGAGCCACTTCTTCAAGCGGCATACCGCGACGTGCGGCAATCTCTTCCGGCTCTTCCAGGTTCTTGAGTGCGTCCACCGTGGCGCGAACCACGTTGACAGCAGTCGCCGAGCCCATGGACTTGGTGAGAATGTCAGTGATGCCTGCGCACTCCATGACGGCGCGGACAGCGCCACCGGCGATTACACCGGTACCTGGAGCTGCGGGGCGAAGCATCACAGTGCCTGCGGCGTCGTGACCGATGACCGGGTGGGTCACGGTGCCACGCACGCGAGGAACGGTGAACATGTGCTTCTTGGCGTCCAGCTGACCCTTGGCGATTGCCGCGGGAACCTCACGGGACTTGCCGTAACCAACACCAACGGTGCCGTTACCGTCGCCCACCACAACCAAGGCGGCAAAGCTGAACGTACGTCCACCCTTGTGAGTCTTGGATACGCGGTTGATGGTGACTACGCGATCGAGCATATCGTCCTGGTGGTTGTCTTCACGACGACCACGGCGCTCGGAGCGACGGCCTTCGCCGCGGCCGCCACGGCGGTCCGAACGGCGGCCGTCACGGCCCTGGGACTGATTGTCCTGTGTCGCCTGTGTGTTCTGAGAATCTTGCGCCACTTGGGTTTCCTTCTCGTTATCGCTCACAGTGCCAGACCTCCCTCACGGGCGCCATCAGCCACAGCTGCGACGCGACCATGATATTTGTTGCCGCCACGGTCGAAGACGACGGCGGAGATGCCGGCATCCTTGGCCTTCTTGGCTACCAGCTCGCCGACCTTGTGAGCCGCCTCGGTCTTGGTGCCTTCGAAACCGTCGAAGTCATGAGCGACGGTCGAGGCGCTGGCCAAGGTGACACCCTTGGTGTCGTCGATGATCTGAGCCACCATGTGGCGGTTGGAACGGGTGACCACAAGACGTGGAAGCTCGGCGGTACCCGCGATGTGCTTGCGCAGACGCGCGTGACGACGGAGGCGGGCAACTCGTTTGCCTTTACCGAAAACTTTGACCGTCATATCACTTACCAGCCTTTCCAGCCTTGCGGAGGATGTGTTCGTCAGTGTACTTGATGCCCTTGCCCTTGTAGGGTTCCGGGGCACGAAGCTTACGGATGTTGGCAGCAATCTGCCCCACCGCTTGCTTGTCGGTACCCTTGACGACCACGTGGTTCGCGTCCGGCAGCTCGAAGGTGATGCCTTCGGGCGGGTTCACCGTAATGGTGTGCGAGTAGCCGAGCGAGAACTCAATGCCCTTGCCCTTCATCTGCGCACGGTAACCGGTGCCGACGATTTCCAGGGTCTTGGTGAAGCCCTCGTGCACACCCTGCACCATCGAAGCCACGATGGAGCGAGCCAGGCCATGCTTGGCACGGGTGGGACGAAGATCGTCCGCCGGAACGAGCTGAATCTCGTTGTCATTCACCGAGGCGGTGATGCCTTCGGGAATGGTGTAGGAGTCGGAACCCTTGGCGCCCTTGACGCTGAATTCCTGGCCCTTGATGCTGACTTCCACGCCTGCCGGGATGGCGACGGGGAGCTTTCCAATATGCGATGCCATGTCTAGCTCTCCTTCCTCACCATACGAAAGCGACGATTTCGCCGCCGATGCCCCGGTCGAGGCATTCTTTTTGAGTCAACAGGCCTGAGCTCGTTGAGATGATGGCGACGCCCATGCCACCCAACGGCATAGGCAGCGCGTCGGACTTGGCGTAGCGGCGCAGACCGGGCTTGGAGATGCGCTTGATGCCCTGAATGGCGCGTTCGCCATTCTTGCCATACTTGAGCGTAATCTCAAGGTCCTGGCCAACGCGTGCTTCCTTGGCAGCGAAATCTACGATGTAGCCTTCACGCTTGAGGATAGCGGCGATGTTCGCCTTGAATTTGGAATACGGCATCACGACTGTCTCGTGCTTTGCCGCACTCGCGTTGCGCAGACGCGTAAGCATGTCTGCGATTGGATCTGTCATTGTCATGTGGGCTAACGCCCTTTCTCGCCGTGGTTTCTGCAGCCTGCTCCGACAGTGCCGGACGCAGGCAACAGACCTTCAGCGTCGATATTTACCAACTGGACTTCGTAACTCCGGGCAGCTCGCCGCGGTGAGCCTTCTCACGAAGGCAGATGCGGCACAGGCCGAACTTGCGATACACGGAGTGGGGACGACCACAAACCTGGCAGCGCGTGTAGCCACGCACCTTGAACTTGGGTTTGGCAGCCGACTTGTTTTTCAGAGCGGTTTTTGCCATTAGTTCTTCTCCTTGAAGGGGAAGCCAAGGTGCTTGAGCAGCGCCCGAGCTTCCTTGTCGTCCTTGGTAGTGGTCACCACGGTGATGTCCATACCACGCTGGTGATCGATCGAATCGGGATCGATCTCGTGGAACATGGACTGCTCGGTGAGGCCAAAGTTGTAGTTGCCCTGGCCGTCGAACTGGTTGCCGCTGATGCCACGGAAATCGCGGATACGGGGCAGAGCCAGCGTGAGCAGACGGTCGAGGAACTCCCACATGCGGTCGCCACGCAGGGTGACGTACGCACCGATGGCCTGGCCTTCACGAAGGTGGAACTGAGCCACGGACTTCTTGGCGCGGGTCACCTTGGGCTTCTGGCCGGTGATGGCGGTGAGGTCGCGAATCGCGCCTTCGATGAGCTTGGAGTCGCGAGCTGCGGCACCGACGCCCATGGAGACGACGATCTTCTCGAGACGCGCCACCTGCATGGGGTTGGCGTACGTGAACTCCTTCTTGAGCTCAGGCACGATCTCATCGGTGTAACGCTGCTTCAGACGCGGAGTCTGAGGTGCTTCTACTGCTGTTTCGCTCATGCCAGCTCCTTTCCGGACTTCTTGGCGATGCGCGTACGCACGGTCTTGACCTTGCCGTCTTTCGCGACGGTTTCGACCTTGACACCAACACGGGTGGGCTGCTTCGTCTCCGGGTCGATGACCATCACGTTGGAGCGATGAATCGAAGCCTCGGCGGAGACAATGCCGGCCTGCTGACCCTGCTGGGTGGCACGCACGTGCTTCTTGACGATCTGGACACCCTCGACAATCAGGCGATCATTGGGCAACACCCGCAGAACTTTGCCTTCCTTGCCGCGGTCCTTGCCGCGGATGACCTTGACTTGGTCGCCGCTCTTGATCTTGGCTACCATCTCAGATCACCTCCGGGGCAAGGGACACGATCTTCATGAAGCGCTTGTCGCGCAGCTCACGACCGACCGGTCCGAAGATACGAGTGCCCTTGGGTTCACGGCCGGAGCCGAGAATTACCGCTGCGTTCTCGTCGAACTTGATGTAGGAGCCGTCGTTACGACGGTGTTCCTTGGCTGTGCGGACGACGACGGCCTTGACCACGTCGCCCTTCTTGACCGACCCGCCGGGGATGGCGTCCTTGACGGAGGCGACGATCACGTCGCCGATGCCGGCATAGCGTCGCTTCGACCCGCCGAGCACGCGGATGGCCAAGATCTCCTTGGCACCCGTGTTGTCGGCGACATGAAGCCGCGTTTCCTGCTGAATCATTGATTCTCCTTAGCCGCGCTGGTTCTCCCCTGGCACCCCCGAAGGGGTGACCAGCGGAGCCTTGCCGAACTTGTTACTTGGCGCGCTCGACGATGGAGTCGAGACGCCAACGCTTGGTCTTGCTCAAAGGCCGAGTCTCCATGATACTCACGAAATCGCCAACGTGGGCGTCATTGTGCTCATCATGGGCCTTGATCTTGCGAGTGGAGCGGACCACCTTGCCGTACAGGGGGTGGGTGGAACGCTGCTCAAGCTCAACGGTGATCGTCTTGTCCATTTTGTCGGACACGACATAGCCGCTGCGAGTCTTACGGAAGTTGCGCTCTTGCTTTTCGGCCATGGCTTACTTCTCCTCTTTCGTGTCGCTCGACTCAGGCGCCTGGGCAAGCCCAAGCTCACGCTCGCGCAGAACGGTGTACATTCTGGCGATGTCGTGCTTCACAGCCTTAAGGCGAGCGGAGTTGTCAAGCTGACCGGTGGCGTTCTGGAAGCGAAGGTTGAACAGCTCTTCCTTCGACTTCTTCAGGAAGCCTTCGATCTCGTCGTTGGTCTTCTCGCCAAGATTCTTAATGGTGTAGTCTGCAGTTCCCACTGACATCAGATGTCACCGCCTTCTCGTGCGATAATACGGCACTTCATAGGGAGTTTGTCGATGGCGCGACGCAGTGCCTCACGGGCCACTGGCTCGGACACACCGCCAATCTCGAACATCACACGACCGGGGCGCACGTTGGCGATCCAGTACTCGGGAGTACCCTTACCGGAACCCATTCGGGAGCCGAGAGCGTGCTTGGTGAGCGGGCGATCAGGGAAGATCGTGATCCACACACGGCCGCCACGCTTGATGTAACGAGTCATGGCAATACGCGCGGCTTCGATCTGACGGTTGGTGACGTAGGCAGGGGCCAGAGCCTGGATGCCGAAGTCGCCGAACGAAATCTCGTTGCCGCCCTTGGACATGCCACGGCGGGTCGGGCGCTGCTGTTTACGATACTTAGTCCTCTTTGGGATAAGCATATCTGCTCACTCCTTCGTTTCTTGCGCGTCGGACGCAGAGGCCGGAGCCTCGCCTGCGGGAGCGGCAGCCACTGCTGGCTTGGAGCTCCGGCCTGCTGCACCCTCAGGGCGCGCACCACGGCGCGGACGACGATCGGAACCACGGCGACCGCGGTTGTTCGACTGAGCCTGCTGCTCCTCGAACTCACGCTCGGTCATGTCGCCCTTGTAGATCCATACCTTCACACCGATGCGGCCGTAGGTCGTCTTGGCCTCGAAGAAGCCATAGTCGATCAAAGCGCGCAGGGTCTGCAGCGGCACGCGGCCTTCACGGTAGAACTCAGAACGGCTCATCTCGGCGCCTCCAAGACGACCGGAGAGCTTGATACGGATACCCTTGGCACCTGCGTGCATAGCATCCTGCTGAGCCTTGCGCATTGCGCGGCGGAAGGTGACGCGGTTCGTGAGCTGCTCGGCGATGCCTTGAGCCACGAGCTGTGCGTCGAGCGCTGCGTTCTTGACCTCGAAGATATTAAGACGGACCTGCTTGCCCGTAATCTTCTCGAGCTTGGCGCGTACACGCTCAGCTTCGGCGCCACGGCGGCCGATGACAATACCCGGACGAGCAGTGTGGATGCTGACATCCACGCGGTCGCGGGTGCGCTCGATGAGCACACGGGAGACGCCGGCACGCTCCAGGTCCTTGTTCATTGCCTTGCGAATCTTGTCGTCCTCAAGCACGAAGTCGCTGTACCGCTCACCGGGCTTGGTGGAATCCGAGAACCACTTGGAACGGTGATCTTCGGTGATGCCCAGGCGATAGCCAAAGGGATTAATCTTCTGACCCATCTTTAGCGGTCTCCTTCCTTGGTTGCCACGACGACGGTGATGTGGCTGGTGCGCTTGTTAATGCGGCCAGCACGCCCCTGTGCACGAGCGCGGAAACGCTTGAGCGTCACGCCTTCGTCCACATAGGTCTCCTTGATCACCAGGTCGTCCTCGCGGAATGCCTCGCCGGCCTTCTCGGCCTTGACGCGTGCGTTCGCGACGGCGCTCTGCAGGACCTTGAGCACCGGAACCGATGCGTCTTGCGGAGCGAATTTCATGATGGTGATGGCTTCACTCACTTGCTTGCCTCGGATAAGGTCGACCATGCGGCGAGCCTTGCGCGGCGTCACACGGACGTGACGGGCGATTGCTTTAGCTTCCATAATCTTCTCTTCCTTTAGCGGCGGGCTTTTTTGTCGTCATGCACGTGACCGCGGAAGGTCTTCGTGGGGGCGAACTCGCCGAGCTTGTGGCCAACCATCGACTCCGAGACGAACACCGGAACATGCTTGCGTCCGTCGTGAACGGCGAACGTATGACCGATGAAGTCAGGAGTGATCATCGAACGGCGCGACCACGTCTTGATGACGTTCTTCGTGCCCTTCTCATTCTGCTCGTCGACTTTCTTCTGTAAGTGGGCGTCGACGAAAGGGCCCTTCTTGATGCTACGAGTCATCTCTTCGACACTCCTACTTGCGGTTCTTGCCATTTGGACGGCGACGAACAATCATCTTGTTCGAAGCCTTCTTCGGATGGCGAGTACGAACTTCGCCCTTGCCCCACGGAGACACTGGCGGCTTACCACCGCGAGTGGTACCACCATGCGGGTGGTCGACCGGGTTCATGGACTCACCACGGGTGATCGGGCGCTTGCCCATCCACCGTGCGCGACCGGCCTTGCCAAGCTGAATGTTGGCGTGCTCGGAGTTGCCGACCTCACCAATGGTGGCGCGGCAGCGAGCATCCACGTTGCGGATTTCCCCGGATGGCATACGCAGCTGAGCGTAGGCGCCATCCTTGGCTACGAGCTGAACGCCCGCACCTGCGGAACGTGCGATCTTCGCGCCGCCCAGAGGACGGAGCTCGATAGCGTGAACCACGGTACCAGTGGGGATGTTGCGCAGAGGCAGGTTGTTGCCGGGCTTGATATCAGCCTTTTCACCGGTCTCAATGCGATCGCCCTGCTTCACGCCCTCAGGGGCAATGATGTAACGCTTCTCGCCGTCTGCATAGTGCAGAAGAGCGATGCGTGCGGAACGGTTGGGATCGTACTCGATCTCAGCAACCTTGGCAGGCACGCCGTCTTTGTCCCAACGCTTGAAATCGATGAGACGGTACTGACGCTTGTGGCCGCCACCGCGATGGCGGGAGGTCACACGACCGTAAGAGTTACGGCCGCCAGTCTTGCTGAGCTTACGAACCAGCGACTTCTCGGGCGTGGAACGCGTGATTTCGGAGAAGTCCGAAACCGAGGCGTTGCGACGGCCCGGAGTCGTCGGCTTATATGTGCGGATAGCCATAATGTAGTTCTTCCTTTGACTTTCTCGGCTAACCTTCAGTTACCGAAGATGTCGATTGTCTGGCCTTCTGCCACGGTCACGATAGCGCGCTTCTGGTCGGCACGGGAGCCGAAACCGGTGCGGGTACGCTGACGCTTGCCTGCACGGTTGAGCGTGTTCACGTTGGTGACGTGGACGTTGAAGATCTCTTCGACAGCTTGCTTGATCTGCACCTTGTTTGCATTCGGTGCGACCACGAAGGTGTACTGGCCACGGTCGGAGCCGGCGTAGCTCTTCTCAGAGACGACGGGCTTCAAGATGACATCGTGGGCTGGATTATGAATAGCAGCCATTTCAGGCCTCCTTCGGCTCGGTCTTCGCAGCGACGAAGGCATCGAAGCCTTCCTTGCTGAAGACGACGTACTGAGCGACGACGGCATCGTAGGTGCTGAGCTGATCTGCGAAGAGCACATGCACCGAGGGGATGTTGCGTACGGAGAGCCACTCGTTGGTGTTCTCGCGGGAGAGCACCACAACCGCAGAGGAAGTGCCGCACACCGAAGAGAGCGCCGCAACGGCGGTCTTCGTGGACGGAGCCTTCTCCACACCGAAATCGACCACGGAGATGCGGCCGGCGTTGGCGCGGTTGGAAAGCACGTAGCGCAGAGCGCTGGCCTTCATCTTCTTGGGAGTGCGCTGAGAGTAGTCGCGCGGAACCGGTCCGTGCACCACACCACCGTGCACCCACTGAGGAGCGCGGGTGGAACCCTGACGGGCACGACCGGTGCCCTTCTGCTTCCATGGCTTCTTGCCGCCGCCGGAGACTTCGCCGCGGGACTTGACCGCGTGCGTGCCCTGACGAGCTGCCGCCAGCTGAGCGGTGACTACCTGATGAATCATCGGGACGTGAGCCTCGACCTCTTCATTGGAGAAACCAAACAGCTCTGCAGGAGCTTCAACGGTGCCGGAAGACTTGCCCTTGGCGTCGCTTACGTTAAATGTAACTTGCGTCATTTCAGGCTCCCTTCACAGCCGAACGGAGCAGGACGATGCCACCCTTGGGCCCTGGAAGGGCACCCTTGATGGCAATGACGCCGCTCTCGAGATCGGTCGAGACGATGGTCAGGTTCTGCACTGTGGACGTATCGTGTCCCATGCGGCCTGCCATGCGCTTGCCCTTGAGAATGCGGCTCGGAGTCGCGCATGCACCGACAGAGCCGGGGCGGCGTTCGTTCTTGTGCGAGCCGTGGGTACGGCGATAGGACTTGAAGCCCCAGCGCTTGATGGTACCGGCGAAGCCCTTGCCCTTGGTCGTGCCAGTGACATCGACCTCGGAACCGTCTTCGAAGAGGTCAGCACTCAGCTCTTGGCCGGGCTGGAACTCTTCGGCGTTCTCCGTGCGCACCTCAACGAGGTGACGACGCGGGGTAACGCCAGCCTTCGCGAAGTGACCTGCCAGAGGCTTGGTCACCTTCGTGGGGTCAATCTGGCCGTAGCCGAGCTGCACGGCGGCATAACCGTCGGTAGCCTCGGTCTTGATGCCAGTGACCACGTTTGTGGACACATCAACAAGCGTGACGGGAACGAAGAATCCCTTCTCGTCCCAGACCTGCGACATACCGAGCTTGCGGCCCAGCAGAGCAGAGCGATTCGCTTTCTGCTTCGACATTGATTCTCCCCTCCTTACAGCTTGATCTCGATGTTGACGTCCGCGGGCAGATCGATGTGCATCAGCGAATCCACGGCCTTGGGGGTCGGGTCGACGATGTCAATGAGGCGCTTATGAGTGCGCATCTCGAAATGCTCTCGGGAATCCTTGTATTTATGAGGAGAACGGATGACAACATACACGTTCTTCTCGGTAGGCAGAGGAACCGGGCCCACTACAGTGGCGCCCGCGTTCGTGACCGTCTCGACGATTTTCTTCGCCGACTGGTCAATGACCTCATGGTCATAGGACTTAAGCCTGATGCGGATTTTTTGTCCCGCCATTGCCGTCCGCCCTTTCTAGCGATTCGTTTACATTACCAACCTGCTTCAAGGACACCGGCGCGTACAGCCCCCGAGCAACGCTCGTGGCTGATTTACATCAGTGTGCAGCAAGCGCCTGCCTTCTGACGAAGACAGGCGCCACTACACTCGCTCTTATGATTAACAATTTGCGAGCCTTTTACAGGCAACTGTTCTATTAAACCATTTGGGGGCTACTTGATTACTCCGGGTGTGTCGCTTTTTGAGCCATTACGCTGCACGCGCAGAGCATGTCCCTTTTCCTTGGAAACACCGTAGTAAGCGGCGATGGCGATGTCCTTCATATCCTCGATCATCGGCACACGCGGATTAGCCGGAGCGCACTGATCTTCGTAGGCTCGCATGCCGATCTGATCGAGAACACTCCAGTAGTAATCCTCATCGACACCGGCCTGCTGGAAGCTGGAATCCATACCCAATGTATCGTCTCGGAACGTCTCGATGGCACTCGCCAGCTGTTCGACACCCTCCTCTGCGCTCCCCTTGACCTCGAGACCGATCTCGGAGGCGAACTCGCAGTAGCGCTCCGGCGCAATGTAATGGTCATACTTCGGCCAGCTGGTGGGCTCCGAGGGCACCGAACCGTTGTAACGCACGACCAATGGCAGAAGAATGGCGTTGGTCTTGCCGTGTGCTACATGGCACAGCGCACCAATGGTGTGCGCCATGCCGTGGCACATACCCAAGAAGGCAGAGCCGAACGCCATGCCTGCCATAGTGCCGGCGTTGTGCATCTTCTCCTGGGCACGCGTTTTAGCCAAGCCAGGTTCGGCATTGACCGAAACGGGAAGATTGTCCCAAATCAGTTTGCCGGCATGCAACGCCATACCATCGGTGAAATCGTTCGCATAGACGGATACATAGGATTCCAAGCAGTGCGTCAGCGCGTCGAAGCCTGCGTTGCACGCCAATTCCTTGGGCTGGGTACGAGCCAGTTCAGGATCCACGATTGCCACGGACGGCGTAAGCGCATAATCGGTAATGGGGTACTTGTACCCGGTCTCGTGGTCGCTGATCACCGCGAATGGCGTAACCTCGGAACCCGTGCCTGAGGATGTGGGAATACACACCAGTTTGGCCTTGGCCCCCAGCGGCGGAATGCGGAACGCTCGCTTGCGGATATCGAAGAACTTCTCGCGCACATCGTCGAACGAAATCTCCGGGTGTTCGTACAGCAGCCACATGATCTTGGCCGCATCCATGGGAGAACCACCACCCACCGCGATGATGGTGTCTGGCTGGAACTCCTCACGCATCATGCGCGCCCCGCGCTCAACGGTGTCCACACTCGGCTCGGGCTCGACATAGTCGATGGTACGGAATGTGACGGGGTTGGGACGCGCACGCAGCTGATCGATGACCTTGTCGACGATGCCAAGCTGCTCCATGACTTTGTCGCACACGATGACAACGCGCTGAATGTTGTACATATCGCGCAGGTAGCGAACCGCATTGGGCTCGAAATACGTCTTGGCGGGCACCTTGAACCATTGCATGTTGTTGTTCCTTCGCGCAATACGCTTGACGTTGATAAGGTTGACTGCCTGGACGTTGCCGGAGACCGAATTGCCACCGTATGAGCCACAACCCAAGGTGAGCGAAGGAGCAATGGAATTATAGATGTCTCCCACACCGCCCAGTGAGGACGGCTGATTCCAGACGATACGGCACGCATGCATGCGCAGACCATAGCGACGGGTGAGATCCTGGTCGTTGGTGTGAATCACGGCCGTGTGCCCGGCACCAAACTTGAGCATCTGCTCGCACATGTCGAATCCCTGCTCACTGTCTTTACAACGCAGCATGGCCTGGACTGGGCACAGCTTCTCCAAGGTAAGTGGCTCACGCTCCCCCACTTCACCGCACTCAGCCACGATGATGGTGGCATCGTCAGGAATGGAGAAGCCGGACTGCTGAGCGATGTACTGGGGGGATTTGCCCGGAACGACCGAGTTGAGCTTTGGCTCTCCGCCGGACTTGGCGGTGCAGCCGAACATATACTGCTCGAGCTTCGCCTTCTCGTCGGCATTAACAAAGTAAGCCTTGCGGCGCTGCAGCTCGCTCTTGAGCTGATCGTAGACGTCGATGTGCGCGATGATGGCCTGCTCGGTGGCACAAATCATGCCGTAATCAAAATGCTTGGAAAGCACAAGGTCATTGGCCACACGACTGATATCCACACCGCGGTCGACATATGCAGGAGCGTTGCCTGCGCCCACACCCAGAGCAGGCTTGCCAGAGGAGTAAGCAGCGGTTACCATGCCGGGGCCGCCGGTGGCCAAGATGGTGGCCACGCCGGGATGTTTCATCAACGCACCGGTGGCGGCGATGGAGGGATGCTCAATCCATTGGATGCAGTCTTTGGGAGCGCCGGCCGCCACTGCGGCGTCGCGCACGATGCGTGCAGCTTCCACGGAACAGTTCTGAGCTCCCGGATGGAAGCCGAACACGATAGGGCAACGTGTCTTGAGCGCGATAAGTGACTTGAAGATAGCGGTGGAAGTAGGGTTGGTTACCGGGGTGACGCCGGCGACCACACCTACAGGCTCGGCCACCTCGTCGATGCCCAGTACGTCGTCTTCCTTGATGACGCCGACTGTTTTCTGCCCGGCAAGATAATGGGTGACATGCTCACAGGCAAAAAGGTTCTTGGTGGCTTTGTCTTCCACCAGGCCACGGCCTGTTTCATCGACCGCCATCTGCGCCAATACCAAGTGTTTGTTCAGCGCGGCGACCGAAGCCTTGGCCACTATGCGGTCTACTTGTTGTTGATTGAGCAGCTCGAACTCATCCAGCGCATGCAGTGCACGCGCGACCAGAGCGTCTACTTCTTCGTTTGCTTGTTCTTCGACTGATTTGGCTGGTGCGGCTGGTGCCTTGCTTGCCATCGGCGCTCCTTCTCCTGTTTCTACTGGCAGAAAGCCAGTATGTGACGCACGACACAATATAGTGCACTGCACCAACAAATGTGTCGTGAGTCACATTTCTACATAACGTAGCAGAAGAAACGCCGCTGCATCAGACGATCTGACAGAACTCGATGGTCTCCCGATTAGGCCCGTACACGTTGAAATAGCGGATGCCATTGTCCCAGAACGTGGGAATGCTCTGAATCTCCTGATCCTTGAGTTCGAGCCCCAATTCCTTGGCATGATGGAACGCCGCCTCGATGTCCGGAGTGTCAAGTGCCCAGTGGTTGATGGCACCGTCTTTCATGGCCACCGGATCGCCCTCCCAGGTCTCGATGGTCAGATGACCGTAGCGCAAGAAGGCGCATCGATTCTCGCCGTTGGGAAATATCTTGACCAGTTCAAAACCAAGCTTATCGGTATAGAACTCGATGGTCTCATCCAAATCCCTGGCAGGCATGCCAGAGTGCTGGAAGTCAGTGGTGAACGCTGTCATCGGTTGCATGTTGATTCCTTCCCTCTGCCGTACCGGCAAAGCTCGCTACTTTGCCACCTTGACGACGGCCTTAGACACGCCGGTAATCTTGCCGTCCAGGAAGTCCTGCACCTGCTCAAGCTCCAGTTCATGGCTGATCAGGGGATCGACGTCCACCTTACCGCTGTCCAACAGGGCAATGGCATCATTGAAGGTGAGCGGGTTGATGAACGAGCCCTTGATGGTCAGCTGCTTCTTATAAATGTCATACGTGTTCATCTCGAAGTGCGCCTCCTGCGGCCCAACACCAAACATGAGCACCTGAGCACCCTTCTTGGTGGCCAGCACTGCGGAATGCTGGGTCTCCGGACGGCCTACGGCCTCAATGACAACGTCATACTCACCTTCGGGCACTGCGACCTTGGTGGTGTTGAAGGTACGCTTAACACCGAACTTCTCACGGTTCAAATCGAGCTTCTCGTCAAACAGGCCGGCCATGTCCACTTGGTGCACACCGTACGCCTGCAGAATCTGCGCGAACAGCTGCCCCATGAATCCGTCGCCGATGACCAGCGCCTTCTGGTAGGGGTGCAGCTCAAGCAAATCAACGCCGTGCACAGCGCAGGAGATCGGCTCGATAGCAGCAGCAGACTTGAACGACACCGAATCAGGAAGCTTGTAGACCACCGTGGACGGCGCAGTGAACTGCTCGGCCAAGCCGCCGTTGCGGGTGACACCTACGGCACTCAGCGCGTCACACAATTCAGGACGACCAGTGAGACAGAACTCGCACTGACCGCAGTAGATGTTGGGATCCACTGCCACGCGGTCTCCCGGCTTGACGTTGGTGACAGCCTCCCCGACTGCCTCTACGGTACCGGAATTCTCGTGCCCAAGCACGATGGGAGGAACAGCGGAGGCAGAGCCGGGACGTCCAGCATAGAGGTCATGATCCGTGCCGCACACGCCTGCATAAGCCGTGTTGATGAGTACTTCGTCCGCATCGATCTGAGGGGTGGGCAGATCCTGAATCTCGAACTGCTTGACACCAGTAAGTACGAGAGCTTTCATGGCCGTTTTTCCTTTCGTAACATGTGAGTGAGCACATCCTAGTGCACAATTCTTATGCAACACCCGCACCATGACATTGAAAACGTTTTACGTCAACAATGATGCAATCCTTTACCATGCTGTATCTCTTCTGCGGCGTGGCATCTCGACGACATCCGCACCGTCTCCCCGTCTTGCTCATCCGCCGTTGCGCACCACACCGAGACACACATGCCTCAATACGACGATGGCCCCGAGGAAAACCCGGGGCCATCGCACACAACAGTAAACGCAGAGCGTCAGCGCTTCGAGAACTGAGGCGCGCGGCGTGCCTTGTGCAGACCGGCCTTCTTGCGTTCCACGACGCGGGCGTCGCGAGTCAGGAAGCCTGCCTTCTTCAAGGTGGCGCGGTTCGCATCGCGGTCAATCTCGTTGAGCGCGCGGGCCACACCCAGGCGGATGGCTCCAGCCTGGCCGGTGGTGCCGCCACCCTCGACGATGACGTTGATATCGAACTTGTTCTCAAGCTTGAGCAGAACGATCGGCGAGTTGACCTCACGCTGCTGCAGGCGGGAGGGGAAGAACTCCTCGAGCTTGCGGCCGTTGATCGTCCAGTTACCCGAACCCGGGGTCAGGCGCACGCGGGCGACAGCTTCCTTACGACGGCCGGTGCCGTAGCCAGGAGCAATCTGCGAGGTGCCAGTGCCGACGCCGGCGTTGGTCTCGGTAGTGTAGGAAGTCAGTTCCTCTTCGGTCTCTTGAACCGCGGAGTTTTCGGTGTTTTCAGCCATGATGTGTTATCTCCTCTCGGTTCACTTGGCCTGCTGGGAGATATTCTCAATCTCCACGGGCTGAGGCTTCTGGGGGGTGTGCGGGTGTTCCGCACCAGCGAAGACATGCAGACGCTTCATCTGAACGGCAGCCAGACGGTTCTTCGGCAGCATGCCCTTGACCGCAGCAGTAATGATGCGGGTGGGGTTGGTCTCCAGCAGCTTGGCGTAGGAGTCCTCGCGCAGTCCGCCGGGGCGGCCCGAGTGCGAGTAGAGCACCTTGTCCATCTTCTTGCCAGTCAGAGCAATCTTCTCAGCATTGATGACGATGACGTGCGCACCCAAATCAGCGTTCGGGGCGAACGTCGGCTTGTTCTTGCCGCGCAGCAGCGTGGCAGCCTTGGTCGCTACCTTACCGAGCACCACGTCAGCGGCGTCGATAATGTACCAGTCGTGAGTCAGATCAGCTGGCTTCGGTGTGAAAGTTTTCACGAGTGTACCTTTTCTTTTATATTGTGTTCCGGGCCAAACCACACGCCTGAAAGACAGCGAGAGTTTGTGCCTCATTATCCGTGGGCTCCCTGAAAGTCCTCGAGTGCGAGTGGGAAAGCGCTTTGAAGGACCCCGTAGGGAAACACAACACCTCTCCATTGTATAGGAACCCCTGACTTAACAGAAGCTTGTTTCACCCTCGCGATTCGAGCGCACGATTGGCGGCCGCCGCCACCTCCGCGGAGCTGTCCGAAGACAGCCGGCGCAACGTTTGTTCAGACGTGTTCGGGTTGAGAGCTACAGCCCGCCGCACCATGGTTGAGAGAACCTGGGGGGCTCCCTGTTCACTCTCCACACCCAGGCAAGCCAGAAAATCGAGTGTCTGCTCGTCTACTTCGGTGTCCTGTGCGCCTTCCAGACGCATTTTCCACGAAGTCTGAGGGTTGCGTAACGCGGTCTGCCGCACAGAAATGTCAGGATCTTTGGTCAGCCGACCGACCAGCCAGTTCTTGTCGTCCTTATTGGCAGCCACAGCCATACGCACCTGCACCGAACTGTCTTCGGAAAGTTTGACCAGAATATTCGGGAACGGCATGGTCTCACCCAAGAAGATGCGATCTTCCAGCGGGGTGTGGGCGTTGCCCGCCACGGCCTCAAGCAATGCCGTGGCACGAGAGAAAGCCGACTGCTCGGAGCGCGGAGGAAGCGGACGACGCGCAAACTCACTCAGCTCCTGAGCATCAGTGGAATGTCGCAGACGCTCGTAGCTGTCGGTCAGCGCTTCGGTCACGGCAGCCGGAGCATCATCAGCGCTCCCGACCGGCGCTTCAGCCGAGGTTTGCTCTTCTGCACCACCGCTAGCAGCCGCGCTCTGGGGCACAGATGCGGGCATGGCTGCCTCAGGCGTCTGCACATCACCTTGCGTTCCACTCTGGCCGTCGCTGGTTTCGGTTTCCTCATCAGTCATGCTTCCAGCATAGCCCGCCGGCGACCCGGCTAAGCGAGTCCCGTGAACTCTATCCTCGCTTGGGCACTGAAGGCCTCGCGCACCTGCAGCTCGAAACGTTCGGCCGCGCTCGCAGGCACTGCCACGCTCATCCTCACCCGATCGGTAAAGTCTCGACTCAGGCACTCCCCCGACAGATCGGCCACAATCTGCTCGAACTTGCCAATCCACGCATAAGCAAGAGTGACACGGTAGATTTTCTTAGGCACGATGCGCACAACAGTCGCCTGTTTGACCGCCATCGAAGCGGCGGTGGAATATGCGCGGATGAGACCGCCGGAACCAAGCAGAACACCGCCGAAATAGCGAGTGACTGCAACCACGCAATCCGTGAGTTGGTTGGCGCGCAGCACATCCAGAATGGGTTTGCCCGCAGTGCCCGAGGGCTCACCATCATCACTCATCCGTTCTTTGGAGGCGCCGGCTGTGGCACCGACAATGGCGGCATAGCAGGTATGTCGGGCTTTGGGGTGGGATTGGCGAATCTGCTCCACAAAGACGAGCGCCTCGTCCAGCGTGTTGACGTGGCAAGCGTCCCCGATAAATTCGGATTTGCGCTCCACGAAGGAATCGTGCGCTGGAGTTTCGGGCGTGTCGGTGATCGTAGAGAACAGGGAGGAGTCACTCATGCACACTCCCGCACCGGCACGATGGCACCATGGCAGGGAGCAGTGAGACGCTTGAGGCCCGCGCTAGACAGACGCGAACCACACTGGGAAACATGCCCATCGTCATACCGATTCCTCCACCGATCGAGCGATACAAGAAGACCCGAAACCATTGACATTTCAACGTTTCGGGTCTGTTCGCGGAGCCGGAGGGATTCGAACCCTCGAACCGCTTGCGCAGTTAACACCTTAGCAGGGTGCCCCTATCGGCCGCTCAGGCACGGCTCCGTGTTGCATAAGCAACGTCTTGTACTTTAGCAGTCCTCCGCGACGGAACACACCGGTGCGCGCGGGAACGTTGCCATGCACACATGCCGCAGCCCGCGAGCGCACACCTTGCCGACCAAGTGCCGCTGAACCCAATGCACGTGCATCCAGCCACCGAGAACGAGGCATCCATTGGATCCCAAGCGTGCATCCACGCCCACAGACACAGCACACAGTGGACGTTGTTTGAGAAAAGTACAGAGCAAACACAGAGGAAAAATGTAATTTTTGTACATCGGATGCGCAAATTTTTGTACATCCGATGTACAAAAATTACAATTCTGGTATCCTCATGACTATGAGCTCATACATCACACGCGCTTTGTCCACACCATTGCAGGACAGCAAACGCAAAGTCGTTATTCTTGAAGGCGCTCGCGCGGTCGGCAAGACCATGATGGTGCGCCATCAGCTTGTCCCCCTGGGCTACTCGTACACGACATTGGCCGACCCCAGCGTTTTCGCCGCAGCTCAGGCCGACCTGCGCGGTTGGCTCGAAAGTCTGACACTCCCCGTTGCCATCGACGAAGCACAGCGCATCGCAGACCTTCCCATGGCCGTTAAGGAGATCGTCGACGCACTACCTTCGGGACGTACCTATTTTTTACTTACCGGCAGCGCCATCATCAATCGCACTGGCTTGGATGGGCAGGATCCTCTCGCACGGCGCGCGCAGCACTACACCATGAGCCCGCTTACCGGTCGCGAAATCCATGGTGCCACCGAGAGCATCGTAGATGACTTATGGAACGACGAGCCAAACACCGGATATGAGAGCACTCTTCGTAACGATGATCTGTACACGCTCATCGCAGCCGGAGGCTTTCCCGAATATTCAACGCAATACGAAGAGCTTGCGGATTGGGAACGCGAGAACTTGGTAAACGACGATATACGCGGCGCCCTAGGAAACACCATTCTCCCGGATGAAAAACTTGACATTTCCATCGCTGCAAACGTGTTGGATAAAATGCTCTGCACTCCCGGCGGCATCCTCAATACGAGCATGCTCGGCCGCGAGCTGGCACTCGACCGGCGAACGGTGGAACGTTATATCAGCATTTTCATGCGCCGCTTCCTGGTGTATGCACTACCCAACGTGCGAACCACGCCAAACCGGCAGACTTTTGCCAGAGCCAAGATACACCCGGTTGACACGTCGTTCAGCATCCAGACCTTGCTATCCAAAGGCAAGAACGCACACGAAGACCCGACCGCGTTCGGAGCAGTACTCGAATCGTTCGTAGTCAACCAGATTGTACCTGCCACGCAATGGTCCGCGGTACACCCTGACTGTTTCTACTGGCGCACTCCGGGCAGCAACGCTAAAGAAGTCGATTTGATACTTACCCGGCGAGGCCGCACACTCGGCATTGAAGTCAAGGCCTCATCGCACGTTGAGCGGCGGGATTTCAAAGGTCTCGCAGCACTGGCACAAACCCCGGGGTTCCACCGCGGATACCTGATATATACCGGTTCCCAGATCCTCAAATGGCCGGGCAACCTGTGGGCGCTGCCGGTAAGCGCACTGTGGGAACTTGATGCTTTCAAACACAGCCCTGTCCGCCCACAGCAATCCAGCGGAGCCGTAGAATAGGAGCATGAGTACAGCACCACGACTTGAGGCCGCAAAACGCGACTGGGGACACGATGAGACGGGGTGCAATGTGCTGCATATCGACATGGACGCCTTCTATGCCTCTCTGGAGACGGTACGCCACCCAGAACTGCGAGGCCGCCCGGTAATCATCGGCTTCGTAGGACCGCGCAGCGTGGTGTCCGCAGCGAACTACGAGGCTCGCAAATACGGGGTGAACTCGGCCATGCCCATGGCTCGAGCCAGGCAGTTGTGCCCGGAAGGCGCCTATGTTCCCGTGGACATGAAGTACTACCACGAGATGTCACAGCGCATATTCAAAGAGGTGTTCGAACAGGTAACCGACCAAATCGAACAGGTGAGCGTGGATGAGGGGTACATGGATGTCTCCGGCGCATTGCTGCGCTGGGGCAGCCCCACCGCCATCGGCAAGTGGATACGAGCCGAGGTGTTTCACCGGTTCGGCATCACCTGTTCAGTGGGCATCGCCGCCAACAAGCTCGTGGCCAAGATGGCTTCCACCAATGCCAAACCCGACGGTATGCTGCTCATTCCTGCCAGCGAACACGCACACTTCGTACAGATGATGCCCCTGCGAGGCATACCCGGCATCGGCCCGGCTCTCGAACGGCGCCTGACCGCATGGGGCATCAATTCCGTGGAAGAGCTGGCCGACACCGACGAGGAAGCACTCGTTCGGGCCACACGCTCGAAGGTAACTGCGCACAACCTCTACCTGGCCGCACGAGGACAGGATGAACGGCCGATCGTGACACACGCGGTGGAAAAGTCAATAGGCGCCGAAATCACCTTCGAGAGAGACACCCGTGATATGGCGCAAGTCGCGCGTCTGCTGCACCACTGCTGCAATGAGGTCTCGGCGGAACTGCGAGGCAAGGGACTTGTGGCGAGAACCGTGACCGTTAAGTTGCGCTACGCCAACCTGAGCTATTCCACCAAAGCCCACACGCTGGAACGCCCGGTTGACACCACCGAGGAGATGTACCCGGAATCAATGCACCTGCTCAAAGCCATGCTGGACATGCCCCAGGAATCCGTTATGAGCACTCCACTGACTCGCGAAGTGCGTCTGGCCGGGGTGAGCGCGAGTTCGTTTACCAAGAAAAGCGAGACGCCGGTGCAAATTACCATCGACGATCTCATCGAAGAAGCAGATCAGCCGAGCACGCGCGACGTGAGGTCGGAACGCACGCGCAAGGCCGAAGCCGCACTTGACGCCGTGCATCAACGGTATGGCAAAACTGTGGCAAGTCTGGGATTGGAAGATAATACGTGGCAGGAGGACAGCGCCGTGCGAGGGCGATAGCCCGACTCAGACAGCAGGAACTTCAGCGCACCAGCCGTTGCACAGCCACGTCGATGTCTTCGTCTGTGGCCGTGGCCGAGAAGCGCAGGTGCGAGGCATCCCCATAGAATTCGCCGGGACTCGGCACCACGCCAAGAGTCGCCAACCGTTCCATGTCCTCCCAGCAGTCGCGACCCAAAGCCCTCACCCAAACATACAGGCCACCTTGCGGCATGCGGGCATCATAACCGTACTGTTGCAGCGCAGTCACCAGTTTGCGCAGCCGGCCGGCATAGCGCAGCTGCTGCATGGACACCGCATCCTCATCCTGCAAAGCCGCCACCATTGCGGCCTGCACCGGACCGGGCACAATCTGCCCGATTTGCTTACGGTAGACGGTCATATCGTCAACGATGCTGCGATCGCCCGCAATGCAGGCGGTACGATACCCAGCCATGTTCGACTGTTTGCTCAACGAGTAGAGGCACAATACCCCCTGTGACGAGCGACCGCACACATCCGAACTGAGCACGCATGGTGCATTGCCGGCACGGCTGCCATCTTCACTCCACACAAGCTGCGCATAGCATTCGTCACTGAGCACCACCGCACCGATAGAACGCGCAGCGGCCACAATATCCCGCAGTTGCCCGGCGGACAGCACCTCACCCGTAGGATTATTGGGGGAATTGACCCATATGGCTTTGACACGAGGCACAGAGAGCCAGGAGTCAACATCGGCCACATCAGCCACGGTCATTACTTTGGCACCGGCCAACTGGGTGCCGATGGCGTACGTGGGATAGGACACCTGCGGTTGCACCACCACGTCCCCCGGATTCAAATGCAGCAGGGACGCCATAAGCGCCACCGCTTCCTTCGATCCGACCGTGGGCACCACCGAAGCACCGATCGCCTGCAGATCCACACCGCGAGCCTGAACAAACCAGTGAACCAACTCATCCTGCAATGCCGTCGACCCTGCGGTCAGCGGGTATCCATGCGCATCCGCAGCGTCGGCACCGGAGGCGAGCGCCTGCTGCACCGAAGCGGGCACCGGATCCACCGGAGATCCGACGGACAGGTCGATCATGCCGCCCGCCACTGCTCTCGCCCGGTCTTTGAACCCGGCGACGCGACTCCAGTCGTAAGGCGAGGAGAAACGGTGGAAGCCCATGCTTACTCCTGGTTTTGCGGTGGCAGAGCCGCCACCTGGGACGGATCTTTACCAGAGGGGCCTGCGCCCTGAGCTCCGCCCAGATCACCGAGATCGTTGAAGTACTCGACTGCGGCATCCGCATACCATGCCCATTCCTCGGGCACGTCATCTTCATAGAAGATGGCCTCGGTGGGACACACCGGCTCGCAGGCACCGCAGTCCACACACTCGTTGGGGTTGATGTAGAGCGAACGGTCGCCTTCATAGATGCAGTCGACCGGGCATTCGTCCACGCATGCCTTGTCTTTCACGTCGACACACGGCTGGGCAATTACATATGCCATTTTTCACCCTCCAGGTTTCAAGTCTTCCCCAAGAGTACGCGGTTCAGCAGACCTCTGCCGTCAGACCTCGTCGGCGTGCAAAGACACCTCGTCAAGGTCGCCTCGCCCAAGCCGGGAATGTCTGTAGGAGTACCCGAAGTACACCACAAAACCGACAGCCAACCAAACCAGGAACCGAATCCAGGTAAGTACCGTGAGGTTGAGCATAAGCCACAGGCAGGCTAGGGCAATGAGTATCGGCACGACCGGGTTGCCCGGGATCTTGAAGGAACGTTTGAGGTCGGGGCGCTTCTTGCGCATGATCGGAACGGATATGGCCACCAACGTGAACGCGGAAAGCGTACCGATGTTGACCATGTCGGACAGGATGCCGACGTCGAAGCAGGAAGCGACAAAAGCGACGATGATACTCACGCCAATCTGCAAACGTGCGGGCGTGCCGTGCTTGCCGACCTTGGAGAGGCCTTCGGGAAGAAGGTTGTCGCGGCTCATGGCGAAGATGACGCGAGTGAGGCCCAGCAGCATCACCATGACCACGGTGGTCAGACCGATGATGATGGCGAATGAGATGATCTTGGCCGCCCACGTGGCACCCACCATTTCGAAACCTGTGGACAGCGAGGGGCTCTTGACCTTGGCCATGTCTTTGTAGGAGACCATACCTGTGGTGACGATGGCCACCAGGATGTACATGACGATCACGATGGCCATGCCGATACCGATGCCCAGCGGCACGTTGCGGCTGGGATTCTTGGTCTCTTCGGAGGCGCTGGCTACGGTGTCAAAGCCGATGAACGCAAAGAAGACGAGAGCGGCTCCCGAGATAATGCCGGAAACACCGTAAATGGTGGGCTGCTGTCCGGTCATCCATTGGAAGAGCGGCTGCATCATCGTACTGCCCGAAGCGGCACCTAGAACCGAGTCCGCGGGCTGCGATGGCGGAATGAAGGGCGAATAGTTCGACGCTTTGATGTAGAAGAAACCAACGATGACGACGAACGCCACAATGCCGATTTTGAGCACGGTGAATGCACCGTCCACGCGTGCCGAAATCTTTGTGCCAAGCACGAGCAGCACCGTGAAGAACGCCACCACGATGATGGGAGCGAAATCGAAGGTAAAGGAGCCGAAGTGCAGTTCGGTACTGAAGTTCAACCCCATCAGGTGCATGAAGTCATTGAGATACACACTCCAATATTTGGCGATGACCGAGGAGGCCATGAGCGTCTCCAGGATGAGGTCCCAGCCCACAATCCACGCCATGAACTCGCCCATAGTGGTGTAAGTAAACGTGTACGCTGAGCCGGCCGCCGGAATCATGGAGGCGAATTCGGCATAGCACATCACCGCCGCCGCACACACCACACCGGCAATGATGAAGCTGAGAATGGCAGCAGGTCCTGCGTGGAAGGCCGAAGCCTGCGCTCCGACCGAGAAAATACCGGCGCCCACGGCGACGGCAACACCCATGACAGCCAGATCCCAAGGCCCCAACGTACGTTTGAGCTTTCTGTCGCCACTTGTGGTCTCCGCGAGCGTCTGCTCCACAGATTTCGTTCTAAACAACTCCATGTTGTGCTCCAACCCATGCTATTGCCAACTCGTGAGCCGCACCGATCAGCTGCGCGGCTGGATACAAGATAACCACAAAAATATGCGGTTCGTCACAATTACTCATATATTGGACACGTATTTATTGGTTGGCTGACTGGTCGCTTGACTGACTTATTCACTGATTCGCTGATTCACTGATTGGCTGCCGGCCTGAGGCTTCACTCAGTTACCGCCATCGGCATCACCATTGCCATCAATCCCATCATCGCCGATGGCACCTTCTAACAGAGCGAAGAAAATAGTGAGTATCAGCAAGTCCGCACAGCCTCCCAAACTGAGGTTTCGCTGTACGAATTCGGCATTGAGATCGTCCAGAAACGCTATGCCGCGCTCACTGCACGCACCACCAAAGCTGAAATACTCGTCAACCTTGCTTTTCAGCCATTCCAGTACATGCTCGTTCCCGGCACGTTTGATCAGGTTGGAGTCCTGTGTCACTGTGGCAAGCATCATCAATGTGTCCAGCAGACGCTCGTTGAGCGTGCCGGAACGATGCCTCAAAAAAGGCAACGCCACATCGACGACAGCAGGAAAGCCATGTTCGGCTTCCCCCCGGATTCCCGTTCTGCCGGATTCTAGAAATTGCTTCTCACCTGCGGTAAGAGGGTGTCGGTCTTCCCGCATTGTTTGAAAATCATGTTCGGACAGCCCCTGCAGCATCTGCCGGATCACACGCTGCACGGCGCAGGTGTCGTACATGTGCTCCCGGCACCACCATGCCGTGGCCCCAACTGCAATGCCCAAGGAGAAAACCGCGCCTTTGTGGGTGTTCACTCCGTTCGTGGCTGCGAACATCTCCCGTTCGGCTTGCCGTCCCAGATCACGCAACCGTTCGAACAGCAGCGGCAGATTATCGTCGCGAAAATCCGCTCCGGCCTGCGCCGCACGTTCGAAATATCCCCGCAGTGCGACCGAACTGTCAATAAAGGTGAACACATCCATATCGCGATGCGAACCTGAATCCACAGGATCAACAAGGCCGGGCTTGGGATGCACCACAACCTCGTACAGCATGGCACGCTGCGCCGAACGCGCAATACCCACAACACTCACCACGTCATTATGCGCAGTCATCCTACCGTCTCGCACTGTGTCTCACGCACCATGTCACGGTACTGCCTGAAATAGCCGTCCACCGCATTGCCTATCTGCCACACGTTGTGCGCCTGTGCTCTGGCACACACCTTGGCCGGCTTTTCACACACCAAGCACTCCCGCGGATCTATGCCTAGGCTACTGCGCGAAAGCTGGTCCTGCGAAGCAGCAGTCATCACATCCGCGTCGAAGAGACGCCCGATGACATAATCATCTTCAAACGCTATGGCCTCCATCTTGACCGTCAGGCTTCCGCCGTCGAGCACCATGAATGCTTCCGGCCCCGTGGCACGCTTCATATAGACATGATATTCCACGAGCTCAATGCCACGCTCACTCAGCTGACGCCCGAATTCCTCCATGCCCGTGCTGAACATCGCACGGATGCCATCGTTCGTTTTCACCGCCCCGGGAATATTCATCTTCACCGAGACAACACAACATCCCGGAAACCGTTCTGCCAGCTTGCGCTGTTCACGCTCACGCCACTGCCGGTTCTCAAGAATGGCCGGGAGCGTCTGGCGCTCCCCCGCATCCAACAACATACATTCCTTCTTCCCATCAAGGCGCAGCCCTCAGCTCACAAGGAACCGAGGGACGCGGTGAGTCGATTATCGATCGACCCACCGCATACATGTCCCACACACCCGGTCACACTGCAACACGTGCCGGCGTGACCGAATGTACGAGATCGAACCGGTGACCCGTATGCCCACAGCACATGCCGGCAGGCATACAGATCAACGGTCAGTCAGCCACTTCACGAATCGTGTCGATAATCGTACCGTCGCGGTATTCAATCAGCGCCACCGTACGATCGGTGAACTTCAACGGTTCCGGCACGCCCACGATGCGTTGCGCACGCTGCTGAAGTTCCTCGATCGAGTAGACCGGCAGACCCGGGATGGCGCCAAGCGCCTTCTGCAAGTCCTGACGATCCGGGTTGATGGCGATGCCCACCTCGGTAACCAGCACATCGATGGACGCTCCTGGAGTAACCACCGTAGTCACTTCAGGCACCACCGTAGCGATGCGCCCACGCACCAGAGGAGCGCAGATAATCGTCAGCTTCGCCGTGCCGGCATCCTGATGTCCGCCGACCGCGCCACGAATCACACCGTCCGACCCCGACATGACGTTGACGTTGAACTTCGTGTCGATCTCCAGTGCTGAGAGAATGGCCACGTCAAGCTTGTCAACCATCGCACCCTTGTTGGCAGGATCGGCGTACCAAGATGCGTCGATCTCCTGCTGGTTGGCGTTCAGATGCATGGATTGCGCAGCACCCTTATCGAAATCCTGCACGTCCATGATGCGGCCGATAAGCCCCTCTTCGAGCAAATCCACCGTCGGTTTGGTGATGCCGCCAAGAGCGAACGAAGCCTTCACATCGGCATCGATCATGGACTGACGCAGGAAACGCGTTACTGCGAGCGCCGCACCGCCGGAACCGGTCTGGAAGGAGAACCCATCCTTGAAGTACGGGGAATGCGTAATGACCTCGTTGACCGACTTGGCGATCTTGAGCTCTTTGGGATCTTTGGTGAAGCGGGTGGCGCCGGAACCGATCTTTTCGGGGTCACCGATGGTGTCGACCTTGACCACGTAGTCCACTTGCGTTTGCTTGATGGAAGCGGGTGCGTTCGGGTAGGGCTTGATCTCGTCGGTGATGAGCACCACCGTGTCGGCATAGGCTGCATCGACCATGGCGTATCCCAGAGAGCCGAACGCCGATTTGCCTTCCATGCCGTTGGCGTTGCCCATCTCGTCGCTGTTGGGCACACCGAGGAACGCCACATCGATCTTGATGCTGCCTTCTTCGATTGCCCGGGCCCTGCCGCCATGGGAACGGAAAATGACGGGGTTTTCCATCAGCCCATGAGAGACAGCCTCGCCTAGGGAACCGCGCATACCCGAGGAGGTGATGTTGGTGACCACGCCTTGTTCAACAGCCTCTACGACGATGTCGTTCATCACTCCGGTGAGCGAGGACGGAGCCAAGGTGAGGTCTCGGTAGCCTGCATCGATAATGATGCGCATGACTTGGTTAAAGACAAAGTCCCCGCCGCGCAAATGGTGGTGGAAGGAAATGGTCATGCCGTCACGCACGCTCTGACGCACCACGTCCTCGAGGGAATCGCAAAGCTTGCCCTCTCCCTTGGAGGCATGGACTTTCGGCGCGACGCGAGTCACCACGGGGTCGCCATAGTCAGCGCTCCGGTAAGGTTCAAACCCCAGATTGTTCATGATATCGTCGGGCAAAATCCGACCTACGTTATTTTCCAAGGTAGTTTCCTTCCTCGTCAAGCAGATGGGAGGCTTCAGCCAGTTTCATCACGCGCTCGGCACGCAACACCACCGGGCGATCGACCATTTTGCCGTTCATTGAGATCACACCTGATCCTTGTTCACGCGCCCGTTCAATGGCGGCGATCACGTTCTGCGCGTTCTCCACCTCTTTGGCGGTGGGCAGGAACACTTCGTTGACCATCTCAATCTGGCGGGGGTTGATGAGCGACTTGCCGTCGAAGCCCATCTGGTGGATGAGCTTCGTCTCGCGGTAGAAGCCCTCCGGGTCGTTCATGTTGGAGAACACCGTGTCGAACGCCGCGATCTTTGCCGCGCGGGCGGCATGCACCACCATGCAGCGCGCGAAGAACAGCTCCTGCCCATCAGGGTAACGGTGCGTTTTCATGTCGGTGGTGTAGTCCTCGGCGGACAGGGCGATGCCAATCATTCTGTCCGAAGATTTGGCAATCTCTTCGGCATGCAGTACACCCTCGGAAGACTCAACGGCGGCCATGAGCTTGGTGGACCCCACCGGCTTGCCGAACTCCTGTTCAGCAGCCGCCACACGCTCTTCGAGATCGTGCATCATCGCGGCAGACTCCACCTTGGGCATACGAATCACTTCGATGCCGGCTTTTACCATGGCTTTGATGTCGTTCTCGTAGAAGGGGGTGTCATCGCCGTTGATGCGCACCACCAGCTCGACGTCACCGTAGTCGATCCCGGTCAATGCCTCATACACCAAATAGCGGGCGGCATCCTTCTGCTCAAGCGCGACGCCGTCCTCCAAGTCGAACATGATGGAGTCG
Source organism: Bifidobacterium sp. ESL1133 (assembly GCF_058107325.1). Lineage (NCBI taxonomy): Bacteria > Bacillati > Actinomycetota > Actinomycetes > Bifidobacteriales > Bifidobacteriaceae > Bifidobacterium > Bifidobacterium sp. ESL1133. The sequence goes on along the minus strand of NZ_JBYLUI010000004.1, from coordinate 203,051 downwards.
GCACCGTAGATCCCGGCGTCCTTGAGCATTGCAGGATTGTTGCCAGGCACGAACATCATGGTGCGCCGTAACCGTTCAGTATTCTCAGCCATCACAGCACCTCCCACTTCGGCTCGTCTACTATGTCCAGCGCGCGCTGCACCGCCGTTATGGTGCGTGCCCGTATGACCAGGTCCAGCGCCCCTTTGTCGACCGCCTTGACCTCTGCGTTATCGATGCCATAGCGTTCAAGCACACCGGAGATGGTCTCCTTGATCTGCGTGCCGAACTGCTTCATCACATCGGATTGCAGATCAATGTTGACGCCGGCGCTACCTGGGGCAATGGTCACTTGGATGTCGGAAGACTCCAGCGTCCCCGCAGTCGCATTACGTTTCACGTTCATGTGCTGCTATTCCTTTCTTGATTCTGGACCTCAATGAAGCCCAATGCTGTTGGATAAAATCTTCAGTGGTACGCGGCACCAGCGTCGCGATATCTCCACGCTCATCTCCGCCAATCGCACGACGCACCGCGCTGGCACTGACGGGGATTCCCACGACTTCAAGACGAGGCACGATCTGAACGCACACTTGCGGTTCCAATACCTGACGCAAGGCGGCGTTGTAGGTGGCGGTGACGGGAGAGAAGGGCTCCTCGCCCACGTAGCGAGCACGGACCGACAGCCGTGGAACGAACCAGCGAGCGAACACCGTGGCGTCCAGACGCGTCTGGTAATCGACCACGTTCTGCGAGGCATGCAGAAAGTAGGAGGGAAAGGTCACAAAGCTGACGAGATAGTCCCCTCCGCTCCACACAGCCACGTTCCCCAAGTCAGCAAGCCCTTGACGCACCAGCATCAATCTCTCGTCGCTGGTAAGCAGCGACGCGTCGTTGCGCGAGACGAAGACATACACTCGTTCATGCTCACTGGCGGCACGTTCGACAAGATGGCGGTGTCCCAGTGTGAACGGGTCTGCGTTCATGACTATGGCAGCCACGTCAGCGTCTTCACGTTCCTGCGGCAGACGATCCAGATACGCTTCGATGCCCGGAACTCCACCTTCCAGGACGGCTCCGGCATCGACTTGAGCCAAGCACGTACAGCCGACATGCTCAAACGAAGCAACATAACCTGGCTTGGTGAATACAAAATAGTGGAAGATGCCACGAGCCGCCAAACGCGAGACAAGTTCGCTGAACACTTGATTGAACAGCGCCCCGTGAACGCCAGCCCCTGGCAACACAGCCATGTACTTGATGATGGATCCCGCAATGGAACCAGTGGCAACCAGCCGGTCATCGTCAAAGACGCCTACGGTCTGATCCAGTGAGGTCACTTCAGACTCAAGGAACCGCTCAATGCCGGCTTGGGCAAGGAATTGGCGCCAGCGCCGGTTTGACTGTGCATTGTCGAGATATATATCCCTGATGACGGTAGCCATGGCACCCCTTCCTCACACTCCTACACCACATTCCTCCCGGTATGCGGCTAACTCCGCATACCGTGCAAATTCCTACACAAGCTCAGGAAGCTTGCTCTTGCGCTGGAGCGAAGTGGGAAACCGCCACTTCAACGGCTTCAACCACACCATCCGCAAACACGCCCGGAACAACATTTTGTGCGTCCGGTCGCTCAACAAGAGCAGCCAGCTTGGCAGATACCTCGAGCTGCAACTCGACACTCACTTCTTTGACCCCGTAGCGCAGCAACCCTTTGAACAGACCCGGGAAAGCAAGAATGTTGTTGACTTGGTTCGGCCACTGCGACGAACCGGTAGCCACTACCGCAGCTCCCGCATCATGCGCCTCGTCGGGGTCGATTTCAGGAACCGGGTTCGCCAAGGCAAAGATAATGGGATCGCTGGCCATACGGCGCACCTGGTCTGCACACAGCACATGGTCGACAGAGAGCCCAATGAATACGTCTTGACCGTCAATCACCTCGTCGAGCGTTGAACCGTCAGCCGATTCCATACGTCCCGCCACTTCACGCTGGTAGGGGTTGAACCGGTCGTCATCCGCTCGTACCACGCCGTCAATGTCGACCAGCGTTTGGTGGGTGATGCCGGCGGCGTAGAGCAGTTTGGCCGTCGCCACGCCCGAAGCGCCCACACCATTGATGACAACGTTGAGGTCCTTCAGCGGCTTGCCGACCACTTTGGCCGCATTGATGAGCGCCGCAAGCACCACGATGGCCGTACCGGTTTGATCGTCGTGATACACCGGAATATTCACACGCCGCTTAAGCTTCTCTTCGATTTCGAAGACCTTCGGAGCCGCGATGTCCTCCAAGTGAATACCGGCAAAAGACTGTGAAATATTGACTACCGTATCGACGAATTCATCGGCGCTCACCTGTTCGACCGTCATGGGGATGGCATCAACGCCGGCAAGCTGCTTATAGAGCAACGACTTGCCTTCCACAATCGGCAGACCCGCGGCAGGGCCTATGTTGCCCAAGCCCAGCACCGCCGAACCGTCGGTGATGACGGCAACCAGCTTGCCGCTGACCGTGTACAGATCCTTGGCGTGGGGATCGTGCTCAATAAGCTTGGCCAGACCAGCCACTCCGGGGGTATAGGCCTCAGCCAACTCTGCCCTGTTCGTCACCGGCAAATCGGCGGCGATATCCAACACACCGGTGTGCGAACGATGCAGTTGCAGAATCTTTTCTTGGTCCATCAAACCCAACTCCTTTTTCATGGACAAACAACCTTCGAGCATTGCTCGATAGTGAACAATCCCGATGTGCACAAGTGTAGCAAGAAGTTTAAAAGTTGTAAATCTGAGCTATAAATTTTTAAAATAACGAAAATACGTTTTACTCTTTACTCAATTACCGCAAGCAGGTTTAAAATATTAAAAATCGTCTGCTGCGTTTGCCGGCACCACCGAAAGGACCAATCATGGAACCACAGGAACTGCTCGCCAACATCGCCCAGGACTACTATCTCTCGGGGCTCAACCTCGAGCAGATTGCATCCAAATACCAGCTCAGCCGTTACCTGGTCAACAAATACCTCAAGGAGGCGCGCGAGCGCGGCATCGTCACGTTCATCATCCAATCCCCCGAGGCACGCAACCACCGGCTCGAGCAGCAGCTGCAGCAGGAATTCCCTATCAAGCACCTGCACATCCTGCAAAACAGCGGCAACCCCACCAGCAATCACACCAATATCAACCGATATGCAGCGCACAGCATCGAGCGTTATATCCGCCAAAGCTCCGTCGTTGGCACGACATGGGGTTCCACCGTGTACAACATGACCGATGAATTCAGCCGCGAAATCCTCGAATCCGTCACCTTCACGCAGTTCATCGGCGAAAATATGAAATACGAGTCAGAAGTAGGCTCCATGCGCATGGTCGAACGTGTCGCCAAGCAGTTTTCCAGCAAATACTGCACCCTCGCCGGCCCCTTGTACATCGTGGACGATGCGACCAGAAAAGGCATGCTAGAAGAAATCGCCACCCGAGAGACGCTTGAGACGGCGACTCACATGGAACTGCTGTTTACTAGCCTGGGCACGTTGGACTCCGTCAAATCCATCCCGGCTTGGTGGACGAACATCGACCGAGTATTCCCCGGTGTCAGCCTCGACCAGATCGCCGGGCTCGCCTACGGGCGCCCGTTCGACGTGCACGGCAACTTCCTCAATCAGGATCACGACACCACCTTCGGCCTGGATCTTGAAACCATCATGAAGACGCCGGTACGCTTCGCCATGATCAACTCCAAATTCAAGACCAAAGCACTGCTCGGGGCATTGCGTGGCGGACTGTTCACCGACATCGTGATGAGCGAGTCGGTTGCCCTGCGGGTCGTCGCGGCGGTCATGAAGGAACGCGGACGCATATAAGGCAGCCCAACAAAAGGTCGCCCCTGTGCACATGAACACAGGGGCGACCGCCGCAGAAAACATATCACGAACGCATTGTGCGCTCACCTATTTACCACAGGCCCAGCACCTTCCACCAGCCCACACCGAGCGTGAGGAAGATAGTGACCGTGACCGCACAGCAGATAATACCGACACGCAGGAACTCAGAGGTCTTCAGGTACCCGGCTCCGTAAATAAGCGCCGCCGGGCCGGACGCATAATGCGTCATGGCTCCCATCAGACCGGAGATGCAAGCGAACTCCAGGAAGGCCACGAACGGTGGGGCACCGGCTGCGATGGTGACAGTGACGAACAGCGTGTACAAAGCCACGACCTGCGCCAACTCGGAGGCGAAGAGGTAGTGGATGAGCACGTAGGCGATACCCAGGATCACCATGGTGGCATACCACGGCATACCGCCTACCAGACCGGTGATGCGGTCACCGATCCAGGTGATGACACCCAAGGAGCTCAGCGGCTTGGCCATGCCGACCATGATGCCGAAGAAGATAAGGGTCTGCCAAGCGGACTTGTCGGCGGCCATCGTCTTCCAGTCGATGATGCCGGTGACCAGCAGAATCGAGACACCGAGGAAGGCGACCGTAACCGCGGCCATGCCGGTGAGCGAACCGGTGGCCCACAGCACAATCATGAGAACGAAGGTAAAGGTCATGATCCATTCCTGAACGGTCAGACTGCCCATCTCATGCAGCTCACGCTTGGCGTCGGCTTTGGCGCTGGGCACATGCTTGATGGTCGGCGGGAAGATCTTGTAGATCAGAGCCGGGATGATGAGCAGGCACAGCAGGCCAGGCACGATGCAGGCAATGGCCCACGTGCCCCACGGAATATGGACGCCGGCCTGATCGGCCATGCCCGCCATCACCGAACCTGCGGCACATGCGGTGATGAACATGACGGAGGTGATGACGTTGACGTTGCTCGCCGTGGCGGCAAGGAAGGCGCCCAGCTTCTTACGCGACTCGTCGGTTTTGGTGTTCGACCCCTGCACATCACTGATCGAGCGGATAATCGGGAAAAGAATACCGCCCAGACGCGCCGTGTTGGAAGGCGTTGCCGGGGAGATGACCAAGTCGGCCGCGGCGAGACCATACGAGATGCCCAACGACGACTTGCCCAGCAGGGAAATGAACAGCAAAGCGATGCGCCGTCCCAGACCTGTCGCAGCGAAACCTTCGGCAAAGAAGACCGCGGAGACGATCAGCCAGATGGACGAGCTGCCCAGGCCCTCGAACGCCTCTTTGGAAACATCCATGGAACCAGTGAGCATCGCAATCGCCAGGCCGACGATCGCCACGGCCGGGGTGGGCAGCGGCTGAAGGATGAGCGCCAGAATCGTGCCGACGAACACGCCCAGCAAGTGCATGCCGCGCGGGTCAACACCTGCAGGAGCAGGAATAAGGAAAATGACGAGGCCGACAACGACGCAAATCGCCGCCTTCACCAGCGTCTTACGGTCGGTCAGGATACCGGCCAACGATTGTTTCTCTGAGGTGACCAATGATCTCTCCTTTGCGCATCGGGTCAACTATGACGAATATCAATAGCGTATCAGGAATTTTGAAAAGTATAAAACAATATCGAGTGTTTTAAAAAAAATAAAAAGAGGTTTTTATTTTTACGCACGCTTCAGAAAAGACGTTTAAAAATTTAAAGCCTCGCTATATAGACAATACTACCGCTTTTGACCGAAACCAGAGTGCGTCAGCTCAATATACGACACGGCAAGAGCCAATAGCCTCAGCCGCGAGCCAAATTGCAAACCGTTCGAGACCGCTCTTAATCCAACTGCGACAATTCGCCGAATCACAGCGTGCTTGCGGCGATACCTATAGGTCAAGTCCTATCACCACAGGCTCCGGCACCAGTTGCACACCGTACTTCTCGCGCACACCGCGCACGATTTCGCGCGCCAACTCGGCGATCTGCTGTGCCGAAGCCCCGCCGCGATTGGTCAGCGCCAACGTGTGCACCGTCGAGAGCGAAGCCCCAGCCGCGTGACCCTTCCCAGAGGCAGCACCATCGTTCACACCGCCGACCGCAGACCGGCTCGCCCCTTCATCGCCACCCTCGTGAATGTCACCAACACCCTCACTGTCTGATGGCAACGCAAAGCCTTTATGGAAACCTGCATGGTCAATGAGCCACGCTGCTGAAGTTTTCACGCGATATATCCGATGCTCATCTTCGCCATACTCGCCAGTCGCCACGCGATATTTCGGCGCGTCTTCTGGCAGCAGCTTCGCCTGTTCCTTGCTCAGCACCGGGTTGGTGAAGAAGCTGCCGCAGCTGTGCCGGTTGGCGCGCAGCTCGGCAGCGATGCTGGCAGACTCAGCTTCAGACAGCCCATGCGCCTTATCCTGCACCGTCTTGTCAAACATACGTTGCGCTTCGGCAACATTGGCCTCGTCTTTCGTACCACGCATCCAAGGAGACTCGTAGCGGTATGGATCTTCCAGCATGCCTTTGCGCGCGCGAATGGCAAGCACCGCTTGGCGCACAAGCGCATTGGGCACTTCAAGATTGCTGTTGGAAATTTCCAGCCCCTCGGCAAGCAGCGCGCGGTACAACTGTCCGGAAGCGCTCTGCCGCTCGCCGGCACCGTTGCCGGCCACACCGTCCACCGCGCTCACCTCGCCGACCATGCTGGTTCTGCTTTTGGGCAGGCCGAATGTCACGTCCAGCACGATGTAGCGAGGCGAGGGGAAAAAGCGATTGGCTCTGCGTTCAGAGGATATGCCGTCTGTATCGGGCACACCGGTCGGAGCATCCGCATCAGCCGCAACGCCTGCGACAACCCCGACGGACGTATCAGTTCCGCCAGAAGTATCGGTTCCGTCATCGCAGTACATGGATTGCTTGAGCAGCGACATACGGTACCCGAACTTCAAATCCGTGTGGTTCAGCGTTCGCTTCTGTCCAGTCTGACGGTCGAACACCGTCACTGAGTTCACAAAGGAGGCCACTTCCTGCCCGTAGGCACCGATGTTCTGCACCACAGACGCGCCGACAGTGCCCGGAATGCCTGAAAGCGCCTCAATCTGCGAGCGATCGCGCTCCGCACACCAAGCCACGAAGTCATCCCAATTCACGCCAGCGGCAACAGTGACATATCCATAAGCATCCGAGCTGGGAATGAGACGCCCCGGCCGAATATCCGAGCCAGTCAACGCCTCTTCGCCAGCATGCTCGCCGCGCTCAATCAGACCGGCAGATTCACTCACGTATAGTTCGGCATTCGCACGCACCTCACCGTTCGTATGCTGTTCACCGCTCGCATCACGCTCATCCTCTAGATCGAATTCGATATAACGTTGTGGGTCACACCTCGCATCCCGCACCACTACCCCATCGAAATCGTCATCCGAGACCAGCATGTTCGATCCTCCGCCAATCACGCACAACGGCAGGTTACAGGCATCAGCATCTTGCACTGCCGCAATAAACTCATCCTCCGTCCTCGGCTCCACGAATCGCGCGATTCTGCCTCCAACACCCATGGTGGTGAGGTCGGCAAACCGAGGGCAAGCGTTCGTATCTCGAGAAAAATCAGCCATGCCACAACTCTATCGCGCGCCCTCAATCAAGCTCTTTGCACAATCTTGATAAGCCAAGCCACGCAGCACCAGTTCAGAACACTTCGGCCGTGCCACCGCTTCTTATTCATAGCGAAACAGTTTAAGCCCGGCAACGAGACACACCACTGCGATTGCAGAAACAGCACCAATCTCCGGCCAGAATGCCGCCAGATCCATAGTGCCGTACAGGCACGATTTCCTCAGCGCTTCAACAATCCACGTCAGCGGATTGATCCAGGTGAGCGGCTGCATGAATTTCGGCCAGATATCCGACGGAAAGAAGACACCGCCGAGGAAAATGGCCACCAGATTGATCATATTCCCGATCATCGTAGCCGCCCGTGCGTTGCCCGTACGTGCCGAAACCAAGAAACCGACAGCCAGCATCGCAAACGGTCCGACCAGCACCACAGGAATACAAAGCCACGAAGTGCCGGTAAACGTGAAGCGCGCACCCAAGAACAAGTATGCGAAGGCAAGCACAAACACCGTCTGCAACAGCATGAACAGTAGCTGGGTAATGAGTATGGATACAGCAATGATGCGCATCGGCAGTCTGGAGATCTTGAAGTTGCGCAATTCCATCCTGAACAGGATACGTGTGAGTTTCACGAGTTCGGTCATCGGATCACCTCTTTGTAGTGACGGGTATACACGTCGCTCATATCCGGCCGTCTTAGAGCGATTCCCTGCGCGATCAGCGATTCCAGACTGCCGAAGCGAGCAAAGAAATCTCGCTCCTGAGGGATGAACAAGGTGACCATACCCGAATCCTCGAATCTGTCATAGTCCTCGAACGCATGGAATCTATCCATCTTTTCAACACTGAACTGCGCAACATAGTCGAGCCCGAGACCGGTGGTAGGCTCGTCAAGAATCAAGAGGTCAAGAGAGCCAATGAGTGCACACACGAGATTCAACCTTCGCTGCTGCCCGCCGGACAATTGCGACGCGATGCGGTGCCCCTCGCCAGAAAGGCCGCACCTCTCAAGGCAGTCGTCTATCCCCTCATCGTCCAGCGGAATCCTTTTGAGCAGGGCATGAAACTCAATCCACTCGCGTACCGTGATGTGGTCGAAGAACTGTTCGGTCTGGAACACTTGCGCGCTGCGAAACTCTTTTGCGCTCCCGCCCTGCTTCGATATCGAACCGGATTGAGCCTTGAGAAAACCTTCGAGACATTTAAACAGCGTGCTCTTGCCAGCACCGTTCGAGCCAATGACTGCCGTAACGTTATCACGCAGTTCAAGACGCGATACATCTACGGCCGGTGACGACGCCTTAGGATACCGATATTGCAAATTTTCGATGAATACACTCATTGGCGGTAGCCCTTATCCTTGGTACATGGTTGGGATTGCGTAAGACACAGTCCCAATCGACAAGCGGCGTTGCACGTACCGATCATTCACGACTCGGACCTGACACGGAGCATCGCCTGTGACACAGCTGGACTACTAAACCGATGAACCACTTAACGCCGTGTCTTGAAGAACGTATCACATATGAGAAGCCTTGTCTAGGGTCGGTAGTCACTACTCGATAATCTGCACTCTTCAAAAGGCTTGGTTTCGTTGAAACGCCGTGGCCGAACAGGTGCTGTTGCAAGTCAACATGCACATCGAAATCCATGCCACGACTATTCTGCCCGGGCGGGTCTCAAGGCGAGCGAAATGACTTCCGCGTCATTTTCCAGACGGCAGGGAATCATGAGAAGAAAGAACAGACCATGTGCCAGAGATGTACGAATCGGTGAGCCCTAACCCACCCAGCCGGACACAGCTGAACCTTGCCCATCATGGAACACACTTTGCCGCTTACCCTTTATGACCAAACCGTACCCACATTCCATCACAAACCACAACAGTGAGTACACTTCAATCACCAAACCCCACTCATTCTGCGCAAACCACTCTAGCTGACACCATTCGGTCACCAAAGCCATGACCCAACTAGGCCATCACCTCAGCCCCATCCCTAGACATGACGCAAATATCGACACAAACTGCCCGTTTTCTGTCGATATTTGTGTCAATGTCCATAATTGCGCCACCTACTGCCACTGTGCAGGGTTCATGATAGGCATAAGCAGCTGCAGACAGGCTGGCCTATTCCAGAAACCGGAGAGATGGAAACTTCACCGGAAAACAAAAGGGCCTGAGGTTTCCCTCAGACCCTTTCCAACAAACTACTGTTAGCGAAACACTCAGCGAGTCTCGCGGTGCGCCGTCTGCTTGCCGCAGCGCGGGCAGAACTTCTTCAGCTCCAGGCGATCCGGTGTATTACGACGGTTCTTGGTCGTGATGTAGTTGCGCTCCTTGCACTCCGTGCATGCGAGCGTGATGCCCGGACGGACTGCGGCACTCTTGCTTGCCATAGCTTCACCTCTGCGTTTGTTCGTCACCGGCTGGCACCGGTGTATTTGTAGCGAGAAAGAGACTCGAACTCTTGACCTCACGATTATGAGTCGTGCGCTCTAGCCAGCTGAGCTATCCCGCCAGAGAGCCTCGGGTGAGAATCGGACTCACGACCTCTTCCTTACCAAGGAAGTGCTCTACCACTGAGCTATCGAGGCGTGGCGGATAGTGGATTCGAACCACTGAAGCTTACAGCGGCTGATTTACAGTCAGCTCCCTTTGACCGCTTGGGAAATCCGCCATTACTCACACAAGAGCGTAAACTCCTGCGCAGGCAACTTGACCATAATGCCACGAGGTCGCGACTCATGCAACCCGCGACACGCGCAAGTGTGTCGAAATCAGGCCAAGCCCTCAGATTTCAGCTGAGCGCACACCTCAATCACCGCATCATTTGCCTCCGGCTCGCCAATGGAGATACGAATCCCCTCTCCGGCAAACGCTCGCACCGACAGGCCAGCGGCTTCAAACTTCGGCACAGCGGCAGCGGTCCTGGATCCGAGCTCCAGCCAGAAGAAATTCGCATAGGGCTCCGGGAATTCCCAACCCTGAGCCCGCAAAGCAGTAACCACACGCTTGCGTTCCACCTTGATGAACTCCACACGGCGCATCAGCTCCTCGTTTGCATCCAGTGATGCCAAAGCGGCCACCTGAGCAGACTGCGTGACGCCAAACGGCAACGCCACCTTGCGCATCCCCTCCGCCACATCTGCGGGAGCCACAGCAAAACCGATACGTAAGCCCGCCAGGCCGTAGGCTTTGGAGAACGTGTGGGCTACCACCACGTTCGGGTAGTCCCGGTACAGATCCATACCTACGTTGGTGTCAGCCGCATTGTTGAACTGTAGGTACGCCTCATCGACCAGCACCAGCACATCACTGGGGACAGCGTCCATCACACGCCGCGCCTCGGCATCGCTGAGCGAAACCGCAGTGGGATTGTTTGGATTATTGAGCACCACAAGACGCGTGCGATCATTGACAGCGGCAATCATGGCGTCAATGTCGTGCCCGCCGTCCGCTCGGTTCGCAATCGGTACAGCTGTCGCACCAGCGCCAGCTACGATGATGGGGTACGCTTCAAAGCTGCGCCATGGGAAGATAACTTCGTCTCCGGGACCGGACACCAGATTCACCAGCTGTGTGATGACCTCTGTGGAACCGCATCCCAACACTACGTTGCGCGACTCAATGCCGTACACCCTGTACTCCTGAACCAAACGCTCCACCAGTACGGTGCCGTGCATGTCCGGATATCGATTGATGCTGCCCAAGGCGTCGAGCTGCAGCGCCTCCTTCACCGACGGCAGCGGTGCGAAGGGATTCTCATTGCTGGAAATCTTAAATGCCTTACGCCCCGTAGCCAGAGCGGCCGGCTTGCCCTGCTTGTATGACGGAATGGTATCAATGATCGCGCGATGTTTGAAACTCATACCTTACGATTGTATACGCTGTAGACGGAAAATGTGAATCGTACACATGATTTGTATAGGTTTATCCGTCCCACTAAACCAATCGGGGCGTGCGCCACCTCGCGGTTTCCCGCTTAGCAGCACACGCCCTGAAAGCATGACCTTATCTGCCCAGGTAAGCCAAAGGTCGGTTTACCCAGAACTGTGAATTAGTCAAGGATTGCCAGCACGTCGTGAGCGCTGACGATGAGGTAATCCTCACCCTTGTAGTTCACGTCGGTGCCGCCGTACTTGGAGTACAGCACCTTGTCTCCGACCTTGACATCCACGGGGATGCGGTTGCCGTTATCGTCGCGGCGGCCAGGGCCTACAGCAAGAACTTCGCCTTGCTGCGGCTTCTCCTTGGCGTTCTCGGGAATGAACAGTCCCGAGGCAGTCTGAGTCTCGGCCTCAGCCTGCTTGACGATAATCTTGTCTTCCAACGGTGTAAGTGAAATCGACACTGTGAGTCCCTCTTTCTAAAGAGATATCAATCGTACGCTCAAGGACACCGCTGAAGAGGCTGACGATCACTTTGGCACCGTCCCATAGCGCTTACCTGTCTATCGTAGCGCGAAAATTAGCACTCTGCCAAACCGAGTGCTAACGCTGAGAGTGAACACGCTCTTGCTCGGCATTCCGGCGCCCCAGAATTGCTTGCAATCCGGTGCCCAGCGAGTCCGAGGAAACAGCCGGCGGCTCAACCACGGCCTTGGTCTCAGTGTCATGGAACGCGGCTGCGTCAGCAAACGAAGCGACGTGATCGTTCACATTGCCCAGACCGGCAGGACGCGTGGCCGCAAAATCAAGATGCAACAACGGCTGCACTGACTTGGCCGCTCGACGTGAGCGTCGCTTCGCCTCAGTATTTGGCTTTGCGTGCACACGGTCACGCCCTTGAGGAGCCGCCGAAGCTACTTGCGCAGGCTGACGGGTACGCGCTGTCATTTCTCGTGGTGCCTGTGAAACAGGAATCTGCTCGTTTGCGCGGTCAGACTTCGTCTCAGGAAGTTCCGGCGCAACAGTTTTCTCTGCGTGAGCCTTCATGCTCGTACGCTGCTGGGCACCATCAGAAGCTGTTGCAGCAGCCGCATCCTGGACCTGTACAGTCTCATCTGCGGTCGGCTTCTTCAACGTCACCGGTTCAATCGGCTTAACCTTGACCTTGGTCACCTGACGCGAAGACTTGATTTCGAGACTCTGTGGAGCCTGTGCGGCTTTGACCTCATCGTTCTGTGCAGAAGCAGAACCAAGAGAGAACGATATAAGATCCTGCTTACGAGAGCTGCTCTTGGGCTTGGCTGCAGCACGATCCGTCTCTTTGGCAGGAACACGCTGCGGTACAGCGCTATGCTTCTGCACCCTCTTCTGCTTGCTTAATTCGACAGTTACCGCGCCGTTATGAGCAGCAGTGCTTTGCGATGAGTGCTGCTTTGCCGGTGACTGTTGTGCTGTTTGCTTCGGCTGGGAAGTTGCGCTCTCGCCTCGACGACGCGTACGCTGCTCGCTCTGACGCGATGCCGACGTGTGTGATGGCGCCGTATGTGATGGCGAAACAGCTGTCTGCGTATTGGTGCTGGAAGCGGACTGGGGGCGTTTACGCGTCTGCGCATCGCGCGCACCAAGCTCATGATGCAAGGCAGCACCCGACTTTAACGGTACGGAACGGGTACGCTCATGAAGCTTGTGTTCCCACTGCCGAGCCTTCTTGGACGCCCTGGCACCAAGTATCAGAACCACCAGCAGCAGTACGGCGGGGATTAACGAGAATAACGCGCTGAAGGGAAGATAAAGCGAAGCAACAAAAACAGCCACTGTAGCGACGAACAGGAACGCCGCAAGAACACGGCGACGTACTGTTGCCTTATGCCTGGCTTGTCTAATCTGTTTGACACGCTCCGGAGAGATGCCCGCATCGTTACCACTTCTAGAGCGCATGCCTATTCCCCCCGGAGCCGACTGGTGTTCATCGCACGAATACGTGCTCGCGTTAGCATCCACAAGATGCAAGGACGACGAGTACTTATCCTCCCGATGCTCCACCACCTTGTTCATGCTGTCCAACGTACGCCTAGGCAACCATCCGACAACAGCGATAGCGAGAATGGCGAGCACGACCAAACTGCTCATCCATTCGTAATTCATGTTTTAAGAATAAGGAGACTTCCTGACTTTTTGCCCAGAATTTTCCGTGCGTGTCGCGCGACGCCTTCAGCCCAAAATCGCTTGCTCGTCCGCCCTGGCACTAGGATATAAACAGTGAGATTTCAGGGGCTCACAGCCCTTGCCGAAAATGCTGGACCGTGGAGGAAACGTGCCTACCTATCATTACCGTTGCAAGCAGTGCGGATACGATTTTACCGAGCACCAGTCGTTTGAAGATGACCCTATCGAGGTGTGCCCCAAGTGCGGTGAAGCACAGGTGCGCAAGGTCTATTCCGCTGTGCCGATCGAGTTCAAGGGGCACGGGTTTTACCGCACAGATAAAGGCGGTTCATCCTCCGAAGGCGAGTGACCGGCGATCACACAGCGCATTGTTGTCAAAGCCTCGGACCTCAAACGGCCGAGGCTTTTTAGTGCCATAACCCCAGTATTGCCACACCTTTCAGTGAACAAAATAGAGCGACACGCCCGGAATGTGGATAACTCCGACCATTCGTCCACAATGATCGATTTCTCTGTGCCATCCACTCTCCATGCCCCACAATAGAGCGCATGACTATTCTTAACGGTACACAGCACCGCAGTGGCAAAGCGCATCAACGGTACTCACTGTCACAGCGAAGGCGGATCGCGCGCATACGCGGTATTGCCATGGCCATATTTGCGGCATTAACGCTCTTTTTTAGCCTGAGCGCTATCACTGGCGCACAGAGCACGCAAACAGCACTCGTTGCCTCACATGCCATAGAGCGCGGCGAGAAACTGACGGCCAGTGATTTTTCAGAACAAACCATTCCTGCCAATGGCGCTTTCAGCGCGCTACTCTCCCATAGCGAACAGGCAGAAGGGCTCATTGCGCAAACCAATATCACAGCTGGGTCAGTTCTCATCAACAGCATGATAGGCAAAGCTCCAATACTGCCGACCGGTCTTACTGCGGTACAGGCGCGAGTAACACAGTCTTCATCGACCGTAATCGCCGGAGATACGGTAACACTGATATCACCCCTCAACTGCGAGCAAAGCCGTCAACCCGGCACACCCGACGCAGCGGTTCCGCGCAATCCTTCCGGCAGCGGCACCTGTACGCTATCCAAAACTGCCCTGGTGCTCGGCGAAGTCAAACAGAAACAGTCCGGAGAAAGCATTGCGATGGAATTTGCCTTGCCTCCCGAGGAAGCTGCCACCGTCTCTCTCGCACAGCAGCAATCTGCAATCATGGTGGTTCCAGCATCGTCACAACCGTCGGAAAAGCAACCGCCACAATAAGAAACGCCCAAGAACCGGCCCTACAGGAGAACTGCCATCCGCTCCTACACGCCTCTCCATATGGATATCCGGTTCTCGCGCAGGAACGGACACTATCAAATGCGTTCTTGGAACACTCCCCAGTGCGGCGGCAACTCGCCAAGTATGCGTGCATCGTCATCTGCCATACGCCGCATCTGCGCTTGCTGCGCTTCCGGTTCAACCTTCACACCGTCCACATCGAAGCGCTCAGTCCCGGGCTTGACGGTACGACGATGGCCACGCGGCAAGCGTCGATCAGGATCGTAGCGGGTCAACGCTCATCCTTGAAGAGTGCATCGACATGGCTGGCAATGCGATCAACCTCTTTGTCCGGATTAACAAAGGCGGCCACACCCCACACGGTTATCACCGACCAACCAAGCAGTTCCAAATCCTGGCGTAGCAAGCGATGCTGGCGACGCACAGAACTCATACTCATGAACTCCTCGTCGTCGGCAAGCACTGCAACAGAGAACGATTCGCCATGTTTGCCTGCCACCAAAGGAATGCGGATGCCGTCGTCGAAACCATAATCGACAGCGACATCAAAGCCCTTGACACGGAGACGAGAAGCCAAATCGTTGAAAATCACATTACCAGCGCGCGACTTGACCGCAGGTCGAACCGGAGCACCATCAAGCTGCTCAGCCCAGCTCAGCATCACTTTCAGCAGCTGCGGACCAGACTGATGGAGACGTTCAGCTTCCATATCTTGTGAGCCGAATGCTGCCACGATATCAAGATCTCGATTGGTCAAGGCCAAGGCATCAAGAAGCTTGTTGTCGCCTCCAACGCCTTCAAGCGTACCAAAGTGCTGCATCAGCCTACCGTGCGCAGTTTTAGCCACACTCAGCGAAAGGATGACATCTGTAGCTTTGGCTCCGACCGCTTCATCGACACTCACCAAACGCACATGTCTCAGGAAACCGGACATGGCTTTGTCTTTGACCGCCAACGATTTCAGTTCCACACCCAAACGGGAACGGAACACCGAAGTAAGCGTTACCACAGCTAACGTGTAATCGACCGGAATCGAAGAGGTAAATTCGCCGAAACGCTCGGTGATGATGCGAATAACCTCATCGATCTCCTGCTGGCTGCTCTCAATGAGCCCGGTTGCCAACACCGGTACACCATTGGCTTCTACCTGATGAAGGCGAATCTTGCCCTGCCTGTCGGCACTGGCCACATCATACCGGACTTTGCCGTAGTCATGATCGGTCAAGAACGTCAGCAAACGCGGATCACAACCCATGGGGCGCGGCTCCACAGTAACAGTCGGCAACATGTCGATGAGTATCTTCAACGCCGGAGAAGTGACCGTATCACGATGCGCAAGCACCACAACCTGCTTAGCCCGGCTCACTGCGCTCAACAACGCAATGGAGGGCATATGTGCTCCTGCATCGATGATAGCGACATCAGCCAGCGGTTCGGGATCGCTCAACGCCGCGAGCGTGGAAGGCGTAGCCACGATGATCGGCTTGGCCATGGCCAGAATGGTGCTATGCGCGCGATGAGTACGTTCCAGCGAGAAACGGGTTCCACTCGCCAACTCAGTATGCAGCTGGTTCGCTTCCTGCGTGTTCGAGAACAGCATATCGCTCAGGCGCCGCATCGACTCCTGATCGATCATCGGCCCGACTGCACGCAAATGCTCTTGATCCACCTTGTTGAACCGGTCTGCCGCGCTTTCCAAAGCCATACCGTCTTGGTTCGAGATAATCTCCGAGGACGAGACAATGTCCTCGAACACCGTCGTCCACCAAGCCAGCTGGAGCTCGCCATCGACTGCCTCGACCGGCACCGCACGAGCGCGCAGATCCTCAACCAAATCCGTGAAACCTGCACTGCGGAACTCACGCTCCAAGCTTGCTCTCCCCGGCAGCGTCTCCAACGCTTCATGGTCGGAATACAGCACACGAAGCCGGCCGTCGAGCTTTGCCAGCTCAGCGGATTCCAAATTCGCTCCCTGCGCCGTGGTGGCGAGAACCGAATTCAGCTTGGTGATGCACTGCATAAGCACATCCTGTGTCTCCTGAATGGCATCAAGCCTGGCAGGCAGCACTGGCCATCCGCCATGGGGAGACAGTGTACGCCATTCCGCAGCCTGCTTGGCCACAATCTTCAACGCCACATGCAGATCTTCCACATGCGCACCGGCGCGCTCAAGCTTGCGTGCTTCCTTCTCAAGGCGTTTGCGCTCCATGAAGCTCATATCGGAGCCTTGTGCCTTACGCTCCTCTTTGGGAACCGTGGCTTCGATCATCGCGTCGATGTCGCGCTCAAAAATCTCAGGCTGGAATATATCGAGTACGCGCCGCAAGTTCTGCAGCACGACAACCTGCTGATTCCACTCGTCAATGGTATTCGGCACCGGGAATCCGCAGGTCTCCACGATGGACGTGACCTGACTGCGCATCGATGGCAGCAGACTTTCCAACATCTTCTCGACGCATTCATACGCGTCTTCCGCATCGCGCTCGGTGTAGAGCGAGGCGTTATACCAAGCGGTATCTTCTGGATTGACGGTGAATTCGCCATACTCCCCGGCCTGCTGCAGCTTGCCTGACCACTTGGGAAGTTCGTCGGCGATGCTCTGCGCGGTCTCTATCGGCAAGCGCACCTGCGTGACCGGACGCGTAGGCAGTGCGGAAATCTCAGCCAAGTTCTGAATGGTCTCGTATGCGGAGACGCCCCAACGCTCGTTGCGGGTGTGCAAATCACCAAGGTAACGGGTCAAGCGGGAACGCACACCAACCAGCTCGTCGGCGAGCTGGTCAAAGTGAGCCGTTGCCGTGCCTGGCTGAAAACTCACCGCACCGATGAGGCGCTTGTCGAGGCTATGCGCCGAATTCGAGCCGGCCACATCGAGCACCAACGGGCTGATGGACTGCTGGCTCGCGGCACGCACGAACCGACGCTTCTGCTCGTCCACGCACGGCACGTACAGCACGGAGCGGCTGGCTGCCACACAACGCGAGGCGATGGTCACCGCATCAAGAGCAGTATCGTTACCTATACCGGTGTTGACGAACAGCGAATGCCCAGTCCCAGCCAAATTCGCCGCATATCGCACCACGTTATCGACATCGCCGACCTCATATTCGTTGTGAGGATCGTTATCGAACGGGCTGTATGGGGGCAGCTCCTCGTCAAGCTCCGCCGCGGACTGTTCGTCTCCGGCGATGGCATCGAGTACCACGTTGCCGGTTGGCCCGTCTTCCAACTCATCAATGATGCGCTGAGATTCCGAGAACATCTGCATGGCCGGATCCATAAAGCAACCCAGCACAATGTCACGCTCAATGTCAAACTCTGCGAACACCGTAGCGGCTTTATCGCTGATGGCCTCAAATACGGCCGATGTGTCGGGGGAGCCACCTTCGTAGCGTCTCTCGTCGAACAGTTCGGCCTCATTCAAATCAATACGCTGATCTCGCATCAGCGTCGAAAACGCAGGATTGAGCTGCACACTGCCGGTAAAGCGAATCACGGAATCGCCCTCGCGGCCCTCAGCATCGCAATCCACCTCAACCGGGTACAGCAGCACTGGAACGGCATTGCCTTTCCATTTCGCCACACCCACTACAAGAGAGAGATCGGCAACGCCTTGAGTCCGTGCCTTCGCCTCCTGATCGGCAAAGACACGCTCCAGCTGACGGCCGGCTGCACGGAGCATGCCGGCATCACGAAACATGGAGTCGAGTTTGGCATGACCGCTTGCGAACAACTGCGCAATCCCCGAGGGATGGGCATGCGTCATGTCCAACTGCGCGGAAAGCTGCCCGATGTTCTGCAACGCAGACGGGGCAAGCCCGCTGCGGTAGTCATCACGCCATTCGCGCAGTCTGTTCAGTTGCGACCCAGCCTGCGTTGCTTCGCTCATCCTGCGAATCCTCCCCCAACTGACTCACGGTACTTGGCATACCCGGGGTTACGGGACAGCGAAGCGTCAATCTCTTGGTTGGCCTGAGACTCAAGCCACACATACAGGTCGTCATACAACGAGGGGTTCATAGCCAAGAACGGCAGCAGGGGCTGATGCTTGGCCATTTCGAACTGGATGGCATAGTCCGTGGTCTTCTTGGCATCCTCGGACGTCAGCCCGTTGACCTCGATGACCTGTGCCGCCTTATCAAACTCGCCCTTATGCACCTTGTCAAAGATGGAGCCCGGCTCGAACACCGCAGTAGCCTCACCCTGCTGTGCTTCGGCTGCAACCGGCGAGGAGGCGCCGGAATCCTGCTTGCCGGCTGTCTGCGCCGGCTGAGCCGCTGCGGCAGCCTGCTGTGCTGCCGGACGGCGGGTAGAAGGACGCGTTGCGACAGACTGCTTCACTTCGGGGAAATCATCTGATTCCGACCAATCAAACTTGGGCTGCGGACGAGATTCCTCAGCAGACTCGTGCTTCTTGGTCTCAGGCTTTGCCTGGGCACTCTGACCTGCCGTCTGAGCCGCAGAGGCTGCAACTGCCGAGTTCTGTGCCTGCTCCGGCGCATCAACGCGTTTGATCTGCTGGGTGGGAGGATTGTGAGAGTCCTCCTCCTTTGGACCACGAGATACCTGCACCGGCTGGGACTGCTCCTGAGACGCTGCAGCCTGCTGCTGGGTGTTGCTGTTCTGCACTGCAGTCTGCGGCTGCTCGGAGGAGGGCTGCTGAGCCTTGACATCGGCAGCAATTGTCTGCCCGTCTGTCGGCTGTGCTGCACCCTGCTGCTGGCTCACAGACTCCTCTGTCTGCTGCTCGGCGCGCTGGTGACGAGGATGATGCTCCACCGACTGTGCACTGGCACTCTGCGTCTGCTCCGGTGCAGAAGCATGTTCGCTTACGCTCTGCACATTCGACCCGGTGGAAGTAACCCTCAGCTCATCGGAACTTGCAGCCGCCATGGCATCACGGAACAAGTCACGCTCACCATTCTGCGCGGCACCAGGAGCCGTCACATTGACGGAAATCCCCTCGACCGTGTCAATCTTCTTCGCAGCGGCCGCAGCCAAAGCCTGGTCAGCCTGGTCGGCTTCCTCATTTGCTTTGGCCTGTGCCTTCGCGTTCTGCTTCAAACGCTTGGCAACCTCGCTCGCGTTGAACGCACGCGTAGGCTCACCGGCACGCAAGTTGAGAATATCGTCAACCGACATGTCAGACATGTCTGGCTCCTGCTTTGCCGTCAAAGAGGCGTTGTTGAAGAGGTCAGCCACCTTCGTGGGGCCGTCCTCTCCTTCAGGCTTGTCCGTGCGATCGAAATCGACCGGAACATCACCGAACTGGAAACGCTCGGAAGACGACGGCAGCGAGAACGCCACCCCCGGCTTCACCGGTTCCAGATTGCCGGACTCATTGACCCGGTACGAGCCGTTCGTGGACTTCATATCAGTCAGTTCGGCGCTACCGTCCTGCGCCACGGCAAACACCGCGTGACGCTTCGACATGGATCGAGTCTTGTCTTCGATTTCAAGCCTCTTATGCCCGTCCTCAGGCAGCGGCCTGAGCGGACGTCGTCCTATTTCCACGTCCTCGCCGGCGTTGACGCAAACCTGTTCCGCTCCGTTGACCTTGATGATCCAACATTGCGCAGCTCGTTGTTCTGCCACCTCGATCCACCTTTCTTTTGTCAAAAGCATGCTTAACCTATACGATACCCGCAGAAATAAACAAAACCCACCGAACGGGGAAAACCGTTGGTGGGTTTTTGCAGAAAATAGCCAAGGACACACCGAAGTGTGCCCTTCAGAACTACTTGAGCTCGACGGTGCCGCCGGCCTCTTCGATCTGGGACTTGGCCTTCTCGGCGTCGTCCTTCTTGGCGCCTTCGAGCACGGCCTTAGGAGCCGAGTCGACGAGAGCCTTGGCCTCGGCCAGGCCGAGGTTGGTGATGGCCTTGACAGCCTTGATGACCTGGATCTTCTTGTCACCAGCAGCGGTGAGAACGACGTCGAACTCGTCCTTCTCTTCCTCAGCGGCACCGCCGGCGGCCGGAGCGGCAGCAACAGCGGCGACGGGGGCAGCAGCCTCGACGTCGAATTCTTCCTCGAACTTCTTGACGAAGTCAGAGAGCTCAACGAGGGTCATTTCCTTGAACGCGTCCAAGAGCTCATCGCTTGAGAGCTTAGCCATGATGGCTTCCTTTCTGTAACGGCCTGCGGGTGTGAATTAGTAACCCCAAGCCAAAATTCTTATTATGTAGAACCGTTGATGCACCGGCGCTAAGCCGGAACGAATCAGGCGGCCTTTTCTTGCTTCTCGCGCAAAGCGTCGATCGTACGCACAGTCTTGGTAGGCAGTGCGTTGAACGTGCGAGCGGCCTTGGACATAGTGCCCTTGAGCGCGCCAGCCATCTTGGCGAGCAGCGTCTCGCGAGATTCGAGATCAGCGAGCTGCTTGAAGCCTTCGGCATCGTACATGGTTCCGTCTGCGAAACCACCCTTGATGACGAGTGCTTTGTTGTCCTTGGCAAAGTCACGCAGCACCTTTGCGGCTTCCACATAGTCACCCTTTACAAAGGTGATAGCGGAGGGACCGGAGAGAACTTCATCGAAGCCCTCGTAGCCAGCCTCTTTAGCAGCAATGCGTGCCAGAGTGTTCTTTGCCACGGCGTAGGAAGTATCGCGGCCTAGCTTTTCGCGCAGATCGGAAATCTGCGGAACGGTAAGCCCGCGGTACTCGGTAAGGTAGACGGCATCAGCCTCGCGGAACTTGTCCGTCAGCTGCGCAATCACCTCTTCCTTTTCGGGCCTTTTCATGGCGTTCCTTCCTAAGTCGACCGTTGACCGGGAAGTCCGAACCTCGCCATCAGAGCAATAAAAAAGCCCTGCACATAGGCAGAGCAAACAAACGGCCGAGGCCGACCCCATGCGGGGCTTCTTACTTGCGCAACCTATGCTGGCTCGGCGAACCGAACTTCGAGGAGCTTACGCTCCTAACCAACAGTCTGTGGTTTACGAATGTTCACTGTATGCTAAGCCGAGGACTTTCCATCTCTCCAAAGCAGTGCAGCATGTCGTGATCTGGCGTGATTGGGTGTGATCTGGCACAGTATGACGTGTTCTGTCGAGTATGACGCGGTAAGTCGCAGTATGGCAGGACGCGGCCAAATATGCAACGTCACGTTCAAGGCAATTCAACCACTCAATGCCAATGCTCAAGCCAACGTCCTAAAGCAGCACAGCGCAACGTCTAACGCAACACAACATCCGACGCAATACAACGTCCAATGCTCATGTCCGGTGCTCCACACCTGCGCAACACTCAACCGCAATACAACGTCCAGCGCTCAATATCCAACGCTCCACATCACGCAGCAAAAACGTCGCTCACAACCCGCCAGCGACGGAAACGACGCGACACCACCATCCAACGCAACAAAAACGTCGCTCACAACCCATCAACGACGGAAACAACGCGACACCACCATCCAACGCAACAAAAACGTCACTGACAAGCTCGCAGCAACGTCAATGCCGCAATGCCATTACTCCACGTAACAACAACACTCGCCAAGCATGACCCCTGAGACGATGCGGCGTCACCATCCCACGCAACATGCCACTCAGAAGATATCATCGACGTAAATGATGCATACGCAAAGCCTGCCGCAGCAAAACCGTCGCTCACCGCTCATCAACGACGGAAACAACGCGACACCACCATCCAACGCAACAAAAACGTCACTGACAAGCTCGCAGAGACGGAAACAACGCAAAGTCGCTACACCACGCAACAAAAACATCACTGACAAGCCGCGGGCGAAAACAAGACGCAGCGCGTTGGAAACACGTCTCAGCACAGCGGAACGAGTCGCAGCACACCGGCGTGTCGAATCGGTGACCATTCGTCCACATTGATTGATTTTCACCCTCGATACGGCGACAATCGCATACTGTATGAGCATGAAACGTCATCCTGAACTCTGCGCGCTCATGAACCAAGCGCACCGCGCACAACGCTGCGCGACCGCTCCGAACAGCCATATGGCACGCGCTATGCAACGTCGCAGACAGTGCGGGGAACTAGTGAGCCCTTACCCCGCAACATTCATCGAACCAGAAATATGGGATGCATTGTCCACCGGCGAACGCACGCTGTGGATCGCTCGAGCAGTAGCGCAAATACACCAGCAGTGGGTCTTCACCGATCTAACCGCAGCATCGATCTATGGATTGTGGATCAATCATCGACTCAACCAAGCATGCAACATACATATCGTTCAGCACCGTGGGCAACATGGCGAACGAGCACAATCACACTTGCGGCACATCTACATGAACACGCCATGCGACTCACGATACGATTCTTTGCCGGTGACCTGCGTGGCGCACACCCTCATCAGCTGCGGTAGTCGATACCCTCTCACAGACGTACTTCCCCTCGTAGATTCCGCACTGCGCAGCGGCCTGATACAACGTTCAGAACTCGAAAAGAATATTGGCTCACTAAACCTGCCTATGCGCTCACGGCACTTGAAACGGTTGTTACGCATGGTCACATACGCAAATCCGCTCAGCGAAAACGGCGGAGAGTCGATGTGCCGCGCCACCATGCTCGAGCTCGGATTCCCCATCCCACGACTGCAGGTACCGCACCGAAACCCAAACAATCCGCGCAGTCCTCTACGCGTAGACTTCGAATTTACCGCCATCGATGGGTCAACTGTCGCAGTGGAGTTCGACGGCGAGCAAAAATATGCCGATCCTGCCATGACCGGCGGCAGGTCAATCTCAGAAACCGTGCACGATGAACGCAATCGTGAAATGGCGTTGCATCAGGACGGCATCGACCGTCTCATACGAATCAACTTTCGCGAAATGATACGAAAACAGCCAATGGCACGGAAACTGATCAATGCCGGCATACCCCGCACCGACTTTGCATCGAACTGAGGGTTATAGCAACGCGTCATTTCCGTCGCTGCGAACTTGTCAGCGACGGAAATGACGCGCACCCGAGACCGTACGCAATAAAACCGACGCTAATCGAAAGTCAACGACGGTTCTGTTGCTAAAGATGGGATAGCGGGAGGTTGGGAACGATTGTAGGAGTCACATTGCGGTGCCGATGGAATCATGCAACGGCATCGCAGGCAAGACTCACGGTTATAACACGGCTTGTACAACAAAGCTGCTGGTCATAACACGACTTGCAAAGCCAAGTCACCAACCATAACACGACTTGCACAGCAAAGCGCAGTTACAACACCGCTTGCAAGGCAAAATCGACGATGAAGAGTGCGACAACCACCCACATGACGGGGTGAATCTCCTTGGCTTTGCGCTTGCTCACCTTGACCAGGCAGTACATAATGAAGCCTGCGGCAATACCGTTGGAGATGGAATACGACAGCGCCATGAACACCGAGGCAAAGAGGGCAGGAATGGCTTCGGCAATGTCGCCCCAGTCGATTTCTTTCAGACTGGAGGCCATCATGGCACCAACGACAACCAGCACGCCGGCAGTAGCTGCAGACGGGATGGCGGAGACCAACGGCGAGAGGAAAATGGTGACCGCAAAGCACAGGGACACCACCACCGAAGTCAGACCGGTACGACCGCCGGCGGCGATACCAGCAGACGACTCCACATAGGTACTGATGTTGGAGGTGCCGAAGACCGAGCCGATCGACGTGGCGATGGAGTCGGCGAAGAGCGTCTTGTCCATCTTGGAGCTGAAGCCCTTGCCACTGCTCATGTTCTTGATGTCTTCATCGCTGAAGATTCCGGTGTGACGGCCGGTGCCAACAAGCGTGCCGATGGTGTCGAACGTGTCGGACATAGAGAAGGCGAAAATGGTGATGAGTACGAGCGGAAGTCGTGAAACGTTGGAGAACAGTGCCGGGAAGCCTTGCGGACTGAAAATGGCACCGAAGGTCTGAGGCAGTTGAGAGAAGGTCTGACCGACCGACATGGAGCTGGACATGGTGGTGATGCCGAACGGGATACCGACGATGGCAGCTACGACGATGGCAATAAGCAGACCGCCACGTACGTTGAGGACGGTGAGCACGATGGCGAGTACCAGACCGATGAGGAAGACCCACAATTCGGGCTTGTTGAGTACTGCCAGACCAGGAGTTGCAGCGGTGGCGACACCAGTGCCGGCCTCTTTGGCATCTTTGGGGGTGAAGTTGATGAAACCGACGTTAAGGAAACCGACGTACATGATGAACAGGCCGATACCGCCGCCGATGGCATGCTGCAAGGATTCGGGAATACTGGCGATAACGAGCTTACGGATGGAGGTGACGGTGATGACGATGTTGATCAGACCGCACAGAAAGACCATGCACAGCGTCTCCTGCCAAGTGAAGCCCAGACCGAAGCAGACCGTGTAGGTGAAGAAAGAGTTAAGACCCATGCTGGCTGATTGGGCGTACGGCACATTGGCGAACAAGCCCATGATAAGCGTGCCTACGATTGAGGCGATGATGGTTGCGAGGAATACCCCGCCCCAGGGCATACCGGTTTGGCTGAGAATCTGGGGATTGACGACGACGATGTAACTCATCGCGAAGAATGTGGTGATACCTGCGGCTACTTCAGTGGATACTTTGGTATTGTTTTCCTTGAGATGGAAGAACTTGTCCATCATGCTCTTTTCCTTGGTTTGTGCACGACCGGCACACCCAGGAAGACCTCACCAAACACTGAAAATCAACCCCTGAGCCGGCAACGCCAGTTCAAGCATTGAAGTGCGACAGGGAAACTTGGGATTGGCCGGAGTCGTGCAGAGGTTGCTGCGACTCGTCCGAAACCAGCGGGCACCAACACCCAGCTGCCAACACAACCAAGCCAGTTCCCGCCAACAGCGGATACGCTCATCCTACCATGACGCACTTCACAAAACGCCCGAGGAAACGCCTATTACGATACTGGGAATTACAAATACCACCATGCACCGTGCAATACCGGCATTGGGTTGCCAGATGCAGCTTGCCAGATACGACTTGCCAGATGCAGCTTGCCCGACCGCACGATACAGTGCGCCACATCTCACCGAAACAGCAATCGCACTTTCAGCACTTCAGAGCATAAAGCTTCATGAAGCACATGGGGACTCAGTCCTGCGCCTCGTGCGCACGTTCTTCCACAATAGTTTGAACACGGTCCATCTCATCCATGACCGACAGCGTACGCTCTGTATTGCAGCGGGCCGCCTCATCTTCTTGTGCATCTCGGTTAGCTCTATACGCGTCTATATACAGAGTCCACACAGCCCACGACACATCAGCCGGAGGCTTGTGCCAAATTGATTTCCCCGTCTTCGGATCAATGGTCGAATATGGCTCCCCTGGATCGACCTGATCACGTACTGCCTGCGGAAGCCGCTCCAACTGCAGATTAACCCCTACCAACACATTCTGTGAGTAGCGCAGCGCAATCTGATTGTGCTCATATCGTTGCGACGCAGCCTCAAACTGACGCGCCGCAGCAATCCAACACAGCACATACACCACCATCACGCTGACTACCGCAACGGCCAATCTCTTGACATATCGCAAGCGCTGCTCACGCTTACCCATATGCAAATCCTATGCACCCCATGACCCCCCTCACCTAACCTGACAGTGCCGGCCTGACAGCACCGTCTTGCTACAGCCGGATTGAACTCACCCGAAACGACCGGAGATGTAGCGCTCGGCAGCCTCGTTACGCGGGTTGTTGAACATGGTGGCGGTATCGGAGAAATATTCCAGATGACCGGGCTTGCCCACGGCCTGCAGATTGAAAAATGCTGTGTAGTCGGCCACGCGGGCGGCCTGCTGCATATTGTGCGTGACAATCACGATAGTGTAGTCGCGCTTGAGCTCATCGATCAGATCCTCCACGGCCAGCGTGGAAATCGGGTCGAGAGCCGAGCAGGGTTCGTCCATGAGCAGCACCTTGGGGCGTACCGCCACCGCGCGGGCGATGCACAGCCGCTGCTGTTGACCTCCGGACAAGCCGATGCCCGGAGCGTCAAGCCTATCTTTCACCTCGGCCCACAGGTTTGCGCCCTTGAGCGCCCACTCCACCAAATCGTCGGCATCGCCCTTGGAAATCTTGCGGTTGTTGAGCCTGACACCGGCCAACACGTTGTCCCTGATGGACATGGTCGGGAATGGGTTGGCCTTCTGGAACACCATGCCCACGTCGCGCCGCACCGCCACCGGATCGACCCCTTGACCATACAAGTCCTCGCCGTTGAGCAGCACCTGACCGGTGACGCGGGCACCCGCCGTCAATTCGTGCATACGGTTCATCGTTCGCAGCACCGTCGATTTGCCGCAGCCGGAAGGCCCGATGAACGCGGTAACTTTGCCTGGCTCAATAGTGATGTTCACGTCTTGGACGGCGAGGAAGTCACCATAGTAGACGTTCAGGTGTTTCACCTCTATACGTTGCCCCATATCGGTTCCTACTTTCTGCCTTGCTGACGGGAGAAGACGCGTTGCACGGCACGGCCTGCGAAGTTCAGGAGCAGCACCAGCACAATGAGCACCAGCGCTGCGGCCCACGCCCGTTCCATGGGGATGCTCTCCACGCAAGACGAGCCCGCCGAGGCTGGGCACGTGACCGAAAGCTTGGTGTATTCCTGATAGACGTACACCGGCAGAGTGGTCATCTGCCCGGAGAACAGGTTGAAGTTCGTGGTGGAGATGAAGCCGGCGGTCATGAGCAGCGGCGCGGTCTCGCCGATGACACGAGCCACAGCCAGCAGCACTCCCGAAACGATGCCAGGCAAAGCGGTACGCAACACCACTTTGGTAATGGTGCGCTGCTTGGTGACGCCGAGCGCCACAGAAGCCTCACGCAAATCAACAGGAACAGCCAGCAGCATTTCCACGCTCGAATTGACCACGGTGGGAATCATGAGCAGAGACAGCGCCACAGAACCTTCGAAGCCGTTGAGCGTGCCGGGGCCAAAGATGAGCGTGAACATGGAGAAGGCAAACAGGCCGGCCACGATGGAGGGAATACCGCTCATCACGTTGACCAGCAGCAGCACAGTGCGCTTGAACCAGCCGTCGCGCGCATATTCGGTGATATATACTGCACACATCAAGCCCAGCGGCACACTGATGACCATGGCTCCCAACGTGATTTCGAGCGTGCCTATGATGGCATGCTCCACACCGCCGTGACCTCCCGAAGGTGTGGGCTTGCCGCCGATAACACCGGACATGTTGTAGCTCAAGAAGTTCCAGTTAAGCCTGCCGATGCCTTTGGAAACCGTCGTCCACAATAGCGAGATGAGCGGAATGAGGGCGGCGAGGAACGCAACGATGATCAACAAACGCATGACCAGATCAATGCTCTTGCGCCACCGCAGACGGCTGGCGGAGGGGCGCAGCTTGGAAAAATCGGGGACGCGTGCTTTTGCAGCGTCTGAAACCATTCCCTCATTGGCACCGTGCTTGGGCTCACCGGCAGCAGGCGGCATTGCAGTGGACGTTACAGCATCCGACTTGCGCTGCCTGCGCACCGTTCCCAGCATCGTTCCCAACCGCGCGCGCAGACCAGTGGTTTTGGGAGCTGCGGACTTGCCGGTGATTCGGCGGGCCACCACGTTGACCACAAATGTGATGACAAACAGTACCAAACCGGTGGCGGTGAGCGCCGACACGCCCAGCGGGTTGGCCTCAGGGAACTGCGAGGCAATGTTGGCGGCTATGGTTTGCGTTTTCGAAGCTTGCAACACATGCCAGGAGAAGCTGGAACCGGGCGAGAGGATCATCATGACGGCCATCGTCTCACCCAACGCGCGCCCCAGTGCGAGCATGGCTGCCGAGACGATGCCAGACTTGGCTTGCGGCAACACGGCAAGACGAATCATTTCCCATTTGGTGGCACCCAAGGCGAGCGCCGATTCCATGCCGATCTGCGAGGAGCTTTGGAACAGGTCACGCGTCATGGAGGCAATGATGGGCATGATCATGACGGCCAGCACCAATGCCACAGTGGCAGCAGTACGAGGCGGGTTGGCGGCGGGGCCTGAGAACATGGGAATCCAACCCAATACTCGGGACAGCCATTTCCAGAAGCCGTATGTGGCCGGTACCAGTACGATGCTCCCCCACAAGCCGTAGATCACCGAGGGGATGGCCGCAAGCAGGTCAACGACCATGCTCAGCAGTCGCGACAGTCGTTTGGGCGCATAGAACGTGATAAACAGCGAGACGCCGATGGAGACGAATAAGGCAATAACCAGAGCCACAGCAGCGATAAGCACCGTACCGAAGAGCAACGGTCCCACATATCCCCAGAAGTTTGAAGCCTTACCGCCAGACAGTTCTGAGAAGGTATGCGAGACCTCACTCTGATCGCCGCCGAGTACCGGCCAAGCGCGTACCATAAGGAAAATCAACACCGCGCCGAGCAGTAGAGTAATGATAATTCCCGCAGCAAACGCAAGCGTGCGGAATGCCTTGTCTGCGCCAGCTCCACGCCCTGCCCACGAGCTATTCTCCGGCGCGCGTTGCGTTGGGGAATCGGTCGGCGCGGACTGCGCCATGCTGGACTCGGGACGCGTCATGAGGTTTGAACCTTTGCCACGCTACGCGCCACTTTCTCTCGCAGCGAGGAGCCCAGTGGTGCGGAACCGGTGTTGTCTTGAGCCACTTTCTGCCCTTGGCTACCGGTCACATATTCCAGCCATGAGCGGACGAAACGACCGGTGCCGGCGTCCTTGTACGCCGGGCAAGCCACTGCATAGGAGACGAGCACCACCGGGTAGGAATCCTTGGCTTGGGTAGCATAATTGACGTCAACCACTACGCGCCCGCTCGACTTGGGGAACTGACGCAGTGCGGATGCATCGACCACTTTGGAGGCCGCAGCGGGAGAAGGCGGCACATAAGCAGAGCCGACTTTGACTGCAATGGTGCCGAAATCACCGGTTTTCGCCGCATCTACGTAGCCGATGGTGCCGTCAGCCTGAGAGACGGTGGTCACCACGCCATCAGTACCTTTGGCAGCCTGTCCCACGTCGTTTGGCCAGTTCTCTTGCGGATCGTGGGGCCACGCCTCCCCCGCTGCGGCTTTGAGGTATGATGTGAAGCTTTGCGTGGTGCCGGACTTATCAGAACGATGCACCACAGTGATGGGAGTATAGGGCAAATCGACGAGCGGATTCTGCTCTTTAATGGCATCGTCGTTCCAGCGGGTGATCTGCCCATCGAACATACGAGCCACCGTGACAGCATCGAGGTTGAGATGCCGCTCCCCCGCCGTTGCACCTGTAGAGAAGACACCCCGCAAGTTGAAGACGATGGCGATGGGAGAAATATAGACCGGAACATCGAACGCTGTGCCCGAGGCACAGACAGCTGCCGACTGATCCACCTGGGCATCGCTGAGCGGTGCGTCGCTGCCGGCCCAAGCGGTGGCACCGGTCATGAACGTAGTGACTCCGGCACCCGAACCGGTCGGATTGTAGGCGATGTTCGCCTGACTGTTGGTCTTGCGGTATGAAGCGATCCATGCCTCAGTGGCACCTTGCTGCGAGGACGCGCCAGCACCATAGAATTCACCAGAGATGCCGGAGGCCTGACCTGCTTGCCGATTCGCAGTATCGGAATCGTCTACGTTGTCGCCACATGCCACCAAAGACAGCGGCAGGGCGAGACACGACACAGCCGCCAAGGCGCGGCACCATATGGAGGTTCGCTTGATGCTCATTACTCCCTATTGTCTCAAAACACATAGCCCAGCGCGACCAAACAGGTGTCGGTCGGGCTGGGCACGCGCTCCGAAAGCCGCGACACGCCGAGAATAGTACGACTTCGGTCGGAACTTAGCTAGAGGCGAGTGACGATGTCGACCGCCAACTTGGCCGCCGTATCGGCGTACTCGGAGATGTCAAACTCCTTGAATTCCTCATAATCAGTGTCTGCATTGTCAGACAAGGCACGTACCACCAGCACCGGCACACCGTTACGCACCGCCACATGCGCCACGGCAGCGCCTTCCATCTCCACAGCATCCGCCTGGGTCTCCTCGATGACCGCAGCAATCTTCTGCGGAGTATCGACAAAGTAATTGCCCGAGGCAATAGTGCCGACCATGTGGTGAATGCCCATATCGTTCAGAGCGTCCTGAGCCACGTCCAGCAGGTGCTGGTCGCTGTGGAATTCCTCGGTCACCGGCTCCCACTGAGCGATCAGGCGCATATCAGAATCCAAGTACCGCAGCGTGCCACCGAGCACCACATCATTGATATGCATGCTCTTGTTGAGCGATCCGGCAATGCCGGTGAAGATGACCGCTTCGGGGCTAAACGTGTCGACAAGGCATTGAGTGGTAGCCGCGGCATTCACCAAGCCCATGCCACCGACCGTGGCCGCTACTTGCACCGGTTCGCCTTCACGGTTGGTGATGGTACCTGAGAGCATGTCGAGACTGGCGGCCTTGACGTGGCGGACATCGTCAAGTGACTTGGCAATGTGGTCCACTTCTTCTTCCATGGCTCCGATGATGGCGATGGTCTTCATGAGATTCCTCTCGAGTTGATGGTTGATGGATAAGTGAGAATGGTTCTACTCTTGGCGTGCACGGCGAGACGTTACCGCGCTGGCAAGGCCACGCAGTAGTTCTTCGGTGCGCTCCCACGAGATACAACGGTCCGTAATAGACTTGCCGTATTCCAATTCGCTCAACGGTGCAGGCTCTTGATTACCGCCTTCGATGAAGCTTTCCATCATCAAACCGGTAATGCCCGGCTCGCCGTGTGCGATACGCTCAGTCAGTTCTTCGACCACCTGCGCCTGACGTTCTTCGTCCTTGCCGGAGTTGCCATGCGAACAGTCAATGACCAGACCTCGTGAGGCCGCACAATCTTCAGGCATCTGCGAACGCACAATCTCCATGGCTTGACGTACCGAATCAGCATCATAGTTAGGGCCGGTACTCGAACCGCGCAACACCACATGGCAGTCCGGGTTGCCCAGCGTCTCCACGGCACTGGCACGCCCATTGTGGTCGATGCCGAAGAACGTCTGCCGACGAGCCGCAGTGAAGCAGCTGTCAACGGCCACTTTCACCGAACCGTCAGTGGCGTTTTTGAAACCGACCGGCATGGATAGGCCACTAGCCAATTGCCGGTGCACTTGGGAACCGGTGTTGCGCGCGCCGATGGCACCCCAGCTCACTGCATCAGAGATGTACTGAGGGCTGGTAGGCTCCAGGAACTCTGTGGCGGCTGGTAGCCCAGCACCCAACACACCCAGTATGGTCTGCCGCGCCAAGAGCAAACCTTTTACGATGTGGTAGCTGCCGTCGATATCGGGGTCGTTAATCAGCCCTTTCCAGCCCACGGTGGTGCGTGGCTTCTCAAAGTACGCCCGCATAACAATGAGCAAACGATCCTTCAGCTCGCCGTTCAGTGCTGAAAGACGACGCGCATAGTCGAGGGCGGCTTCGGGGTCATGCACCGAACATGGGCCCACCACCACAAGCAACCGGTCGTCTTCCCCACGCAGGCGCGCGCAAATCTCATCACGAGAACTCGCCACCAGCGCCTGGGACTGCTCACTGAGGGGGTAACTCGACAGCACCTCAGCCGGAGTGGGCAGCGGTTCAAGCTCAAAAACCCTCCGATTGATGATTCGGCTCATGCCCATCTGGTCTTCCCAGCGAGTTTCATTATTGTTCCTGCTGCCCGGTGCTGTGTCAGCCATGCGATTTGACTTTCTTTCTTATTCGGCTTACTGCTCGGAATCCTGTGCAGCTTCGGCATTCGCCTGGTTCGCTGCAGCACTCAACGCTGCAAGCCCTGCGGCTTCCTCACTCTGCTCCGGCTCGGCTTGCGCAGGCTGTGCTGGACTCGTTTCAGGCTTGCTTTCCAAATCAAAGTTGAACCCTGAGAAGGCGTTGGCGAACATGGACTTGAGTTCCGTGACCCGCTTGGTGATATCAGCCTCACGGTTCTGCATCTGTGCGATGCGAGCGTCAAGACTATCCAGCTCCTCCTTGGCGGCAGCACGACGCTCATCGATCTTCTTTTGTGCGTCGTCGCCGGCCTGCTCCACAATCTTCGACGCTTCCGCATCAGCACCCTTGCGCTTGGAAAGTGCATAGGCATCCGCTTCGTCACGCACATCCTTGGCCTTGGAAACCAGGCCGTCAGCCTCAGCCTTGGCGGCAGCACGGCGCTCTTCAAGCTGCTGGAGCAGTTCGGTCACCTTCTTGGTGGCATCGTCCTGCTGGGCGGAGATATCAGCACGAATCTGTTCCACCTCGGCATTGACCTGCGCTTTGGTCTTGGTGGCCTCGACCTGAGCTTTGTCGGTAATCTCCTGTGCTTTGGACTGCGCCTCGTCGGTAATCTCACCGGCTTTGCGCTGGGCAGTAGACGTCATACGAGAGACTTGATCGCGAGCGCTGGCCAACTTCTTGTTGGCTTCCTCAATGGCGGCCTCGATCTGGTCGCTGGCATCACTTTTGAGCTTGGCGATTTCGTCGTTGGCGTCCTTGCGCAGCGTGGCGACCTCTTCGGTGGTCTTGGCCTTCAAATCGGACATCTCTCGCTCGTGCTTTGCCTTCTCGGATGCAAGACGCTTATCGTGCTCTTCTCGGGAGTTGCGCACCTCGATAGCGGCGGTGTCTCGTTGCTCAGTGACGGCCTTTGCGGTTTCGTCACGCAGCCTGGCAGCATCCTCCTTGGCGCTGGTGGAGATGGAATCCGACTCGGTTTTGGCTTTGGCGAGAATCGTGGCGGCTTTGGCATTGGCCTCGTCAATGATGTGCTGCGAGTCAAGTTTGGCGTTGTTGATGAGCGTCTGCACTTGGGACTGAGCGGCCGCACGAGTGCTTGCGGCGTCCTGCTTGGCACGGTTCACCAACTCGGCACTGGTTTGTTCGGCCGAAGCGAGCACCTGCTGCGCATTGGCACCCAAGGAGGCGAAGGAACCGCCCTTCGACGCTTTCTTGACGTTGTTTTTCTCTTCCTGCAACTTGGCCTGCAAGCGCAGAATCGTCTCATCGCTTGAACTAACCTGTTCCCGCAATCGGTTTACGGTATCTTGAGCTGCGGCAAGCGCCTCGTCCACCTTAGCCTTATCGTAACCTCGCATGACAATTGGGAACTGATCCACCATATTGGTTCCTTTCATTGGAAAGCCGAGCTCACAACCGCCGAGCACGCACACCGATTATCGTTGTTTTCAATTCTAATGCACGGACGACCAAAAAACTCGCTCCGCACACAAAATTTTGACAATATATTTCGTACTCATCCTCGTTGCCCAATGGTTCCTTGCACCTCGAGAAAGGTCAAAACCACTCTGATGCTTGAAAATCAGGCAAGCAGAATATCAGCCGATGTGGGCTCGAGATAGTATCGTGCCGTATCCAGCACCACGTCCCGGCATGCGGCGACCTGCTGTTCGACAGTCAAACCCATGGTGTCCAACTCATGCTGGGAGATGACAGGCAGGCTGACGAACCCGGAAAGCACACGCGGACGCAAAGCCGTCCAGTTCATGAGATGGTAGAACAGCGTATTGCACACAAACGTACCAGCATCCGAGCTCAGCGCCGAAGCAATACCATGCTCGCCAAAATCGTGGAGTATGGAGCGCAACGGCAGGCGCGTCCACAAAGCGGCTGGACCACTGGCATCGATAGGTTGCCGGTCAGCGGAGCGGTCGCGCACCTCGGCGAGGTCAGACGAGAAGGAAGCAGCACCCGCCTGAACCACATCCACCATATTGGTGGCGCACCGCTCGAGCAGAATGCCACGGGCGCCGCGTTTGAGGCCAGTCGCCACCACAATGTCCGGGTGCACCTCGTCCAGCGTGCGCTTTAGCTCGGGCCATGCCCGCTCAAAACTCACCGGCAGCAACACCGAGGTAAGCGCGAAATCAACGCCATGCAGCACATCGTCACCCTCATCGGCGCTGACTCCTTGTTCAGCCAGCCGCTCAATGACAATGCGTGACGGATTGTCCTCAACGCCCTCGTAGGGGTCAAATCCCGAAATCACCACGTTGATTCGCGTCATGTTTTATCCTTCCCTCATGATGAGTGCCAGCATACGGCCCTCATGAGGTTTGTGAGCCAACGCCGCCCGACGGTGCGAGTACCACAACGGGTTTTCCACAGTGCACATACCCTCGCGGATAGACTGCACCCGTTTGTGCAAACTGGCATCACCCTCACCATCCGTGGCACACAGCCCTTCCAGTTCCGGATCTTCTGCCAAATATT
Source organism: Bifidobacterium sp. ESL1133 (assembly GCF_058107325.1). Classification (NCBI taxonomy): domain Bacteria; kingdom Bacillati; phylum Actinomycetota; class Actinomycetes; order Bifidobacteriales; family Bifidobacteriaceae; genus Bifidobacterium; species Bifidobacterium sp. ESL1133. The sequence goes on along the minus strand of NZ_JBYLUI010000004.1, from coordinate 168,087 downwards.
GCGTGGCGGCAGCTACACGAGGCAGCGAGGAAACCACATTGTCGGCAGGCACGCCGGCTTGACGCAACTCCTGCAACGCCGCAGCCGAAATATTGATACCCGGCCCACCAAAACGAGTCAGGCTGAACGTACCAGGGAACTGCGCATCGAACTCGTCGGCAATCTCATCGCCCACCTCATAGCAATCGGCACAGATGCTCGGGCCGAGTGTGACCACGATGCGCTCCGGGCTGGCACCCTTGGTTTCCATGAGTTCTACCGTGTGCCGCAGCACACCAGCCTGTAAGCCACGACGCCCGCAATGCGCGGCGGCGATGACGCCCGTTTGCGGATCCGCCAACAGCACCGGCAAGCAGTCCGCAGCAAACATGCCCAATGCCACACCACTGCGAGAACTCACCTGTGCATCGGCATCAACTCTCAAACTCAGAACACCACCCTCAGCCATTGTGCCAATGGTATCGATGCCAAGCTCGTCTACGTCAACCGCCTCACCGGAATGCACTTGGTTCACCAAAGAGATCGGCATGCCAAGCGCCTGAGACAAAGCCTCACGATTCCGGGTCACCGCAACGGCATCATCACCGACTTTGCCACCGAGATTGCATGAGGCCCAATCACCCTCACTGACTCCCCCAAGCCTGGTCGTATACACCGCTGTGATGCCGGGCGCCAAGGCGATCGGAATGGTAACAGGGATGGGATTGCCGGCTTTATCCACCGGGCTGATGGCGTTGCTGTCCATGATCGCCTCGTCGAACTCGCGCCCGTCTGCCGCGTTGTCACCTGCATGTACTGTTTGCGTCATATCGCTCATGCACCCAACTTCGCCATTTCGTCCCGGCTCAACTCCAGGTCACCGGCATGGAGGCTGTCAAGAATCGTCTCGGGGCGGTGCGCGCCAGGAATGACGAACATGTGGTCACCGAGCGCAAGCTCCCATGCCAACACCACCTGCTGGTAGCTCACACCATGGGCTTCGCCAACCTCGCGGAACACATCATATTTGCTCTCATCCTTGGCCTTACGGTAGCCACCCAACGGACTCCACGCCACAAATGCAATACCCTTGCCGGCCGTGTAATCCAACGTATCGCGAGTGTCTTGGAAGGAAGGTGAGAACTGGTTCTGCACCGCCACCAAACGTTCACCCAAAATGCCCCGAGCAATATCAATCTGCTCGACGGAAGCATTGGATATGCCCGCCTGCTTGGCCGCGCCTTCATCGACCAGCTGATTGATGGCTTCGATGGACTCGTTGTACGGAACCGAGGGGTCGGGACGGTGGAAGTACAGCAGATCGATGGCGTCGACACCGAGCGCCAGAGCCGACTGCTTCGCATGTTCAATCAAACGCTCAGGGCGACCATCGACCTTCCAAATGGGGGTTCCGGCCTCATCAAACGTGCGATAATGCCCGACTTTGGTGGCTATGGTGACTTCACCGCGCGGACCGTCCCACGTCTCCATAGCACGACGCACCAGCTTCTCGCCGGTCTGCTCCTCACCACCAGAACAGTAGTACGCCCATGCAGTATCAATATGACGGCACCCGGCGTCAAGCGCTGCGTGAATCGTTTCAATGCCTTTAGCCTCACCAAGATTGTTCTCGATGGTCAGCGGCATCTCTCCCAAGCCAATGGCTGTGGTATCTACCGTTCCCAGATTTCTGTGCATCACCATGATGTCCCATCCGTTTCTTCATCCGCACGCGACAGGTGCCGCGATAATCCTGATTCCAGCGTAGAAAGCGCACTGGATTTTCGTTCCACATCAACACATTGCTTGCTGGGCATTCATTGTCATTGTCCCCAAGTAAGCGCGAGGTCAACAAACGTTGCTGTCCAAGCAACTCGTGGGAAAGAAGAGCGGCACGGTGGGAACGAGGCACAGCGCAACGGAAAAGCCGCGCAGTGCAGCGGAAACGAGGCGCAGCACAGCGGCGTGTCAAATCGGCGTCTATTCGTCCACATTGATTGATGTTTACTCACGATATGGCGGCAACCGCGTAACGCAAACGTCACTTGCCGAGCGTGACTCCAGGGACGATGCGACGCCACTGCCCAACGCAACAAAACCGTCGCCCGCAGCCCGTCAGAGACGGAAATAACGCAATATCATTACCCAACGCAACAAAAACGTCACTGGCAGCACGTCAGAGACGGAAATGATGCGACGCTACTGTCTCACGCAACAAAAACGTCACTCACAGACCATCAACGACGAAAGCAACGCAATATCATTACCCAACGCAACTAAACCGTCACTGACGGCTCATCAACGACGGGAACGACGCGATACCGCCATCCAACGCAACAGAAACGTCGCTGACAGCCCGTCAGAGACGGAAACGACGCGATGACGCCGTCTCACGCAAAAACGTCATTCAAAGATATCAACGACGGGGAACGACGCAATATCATTACCCAACGCAACTAAAACGTCACCTACAGCCCGTCAGAGACGGAAATAATGCGACGCCACCCTCTCACGCAACAAAAACGTCGCTCAGAAGATATCATCAACGGAAACGATGCACACGCAAAACCTGCCGCAACAAAACCGTCACCGACAAGCTCTCAACGACCGAAACTATGCAATAACCACTACCTAACGCAACAAAAACGTCGCTTGCAGCCCATCAGAGACGGAAATGATGCGACGTCGCCGTCTCGCGCAACAGAAACGTCACTCACAACTCAGCAACGACTGAAGCGACGTAAGTCGACCATCCAACGCTATGAGCACCAAAGCCAGCCGACACAAATCAGTGAGCACAAGACCAGTCAATACAAGACCGGTAAGCACGAAGTCAGTCAATGCAAGATCAGTGCGCACAAAGTCAGTAAACGCAGAACCAGACATACAAGACCAGCAACGTAGGGTTGTCTGCACAAGGTCAGTAACGCGAAACTAGCCAGCGCAAAATTAGTCAAGACAAAGTCAGTGCACACAAGATTAGTTAACGCATGGTCAGTCAACACAAGGTTGTCAACACAAGGCCAGTGCGCACAAGGTCAGTGACGCGAAACCAGACATACAAGACCAGCAACGTAGGGTTGTCTGCACAAGGCCGTCTGCACAAGATTGTCAACATGAGGCAAGTCAACACAAGGTCATCTGCATGAACACGAACAGGGGGCAGCGTGGGCTGCACCCCTGTTGTTATATATCTGCCGTCATCTCGGCGCCAGACGAATTACTCACTGGAGTAGTTGCTGCGACGCGTTCACTCTCCGTAACTCCTCCATCTGCAATCTGCTTGATGCCGCGTCAAGGTGACACAGTTGGAGGTGACAGGCCACTCAAGGTGGCATGGCAGGGAGGTGACACGGCTGGAGAAGATGACATGGCTGACACGCCTGTAGGCGTGTCAGCGCAACATGTCAGTCCTCGTACGGATCGAAGTCGCGCACCACACGGCGGCGAGGACGCTCGGAGCGTTCCGTGCGCTCGGCGCGGTACTCATCATAGTGATCATCAGATGCGTAGCGCGGATTGCGATCGTCACGACGACCACGGTAGCCGCCACGTCCACCATCACGACGGCCACCGCCACGACGATCGGAATAACGACCTTCACTGCGGCGAGGACGATCATCAAAATCACGATCATCACGGCTTGCGCGATCATCACGGTCACGGCGGCGGGAATCGCGGCGACGGTCATCACGCTCACCACGATCATCCTGGTCATCACGACGACGGCGAGGACGATCATCAAAATCACGATCATCGCGATCGTCACGGTCATCACGACGACGCTCTTCATAACCATGGCCACGCTCGCGGTCGTGATATCCACGCCCGCCTTCACGTCCACCTTCGCGGCGTCCACCACGACGATCGTCACGGTCATCACGACGACGCTCATTGCGCAAATCCTGCTGCTCTTCGAAGCCGGGAATCGCCAAAGAAATCTTGCCGCGCTCGTCGATGCTCTGCACCACGACCTCAACCTGATCGCCTTCGGACAGCACGTCCTCGACCGCATCGATACGCTCGCCATCGGTGAGGTTACGGATCTGAGTGATGTGCAACAGGCCATCGGTGCCCGGGGTCAGGTTGACGAACGCGCCGAAGCTCGTGGTCTTGACTACCTTGCCGCTGAACGTCTCACCGACTTCCGGCACATGCGGGTTGGCGATGGCGTCGATGGTGGCCTTGGCGTCTTCGGCACCAGTGCCGCCCTCGGAGGAGATGTAGACAGTGCCGTCGTCCTCGATGGTGACCGAGGCACCGGTGTCCTCCTGAATCTGGTTGATCATCTTGCCCTTGGGTCCGATGACTTCGCCAATCTTGTCCACCGGGACGGAGGTGGTGATGATGTGCGGAGCGTTCTCACTCAGCTCAGCCGGAGCGTCAATGCAATCCTCAAGCACGTCGAGGATGGTGGTACGAGCTTCCTTGGCCTGCTGCAGCGCAGATGCCAGCACGTCGGCAGGAATGCCATCGAGCTTGGTGTCGAGCTGAAGCGCGGTGATGAACTCGGAGGTGCCGGCGACCTTAAAGTCCATGTCGCCGAACGCGTCCTCGGCGCCCAAAATGTCGGTGAGTGTCTTGTAGACATGCTCTCCATCCACATCTCCGGACACCAAGCCCATAGCAATGCCCGCCACAGGAGCCTTGAGCGGCACGCCTGCGGACAGCAGAGACAGCGTGGAGGCGCAGACCGAACCCATGGAAGTGGAACCGTTTGAACCAATGGCCTCAGAGACCTGACGAATGGCGTACGGGAAGTCCTCACGGCTTGGCAGCACCGGAGTCAGAGCCTTCTCAGCCAACGCACCGTGGCCAATCTCGCGACGCTTGGGGGAACCGACACGTCCGGTCTCACCAGTCGAATACGGCGGCATCTCGTAGTTGTGCATGTAACGCTTGGTGGCCGGCCCGGAGATGGCGTCGATGGTCTGCTCCATCTTGAGCATGCCGAGCGTGGTAACGCCGAGAATCTGAGTCTCACCACGCTGGAAGAGCGCAGAACCGTGGACGCGAGGCACTACACCGACCTCTGCGGAAAGCGTACGAATGTCGCTCAGGCCGCGGCCATCGATACGGAAGTCCTCGGTGAGGATGCGACGGCGAACAATCTGGCGCTGCAGTTCCTTGAACGCATTGCCCAGTTCCTTGTCCTTCTCTGCCTCGTCCATCTCGGTGAACTCGTTGGCCAGTTTGGTACGGACGCCTTCTTTGATCTCGTGGATGCGATCCTGTCGGGGCAGCTTCTCGGCGATGGAGAGCGCCTCATTGAGATCGGCGTGCGCGATCTGGTCGATGCGGTTGTACAGATCCTCGGTGTACTCCGGGAAGAGCTGGAACTCGCGAGTCTTCTTCGCAGCCTGCTCCTTGAGCTCGTTCTGCGCCTCGCAAATAGCCTTGATGAAGGGCTTGGCAGCCTCGAGACCACCGGCCACAACTTCCTCGTCCGGCTTGGTCTGACCCTCATCATAGATGAGCGTCCAAGCGTTCTTGCCGGCACCGGCCTCAATCATGGCGATAGCCACGTCGCCGTTGTCAATGACACGACCAGCCACCACGATCTCGAAGACAGCGCGCTCACGCTCACTCCAGCGCGGGAAGGCGACCCACTGGTCGTCGATAAGCGCCAGGCGCACACCAGAGACCGGGCCGTCGAACGGCAGTCCGGAAATCATAGTGGAAGCGGAGGCCGCGTTCAGGGCAATCATGTCGTAGGTATCTTCCGGGTTGCAGGACAACACGGTCTCAACAACCTGCACCTCGTTGCGCAGCGTGTGCGGGAACAGCGGACGCAGCGGACGATCGATGATGCGGCATGCCAAGATGGCCTCGGACGAGGGGCGGCCTTCACGACGGAAGAACGACCCGGGAATCTTGCCCGCAGCGTACATCTTCTCTTCCACATCAACCGTGAGGGGGAAGAAATCGTAGTTTTCCTTCGGGCTGGAGCCGGCGGTGGTGGTGGACAGCACCATCGAATCATCGTCCAGGTAGGCAGCCACGGCGCCGTCAGCCTGCTGGGCCAAGCGACCCGTCTCAAAGCGCAGCGTGCGCTTGCCGAATGTTCCATTGTCAATAACGGCTTCTACAGCCTTAATCTCGGGACCCTCCACGGGCTCCTCCTTTGTTTGTTCCTTGTATCCTACAGACTTCAAAATGTCCATTGCAGCGAACCGACCGCGGCACCTGCCGCATATGCAAACGTCGCTCCGTATGCCGTTCTTCACTTCTCAGCTTCAGTTACCTGTACACATTCAGTTATAGCCCCGGCTCTCACCTTGGAGCCGAACGATTCCAGCGTGCGAACCGCTTCCCTACCGATGCAAAACGCCCGAGCACAAGGGCTCGGGCGCATATCAGCTATCGACGCAGACCAAGACGCTCGATAAGCGAGCGGTAGCGGTTGATGTCAACGCGCTTCAAGTAGTCCAGCAGACGACGACGATCGCCCACCATGAGCAGCAGACCACGACGAGAGTGGTGATCGTGCTGATGCGTCTTCAAGTGCTCGGTCAAATCCGCGATGCGCTTGGTGAGCAGCGCAACCTGAACCTCGGGGGAACCGGTGTCACCTTCGTGCGTCGCATATTCGGAAATAATGTTCTGCTTCTCTTCAGCCGTAAGTGCCACGGCATCCTCCTTTGTTGCTGCGCGGTGCCCCTGGCCTGATGCCAGAAGCGCTCTGATTCCGCGGGCGAAATCACGCCAGACCACTCATACTAGCGAAAGGCATAGAGAAACGTCAGCACAATTCGCAACAGTCTAAACACCGTCAGCACGAGCCGACTTCACGCCGAAATCCTTGAACATCCGCATCCAAGAACCAGAAATCCAGAAACCTAAGAATCAGCCCACTGAAGGAATACCGGTAAACAGCACAATAAGCAGTGCCACAGCCTCAAGCACAAAGAACAAGATAAACGAGGCCCAGCTGCGCGTCAACACGTTAAGCGGAGAATCTTTGCGGATTGCAACCAGCAGCCCCACAAACAGGACGGCATAAACCGCTATAGCCGCGAGCGCGGCGATGACCCCAAGGTTAACGGCATTGGGTAATAAAGCCGCGTCACCGTAGACCACGCGCGTGGAATACCAGAAGTTGAATTTCAACAGCGATACCCCGCTCACCAGCTGCACTGCGGCCAACGCCACGGCGAAGAGAATGCGCCACACCCACGTGTGCGACTCCACGATGGCCAATGCCAGGCAGGCGAACGCCACCACCGTAACCGTCCAGGACATCAGCGCCATACCCTGTGCCGAGAACGGACTCATCAAGCGCAGCACGCCTGCGGTATGGTTCACCGCAAGATTACGCCCCAACCAGTAGGGCACCACAATGGCAAGCAATACCATCACCACGTACACAGCCCACGCCCAAGGATTAGCGCGACGGCGTTGAATATCAGCCCACGAGAGATCGGTCTCAGGAATGGTGGCCACGGGATGTTTGGAGACCGGAACCGCTGCCACCTTGCCGTGCACAATCTCCACGACCTGATTGGCGTTGCGCGGGTCGTCCTTCTGGATTGCCTCACCTGCGGTCTCGTCCGTTGCCTTTGCCATCATTCACCTCACTTTGTCCCCCTACCCTAACGCGCGGCAGAGTCACCGGGCCAGGCAGGAGCAGAGACCGGCACAACTATGGAACGATCAGTGTTCCAAAACCGTGCAGGCACACCGGAATACACAAGGGCACCCACCGCAGTCGGCAGGCACCCTCAGCCACATTCCGGAACGTCAGCGCTCCAGCCGGGTCAACGTATCTGGCGTAGTGAACCAGATGAGTTCGTGCTGGCCATCGGCAAAACTCGAGGGGAACTCGGGGTTGTTGCGTTTGCCGAACACCCCGGCTGTGGCGGCCGCTTTGCCCTCACCTTTGGTCATCATCCATGTGGCATACGAACGAGCCATGAAGGGTGCGGTGAGCGAGACACGCAGCGGTGGCATTTTCGGGGAATGCGAGACACCGACCGCCAGACGATCGGTAACGTTGATTTCATCGTGCCCGGGAAACAGCGAACCAAAATGGCCGTCGGGACCCATGCCAAGAACTAGCACATCAAGCGGCTTGATCGTTGCCAATGCCTGGGCAGCATCCTGGGGGGAAAGCTCCACCTGGGCAGCCGGGGTGGGGTCGTCAAGACCATCGTCCACAGCATCGACAGCGCCATGAGAAGCCAGGAAATCCCCACCAAGTTGAGCAATCAATTCCCGCTCATATGCCGCAGCCGCAGCAGCCAGCAGACGATCGTTTTCTTCGTCACTGGCAGCAGCCACCTGCGCTGCGGTACGGGTGTCGGCAGCCATCTCGTGGATATTTTCTTCCGGCAGCAGACCGCGTTCCACCAATGAATCGAGGAACGCATGACGCGCCTGCAGGCAGTTACGGTCATCGCTATCGGGAGCAGAGAACCGGTCGTCGCCCCACCAGAAGTGCACGTGACTCCAGTCAATGGACTCCACCAAGGGATTCCTAGCCATGCATTGCAGCGAAAGGAGAGAATCGGAACCACCGGTCAGACCCACGTCAAAACGCTTGCGCGTCAAGACTTCGGCGGTGCCGGCACCACTCCCTGCCCGCTCGCTGGTACCTTCCAATATGGCCAGCAGCGTGCGCTGAGCCACCGCCTCGGCGACGGTGCTCGCATCCCGGTACACCATCAGGGTACGTTCGCTCATAATCGTTCCTCTCGTTTACACTCAAGCCGCAACGGCCCAACATCAGCAGCTCAGCGCTTCAGATCGCGCTTCACCACTTCGGCATAGATCTCGTCCGGGTCGATGCGGCGCAGTTCCTCGCTCATGCAGTCCTCCAACGTGCGCAACGGCATCGCGACCGGCTGCGGGTTCTGCCCCGGCTGGCTGATAACCGCCTCGCTTTGGCTATGGCGTTCCAGGGAAATCACACCGTCTTCGCGCGTCAGATATACGCCGGTGACAGCAGTGGCATCCGCACTGGTCTCAACCTCAACCGGAACATTCAAGCTCTGCTCGAGCCAAGTTGCCAGCATCGGTACCGGCAGGTAATCCGACTGCCCAGTCACTTTGACAGCCGTGACTGGCAGATGCGGGGGCTGGTCAATCATGGTGGCCAGCATGGCACGCCAAATGGTCAGACGCGTCCAAGACAAGTCAATGTCATTCGGCCCCCAGTTGCGTTGCAGCTGAGCAAACGTCACATCGGTATCGTCTGCACGTAGCGCATCGGTGATGCGCGTGGCTGACATGGCACCGAGCGGGTCCTCAGACGGATTGGCCGGCGGATTAGTCGGCCACCACGTAACAATGGGAATATCGGGCACGAGCAGCGGGATGACCAGCGTATCGGCATGATTAATCAGCCCACGGCGCGGGCGCAGGATAATAACCTCACCAGCACCGGCATCAGCGCCGAAACGCACTTCGGCATCTAAATCGGTAGCCTGGCTCTCTGTGCTATCTGCAACGCTGTCGGCTTCTGCAGAAGCGTCGGGAACGATGGCGATGACGCGGCAGGGGTGTTCTCGACTCACTGCATTGGCCACTTCGAGCGCCTGTTCGAGGTCAGACTGGGCCGTGGAAATAAGCAGGGTGAGCACGCGGTCGTTGGCGGCCTCACCGCGCTCGGCGTGCAGTTCGTCGATTTTGCGGGCGATGGCGCCGGTGTTGGTGTTCGGCATTGTGATAATCATGGCATCCTCCAATGGCGGCCGTCGCGCGCCAGCATATCATCGGCTTCCTTCGGCCCCCAAGTGCCGGCCCGGTAAGGCTGCGGCTGATCGAGCGTCGCCCAGTACTGCTCGATCGGGTCCAGAATCTTCCAGCTCAAGTTCACCTCGTCGGTGGTGGGGAACAGCGGCGGGTCGCCGAGCAGTACGTCAAGAATCAGGCGCTCGTAAGCTTCAGGAGAATTCTCGGTGAAAGAACGGCCGTAGCTGAAGTCCATGGAAACGTCACGCACTTCCATGCTGGCAGCGCCTGGTTCCTTGGCTCCGAAACGAATGGTGACACCCTCGTTGGGCTGCACACGGATAACGATGGCGTTGTTGCCGAGCTCGCGCACGGAAGTCTGCTCGAACGGCAGATGCGGAGCGCGCTTGAAGACCACGGCGATCTCGGTGACGCGCTTACCCAAACGCTTGCCGGTACGCAGGTAGAACGGTACGCCGGCCCAGCGGCGGGTGTCCACATCGAGCCTGATGGCAGCGTAAGTCTCGGTAATGCTCTTGGGATCGATGCCCTTTTCGTCCAGGTATCCAGGCACTTCCAGAGAGCCCTGCCAACCGGCAGAGTACTGGCCGCGAGCAGTGTGCGCACCCAGATCCTTGGGCAGACGAACAGCGGAAAGCACCTTCTTCTTCTCCGCGGTCAAGTCGCTGGCCGAGAAGCTCACCGGCTCCTCCATAGCAGTGAGAGCCATCAGCTGCAACAGGTGGTTCTGAATGACGTCACGAGCGGCGCCGATGCCGTCGTAATAGCCCGCACGACCGCCGATGCCGATGTCCTCGGCCATGGTGATCTGCACATGATCCACGTAGTTGGAGTTCCAGATGGGCTCATACATGGAGTTGGCGAAGCGAAGCGCCAACAGGTTCTGCACGGTTTCCTTGCCCAGGTAGTGGTCGATACGGAAGACGGAACTGGGGTCGAAGACCTCGGAGACCACACGGTCGAGTTCCTTGGCGCTTTCCAAATCGTGGCCGAACGGCTTCTCGATGATGACCCTGCGCCAGGCATCTTCGCTGGACTTGGCCAGACCGGAATCAGCCAGCTGCTTGGAGACCTTGGGGAAGGCGCTAGGCGGAACGGACATGTAGAAGGCGTGGTTGCCACGCGTGCCGCGGTCGCGATCGAGTTCCTTCACCGTCTGGCTCAACCGTTCGAAAGCCTCGGCATCGTCAAACGTGCCCTGCACGAAGCGGATGCCCTTGGCCAAGTTCACCCACGTTGACTCGCGGAAAGGTGTGCGGCAGCGCTCTTTGACGGCGTCCTTCACAAATTCAGCGAATTCCTCGTTGCTCCAGTCGCGACGCCCGAAACCGGTGAGGCCGAAACTCGAGGAGAGCAGGCCGCGATTGGCGAGATCGTAGATGGCGGGGAGCAGCTTCTTGCGCGCCAAGTCACCAGTGACGCCAAAAATCACCACACTGCAGGGGCCGGCGATGCGCGGTAGGCGCAGGTCGCGAGGGTCTCGCAAGGGGTTTACCCAAGATTGTTCAGTCATGGTCTCCAGTTTAGCGTCTTACGGGCCGCAAGGTATCGCTTTGGGCGATATACGATACGGTGTTATCACGCTCACATCACGTATGCGGCATACATTGCCGCGCGGTACGTACGATTTCATTGAACGGACAGAACCTATAACGGTATGAGATTCGACCTCCGCATCCAAACAAACGGCGGCGGCGACCCCAGCAATAGAGGTCACCGCCACCACAGTTGCCTGCACCGCTACGCGCCTACGCGCGCAACCGTACAGCCATATCTCCTACGCCGTCCGCATTGGACGAACCGACTCACGCCCGTGCTTCAACAGACGCGTCAGCCTCGGCCTTGCCGGCCTTTTCAGCCTTGTGAGCATTGAGCAGGCCGACGAGCACGAAGAGCACCAGACCGATAATCAGGAAGATGCACATCGGTCCGGTTCCGGTGTTCCAGAAACCGTCACCCTCGAAGTTAATGGCGCGGTAGCCATCACCGATGAAGTGGTGAGGCACCCACGGGTAGAGCCACTTGTGCCAGAATTCAGGCAACATCTCGGGCGGGAACATGGCCGAGCTGACACCGCAGAACATGATGAGCATGGCCGAGAACTGGCCGAGCATCGGCGTGATGTTGCCCAAGGAGAGCACGATCGACATGACGGCGAAGCTGGAGAGCCAGAAGAACGGGATGGCCGCGGCATTCATCCAATTGCCGGTCAGCACGCGCTGAATAAGCTCCATGACGAGCGCGACAATGAAGGACAGTACCACGATGTTGCGCAGCTGCACCAGCATCTTCTTCCAGCTCGCCCCCTTCGAGAAGACCTTCTTGCGCGAGAACACGGTGGCGGTGAGCATGCCGCCGAGCATGGAGAAGACATAGACGGGGATGATGATGGCGTTCTGGCCAATCATCGCGGCGTTGAAACCACTGCCTTTGATAGGGCTGCCGGTGTTGATGGTCTTGACGTTCGCGGTGATGCCGGACTGCTGCATGGCCTGCGGCAGCGCGGACTGGATGATCGTGGCAGCCATCGGACTCTTGCCGTTGTCCACAGTCACATCGACCGAAGGGCCAGCAGCCTGCTGCTTGGCGCCCTGCTGAGACTGCGCCGCAGCGCTCGATGCACCCTGGGTCTGGGCTTGTGCCTGTGCCTGCTTGGCTGCGATTGTCTTGGCCGAGAAATCCTTGGGGATGCTCAGCACAGCGTAATAGCTGTGATCGGCAATCGCCTTATCTGCCGCAGCCTTGCCGTCGAGCTTGCTCCACACCATCGCAGCATGTGCCTGCTTACCGCTCGCAATGAGCTTTTCAGACATCTGCTCACCGGCGTTCAGCTTGCCTTGCGGGGTCTGCGCACCGGCGTCATAGGAGACCACCGCCACGGGCAGCCCCTCGATTTTCATGTGCATCATCGGGTAGAACATCAACGTCATGCCGAAGGCCATGAACAGGATGAAAATCAGCGGCATCAGTCCGCCGATAAGGGAGCCCTTGCCCCCTGATTTACGTTTGGTATCCGTTATGTTCGCTGTTTGCGACACGTTGCCTCTCTTATAATTTACTGATCAATGTATTGCACTGCCGAGCAGAGATTTACAGGCTTTGCGCCAACTGCTCTTTTCGCAAGAGGACACGATATTTGACTCGCGCAGAGGCAACAATTGACGAAACGCCACAAAAAGTCATACACTGGATTTTGTTCATCACAGAATCATTGAAATATCAACGATTTTTAACGAAAGGTAATCTGTGTCGCATTCCGCCAAGCGAGTATCTACCGCTCAGCCCAGCGTGGAAATCGCGCTCGAGGATGCCTTCTGGACGCTGCTGGCGGACAAACCATATGCAGACATAAAACTGCAGGATGTGCTTGCGCAGGCAGGTGTGAGCAAAACCTCGTTCTATCATTATTTCGACAATCTGCAGAACTTGGCAGACGCATCGATCGCACACGTCATCGACCAGATTAAAACGTTGGCGCTGACACAAGAATTCATTGATGACAGCGATGGCACACCGCGCCTCAAATTCGAGAAAGCCATAGAACACCCAGGTATGCAACACCAACTCAACCGTATCAATCTGTTGGCGAGTTCACACAGCACCATGCGCCTAGCAACCGCATTACGCACATTTCTTCGCATTACTCTGATGACCATGCTCGGCATCAGTTTTGAAGATGACGACACTGAAACACACACCACCATCGAATTTGTGTTGGGCGGCCTGTTGTCGCTCATCCGCCGCAATGTGGACGAGCCGGCCACCATGTCGTTCGCCACCATGGCACCCACCATCAATGCCGTTTTCGACCGATTGCAGCAGAGCCGGCAACATGACGGGCATCTGCGCGGTTTTTGGAACGAACCCTACTGCGATTAACCGCGAGAAACCCACACGTATCCATAGAAACAATGTGGGGTCGGACACGCCACATTGTGCGTGTCCGACCCCATTTTTATTGCCACACTCCCTTACCGGGAGTTACTACAGCAGTCAGCTCATCTTGATTTCTTTACGTCCTTCTTCCGCCCACAGGGTGTGGAAGGCGCCAGGCTCGTCCACACGTCCGTAAGTGTGTGCGCCGAACAGGTCGCGCTGGCCCTGAATCAGGGCCGCAGGCAGACGGGAGGAACGCAGACCGTCGTAGTAGGACAGCGAGCTGGAGAAGGCAGGAACCGGGATGCCGTACTCGGCAGCGCGGGCCACCACACGGCGCCAGGAAGCTTGAGCCTCTTCCACGGCCTTCTTGAAGTAAGGAGCGAAGAGCAGGGACACCTTGGCGTCGCCGGACTCGAATGCGTCGGAGACCACGTTGAGGAACTGTGCACGAATAATGCAGCCACCGCGCCAGATGCGCGCCACAGCAGCCAGATCGATGTTCCAACCGTATTCCTTGGCACCGGCGTTGATCTCATCGAAGCCCTGGGCATAGGCCACGATCTTCGACGCGTACAGTGCGTGACGGATGTCCTCGATGAACGCATCGCGCTCGGAATCGGGGATACGCAGGTCACCGGTCGGACCGGTCAGTTCTTGCTTCTGAGCCTCTTCACGCTGCTCGGACTGGCCGGAAAGACCACGGGCGAACACGGCCTCAGCAATGCCGGTAACCGGAGTGGCCAGCGTCAGAGCGGTCTGCACGGTCCAAGTACCAGTGCCCTTCATGCCGGCCTGATCAACGATGACGTCAACGAGCGGCTTGCCAGTCTTGGCATCCTTCTGGTGCAGCACCTGCTCGGTGATCTCGATGAGGTAGGAGTTCAGTTCGGTCTCGTTCCACTTGGCGAACACGTCGCCGATCTCGTCGGGGTTGAGTCCAAGGCCGCGACGCATCAAGTCGTAGCTTTCGGCAATGAGCTGCATATCCGCGTATTCGATGCCGTTGTGCACCATCTTGACGAAGTGACCCGCACCGTTCTCGCCGATGTGAGTGACGCAGGGTTCACCCTCGGCCTGTGCGGCGATGGAACGCAGAATGGGTCCCAAGGTCTCCCAGGACTCATCGGTGCCGCCGGGCATCATCGAGGGGCCGTTGAGAGCGCCCTCTTCACCACCGGAAACACCGCAGCCCACAAAGTGCAGCCCGCGAGCGCGGATGTCCTTTTCACGGCGGATGGTGTCCTTGAAGTAGGCGTTGCCACCGTCGACGATGATATCGCCCGGTTCCATCGCATCCGCCAGCTCGTTGATGACCGCATCGGTGGGGCCGCCGGCCTTCACCATGATGATGGCGGTGCGGGGACGCTTGAGAGAACCGACGAACTCCGCCACCGTCTTGGCGGGCACGAAGTCGCCTTCGGTGCCATGCTCGTTGATGAGGGTCTCGGTGCGGTCGTAGTGACGGTTGTAGAGCGCCACAGTGTTGCCGTGATGCGCCAGGTTACGCGCCAGGTTCGAGCCCATAGCCGCCAATCCCACAACACCGATGTTTGCCTTTGCTTCTGCCATTGTTTGCCTTTCGTTAAGTCTTACTGTCTCCTAGCTTACTGCCACCAAACGAAGTAGGGTCTTACCTTCCAGCGAAACGTGGCCTAGGACACAGCGACAAGCAATCATTCAGACAGCCCTGCGCATGTCCCGGCTACAGCAACGTCACCCATCAGTCTGGTTACAGCCCGCAAGCCAACTGCATGTTATTGCAGGAACAAATCCTTAAGACCATCCACTTCGCTCTGCGCCATGCCATGCTGCAGGCAGTACTCTTCAACGGTGCCATACGCCTCATGAAGTTCGCCCAGCAGGCCGCGCATCAGCTCGGGCGGGGAAGCCAGCACCGCGGTCTGGGCGGCATCCACCTCTGCGGCACCGGACTCATCCTGCGCCAGGCCTCCCATCACCGTCTTCTTGAACGCCTCACCCAGATTGGCACCGGAACGTGCGTAGCAGGACACCACCATGTCGTCACTCACGCCGAGCAGGCTCATCAGCACACCGGAAGTGATACCGGTGCGGTCCTTGCCCGCCGTGCAATGGATGAGCATGGGGCGACCATTCTCTTCAAGCAGCCTCTTGAGAATGCTGACGATTTCCTCACCGGATTTGAATGCAATGTCGTGATACATCGCTTCCATACTGATGTCCCCCACCGCACGCTGTGCAGTGGCAGGGTCGCTGGACTGCAGGGCATCCGCATCAAGCGCTTCGGTATCGCGTTTAATCAGCGGAATATTCTCCACAGTGATGTCTTCGGGCAACTCGTAAGGCCACAGTTTCACCTCGGCCGGGTCACGCAGGTCAACCACTTCCTTGACCCCAAGCGCACGCAGATCCTCAAGTCCGTTATCGCCCAGGAAATTCAGCCCTGCGGAACGAAAGAACAGACCACTACGCACGGTGTGACCGTCGGTGGTGGGGTACCCTCCTATACCTCGGGCATTGGGGACATCGCCAAGCGCAACGCCTCGCCCGTCGCCTTCAGGCATGTAGTCCAAGTAATCATCTTTAGTATTCTCGCTCATGGACACCCCTTACATAAATTCATATATTCCATCATCCAGCGTCGGCAGCCATGGAGCGAATCCAGACGCGCACGATGCCGTGACAGCTGATATTTAGGTAGCCTACCCTGCACCCACAACCCTTTGGGCGGACACGCGCTTTTCCATGAAAATCATCAGAACATCTCAGCAAACCCTCATATTATGCGATTCTTCGCCTCCACATGCGCCGCTTATGGACATTCGCCGCCAATATGTCCATCATCGGCCGTGCGCACTGTCCACAAGTGACAGCATTCTAAGATGTATAAAATTTATCTGTGACGCACAACACTGTTACTGGGTCACATACGCATAGACGAACAGCAGGAGAACATGGGGACCAACGGTGCGCACGAAGATTCACACGCAACGCCCCATACCGCCAAAGCGGACAGCCACACAAACGATCCACGCCACGCCATCACCAACAGCGATACAACGCTGAACTGGCTCGACGAGAGCGAAAACAGGCAACCGCACAGCATTACCACGTCGGACTTCACCGGCATCGGTGACGATGACGACGGTAACTTCATCATCAAAGATACGCGCGCCAGAAGGCGTAGGCGCGAACATAAACGCGGCCACGCAAACCACAGCGCTCATCCCATACGTCGGCGCCTCTTCCACACCATCATCGCGATAATACTGATTCTGGCGATGCTCGCCATAGGGCTCTACGCTTTCGACGTATTCTCCGTTCGGCAAGCCGCCGACAAGCGCGCGCAGGAAGCCAATCCCAACAGTTCCAGCAACATCACCATGCGACCGGCACCGACCCCCTCCGGCAGCACCTTCTCCGACGTCGCCGTAGGGACTTACCACGCCGTCGCGCTCACCGGTGACGGCAAGGCCTGGAGTTGGGGACTCAATCTCAAGGGCGAGCTGGGCAACGGCACCACGCAAGATACCACCACACCAGTCAAAGCCGATGCCCCCAGCGGCATCACCTTCACCCAAATCAGCACCGGGAACTGGCACACCCTCGCGCTCGACTCCGACGGCCACATCTGGGCTTGGGGACTGAACAATGCCGGACAACTCGGCGACGGCACCACCACTGACCGGCACAAGCCGGTACGGGTTAAAACCCCCTCCTCATTGACCTTCACCCAAATCAGCGCCTCATACAAACAATCGTTGGCGCTTGACAGCAACGGCAACGCTTGGGGATGGGGATACAACGGAGAGGGCGAACTGGGCAACGGCACCATCACCAACTCCTTGCGCCCCCAACAAGTCACCATGCCCGCACACGGCAAATTCACACAAATCAGGGCGGGCCTTTACCACACGCTCGCCTTGAACGACACCGGAGACATCTACGCGTGGGGATACAACAGCGACGGCGAACTGGGCAACGATGGCACTGCAGACTCCACCGTGCCGTTCAAAGTACGCACACAGGAACAAACCATTTTCATGCAGGTCGACGCCGGAGGCATGCACTCGTTGGCACTTGACAGCAAGGGGCAAGTTTGGAGCTGGGGATATAACGACTTTGGCCAACTTGGCGACGGCACCACTTCCATCGAAATCAGCCCCACCAAAGTGCACATGCCCGCAAACACCGTGTTCAGTGAAGTACACGCCGGCACCAACAACTCATTCGCACTGAGCCGAGACGGGGCCGCGTGGTCGTGGGGCAAGAACAATGCGGGAGCACTCGGGGACGGCAGCGGCAAAAACCAAGACAGCCCAGTGCAAGTACGTATGCCCAGCCACTCCGCATTCAGCGACATGGCCGCTGGAGACACCTATGCTCTGGCCATAGACCAGAACGGCACCACATGGTCTTGGGGCACCTTGCAGCAGCAGGGTTCCAACGGTTGGAATCAGACGCGAAGCGGCGCGAGATAAACATCACACAACCTCTATACGTGCGTCTACACTAGGATCATGGCCCAGATATTTGATGCACCCTCGAAAGCGCAGCTGCGCAAGCAGATCGCCGAGCATATCGCCGAGACGGAAAAACCCGCCAAACGTGAGGGGGTGCCCGAAGAGCAACCCTTGCCCAAAGACCGCTTCTTCGACCGCGAACTCAGCTGGCTCAAATTTAACCAGCGCGTGCTGGAACTTGCCGAAGACCCGGATCAACCGCTGCTGGAACGCGCCAATTTCGCCGCCATCTTCGCCTCGAACCTCGACGAATACTTCATGGTGCGCGTAGCCGGTCTGAAACGCCGCATCGACTCGGGCATCGCCGTCACCTCAGCATCAGGCCTGAGCCCACGCCAGCAGCTACGCACCATCAGCGAGCGCGCGCACGAACTTCAGGACGAGCACGCCGATCAGGTCATCAATCATCTGCTGCCGGAACTCGCCGACGAACACATCGTGCTGTTGAGTTGGGACAAGCTCTCCAACGCCGAGCAGGAGCGCCTTTCCAAGTATTACCGCCAGCAGGTGTTCCCTGTGCTCACCCCTTTGGCCGTGGATCCGGCACACCCGTTCCCGTACATCTCCGGCGGTTCCATCAACTTGGCAGTGCTCGTCGAGAACCCGGCAAGCGGCAAGACACACTTTGCGCGAGTCAAGATTCCCGACAATCTGAACCGCCTGGTGCCCGTCGACGATCTGACCGACGAGGAGAGCCGCGAAGAGCGTTACGGCTTCATCACCATGGAGAACCTCATCATCTCCCATCTGGAGTCGCTCTTCCCCGGCATGACCATCAAGGAGGCACGTTCCTTCCGCGTGACACGTAACGAAGACATCGACGTGGAGGAAGACGATGCCGAAAACCTGCTGAATGCCATGGAGAAGGAGCTGTTGCGCCGCCGGTTCGGACCGCCGATTCGCCTCGAACTCTCCGATCAGACCAGCCCGATGCTCTCGCAACTGCTGGCCAGCAGGCTGCGCGTGAGCGAGGACGAGGTGTACCGTGTGCCGGCACCGCTCGACGCCACGGTCTTGTTCGAGCTGCAGAGTCTGGACCGGCCGGATTTGAAGAACAAACCGTTCATCCCCATCACCAACCGCCAGATAGCCACGGTGGAGTCGAGCCGACAGCAGGACATTTTCGCCGCCATCCGCGAGCGCGATATTCTGCTTCATCACCCATACGATTCATTCTCCACCTCAGTACAGGCCTTCCTTACCCAAGCTGCGGCCGATCCGCGCGTGCTGGCCATCAAACAGACGCTCTACCGCACATCGGCCGACTCGCCCATCATCGACGCTCTGATTGACGCAGCACAGGCAGGCAAGCAGGTGCTGGCATTGGTGGAAATCAAGGCTCGGTTCGACGAGGACGCCAACATCGCGTGGGCACGCAAGCTCGAACGTGCGGGCGTACACGTGGTGTACGGCATCGTAGGACTCAAGACGCACTGCAAACTCTCGCTTGTAGTGAGACAAGACGCCGATGGGCTGCGCCGCTACTGCCACGTGGGTACCGGTAACTACAACCCGAAGACTGCACGGCTCTACACCGATTTGGGGTTGCTGACCTGCGACCCGGTGGTCGGCCAAGATGTGGCCAAACTGTTCAACCAGCTTTCCGGTTACGCGCCCAAGTCCAGCTTCCACCGCCTGCTGGTAGCACCGCGTACCGCTCGCAGCGGCCTTATCAAGCGCATCCGGCGAGAGGAAGACGCAGCTCGCGCCGGCCATGAGGCCTGGATCAAAATCAAGGTGAATTCGGTAGTGGATGAACAGACCATCGATGCCTTGTACCGCGCCAGCCAAGCCGGGGTGAAAATCGACATTGTGGAACGCGGCATCTGCGCGCTCAAACCCGGGGTGCCAGGGCTGAGCGAAACCATTCGCGTACGTTCCATTCTGGGCCGGTTCCTTGAGCACAGCCGCATTTACGCGTTTGCCAACACGGTGGGCCCGCAGATCGGTGAGGGACCGACCCAAGGCCCCGAGGTGTGGATCGGTTCAGCAGACCTGATGCACCGCAACCTCGACCGCCGAGTGGAGACGCTGGTGCGTATCAACGATCCGGATGAGGTCGAAGCGCTCGTCAACTATGTTGACCTGCAGATGGCCGACACCACTGCCTCCTGGCACATGCAGCCCGACGGCACATACGTGCGCCACGCTCGCAGTGAGGACGGCAAGCCACTGATCGATTGTCAAGAGTTTCTCATCAAAGCACATCAGCACAGCTGACGTACCACTCCAGAAAGCCAGGACGATCATGAATACGCAACCTCCACGAGTCGTGGAAGCAGCAGGTGGCATCCCCTATCGATGGAACGCCAAGGCAGAACCAGATGAGCACAATCGTTACAAGGGCTTGGAAGTGTGCTTGGTGCACCGCCCAAAGTACGACGACTGGAGCTGGCCCAAAGGCAAACTGGAAGAGGGAGAGTCAAAAATACACGCTGCGGTACGCGAGATTGAGGAGGAAAGCGGCACCGCGGTGATGCTCGGCCCGACATTGGGACAGGTGGAATACGCGCTGGGAGCTGAGGGGCAGAACAGCAAGCACACCAAGGCCAAAAGCAAGTCCGCGGTCACTATTAAACGCGTGACCTACTGGATGGCGCAACCTATCAGCAGCGAGGAAGCCGAGCGCCGAAGGCCAGTGCTGGGGCCGATTCGCCGTGCCAAACAGTCTGAAGTAGATGATGTGATATGGCTTTCTGTACCCAAAGCGCGCAAAAAACTTTCGCACTCCATCGACCGTGACGTACTTGACCAGTTTGTGGCTCGGGTCGAAGACGGGGCGTTGAACGCTCACCCGCTCATCATCGTGCGCCACGGCAAGGCAGAACCTCGCAAACGTTGGAACGGCACTGATGCCGATCGCCCCATCACCCCGCGAGGGGCGGCGGCCAGTTATGCGCTGGGACGCGAACTCGCCTGCTTCAACCCTTCCAACTTGGTTTCCTCGCCTTGGCTGCGGTGCATGGAGACCATCGAATCCTACGCATGGCACACCGGTTTAAGCATCACCACCGCGCCAGAACTTACCGAAGACGCTTTCGCCGACTCCCCTCAGGCCGCTTGGCAGCGCATCGAGCAGGAAATCGAAACCACCCTAGGCACCGAATGCGGCGAAGACGGCATGTTTGAAACCGGTGCCGCGTATCGCAGCGGATCCACACTCATCTGCTTGCATCGTCCGGTCATCGGCGGCATTTTCGAACATCTACGAACCTTATGCCGTTCAAAGATGAACGCAAAGCAGCTCGTTGCGAAATCCCCGTACATGGCCACCGGCAATGCCGTAGCCTTGTTCCTGGTTCGAACCCCGGACGGACCGCGCATTATCGATATTCAAAGAATGGCCCCACTTGTCTATTAATTCGTTCGCTTTCCCCGCAGTGTTCAATGGTTTCGGCAGCCTCGGCATCGTTGGCGGTTCCAGCTTCCACGTGCGCACCGTTTCCTCCACGCACTACAGTTCCGGCTCGGTCAATTCTGCACGCCCCGGCTTTGCTCCTGCCCGCACCGGCTCATCCAGACCGTCCCGTCCCACTCAGCTGGATCCGGCGCTCACCGAGCACATGGCCGGCGGGCTCGATCCCGAGGAGATCAGCGAGATGAGCCATGCGTCGGCCGCGGCGCTGCTCGACCGAGTACATCACACGCAGGATCCGCACATCGTGGAACGCGTGGTCACGCTGGTCGATACCGAAGGCGTGGACATCATCGCCGAATTGTGGAGCCATTCCGAACCGGAATCGCTGCCCGGCATCCTCTGGCGCCTTTACTTGCTACGCACTTGGATGCGCCGGCACAGCGACCTCATCGCTCGTTTATGGCGTGCGGGAGAACCTTCCTTGAGTGCAGCCTCAGCCATTGCCGGGGTCGACCAGGCACCCGACGAGGCGGACATCGCCCGTACTGCCGATTCGATTCTCTCCGGAGCGTTCACCGGTGATTTCGCCGTGGCACTCGAACGCGCGTCCGCGTTCACGGAGGTCATCGTGCGCGGTTTGAGTCTGCGGGCAAAAGCCTTGGAACGCCGAGGCAAAAGCAGTGACGCCGTTGACGCCTCACGTTTACTCGCCACCGCATCCAACCTCAACACCACCGCCCGGGACTTTCATCACGGCGCCAACCTGTGGCGGCGTGGACGGCTGGAGTGATGGACGGCCGCTGTCTCACGGACTGCGCATAGTCACAGGTCGAGCTTCGCGTAGGCCTCTGGAGCGAAACCCGCATCACGATGGGCGATCAGCAGCTTGCGCGCAAACTCTGTATCACCACCGAGCAGCTTGCCGATAAGGCGCAACGCCTCATCAGTAGTAATCGGCTCCTTCTTGTATGCCTCGCGATAAATCTCAACCTTCGACGCATGCGGTCCTAAAGGAATGAGCGGGTCACCCTCAGCCGCGCGGTTCAAGATGATCAGCATCAAAACGCCCAGCGTGCCCCTTTGATCGTCCTCAATCATATGTTCAGCCATAAAAGCCTCATACGGTTGATCAGGGCGAAACTTGACAGAGACCGCAAACGAGCGTATGAGACCACGCAAACTGGCAACCTCCTCACGAAGGCCTTCGATTTCGTGACGCAAATACGCAACCTCCGCCTGCGTAACCTGAGAATTGGGATTCATATCAATATCCTTTACAGCAAAATCGCCATAACCACTATGAACGACGCATCATATGCATGTCAAGAGCAATCACGATAACCGTTATCCATTATCCTGATGACGCGCTGCACATCTGCTCCACGCTTAGCATCCGAGACTCCAGCACCATGCTGTGCAGTGCATCATTTACGCTAGGCATATGGGAAAACACGCCGCAGTGAGCAAACGTTCGCTCAACCATCGAGCGGCATCAGGCCCGCCACCGTGGGCGGCTTCCGCCCGGGCGCGCTCCACGCAGTTTCGGTACCAACACCGCAGTATTAAGCAGCTGCTCAGCGAAACCGTTATCCCTGGCATCGTCATCGAAGGAACCGCAATTTTGGCCGCGTGGGGCTTAAGCATCGGAGCCAACA
The DNA here is from genome assembly GCF_058107325.1 of Bifidobacterium sp. ESL1133. Lineage (NCBI taxonomy): Bacteria > Bacillati > Actinomycetota > Actinomycetes > Bifidobacteriales > Bifidobacteriaceae > Bifidobacterium > Bifidobacterium sp. ESL1133. The sequence continues at coordinate 145,021 of NZ_JBYLUI010000004.1, read as the reverse complement.
GTGCCGGCAGCGGCATCAACCTCACCATGGTACAAGCCATACTGAGTCTGCTCTCGGCGATGACCGTTCTGTTCTATGTCATGTACACCGACGACCCTGAGCAAGACCGCTTCTTTGCCAACACTGTCGCCGGTTTTCGCGTTGGCGCGCATCGATGGCTTCGTTTCGTTGTCACCACTCTTTCCGGCATGCTGCTTCTGGCACCGCTGGCATTGATATTCCGCTCAGCATCCACGCTCTACTGGTTCCTCACCGCGTCAGCACTGCTCTTGCCGATATATCTTGTTGCCGTCAAAGCGTTGCCGGTTGTAGAACTCACCCTACCCGTGGCAGCGTGCGCCATTATGCTCGTCAATCGCACTCTGCCAGCAGTACTCATCACCGTCATCGCGCTGACAGCGGTCACCGGCGCACAGACGCTGCATGCCCGCGACCGCGCACGCTACCACTTGCGCACCACCCGCCGCATCACCTCACACTCCTCGTCAGGCTGGCGCCTCAACGCCCGCCTCGCACTGGCGATAATGGTGTGGCTCGAACCTCATATCCCTGGCTTGTGGTTCGTATGCGGGCTGCTCGTCTCGCTTGCAGCGCTTGACCAGTTCGCGCTAAACGCGATTGCAGGGCAGCATGCCGAGCTAGCCACGCTGCGGCGCGAAGGCATGAACATTGCCATATTGTTGCGCAAGCAACTAATGCCAATCGCTGCCGTATGCGTTGGTCTTCCAAGCCTCTTCGCAGCAGCGGCGAGCGCCCTCAGGCCGTCTGTCTCCGTCATGGAAGCACTGGCAGGTGCGGTCGGTGCCTGCTTCATGTATCTCATCGGTTTTGCTCTCGCCGTCCGGCTGTCGGTTCGCTACCGCGGTAGGCCTTCGGGTATGTATGCCATACCGCAACATGTTGCACTTATTTTTGCGGGAACCTACCTCGTCATTGTCATCGCCGCAGTGCTGGCGCTCCCCTCCGTGGTGGCGCTCGTACTCGTACTGCCGGCAGCGACGGTCAGCAGCTACCGCGCACGTGCAGCAGTGCGAGCATATTGTGCAGTCAAGGAGATTCGATAAATGCCATGGACCATCTCATTGCAGGATCTGACGTTCTCCTACCCCAGTTCGCAGGTGATCATCGACCATGCTTCCACCAATTTTCACAGCGGCGACGTCACTACCCTGCTGGGCAAGAACGGCGCAGGCAAGACCACGCTGCTTGACCTCATCACCAACAATCTGGAACCGCAGGGAGGCTCAGTCGGGTATGGTGTCGATGGCCTTGCGGTACAGTACCCGACCGATCGCATCGGCTATATGAGCAGCTCGTTCTTTACGTACGACCGCTTGACCGTCTCGGAGATGACCGGCATGGTGGCATCGTTGAGAGGTCTCACTCGCCGCGCGATGCAGGCCGCACTGCGCAGGTACGAGTCCTTGCTGGGCTTGGAACAGTATCGCGACAGTCCCGTCGGCACGCTGTCCACCGGCAGCAAGGCGAGGTTCCACTTGTTGGTCACACTGCTGCATGAGCCGGAAATCATCATTCTCGACGAGCCCACTAATGGTCTTGATCCTTCGCAATTCGCCGTGTTTCAGCACTTGCTTGCCACACTGCGCGAGGAGGGGAGGCTGATTATCGTCTCCACGCATTCCATCCGTTTGGCCGCGCAGACTTCCACCCGCGTGCTCATGCTGAGATCAGGACGGCTGGAGCAGATCGCGCACAGCGACCTGCATTCCCTAGAGCGCGAATTCGAATGACCGGTATATTGAGTGACCCATATCACCATATAGTGCACATATGTTCCTGCCTTTTGCTGGGCGTGTAACGCACCGTTGCCGCTATACTGGGAGAAAGCACTGGACCGTGCTTAAGCCCCGGGCTTCATTTTTTGCCGCTGCGAGCGGCGTCCGCGCCGACAGGCGCTTTCGCGGTTCGGTGCTTTTTCTTTTAGGTCTAGTATCAGGCCATGCAGCAAAATGGACTTTATGTGCTGCAGGTTCAGAGATTACCGGGCCGAGTGAATTACCGGCGGTACACAGCACACAGCCATGGCTCATAACTCGCTCTCGGTACCCTCAACGTCCAACAGCCAATCCAGCACGTTGAGGTGCGCAACACCCTCATAGTTACCAGTACCGATACGGTCAAGGGTGAGCAATGTTTTAGGATGATGATCGTCGATGTTGTTAAACGGTGCCAGTTCACGAGCTCGCGTGCGCTCGTCCAATACCGTCTGCGACACTTGAAAATAATGCTTCTCACCGTTGCGCTGCGCAACAAAGTCAACTTCTGCACTGCCCACTTTGCCGATATTCACGGTGCGGTACCGTCGCTTGAGCTCGAGGTACACCACGTTCTCGATGCGATGTCCCACGTCATCGCCATCCTTCCCCAACATCCAAAAGCGGAAACCGAGGTCACCAAGATAATACTTCTCGAGTGTACGAAGATATTCCTTGCCTTTGATGTCGTACCGATCGGCTCTCCACAGCAAGAAATTGCGCTGCAATTCAGCAATATATTCACGCACGGTGTTCTGCGAAATACGATGACTCTGACTCATGGCCTTGGCAATTCCGTTTGCGGACGTGATATTGCCGATATTGTCCGCCAGGAACGAGGTAACTTCCATGAATGCGGCAACATTCATTGTCGGCGTTCGCACGGCGATATCACGTACCAAAATGGTATTGAACACGCCGCTGAGATAGTCGGCAATACTTTGGTCATCGTCAAGAAAAACAGTATATGGCAGCCCGCCATAGGTTAGGTACCGGTTAAATGACTGGTCAACAGGCTCTTCTGCAGAACGTGTAGACCGGTATTCTGCGAATGAGAGCGGATGCATGGTCAGCTCCACGTATCTTCCAGTAAGCAGCGTGGACAGTTCGCTCGACAGCAGGTATGCGTTGGAACCAGTGATATACAGGTCAATATCCGGACGAACATAGAGTGCATCCACCGCCTTCTCGAAATGATCCACATGCTGAACCTCGTCCAAGAACACATAGTTGCGTCCCGGCTGCAGCTGACGCTCAACATATGAGTACAGCCCTTTGGCATCAGTCGGATAGTCCGCATCCATGCTTTCGAAGTTAATGGTGATGATGGTGGCGGACGGCTGTGATACTGCGATGCTTTCGCGGAACATCTGCAATATGGTGGATTTGCCGCTACGCCGCATGCCGGTAACCACCTTGATGACCTTTTTGTCTTGCCAACGGTTGAGCCAGTTGCTGTAATACGGGCGCTTGATATTGGTTTCAGGTGATGCCATGGGATATACGCCTCGCTTCCTCAGAAAGTTTCATCAGTCTACTGAAAAGTTTAGGCTATTTTACAAAGTTTTGTCAATCTACTGAAACAACTTTGCCAAAATATAAAGTTTCATCAATAGACTGACGAAACTTTTGTGATATTGCTGCAAAGATAGACGTTTCACCAACAAGGTGTCGATCGCACCAAACAACTGCTCTACATGACTTGAGGCAATATATTGTGCATCCCATAACCTTCTGTTACGCTCGTCAATAGGTGACATGCATCACGCATTGGGGCATGAAACCCAACAAACCAAACCTTCTCAGGGAGTAGTGCTTGAGATTCCAACCATAGTCAGGAATTCCCATGAACAAGAAATTATCAATCGCGGCAGGAGCGCTCATTGCGCTCGTACTTGCCATCACCCCATTAACCGCTTCTGCTGCTCAAACCGATACCATCATCATCGACGGCACTGAAGTTTCACGAGATCTTAACGTTCACAACTCGAAAGAACTTCAAGATCTACTCACGCACGGCCTCGGAGACGAAGAGATGCACATCGTTCTTTCCGTAGAAACAGGCAAAGTTCTCTCTGTTTCAAAAATGGACGAATCAGTTTCACCTCGAACAGTATACAGAAGTCCATGCACACAAGGCGACGTTTGCTTTATAGCCCATCGCCATGCTGATATCACGGATTCCATAAAGGAGGCGTAAGAAGAGGTGTTGGCATCCTGTTATTCAGTACCGAACCGGAGATTGAATCGCACAAATGACGCGGATGTCGGCAAGCGGGGAGCAAACGACTGGGCCGGTGACAGGAAGGCACGCTCTTGCCGGCCTTAACGGTAAACCAAAGGTGACAACAGTTCGTCTCTAGTAGCGAGGTCATCCAACAAAAGGCACAGCTGGTACTAGAGTTGAAACCATGCAACTTCATGTTTTAGAACACCCGCTGGTGGAGCATAAGCTCACCGTACTGCGCGACAAGAACACCCCGTCCAATATTTTCCGCGAGCTGGTCTCCGAGCTGGTCACGCTCGAAGCCTACGAAGCCACACGCAACCTCGACGTCGAGGATCGCGAAATCGAAACCCCCATTTGCACCATGACCGGCAAGCACCTGGCCAAGCCGCGCCCCATGGTGGTTCCGGTGCTGCGCGCAGGCTTGGGCATGCTCGACGGCATGACCAAGCTGCTGCCCACCGCCGAGGTCGGCTTCCTAGGCATGAAGCGTGACGAAGACACGCTGGACATCATCACCTATGCGAACCGCCTGCCCGAAGACCTGACCGGCCGTCAGTGCTTCCTGCTCGACCCGATGCTCGCCACTGGCGGCACTCTCGTGGCAGCCACCCACTATTTGGCGGAGCGTGGCGCAAAGGACATCACCGCCATCAACATCATCGCCGCTCCTGAAGGCCTGAAAAAGGTTGAAGAGACCATCGACCCGAGCATCGACTTCAAGGTCGTGGTGTGCGGTGTGGACGAGAGCCTCAACAAGCAGGGTTACATCGTGCCGGGCCTGGGCGATGCCGGCGACCGTCTCTACGGTCTCATCGACTAATATTTTGGCATGACACTCTAGAAGTCTCGCTGAAATTCGGTTAGAATTCAGCACCATGACACAGTCGACACCATCACAGCAAGCCCCGAGCGGAACCGGAAAACACGTCAAACGTTGGATACCGGATCAGCCCGGGGCTTGGTTTATGGCGCTGGCGCCTGCTCTGGCCGGCGTGTTCATCGGCGGACCGAGTTGGCGCAACCTGTGGCTTCTGGCCGTGTGGACGCTGTGCTACTGCTTCCAATTCAGTACCGCGCGTTTTCTCGCAGTGCTGTCCCACTTGCTGCGCAAACGAACCAAAACCACGAAGCCCATCAAGGCAAGCACGCTCAGCGAAGCTTCGCGCACACGACTGCACCTCTACCTGGTTCCTGCAGCAACCTATGCTCTCGGTGTTGCCATCACGGGTATCCCTCTACTGGCCACTATCCCATCGCTATTAGTGTGGCTGCCGATATTGATGCTTTTGGCGGTGCTCTCCTTCGTTACCGCTTACACGCGTACTGAACGCACACTGCTCGGCAATGCGGTATCAGTCCTATGCGCAGGACTGTTGGGCGGCATCTCGGTGACACTTGGCGCGCATTACTTCTCAAGCATTCCCGCACAGGCACAATCCATACCGCAAACTGCCGTGGTGACGGCCTTGCTGTTTATTACCACCGAATACGCTTCGGTGCTATTCGTGAAAACCATGATTCGCGAGCGCGGGCACGCTAAATATTACGCGCTTTCAGTGGTGTATCACATTGCATTGGTGCCTCTTGCATTCGCTGGGCATACGGCCTGGGGAATCGCGGCTCTGGTTCTGCTTGCCAGAGCCGCGGTGTTACCGAAAATAGGCGCACGGTTAAAGCCTGTTCATGTAGGTCTGGTGGAGATTGCCACCAGCCTGATGAACTTTCTGGTAGCCGTGCTGACCTTGTAGCTGCTGCGGTCAGCAGGCCGAACGACGTGCGTAAGCGCGCAGATCAATGCCGAGCAGCTCTGCCTCTTGTGCGCTGGTACCAGTGATAAGCAAGTCCGTGTGGCGCAAATCGGCTACGGTGGGCGCCCCCAGTAAGGCCATCAGCGATTGAATCTCTTCTTTCCAACGCTCTACTTCTTCAGTCAGGGCTCGTTCACCTTGTACTTTCAACACATGTAGAAAATGACCTGAAACCCCGACAGCATCAGCCCCCAATGCCAAGGCTTTTACCACGTCGAGCGGATTGCGTACACCACCGGAGGCTAGAATCGACATCTGCCGGCTACGCCCTTCCCCAGCGCAACCTGACATATCTCGCGCATTGCCTTCCGCCTGTTCACGAGTCACGTCAAGCAGACTCAGCAGCGTAGACTGCCCCCAGCCTGCCATAAAACCATATTCGTGCTGACGACGCCGACCGTTTTCAATCCGCGCGAAGTCAGTGCCTCCCCTGCCACTGACATCCACAGTATGCACTCCCAACTGAGCAAGTCGGTTTACAGTACGAGAACTCATACCAAACCCAACTTCCTTCACGACCACCGGCACAGACACGGCGTTCACAATGGCTTGGATACGTTCCAGCCAGTCACTAAAATCACGAGCACCTTCAGGCATGACGGTCTCTTGCACGGCGTTGATGTGCACTTGCAATGCGTCGGCATGAATCATCTCCACCGCAGCCTGAGCCTCTTGAGGCGAAACGGTGGGACCGATGTTGGCGAATACAAAGCCGTCGGTATGGTCACGAATGGTCGAAAACGTCGGAACCAAATCAGGGTGCCGCAATGCGGCATGTTGAGAGCCTGAAGCTATCGCCACTCCGGTGGCACCGGCCACACGGGCCAATACTTCGTTGATGTTGCCGGTGCTCGCCGACCCACCAGTCATGGCATTGATATAAAAAGGCTGATCCCAAGAGGCCGTGCACACGCAGGTCTGTGCGCTCACCGCACTCGCAGAGATACTGCCCAAACTGTGGTGCACAAAGCGCATGTCGTCAAACGCATTGTTCCCCTCGTGCTCGTGCTGTTCCAAAGCCAAGCGCACATGGTCATCCTTGCGATTTGCGCCCGAGCCGGTGGCATACGGCCCCTCTCCCCAAGCCGACAACGGCATAAGCGGTTCAGTCACGTGCACTTCGAGCGGTACGATGCCGGCCTGTTGCCATTGCCGAGCTATTGTCTCGCGCTGGGAGCCTTGCGACACAATGGCGATACCGCAATCACCACCACCCGCTCCGGAGCTTTTCGCCGCGGCACCATGCTCGAGCGCAATTGCAATCAATTTGGTCAGCTGAGGTGTCTCGATGAGTGTCCCCGAAAACTCTGACAAGTCGCCCAGCAGAGCTCGGGCGCGTGCGATCAAATGGCCTACGGCTTGCACATCGTCCGCCGACAATGCTTGCACCAAAGCGTCAACAACCTCATCACTGCTGTTTAAGAACGCGTTATAACGTTGCTCATGGTCAGCGACACTATGGCCTTGCACTCGAGAAACCAATGCCGACGTGGAAGCCGGGCTACCGGTCCAACCGGCCATAAAACTTAAGGTATGCGCCCCACTGAGTGCATCCACTCTGTCCACGCTCAAACCCGGCCACGGCATGTCAATCACATCTGCGAGTGGAGTATCCTGCAGTCTGGCTGTAATCCACTGTCTCTCCACTGCAGTGAACCTGATGCAGCCCCCGAACAGGCTGGCTGCCAAGTCTCCGCCAGAACCAACCTTCTGCGCTCTGCTTGATGCCGCAAACACTAATTTGTATTGCTGCATAGGGGTGAGCGACAAGCCGTAGAACTGAAGCAGAGCCCGCGTGACCGCGACGGTGACGGCAGCTGAAGAACCCAGGCCATACTTGCGCCCCGAGATATCATCCAACTCGCTTTCGATGGAAATATCGTACATGCGCATTGGGCGCCCTTGGGCTACAGCCAGCTCTTCAACTGCATGAATCGACCCTAGAACGAACGCTGCGCCCGGTTGTTCCAAGTCGGGAACAGCCTTGCCTCCACGCCTTCGCCATGTTACGGAAGCTTCGGGATGACCCTCAGAATGGATGCGGCCGACGGCCTCACCATTACCAAAACGCTGCCCGTCACGAACTAACGAAACTTGAACGGTAAGCATCTTGCTGACGGCGACCAACAGCGCCGGATGCCCAGACTCCACCACTGCATACTCGCCCGCAAGATACAGTTTGCCAGGAGCGGAAGCCAGAGTCTCAGCAGGCAGCCCCTGTGCCGCGCCAACGCGAGACACAAGCGTTTCCAACCCCTGCCCTACCCCATTCATAATCACTCCCATTCCCGTATACGTACCAAAAATGCATAGCTACGCTAATTATTCAGCACAGCCTTCTTTATAAGTTCATTATACCATTAAAATGCATAACATGCAAATTAACTATTCAAACTGCACTCCACCACCGGCATGATGCACACTCACGGCGCACTCCGGCAAGCATTCGCGCAATGCCCGCGCAACCGCTTGCGCATCACGCCCCTCCGTCAGCACCTTGACATTGGGACCGGCATCCATCGTGGCCCATGCACCAAGACCGGACTCGCGGACCTCGGCCACAGCTCGCAATGCCGCCACACTGGCAGGCAGCCAATACAATACCGCAGGGCGCGAAGTCATCATGGTAGCGTGCATTCCCATCGAATTCGCTTCCGCGAGCTCCCCAAGCCTTGCCACATCACCAGCACGCACCGCATCCAAGGCATCATGCAAATCGTCAGCACATTCCTCGATCCATGCCATATACAGCGGAGACGTGGCCACCGTACGCCGCATGGCCTCGCGACTGGAAATCGGCTTTTGCTTCCCCGAGATCTCAACCACAACGATAGCCAAATCCATATCGGAATCGATAGGTTCCGCATACGACGTCTCATCGTCCGTGCCAGCATGCCACTGCACCAGACCGCCATAAATCGATCGGCACGCAGACCCAGAACCACGCCGTGCAAGCCGAGACAGTTCACGTTTGTCCAGATTCAGACCCGCCGCTTTGCTCGCCGCCGCAGCTAAAGCCGCAAAAGCTGACGCCGAACTGGCAAGACCGGCACCATAAGGCACCGTATTGGTTGACACCACTCGAGCAGGAGCATCAATGCCGGCCATATTGCGCACAATATCGAGAAAGTCACTGACTCGCCGCAACGAAGTCCCGGTTTGCACTTTGCTGTCAATGCTCAACTCGTCCGCAATCGCGCCAGAGCGAACCGTGCCAGCGCTTTCATCAAACTCAACACTGGTACGAGTCTCCAAGCCCTCAAGCGTCAACGACAGACTTGAAGCCATCGGAATCATCAGCCGTTCATCAGCCTTGCCCCAATATTTGATAAGCGCGATATTCGCATTGGCACGCGCTGTAGATAAGCCGTCAGTCATATGTTTGAGCCTATCATCAGCATTAACGCACCGGAACAGCTACCAGCGAGTCAGTGGTTCCCGCACCAACAAGACCTGACTTCCCGAGTTTACGAGCACCCGTTACACGAGCCTCATGCGTATGCTGCATCTCACCGATGGCATGCCCCGTTCCCGCAAATTCACTGGGTTCCTGCCCATCAGGCAGCGCCGCATCACGCAACCTATGCACCCACACATCGACCGCGCCAGCACAGAGCAGCGCTTCACGCACATCACTCGCCTCACGGCGCGTCGCACACAATGCCACCATGCAACCGCCCAAGCCGCCACCGGTCAACTTAGACCCCAACGCACCAGCACCTTGAGCGGCCGCGACCAAAACATCAAGCACCGGGTGACTGACCCCCAAACGAGACAGCAGGCCATGCGCCGCAGTCATACGCTCACCCAGCCCAGGCATATCCCCGCATTCCAAGTCCCCCTGCGCACCTTTCGCCAACCAGCCCAGACGGTTCATGATGGACACCACGCGAGACTCATCATGTTCGCGCTGTTTCCTTACTAGATTCACAGCCTCACGGGTACTGCCAACAACACCGGAATCAGCAATGACCAAGTGTGCATCAGCCTTGAGGTTCAGCGGCCGAGCCTTGCCCATCGTAAACGACACCGGCACCGGCGAGCACGTGGTAACGGTGTCCAAACCCGACGGATTGCCATGCGTCACGACTTCCGCCTGTTGCGTCAGTTCCATGAGCTGCCTGCGCCCAGCATGCACCCCACACGAATCAAGCACGGCACGAATTACCGCACCAGCCGAAGCCGCCGAGGACCCCATGCCTCGCCCTGCCGGAAAACTGCATTCGGTCATAATGTCAAACTCAGCATCCGGCTTACCCGCAAATCGGCGAGCCACATCCACCGCTCTCACCACACCACCGAAACGATCACCTGCTTGACGCAGCGGCCCGGAATAGTCAAGCGCCCGCAGCACTCCTCCTTCACCACAATGCTCTCCGGCCACCGGCTTGGCCCAGGCACGCATGGTGAGCTGACGAATAGGCACCGCTACAGCCGGATAACCGTACACTACAGAATGCTCACCCATAAGGATGGCTTTGGCCCACGTCTCACCATATCCAACCGATGCCATAGGGCCCCTCTCATCCTGTGCACCGCAATCAGCACACGCTTCTTTTCCGTCCATAAGTCTATGCGACCAGTTGTGAACTTGGTGTGGACTCACGCGGAAAGCTGTGAAGATTATGGAAAGATTGTGGAGAATTTGTGAACTCAGTGACTTGCAACACATCTGTCACCATACAAAAGTCCCGCACCAACCATGACAGGTCAGCGCGGGACTCATACCAATTCAGCGCACAGCAACACGTTGCAGCACACTACGCCAGCAACGGCGCAATCTGCTTCTCATAGGCCACCAACGCGGAATTGATGACCTGATGCATGTCATAGTAGGCATACGTGCCCAAACGTCCGCCAAATACCACCTTCGGCTCGCTTGCCGCCTTGTCTTTGTAGGACTGATAGAGGCTACGATCCTCGTCCGTGTTCACCGGGTAGTACGGCTCATCGCCACGCTCGGCAGAACGGCTGTACTCCTCCCACACAACGGTCTTGTTAGGGTTCTGAGCATCCTTGCGTTCAGGGTTGAAATTCTTGAACTCGATGGCACGGGTATAAGGAACATCGGAATCTGCGTAATTCATCACCGCTGTGCCGAAGTGATCCTCTTCGTCATAGCGCTGCTCTTTGAAGTCCACGGTACGCCACTTCAAATCGCCCAGCTCATAGTCAAAGTAACGGTCAACCGGCCCGGTGTACACCACCGGCACACGCCCCACCAAAGCCTTCTTGTTCCACGGCTGGCTCTCATCGAAGAAGTCAACGCCCAACTTGACCGAAATCTTCGGATCGTCGATCATACGTTCCATCCACTTGGTGTAGCCGTCCTTCGGCAACCCCTCCCAAGTGTCCTTGAAATAATGGTTATCGTAGTTGAAACGCACCGGCAAACGCTTGATGATGTCCGCAGGCAGATCCTCAGGAGCCGTCTGCCACTGCTTAGCGGTGTAATTCTTGATAAACGCCTCATAGAGCGGCCTGCCGATGAGCTGCACACCCTTGTCATTGAGATTCTGCGGATCGGTGCCCGCCAGCTCACCCGCCTGCTCCTCGACAAGACGCTTGGCTTCGGCAGGAGTGTAGTGTGCATGGAAGAACTGGTTAATGGTGCCCAGGTTGATGGGCAGCGGGTAAACCTCACCGTCATGCGTGGTATAGACACGGTGCTGATAGTCGGTGAACTCAGTGAAACGGTTAACGTAATCCCACACCCGCTGATTGGAAGTGTGGAACAGATGCGCACCATACTGGTGAATTTCTGCGCCGGTCTCTTCGTCCATGTAGGAGTATGCATTGCCGCCGATATGGTCACGCACATCGATAATCTGTACGCGCGCACCGGCAAGTTCCGCAGCTTGCTGCGCCACCGTCAGACCAAACAGGCCTGCGCCTACAATCACCAAATCAGGCAGCTCAGCATCGCTCAACGCCGCCTTGGTTCCCTCGTTCGTCTCAGCCATATTGCCTCCACTTATCAGCAAATCTTCCTCAATGATGCCTCAGCTTAACTGCCAGAGTCGCCGCGTCATGCACCATATACGTCCACTCTCATTATCCACATCAAACCGACGAACGCACATTTCATCTGTTCCTTTGCCTACCGCGACATCGCTTTATCAGACTCCTTCATCACCCACACCATGCCCGAGCACACCACACCTGCGCCACACCGCAGCAACGAAGTCCGGGGGCACGTGGTACAGTACTCAAGCTGATTGGGCAGGTGTTCTTGGCAACACAGACCAGTCTGTGGAGGATTCGCCTAGTGGTCTATGGCGCACGCTTGGAAAGCGTGTTGGTGTTACAGCCTCACGAGTTCGAATCTCGTATCCTCCGCTCAATAGCCCAGAACGCTGAACGCTAGCATTCTGGGTTCGCCATCTTGGGTTTTCATATTTGACACCGTCGACTGCACCAAGTTCACATAGGCAGCAATATTTCAATAACATATGTAGCTGCTGCAACGATATACTCTACGTAAATGCATCTCTGTGTGATTTACGTCACTAAACCAAGTCGTTAACTAAACAATTCCCTTATATTTGCCGATTATCATTCTTCACGTTTACGCGCGCTACTCCAACCTCACTGGAATGCCGGTCAGTTCATTGCATCAAGCCCAATTTAGACTCCCCGCATGTGTCCTAAATCACTATAATAATAATGAATACAGATTGTTTGTCTCTGCGACCAAGCCGAGGCCACACAGACAGAAGGGGACGTGCCGATGACTTCACCAATACGACACGCTGCAACGGCAGATAAGCGGGGCACCAACCGTCTCCTGCTCGCAGCAGTGGCCATCGCAGCTTTCTCCATGGCTTTGGTGACACACCCTGCGGTAGCAGAGTTCACCACACCCGAAGATCCACAGGGGTTCATCACCTCCACACGCACCGGCTCAAGTTCCGGCGGCGACACCGTCCGCATCACTCCCCCAAGCAGCACTGAATCACAGCCCGGCAGCAACGGACAGACCAAAAACGACGATTCAACTCAGAAACCAGCGGACGCTTCCGCCCCAACTTCAGCAGACACGAGCACCGCCAACCCCACCAAGACCTCTCAAAGCGACATCCGCCTCATCTCCGTCACCTTCGACGGCACTCCAGGCACCACTCCCGCTTACGACGACACCACCGGTACGTGGACCACTGTCACTCCTGCCCATGCCTCCGGTCCGGTGACCATGATCATCGACTGGACCCAAGGCGGCACCGGAAAGCCACAAGCCAAGCTCATCTACAACTATCTGGACGTACCCGCCTACGAAGTCACCTTCGACCCCGCCGGAGGCAAGCTACCGGAAGGCTCCGCTCCATGCTCTGGCGTTGCCCCGGGAAAAACATGCCAGACCATCGCTCAGGGCGACACGGTATCCATGCCTGTTAGCTCTCCAACTCGCAAGGATTGGGTATTCGACGGCTGGTTCATCAACAGCACACCCTACGATTTCACACAAAACGTAACCCGCGCTCTCAAACTCACCGCACACTGGAGCAAGTTCTCCGTCACACCAGACAAGGGATCAAGCCAAGGCGGTACACCAGTAGGCGTCACGCCCTCATCCCCAGTCAGGTTCTTCCACGTGAGCAACGGCGCCGACCACTCACTCGCGCTCGGCACAGACGGTTCGACTTGGGCGTGGGGCAACAATGAATCCGGGCAACTCGGCAACGGCGTAGATAGCAGCACCATGGATGGCGGCACCGCAGATTCAGGAACCACCATCACAGATTCGGGCATGAACAAACCAGTGAAAGTACGTGTCCCAGCAGGGGTGCGGTTCACTCAGGTGAGCGCAGGTCCCTCCTACTCTCTGGCGCTCGGCGACGACGGCAACATCTACGCTTGGGGCAGCAACCAAAGCGGGCAGCTCGGCATCGTACCAGACACCGATGCGCAACCCAACAGCGCAAATACGCCTACCAATCGCAACACCCCAGTCAAAGTGACGCTTCCTTCCGACATTAAAGCAAAGAACATCAGCGCAGGCTCCTCCCACGCGTTGGCACTCGGCGTGGACGGTAACATCTACGCTTGGGGCACCAACGATTCCGGTCAACTCGGTGACGGCAGCAACACATCCCAACCGGTGGCCGTGAAAACAGCAGCTCCTGATGGTACACAATTTGTCAGCATAAGTGCAGGCAATGGTTTCTCTCTGGCAATCAGCAACACTGGAACGACCTACGCTTGGGGCACCAATGCGTACGGACAACTCGGAGACGACACCACCGTAAACCGCAACATACCCGCATCAGTCTCCATGCCGACCGGCATTTTCCTCACGCAAGTAAGCGCAGGAAATGACTTCAGCACAGCCATCGGCAACGACGGCAATATCTGGGCATGGGGCAAGAATCAATTCGGCCAACTTGGCGACGGAACCACTGCAAGCCGCATGATTCCAGGCAAAGTCGAGCTTCCCAGCAGCGACAAGCCCACACAGGTCAGCGCAGGTGCAAGCCACGTCGTAACAGTCACGTCTGACGGTACCGCTTGGTCTTGGGGCTTGGGCGGATACAACCAGCTCGGTAACGACAGCACCGCCAACCACGGCAAGCCTGTCAAAGTAAGCGCGCCAGAAGGCGTGGCATTCGAGCAAGTCAGTGCCAGCGGCAACTGCAATACAGCAGTAGGCAAGAACGGCAATACCTATTCATGGGGTACCGTGCTGTCACACAACACCACACAATCCCAACCCACGCAGCTATCCCTGCCTGCCCCGCAAGTCACACGTGTCACCTTCGGCACACTGCCCGGCGCTGAGCCAGCGTTCGAACAGCCCATCAACCAGTGGATGACCAAGACTCCGGCTCACAAGCTCGGCAAAGTCAACGTCTCGGTGACATGGAATCTTGGTGGCGGTGAATCACAGACTGCCAGCGGGTTTACATACACGTATGTCAAAACAGCAAGCAGCCTGCCGTTGACCGGAAGCAGCGCTACTTGGACATACCTCATTCCTATGCTGCTTGCAGCAGCACTCATAACACTGGCAGCAGTACTGTCAAAATACTGGCTGCGCACTCAGTAGTGTTGTTGCACAATGCTGAACATCATGCTCGGCATTCCCGTATCATCAACCTTATGCAATAAATATGCGATAGTTGTCGATATTTATATGTAATATATTTTACAGTTCGGAACCTGTCGCATGTTGTTTGATACAGGAACCCGCAAGACGCATAAATGAAGATATTGCCACACGGCTCCACGAGTGCACGTTATTCAGCGCTAAGCCCGGCAATCAATGTAGAACACAGTAAAGGATGCATCATGAGTATGCCTCACACCAGCGCAACACGTGCCAACAGCGCCACAAAATCCACTCGCACGCGCCTGGTCGCCGGCATCGCTGCCGCAGCCACACTGCTCACCGCTTTCGCCGCTGGCTCCTCCACCTATGCAGACGGCGCTGCCAGCGAAGCTCAAGTAGCAGCCGGGTCGGCTCAAAATAGCAACGGCATTACCCCCCCCCCCAGCAAACTTGGCACATTAGGAACTGAACCAGCCTCACCCATCTCTGCACGCGGCGCTAGCATCAACGCCACCACATCAGACATCATCTTGCTCAAAGGCGAAACAACCACAGCCCAGCCAGCTGAACAAACAGTGCTCGCACAACAATTCCAACGCCTTGGCGCTACCGGCTCGTTCAGCGTCAACGCCAGTTCTTTAGTAGCCGGCAATTCAATCACCCTTGCCACTGTCTCGCACACCACTACAGCCCCATCGGGCGCGAAAGCAAAATTCGTCAGCGGCGGCACCCCTGCAGTGCTGAAAACCAGCAGCGGCGATGAAGTCGGTACAGTCCAATACGACGAATCACTGCAAGCACTCGTCTTAAACGTCACCCAAACCAGCCACGACGTCGGTACTGAAACCTTCTCGTTTAGCGCCCAAGTGCTCATGGTGTTCAACTGGCCCACCGACCCGACAGCAATGCGCGCACTGCCCTACGACAACACCATATCCGTCCGCAGCTGCACCAACAGTACATTGACAGGCACGGTTCGCTCCTACACGTTCCACATCAACGCACTCAGCAACCTCATAGATGCTATACATCTGCGCGTCGATCAGCTCAACTACAACATCTCCTCACAAACATTCAACGTGTACAACGTTAAATACCACGAACACATCCGCTCTGACAGCGACCTGACGTACATGAACAGCAACGGCGGCCAAGTCGGCGCCCTGCCAGAAAACGACGTTAAACAGAACTTCCAAATCAACGCCAACAACCAGAGCATCACACCGGCCTACTTCAAATATGAGCTCGGCGTCTACTACGTGTCCGCACGCAACAACAAAATCCAGGGCGACCCTGGATACAACACTCCCATCGTCGACGAGCCTTCCACACAGGTGAGAAGCATAGACTGGACGAACGCGGGCGATAACATCAGCCAGGTGGCGTTGCGAACACAAGCCGATGCCACAGGCAAGACGGTGGCCATGTATTCCCGTCAATCCGACGGCAGTTACCGGTGCGCCACCACCGTCAAATTCGCCGACACCGTGCTCACCAATGCCGAAATCGAAGACAGCATCCGCAAAAGCATCGCTTCAGCAGCACCCAATGCGAACGTCGATGCCGACGTGCAGGCCACCATCACGTATTTCAACGGCATCCTGCACCGCGGTGCTACTTACGTGGGCATGATTCCCCAGTTCAACCTCTCTGACCAGTACACACTCTCTTCGCTGACATTCAAATCCTTCGACGACGCTGGTACCCCTATCAACACGCCAAGTGGCACCACCGCCCTGACTGGCAACACCCAGCCTGTAAACATTGCGGCATCTGGTCAGACGATGGTGAAATCCCACTATGTCGAGCTCGACGGCACTGATATGAGTCCCGTTGCCGCCACCGCGGGTGACCCGACCGGCAAAGCGAACTCGATTACCGGCAGCAAAGGCACCACTTCCGCTACCACCACACCTGCGAATATAGCTGGCTATCGACCATTGACCGCTGCTGACCTCAGTTCACTGACCGCGGCACAACGAGCCACCATCGCCACCACCCTCGGGACTTCAGACAGCAGTGTCGCCGGTTTGACCGCTCTCGCCAACAAGAACAGCGGTAAAACCATATGGGCCACCAGCAACCTCTCCGTCCCCTACCCCGGTGAAAACGGCAAATCCTACAACAGTGCCGGCAACATCGTAGCCTCCGGCACCGCAGGCAGCAGCACAGGCTGGGGCACCACCGACGTCTACTACTTCTACACACTCGCCACCCAAACACTCAACGTACACGTAGTGCAAGTACCCTGCTACGTCAATTCTGCCGACGCCACCAGCGGCAAAGACTGTGACGCGCAACCCGCCAACGGGACCAGCTGGCAGCCAAGCGACGGCACCGAAGACACCAGCCGCAGCGAAACCTTCACCGGACTCTCCGGCACCACCGCCACCAACACGCTCACCAAATACAGCGTGCAACTCGGCGGCAAAGACCACCCGGTTAGCCTCAGCGCAGGCCTGCAGCAGCTTGCCCCCGGCACCGACAGCAAACGCACCATCAACTTCCAGTTGAACACCACGTTCGACATGGACAACAACCTTGACCAAGACGAATACGTATACATCCAAGCCAACCCCGAAAAAGACATTACTAAAACCACAACCAGAACCATCCACTACAAACTCAACCACAACACCGTAGACACCCCACCAGCCGACAACGTACAGACCATCACCTGGACGCAACACCAAATCCACAACGTCGCCTACGACCAGATCGACGGCTCACCCAACTGGGACAAAAACGCATGGCGCACCGCCGACACCGGTAAAGGCCTGGTCAACATGAGCGAGGTCAACAGCCCCACCATCCCCGGCTATATCGCCAAAACACCGGTCGTCAGCAAAATCGTCGGCCTCGACAATATGGGAAACGGCACCGGCTACGACGCATCAGGCCGCTACGAAGTCGTGTACTTCGACCCCACCGACCCAGCCAACCGGAACACCTCCGACCGCACCCTGACCGTGAACGTGGTCTACAACAAGACCGTCCAACGCATGCCCTTCACCGGAGGTTCCGGAATCCTACTCGGCACCCTCATCGCCCTAGGACTCCTCACTATGGCAGCCATACTCACCCACCTACGCAACAAACGAACCACCAAATAACCCTTGATTACATTGGTTATGCGGTGAACGAATAACAAGCAACCCAGCCGGCAACCATAATCAGAAGGCCCACACTATAACAGTGCGGGCCTTCCTCATAACTAGCACTGCTCCCTATCAATAAGAAAACCTGTATCTCTGCCCAACTAAAACATATCCACATTCTCAGCTTCATCAGCAACACGTAGAATCCCGACACAATACCGTCGATACATGTCCGAAAACATACCTATGGGTCCGCCATCCGTCAAAAGGAGAAACCGCACCTCTCTGTAATACACAAGAGACAGCTTGCGTGTCCGCCATCGCCCCACTCAGCACGCGGCATACCCTATAATGTTCGGAGGCTACTAGAAAGCGGATATTGAACGAATATCGATAGGAATATGGCATGAGCAGCATACCCGTATTAACCAGCGACGAGCAAATCTACGTCACGTATGCCATACAACTCGGTCTGCTGGTTATCATTGCCGCAGCAGTTATATGGTTATTCCTATTCGTCGTACAACTGATGCGTAAACATCATATTCGTAAGCAATACGGGGTCGCTGTATCAGGATCCATCAAAGTCAAGCATGCCAAGAATACCCATAGCATAGGCATATTCCAACTGCAATACCCCTACTGGCAATCAGCCAAACGCAACGGAACCCGCGACAGACGAACGAATGATATGACGGTGATTCAGCCCAAAAGCACACTGAAACTGGACACCTGGCAGTTAGAAAGCAAAAGCCCCTTCGAACTCTACGATTGCGTCAACGACTTCCGCGCTCATGGCGCGACCATCCCGTATAACTCGGCAGAGCAGAGCAAGCGGCAGTTCAGATCAAATCATATTCAATCACGACGCAACATTAATTCCATAGACAGTATCATTGCACAATTCCAAGAGCGGCCAACAGATTTCGAACAGTTCTGTGCCGACCTGTTCCGCAGTCTAGGGTATCAGAGTGCTCGAGTCACCTCTCCCGTGCGCGACGGAGGCTTCGATATCATGCTCACAGAAACCAATGGTCTCAAAACCATTGTGGAATGTAAATGCTACGCTCGTCGTCACCATATCGGCCGCCCCATCATACAAAAATTGCAGGGTGCCAATGCAGTTGTTCATGCTGAGAAAATGATGGTCGTCACCACGAGCTCGTTCACTGCCGATGCCATCGAGTTCGCCAGCCAAACGGGAGTGCAACTCATCGATGGCACAGAACTTGTCCGTTTATGCCACAAGGCCTGGGGTACATCCTTACCTGATTCCGTAATTCCTGCATCACACATCTACCTCACCCGTGGCGACATCATGCGCCATATACCAGCAGATATGCGTGACCGATACTGAACCCACACGCTCACGCGACCATCCGAACCTCACCACCCAGCAACAACCAACACCATAACGCACACAAAACAAGCACAACCCAGCCAAAACCATCCATTAACAAACGAAGCGTATCCGTCACTCGTTACGCAAACGGGTACATAACAGTCAAAAACACCCCGCAAAACGACCAAAACGTACCCATTTCTGGCTTCACCATCACCAATGCGTACATTTTCAAACACATTCACAAACCACATCACACACAATCGCACAATCGCACAATCGCACAATCGCACAATCGCACAATCGCACAATCGCACAATCGAAGTTACCGGCATGGCAAACACCACACACCAAACGCCATCTTCAAAAAGTGAGGCGAGTCACATTATACCACTGTCACGTACACTTGCCCTCTGGTAAAAACCCGCACCAGCAAGCCACTGAGAGCTACACTGAAGGTGTCAGTAACCAAGGGAGAAAGGACACATCATGGACATCAAGAATGAAGCGACTAAGCTGGCCCACAAAGTCGAGGACGGCGCCCGCGACGCAGCCGAGAAAGCCAAGGATGTGGCCGGTAAGGTTGCAGACAAGGCCAAAGATGCGGCTGAGGACGTAGCCGATAAATCGAAAGAGGCAGCTGCAGCCGTCAAGGACAAGGCCGGCGATTTTGCCGACAAGGCCAAAGACAAGGGTGAAGATGTGGCAGACAAAGCCAAAGATGCCGCCGAGACCGCTAAAGACAAGGGCGGTGAAGCAGTAGATGACGCAAAGGAAGCCGTCCACGAGGCCACAGCGGACTGATAGATACCAAGACGATGTCGTCTCAGCATAACTGAAAACAGACCGTACGGTAGGCAAAGACGCACACCGAAGGTAATGACAGTGGGGATTGCGGACACTATGTTCCGCAATCCCCACTGCCGTATGCCGTTAAAGCACCACGAGCGACTTGATGGCGCGACGCTCATCCATCGCAGCGTAGGCATCGGCGATATGGTCCAAATCGAAGCGCTGCGTAAACACTTTCCCCGGGTTGATTTCCCCATTCAGTACAGCATTCAGCAGCAATTCCCGATCATAAGAAGTAACGTTGGCAATGCCGCCGCGCAGCCCGACATTACGCCAGAACAGGCTCGTGGTATCAGTGCTGCCCATCTGCGGCAGCCCCACCCGACCCACCACAGCACCAGGTCTCACCACTTTGGAGGCAGTATCAAGCGACTGCTCGGTACCCACGCACTCCAACGCCGCACCCACACCATCACTGTTCTGTCCCAGCAGGCAACGCACCGCTTCCACCGCATCGTCGCCGCGTTCGGCGACCACATCAGTAGCTCCGAATTCACGCGCGAGCGCCTGCCGGTCCTCATGACGACTCATGGCGATGATGCGCCCGGCACCGCGCAGCTTTGCTGAAATCACGCCGCATAGGCCTACCGCACCATCTCCCATCACCACCACGGTGTCGCCTTCCCGCACTTCGGCACTGGCAGCGGCATGATAGCCGGTGGCCATCACGTCGGAGAGCGCAAGCAGGGAGTTGAGGGTCTCTTCCGAGTAGTCCTGCGGCCGCCCGGGGATTTTCACCAAGCTCCAGTCGGCGTGTGGGTAGCGCAGGTATTGAGCCTGGTAACCCTTCTTGCCCACTTTGTCTGGGTTGAGGCAACTTCCATCGAAGCCGGCTCGGCAGGCTGCACAATGCCCGCAGCCGGTCGTGAAGGGAACAATGACGAAATCCCCGGGGCGAATAGGTTCCGCGCCGTTTACTCCTTGCTGGAACGTGGGACTGGCCCCTACCTCCTCGACGACGCCAATGGCCTCATGCCCTGTGGTGGTGCCGGTTTGACGGGGGTTGAGCCCGCGGTACCACCATAAGTCCGACCCGCACACGCATGCACGAATCACCTTGATGATGGCGTCGGTGGGCTGCTCGATGACTGGCATGGGCACGTCACGCACGGCCATCTGCCCTGGACCTTCAAATACGGCGGCGCGCATCGTACTGCCGCTCGCTGTTGTCGTTGTCGTAGCTGTTGTTGTAGCCGTAGCACCCATATCACTCATAAAAGCCTCCCTCAGTTTGTAGTTTCCCAGTAAACCTGCTTCATGCGCTCGAAGTCAATATCAGCCCTGCATCTCTTCGTAGATGCGCTGGCAGTCCGGACATACCGGATAGTTCGAAGGATCGTGCTTCGGTACCCAGATCTTGCCGCATAAGGCCACCACCGGCCGCCCGGTCAGGCGTGATTCAGCCATTTTCTCTTTGGAAACATAGTGCGAGAAACGATCGGCATCCCCGGTCCCGTCTTGCTGGCGCTGATCCTCGGTCTGGGGACGTTCCAATACTGCGGTGCCGCCGCCTTCGCCAGGCGCATTGGGATCATTGGGAATTCCCGCTCCCCCTTCGTTCTCGTCATCAAACATCTTCGCCGCACTCCGCTCGGTTCTAAGCATCATGTACTCCTTCACGCGCCGATTCTTACCATACATTTCCATCTTACTTGACGCATTTACCCACCTGTCGTTATCAGCCTCAAGCGCTAATCTGGTGCGTATGACTATCGCAGTGTGCCCCGGCTCCTACGACCCGGTCACAGCCGGGCATTTGGATGTAATCGAGCGTAGCGCGCGCATTTTCGGAGAAGTGCACGTGCTCGTAGCGGTCAATGCTGCAAAAACGCCCCTGTTCGCACCGCAAACGCGCGTGTCCATCATCAAAGAAGCTCTGGCACGAGACGGATACAACAACATCACCGTTACTTCCAGTACCGGTTTGATTACCGACTACTGCTCACAAGTGGGCGCCACCACCATCGTCAAGGGACTGCGCCAAAACGGCGACTACGAGGCCGAATTAGGCATGGCCCTCGTCAACCGTAAACTTTCCGGCGTGGAAACCTTGTTCTTGCCCGCCGACCCTGTTCTTGAACACATCGCCAGCTCCATTGTGAAGGATGTGGCTCGCCACGGCGGCGATATCACCGGCATGGTGCCCGACAACGTGGCACCGCTGCTTATCGAAGCTTTGCACAACGAGGTACACACAGAAACGAGGCATCATGGCTAATCCGAATCAAGGAACGGAACTGGACGACGACATGACAGACGACACCTTCACGCTCTCCAACATGGCCTCAGGGCAACGCACAGACCGAGCGACGGAAAACCACACCGCGGCAGGCAATACCGAAGCCGTAGGGTACGGGGACACGAGCTTCGTCACTGAAACAGACCTCGACGAGACCAACGACGGCAATATTTCCCAGGCAGCGCAGGCAGCTTTGGCCGCGCAAGCAACGTTGACCGCACAGGCCGAAGAGACCGAGGCTGCCGCACAAGCGGACCCGCAGCAGTCTGCGAGTGCACCAAAGCTTCAGGAGGAACGCCCAGAAGAGACACAGTACGCACCACCGGCAGAACCCGTGCAAGCTACAGCTACGCCGAACGTGGCTTCATTCTCCGCGCAGGACCTGCCCGATTTGCGCGAAGGCGAGGACGAAGACCCGGAGATACGCAAAAGCCGTGACGAATTCACCACGGTGTATGACGTCATCGACCAGCTCGAAGCCATGCTTGACGGTGCCAAAACCAGCATCTTCTCCCCGGGAACGGTGCGTGTGGATCGTGACGAACTCGCCGATCAGTTGCACGACCTGAAAACCATGCTTCCCGTTCAGCTTGAGCGCGCCTCCTCACTGATGCGCGAAGCCGAACGCCGTTTGGAAAACGCGCAGGCACAGGCACAATCCATCATTGCGAGCGCGCAAAGCGCCGCCGCACAGACCAAGCAGGACGCCGAAGAACAGGCTCAGTTCTTGGCCGGCCATGAGCGCGTCACCGAACTGGCTCAGCAGCGCGCCCGCAAAATCCTGACCGAAGCGCAGAATAAGGCCAACAAGCTCACCCAAGGTGCCAACAACTACTGCTCACAAGTGATGAATGGCCTGCAGGAACAGATCAACAAACTCGGGCAGGATGTGCAGAACGGGCTTGACGTACTCGCCGAACGCGAGGATGTCGCCGCGCGTCAGTTGGCCAAGAGCAATCATGATCAGCAGGTATTGCCGGAGGAACAATGACACACAACCAACCGAACGACGCTTCTGCAAAGCCTGGCCGCCCACAGGATTCCCCTTGGGCCTTCGACGTGGCTCAAGTAGCGTCTCGTACCGGCCAGAGCCAGGACGTCGATACCAGTTTCCCTGCCCCCAGCGGCATCGGCGACAACATTGTAGGCGTTGATGAGGGAAGTCCGGTCGCAATAAACGGTTCGTTCGATTCCATCGTGGATGGCCTGATTTTCAATGGCACGTTCAGCGCGCCGGTGCACGCCGAATGCACCCGCTGCCTCAATCCCATACAGCGCGATTGGAGCGTGAACGTCACCACGTTCTTCCCCTACGAAAGCGCAGAAGAACAAGGCAAGCACAGCAAAAACTCCAAACAGTCAGAGGTCGATATCATCGCGGAAGAAGATGAATCGGCTGACGTGTATCCGCTGGCCGCAGGAGGCACCATCGCCGATTTCGAAGCCCTGCTGCGTGACACACTCGTCGAAAACCTGCCGCTGCAAGTACTGTGCCGGCCAGATTGCAAAGGGCTGTGCCCGAAATGCGGCGTGAATCTCAACGACAATCCCGACCACGGTCATGATGAAATCGACGACCGGTTCTCCGCATTGGCCGGACTGAAAAGTTCATTGGAAGCGAAACAGGAAACCGCCGGCAAGTAGGTATCAGCCAAAACGCACACCCGGCAAACCGTGCAAAACTACAGGTATGGCACTATCATGCCGTTTCTTGTACCGGGCTTACCGTAGAATAAACCACGCTTAAGCACCTAGTTCGAACGAAATAGAGGAAATCATGGCACTGCCAAAGTACAAGACTTCGCGAGCCAACACGCACACCCGTCGCTCCGCATGGAAGGCACAGGCGGCGAACACCTTCGCTTGCCCCAACTGCGGCGCCCCGACGCTGTCGCACATGGCTTGCCCGAGCTGCGGTTCTTTCCGCGGTCGCGTATACCGCGAAGCCATCAGCTCCACGCTCAGCAAGTAGCGTGCAGCCAAGCGGCACAGATCGCTTTGCAAAGGCCCTGCCATCGACGGGTGGCAGGGCCTTTGCCATGGGTGAGGAGCAGTGAATCGCAAGGCAGACAACATCAACACAACCGCAGTGAGCGCTCCCGACCAGACCTCGCAGTCACACCAAAGCACTGATACCAACACTGGCGCCAGAGCACGCATTGACACCCACTACGTTCAGACCCGCACCATATAAACGCCACAGCGTCGCACAGGAGTCCCTATGACCGATGAATCCCAGCTCAAGCAGCAACATCAGCAAGCCCAAGCAGAGCCTGATAATCAGGCCAGCCAGAGCCAAAGCCAAGTGACCGAAAACCTCGATCCTGACCGTCCCCAAGCCGACACGGCAGCACCGAACGCCCTACTGGAACGACTCGGCACCACGCTGCAACCCGACTTGATGGTGCAGGCCCTCACCCACCGGTCCTTCTCCCACGAGCACGAGGGCGCCCCCAACTACGAACGACTCGAATTCCTCGGCGATGCGGTCCTCGAGTTCGTCTCCACCGAAACCCTGTACCGCGTTCACCCCGACATGAACGAGGGACAGCTGGCCAAAATGCGCGCCAAAGCCGTATCGGAGGAATCACTGTCGAACATCGCACTCACCAAACTCCAGGTGAGCCCATACATTCTGCTGGGCCGCGGCGAGGCAGATGACGACGGCGCACACAAAAGCTCGATTCTGTGTGACATCGTCGAAGCGCTCATTGGCGCCACATTCGTGGAGCACGGTATCGACGAAGCCAGGCGCGTGGTGCACAATCTCATCGACGACACCCTCGCTGAGGTAGCCACCGAAGGTCCCGCACTGGATTGGAAGACCTCATTCACCGTCAAAGCGCACCAGCTGGGGCTCGGAGAACCGCACTACCGCATGGCAGTCGGCGGGCCGGAATATGCGCCTGAGTTCACCGCTCAGGCCATGCTCGAAGGCAGCGACGAGGTGCTAGGCACCGCCACTGGACCCAGCAAACGTAAGGCACAGCTCAAAGCCGCCCAACTGGCTTGGACCGAACTCGACCAGCACCCAGAACAACATACGGGAAACAAAAGCGGCAGGCACGGCGACAAGCACGACTCGGCACAACGCAACTGACAGCAGGTACTGAGGATGTTTGGCTTTCACCGAGCCGAACAGCCATTGCCTTCCACCATCCGAAACACCAACGCACCTTATACGGGTGTTGCTTTTACAATGATTCCAACACGTCGGCGCAGCGAACGGGGGAATTGTGACAACAACACCATTGCAAGCACTGAACAGCATGGCAAAAGGGCCATCGCCGGAGAGTGACGAGGATCGGTCGAACGGCGAAACCATGACCGGGGCGCAGGCGCTGGTACGCACGCTCGAAGATCTCGGTGTGCGCAGTGTGTTCGGCATTCCCGGCGGCGCGATTCTGCCGGTGTATCATGCCATTGACGACAACACCAAGTTCCGATTTGTGCTCATGCGACACGAGCAAGCGGCAGGGCATGCGGCAGAAGGCTACGCAGTGTCCACAGGGCAGGTGGGCGTCTGCATCGTCACCTCAGGGCCGGGCGCCACCAACATGGTCACCCCCATCGCAGACGCCAACATGGATTCCATACCTCTCGTGGTCATCACCGGCCAAGTAGGCACTGACGCCATAGGCACCGACGCCTTCCAAGAAGCCGACACCGTGGGCATTACCTATCCTGTGGCCAAGCACTCGTACCTGGTCACTGACGCGAAAGACATTCCACGAGTGCTCTCGGAAGCCTATTACATCGCCCAATCCGGACGCCCCGGACCAGTGGTGGTCGACCTTACCAAAACCGCACAGAACGGCACACTGCACTACTCATGGCCACAGCGCATGATTCTGCCCGGCTACCGCCCCACCACCAAGCCCCATGGCAATACCATCACCGCCGCCGCCGAACTGTTCGAGCGCTCATTCCGCCCCGTACTCTACGTGGGAGGCGGTGCCGCACGCAGTGACGCCGGTTCTCTGGTCAAGAAACTCTCCGATCTGACCGGCGCACCCGTCACCTGCACATTGCCGGCACGCGGCGTGCTGCCGGACAGCGACCCGCATAACCTTGGCATGCTGGGCATGCACGGCACCGTACCAGCTACGGGAGCGGTGCAGCAGTGCGACCTGCTGGTCGCCATCGGCGCCAGGTTCGACGATCGGGTCACCGGCAAGCTCAGCGCGTTCGCCCCCAGCGCCAAAGTCATCCACATCGACATCGACCCGGCCGAAATCGGCAAGCGCCGCCAAGCAGATGTGCCTATCGTGGGTGACGTGGCGGAAGTGCTCACTGCACTCATCGCCGCCATCGAAACCCAACAGCACGAGCACGGCAAGCCAGATCTGAGCGCGTGGTGGCAGCTCATCAACTCGTGGAAGCGCGACTACCCCACCACATACGCCGACCCGAGTGACGGAACACTGGCCCCGCAATGGGTTGTGGAACAACTCTCTCAATTCGCCGACCCGTCCACCATCTGGGCTTCAGGGGTTGGCCAGCACCAGATGTGGGCCGCTCAACTCATCGACTTCGAACAACCTCATTCTTGGCTTTCCTCCGGAGGTTTGGGCACTATGGGCTTCGGTCTGCCCGCTGCGATTGGCGCCAGTGTGGGCACGCAGGAAAGCCATACGCCACGGCCCGTATGGCTTATCGACGGCGACGGTAGCTTCCAGATGACCTCCGAGGAGCTTGCCGCAGCCACCGTAGACGGTACACCTGTCAAAATCGCCATCCTCGACAACGAGGTGTACGGCATGGTGCGCCAATGGCAGACGTTGTTCTACCAGCAGCACTACTCGCAGACCAATCTGCAGGAGGGCGACGGCATAGCACAGGCGAAGCGCGGCACGACCGACAGCAACAGTACGGCCGATAGCGGCAGCAATGCCGGTAATGCTGAAAACGGCGATAACATTAACAACAGTGCCGAGCTGGTCGGTATCCCTGATTTTGTCAAACTCGCCGAAGCTTATGGATGCGTTGGGTTGCGAGCCCGTACCAAGGAAGAGGCAGTCGCCGCCATTAAGCAGGCCAACGCCATCAACGACCGGCCGGTGCTCATCGACTTCGTGGTGTGGAAAGACGCGATGGTCTGGCCTATGGTTCCGGCAGCCACATCTAACGATGAGATGACCTATATGCCCGGCATCCAGCCGCTGCTGCACGCTTCGGAAGGCAGCCAAAACACCGATTCCACCGCCAAGGAGGCCTGACATGACCGATTACCCCGCGTCCCAGCCCAACTCGCGCCGTCACACCCTTTCGGTGCTTGTGGAGAATCGTCCCGGCGTACTCGCCCGGGTCTCCGGCCTCTTCGCACGCCGCGCGTTCAACATCAACTCGCTGTCCGTCTCCCCCACCGAACGGCCCGATATTTCACGTATCACCGTCACTGCGGACGTGGAACAAGGCCCACTTGAGCAGATCATCAAACAGCTCAACAAGCTGCTGCACGTGCTGAAAATCGTGGATTTGGACGCTGAGACGGCGGTCGAACGCGAACTCGTGCTCATCAAGGTGGCCGCCACCGCGGCAAACCGATCGGATATCCTCGAAATCGTCAACCTGTTCCGTGTGCGCGTGGTGGATGTGCACTCCGAATCACTCACGGTGGAGGCCACAGGCGCTGAAGGCAAAATCGAAGCGTTGCTGGGTCTGCTGCAGCCGTATGGCGTTATTGAACTGGTACGTTCCGGTGCCGTCGCAGTGACGCGCGGGCCTCACGCGTTGAGCGAGCGGGTCGCCGGATCGGCGATAAAGGGCCGCTAGACGCTGATTTGCTGCACGGTCAGGCTGGCATCGTAGTTCAGCATGTTTGGTTTAGGCAACGGTAGCGCCGCAGCTGCCTAAACCAAGAACCAGATGCCTGTTGGCGCGGTCGCTGCGACCTGCCCATCGCAATCTACCTACTCAGCGCAGTCTACCTACTCAATCTGCTCGCTTAACTCCATCCATTCCATCTCCAATTCTTCCGCCTCGTCCGCAGCTTCGGCAAGACGACTGTTCAGCTGCCCCAATCCCTCAAAGTCGCTGGGATCATGCGTGGCCATCTGCGATTCAATGTCGGCTTTGGTCTGTTCAATCTTGGCGAGTTTGCGTTCGATGGCCGAGATACGCCGAGTGGCATCATGGAAGGCCTTACCGGTGAGTTTCGGCGAACCTGCACTAGGGGAAGCACTGCCGTCAGAACCATGAGTATCCGTCGAACTGTTGTTGCTTCCCGAAACCGCATTGGCCGCCTCTTGGCGAGCATCAGTACTGTCGTTTCCGGCACGACTGTTTCCGGCATTGCCGTCTTTCGCTTTGCCAGTACCGGCACTTCCCCCAGCCGCACCTCGCTGGATGCGCTCCACCATGTCCAGATAATCATCCACGCCACCGGGCAAATGGCGTACTTTGCCGCCGATAAGCGCGAACTGCTGATCGGTGACTCGCTCCAACAGGTACCGGTCGTGCGAGACCACGATGAGTGTGCCGGGCCAGGTATCGAGCAGATCCTCCATTACCGCGAGCATGTCGGTATCCAAATCGTTGCCCGGCTCGTCGAGAATGAGTACGTTCGGTTCGTCCAGCAGAATGAGCAGCAGCTGCATGCGGCGCTTCTGACCGCCGGAAAGGTCACGAATCGGGGTCATCAGCTGCGCGGCCTCAAAGCCGAGCCTCTCCATAAGCTGACCGGTCGTCACTTCTTTGCCGCCTACCTCGTATGTGGGTTTGTAACGGCTGAGTACCTCTTTGATCTTGTATTTGCCGAGCTTTTCCAGCTCATCAAGACGCTGGGACAGCACTGCAAACTTGACGGTCTTGCCTATTTTCACACGGCCGACCGTGGGCTGCAGCGTACCATCGATAATGCTGAGCAATGTTGACTTACCGGCACCGTTCGCACCGACCACGCCGAACCTGTCACCCGGGCCAATGAGCCACGTCACGTCGTCGAGCACCTTGCGGCCCGAAACCGTCACTCGCTGAGCGGCTGAAGTAGGGTGGTTCACACCGTCCGCACTGTCCGGACCATCAACACCGTCAGTAGCATCGCAACCGACACCTTCCGCAGCGTTCTGCCCGTCGGCATCACCGTGAGCACCGTCGGCACCATGACCGTCAATCCCCGCACCTGACCGAGCTTCGACAATCCGCTCGTCGGTCAGGTCGTCCACTGCCAGCTCCACCGAACCATACACTTTCGGCTCTTCGTACAGCGCATGCACCGTGTCAACCTGAGACGGCGAAACCCTCTCGGACTCGGGTTCAGAGTACTGAACACCATTCTCTGACACCTCAGCCGTTTGGCTTGACGCCGTTGTTCCCTGCTCATGCTCGAAAATCTGGGTGACATCGGTCAGGTCAACCACCTGTTTGCCCAGCCTCGATGTCGCCATCTGCTGCAGCTCAAGCGTATTGCGCATCGGCGGCACATCGTCGATGAGCGCATGCGCTTGTTTCACGTGAAACTTTTGCTTTGTGGCGCGAGCCCGAGCGCCACGGGTCAGCCAAGCCAGCTCCTTGCGAGCCAAGTTCCGACGCCGTTCCTCACGGATATCAGCCTGCCGGTCGCGCTCCACTCGCTGGAGCATGTAGGCGCTGTAACCACCCTCGAACGGGTCGATCACCCCGTCGTGCACCTCCCACATCGACTCGCACACCTCGTCAAGGAACCAGCGGTCGTGGGTGACCAGCAACAGCGCGCCTTGCCCTTTGCCCCAGCGGTTTTTCAGGTGTTCGGCCAACCAGTGGATAGTGACGATGTCGAGGTGATTCGTGGGCTCGTCAAGTGCCAGAATATCCCAGTCCTTAAGCAGCAACCGGGTCAAGTCCACACGGCGGCGTTGGCCTCCGGACAGCGAGCCGACTGTGGCTTCCAGGTTCAGACCGCCCAGAAGTGCCTCCACCACATCACGCGAGCGTGTGTCGGCAGCCCACTCGTAATCCTCACGCCCGTCGAGCGCAGCTTCGCGCACCGTGGCATTGTCGTCGAGCGGATCACGCTGGTCAAGCATGCCGAAAGTAAGACCGCCGCGCCGACTCACCTTGCCGCTATCTGGCTGGCGAGCGCCGGAAAACAGCTGCAGCAACGTGGATTTGCCGTCACCGTTCTTGCCCACAATGCCGATGCGATCGCCTTCGTTCACGCCGATGGTAACGTCGGTGAAGATGGTCTTGGTAGCGAATTCCAGCGAAACGTGTTCGAATCCCAAATCAAAAGTAGGCATAATAAGTTCATGCTACCGCCAGAGCAGGGCATTGCGCTCTTGGGAGCAGGACAGAACTCGCGCTGCCCCTCGATAGGTGCAAGCCACGATATCAAGAGAGACAACGCGGCAGCAGCAGATAGAGCCATCCTAGCGAAGCTCCAGCCGCGAAGCATTGCCGACAATGGAATAGAAGGGCGAGCCCTGCCGATCACGGGTTACGGTACCGGTCAGACGCTCGGCTCCCAGAGCCACCGAGCCGTTATTCGATACCACGTGGTACCCGGCTGAAGGAGTGAAGCTGTCATGCAAGGCTATACGTGCCGAGGAGGCCGAGAGCTTGCACCGTTCCCGGACCCGCAGAGACCGGGAAACGATGCTGCTGGACACGCTCGAAATCGCTGCATTTACGCAGGAAACATGCTGCATCCGCAACGATCCGCCAGTTACCGAACAGCGAAAGGTGTCAACTTCAACGTCCTCGACATAGGCAGCTCCTGAAGACGCCTCCACATTCAAGATATGAAGCGGCTTGAACGCGGGCAGCGCCACCACCAAGGACGGGGTCGTCCACAACCACGAAATCGAAAGCTTTCCCTGCTGAGACCTCTTCTTCCAAACTGAAGTTTTCTGGGTTATAGTCATCTCATGCGAGTCGTTCACGGTTACTGTGAAGCAATCTGAAGCGCAAAAACGAAGATATATGCCTGGCTGATTGGATTGCTTCACCATCAGTCGCACGTCCCCTGTAGACACCGATAAAGAGTCAATCGTATCCAGTTCCATGAGCTTGCCGTATCGTTCCAATCCGAGCATGGTCCTACTTTCTCACTGTGACAGTTCAGGCAGCTGGCACACCTGCCCATTCATATCGGGGCCACTTATCATGGCATCTTTTGAGCGGCTCTGCACCTCAAATATGGAATTATCTGCCATATAACCTGCCCTTACTGCTTCACCAAACGGTCTAAGGCCGTTCCGTCGAGGTACGAGAATCGAACAAATCTAGTGGAAAGGACTCCATCCAAATGAGAAATCCTCACCTTTTAAAATAGGTAAATTTTACTATATAGGGAAACGCTTCCTTTGTCAACAAACTGGATAAGCTATAATTATTTTCTATCATTTTCCCTATTTGATGGAGCAGGTATGGGCGCGCGCGATACTAAACTACTCGTCCTTGGAGTGGTCATGCTCCGCGAGCCAACGTACGGGTATGAAATCGAGAAGGAACTCAAAGCCTGGAACGCGGACAGATGGGCCGGCGTGGCCCGCGCATCCATCTACAACCAGCTCAAACACCTGAGTAAAAGCGGGATGCTGCAATTCGATTCCACCAGCAAAACCGAAAACAGGCCAACGCAATACCGCTACCGCATCACCGACAAAGGCCGGCAAGAGTTTCTGGCATTGGTGCACGAAAAGCTCGACAATCCACAACCCCAACCCGGCGATCTCATGCCAGTGCTGTGCTTCATCCCCTACATCCCCGAAGAAGACGTGACGCGCGCCTGCCGCAGACGGCTACAGAACAACACAGCATTTCTCGAAGCATTTGACGATGCCATGGAAACTTGGTTTCCAACAGCCGCTTCTGATGCCTCGTACGATTCGGGCACCGCAGACACTCCGGGCGTCTCGAACACCTCAAACGCAACTGCGTCAAATTCCTATATCCAAGAAATCTTCCACTACGAAAAAGCCGCCATCATGGCCGAGACAGCGTGGCTGAAAGAATTCCTCAAACGGCTGCCCACCTACTACAGCAAAGCATCAAAAGACAAAACAACTACAGTCTCATCGTGAGGTTTCACCGGCACCCACACTGCACTGACGCCCACCTCACAGTCATTCCATCGACTGCGCGTAGGTACTGCAGCGCGTGGCGAAGGCTGAGAACACCTGCTCGGCAAGTGGCTGCACCTCGCAGTCATAGCGCGCAAAATCATCACGAATTTGCGCAATCTGCGATTTCTTGAGGTTTTCCGTCATCTTCGGCTCAGCAAGCCATTCATCCAGCAACGTTGCCGTGACTTCCATATGAAATTGGAATCCGATGGCTGTTTTGTAGCAAAACGCCTGATTCTTCGTGTGCTCGGAGCTGGCGAGCAGCTGCGCGCCTTCGGGCAGTGAAACCTTATCGCCATGCCAATGCAAGACATTCAGCTTCTTGTTCCACATCGAAAAGTAGTCATTGCACGCCACCTTACTGATGGGAGCAAACCCCAGCTCAGCATGCTTGGCGCGTTCCAGTTTCGCGCCTAACGCAGTAGCGATAATCTGATGCCCCAAGCACACACCCAGCACCGGCATACCAGCCTTTACCGCCCGGCGCACCATTTTCGCCTCGGTCTTCAACCCTGGATAGGTTTCCGTGTCGGCAGCCCCCATTGGCCCGCCCATCAGCACCAAACCTGAGAAATCGTTGACATCGCTGTCTTCCATAGCCTCATCTTGTACCAGGTTGACCGTTTGAGAATTCACCCCGTAGTCGTCGAGACTATCGAGAATTCTCCCCGGTTTCTCCCAAGGCACATGCTGCACAATAAGCACTTTCGCCGTCGTCATACTACCATTATGCCATTTTGTCTTGCCATAGCCTGTGCATGCACTCAATATTGACTCAAACAGTCATTTTCATCTACAAAACTGTCGCAGTACTTCAACCACAAATCCAGCCACGCACATCCCTCAAGTGCCATAACAGTCGCGCATGATCGAGCACGACAATCACCCCCAACCGCCCCATTCATTCGCCTCTTTTCTGCCATACCCCCAAAAATATCCCCGCAAACCGGAAATCTGACAGTCATATCAGCATCGCAGTCATTCAGTAGGGACGATTTCGTCAAACTGACACAACCCCAAAATACAGAAACGTTGCAATTCCGCCATTCTCATATTCTTCAATTGCCAAGATATCCCAAATCGTCCCTACTGAACGAAATATGTTATCTGCGCAGCGAGCGCATGAGCACTGCATACTGCACCACGAGCACTGCCAGCAACGCAGAGAACGCTAGCACTGCGCCATTTACGGTTCCAGCCGCCAGCGTCTTGGCACCAGCTTGCCCAGCAGCAAGCAGCGTGGCACTTACCGACGTGCCCACTGCCCCGGCAAACTGCTGTGCTGTATTGAAGAAGGCGTTGCCCATGCTGCGTTGCTTGCCATCAAGTCGGTTGAGACCTTCAGTCATCATATTGCCCATGCACAAGCCAGTGCCGAGCATGTACAGCATATACAATCCCAGAATGGCAGCGTCGCTCAGATGATGTCCCAATACCAAGAACAGCGCAACGGAAATTATCGACAGCGCAGGCCCAGCCACCAGCGGCGGCTTCGGCCCAAAGATATCGAGAATACGACCGCCGAGAGGCGCGAACACCGCACCAAGCAAGGCACCCGGAAGCAGGCACAAGCCTGACACAAACGCCGAACTGTCGTTGACCAGTTGCATATAGTTCGGCAGAATCAGAGACATGCCGAGAGACGTGGCCTGAAACAGGAAGTATGCGACAACAAAGCCAGCAAAGTGCAGGTTACGCAGCAGACGGACATTCAACAAAGGATGCTCGATCTTGAGCTGACGCGCAACAAACAGAGCCAACGCAATCACTGCTACCAGCAACGCTCCGCCCACAGTGAGGCTGAAGAACGACGTAGTGGACATCGAACTGAACCCAATGACGAATCCAGCAAAGGTAATGGCAATCAGCACGATGCTACCGGCGTCGAAATGCACCTGTCGCAGCGTACTGTGCTGCCTGATTGACAACACTCCCATCACCAAAGACACCACAACTACAGGAACAAGGAAAGCGAAAATAAACCGCCAACTCATGTTCGATACCACCACACCACCGAATGTGGGCCCAATCGCTGGGGCAACAGCGGTGATGAGAGTTCCCCAACCCATCATCACACCGATTTTCTGGGCGGGCACTTCTTCCAGAATAATGTTGAACATCAGCGGCAAAGCAATGCCGGCGCCCAACCCTTGCAGCGCACGCCCAGCCAAGAGCAGACCGAAGTTCGTCGCAAAAATGCACACCAGAAGCCCCGCTAAAAAGCACAGATTAGCAGTGATAAACAGCGATCTGGCAGTGAAACGCTCCTTGAAATTGGCGCTCAACGGCACCACTACGGAGGCCACCAGCAGGTAGATGGTGGTCATCCATTGCACCGTGTCGGTACTCACGTCGAATTCGCGCATAAGCGTTGGGAATGCAATGTTGGTGGCGGTTTCAACGACCACTCCAGAGAGCGAAAGCAGGCCGGAAGCGATGAAGGCAGCAAAGACTCTGCCGGGAATGCGGACTTTCTCGGGGATGCGAGCTTTCTCCGGATTGCCCGAAGGCGTCTGTGACGGATCGCACCTGCGCTCGGCCTGATTGAGTTGGGCTGAGCCGCGCGTCGCGCCTTGATTGGAGATATGACTCACGGTTTGGGTTAAGCCTTGACTCATTTCCCGGCTTGAACTGTGGTTCGCGTTTTGGGTTGATCCGTGGTTCGAGCCTTGATTTGAATAGGTAGGGTTGTGCTGTCCTTGAGAAGGGGATGGCATGAAATTCCTTTGAAATGAACGCACGCTGACTGCGGTGTTTGTCTCATCGCCAATCGGCGACAACGCGCAAAGCGTACGCATCACATGCTGCTCAGCGGTATAGACAATTTCACCGGTCACAGGCAATTCGCATATCCGGCCGAAGCGCTTGCATGGCCATTTTCATTCTGTGAGTACTTTTGTGCAAAACCTGCCCCTACTGCGCATTTGCTCGCAACCAAGATCGTTGAAATTCCGCCATTCTTGCATTTCATCACAATCCGAGCTGCTTGAAAAAGTACTCACGGAACGCAATCGAGGCGATTATCGTGCTGCCCGAAGCTTGGCGCACTGCGGATTGTCTGACAAACATCATAGGGTGGGATAATATTGCAAAAGCTCACAAACCGCGACATTTCAAGGTTTTAGAGCAATCACGATGCATCAGTACAGGGCATGAACAGATTGGCGGCGCGATATGACCTCACCAAAGCAGCACAGCAGCAGGGCACCTGAGCCAGCAAAGCCCGCCGGTGTATCGGAAAATTGCACCACCGAACTTCATCAAGACTCAGCAGTTGTCGGCAAGCATCAACATGATCACAGGCAGGCAGCCGAGAACTGCTCCATCGCCGCCCGACTGGCCGTCTACAACACGGCCACGCACAGCGTAGAGCCGTTCGAACCAATCGTGCCAGGGCAGGTAGGGATGTACGTGTGCGGCGCCACCGTGCAGAGCTCACCGCATATTGGCCACATCCGTGCAGGAGTAGCGTTCGATGTGGTTCGCCGTTGGTTGGAAAAGCTGGGATTCAAGGTCACCTTCATTCGCAATGTGACCGATATTGACGACAAAATCCTCACCAAAGCGCACGCTGCCGGGCAGCAGTGGTGGGAGCGCGCCTACATCTACGAGCGCGAATTCACGCACGCTTACGAAACACTCGGCGTGATGGCTCCTACCTATGAGCCGCGCGCGACCGGGCACATCGGTGACATGGTGGAGCTCATCGAACAACTCATCAACAACGGGCACGCTTACGTTATTAAGGATGCGGATGGCAAGCCGACCGGGAACGTGTTCTTCGACGTAGCCAGTTGGCCGCGCTATGGCGAGTTGACGCGGCAGAAACAGAACGATGAGACTCACGACGCGCGCCCGTCCGAAGGCAGCGATGCGAGCGCCATCAATATCCCGACTCAAGCGGCGCGGCATACCGATGCCGCAGAGACAGGCGCAGCGGCCGGCACAGACGCAAACGCAGAGGTTAACACCGACAGAGACGCTGACACTGCGATTACTGATCAAATGGGCCCGAGTGTGGATCGAGCAGGAAACGACCGCTACAACCCCGCAGATCCAGCCGACAACGTAGACGGCAAACGAGATCCGCGCGATTTCGCATTGTGGAAGGCCTCCAAGCCCAGCGACCCGGCGACCGCACGCTGGCAAACCCCGTTCGGCGAGGGGCGGCCGGGCTGGCATATCGAGTGCTCGGCCATGAGTCACCGCTACCTCTACAACCCTGCACAACCGAGCCAAAGCATGTTCGACATTCACGGCGGCGGGCTCGACCTGCGCTTCCCGCACCACGAGAACGAAATGGCACAGTCTTTGGCCGCTGGATGGGACAGCGCAAACGTATGGATGCATTCAGCCTGGGTGACGGCCAAGGGCGAGAAAATGAGCAAATCGCTGGGCAACGGGCTCTCCGTGCCGGCGGTATTGGCGGAACACTCAGCTTGGGTGGTGCGCTACGCGTTAGGAACCGTCCACTACCGTTCGATGCTGGAGTGGAGTGACCAGACTCTGGCCGAAGCGCAGGCGGCATATGAGCGCATCAATAATTTCACCACGAGAGCCGGCGAGGCGCTGTCCGCCCAGCCTTCTCGCGACGAGGTGGCAGCAGTAAGTGCCACGGAGCTGCCCGAGGACTTCGTGACTTCCATGAACAACGATTTCAGTATATCTGGTGCGACCGCAGCGATATTTAGCGCCATCCGCGAAGGCAATGCACAGATGAGCGAGCTTGCCGAAGCACAGGCGGCAGGTAAGAGCACAACCGACGTCCAAGGTAGGCTGCACGCCACACTGCTTTCCGTGCGCGCCATGCTTGATGTGCTCGGTCTTGACCCGCTCGCCGAACCGTGGGCAGCGGGGGCGCATGGTCAGTCCGATTCGGCGCAGGCGGACGGAGCAGCCACCGAACATGAGGTGCTCGACGCCATGGTGCACGATTCGCTCGATGCACGTTCCGCCGCACGCGCTGCCAAGAATTTCGAGGCGGCAGACCGCATCCGCGACTATCTGACCGCCAAGGGCATCACCATCGAGGACGGGCGTGACGGTTCCACGTGGAGCCTCAAGTAGCGGCTCCTAAACTTTTCCCGCGCGCCCGCTAGAATTGTGGACATTATGGCAGCATTTAGTTCTTTAACAGACAAGCTCTCTAATGCCTTCAAACACCTGAAGAGCAAGGGCAAACTTTCCGAGGCGGACATCGACGGAACGATCCGCGAGATTCGCCGTGCCCTGCTCGACGCCGATGTGGCGCTCGACGTGGTGCGCTCCTTCACTTCCACCATCCGCGAGCGCGCGTTGGGCACCGAGGTTTCCGAGGCGCTGAATCCCGCCCAGCAGGTGGTGAAAATCGTCAACGAGGAGCTCACCAACGTGTTGGGTGCCGGCGTAGATCGCCCGTTGAATTTCGCCAAGAACCCGCCTACTGTCATTATGCTGGCAGGCCTGCAGGGCGCCGGTAAGACCACGTTGGCAGGCAAGTTGGGCTACTGGCTCAAGGATTCGGGTCATACTCCTCTGCTGGTTGCTGCCGATTTGCAGCGCCCGAACGCTGTGACCCAGCTGGAAGTGGTCGGCGAACGCGCCGGTGTGCCGGTATATGCTCCCGAGCGCGGCGTGCAGTCAGCCGGCGGCGAGGCTGTAGCAACTCCGGGCAGCACGTCCGGCGACCCGGTCAAGGTGGCACGGGACTCCATCGCATTCGCCAATGAGAAGCTGTACGATACGGTCATCATCGATACTGCGGGTCGTTTGGGCGTAGACGAAGAGCTCATGGCTCAGGCGCGCAACATTCGCGACGCTGTCAACCCCAACGAAATTCTTTTTGTAATCGACGCCATGATCGGCCAGGATGCTGTCAAAACCGCGCAGGCGTTCGACCAAGGCGTGGACTTCACCGGCGTGGTGCTCTCCAAGCTCGACGGCGATGCACGAGGCGGCGCAGCACTCTCTGTGGCGAGCGTGACCGGCAAGCCGATTCTCTTCGCTTCCAACGGCGAAGGCCTGAAGGACTTCGAGGTGTTCCACCCCGACCGCATGGCTTCTCGAATCCTTGACATGGGCGATATTCTCACGCTCATCGAGCAGGCGCAGAAGGAATTCGACGAGCAGCAGACGCTCGAATCAGCCAAGAAGATGGCGCAGGGCACGTACGGTCTGGACGATTTCCTCGAGCAGCTACAGCAAGTGCGCAAGCTCGGCTCCATGAAGAGCATTCTGGGTATGATCCCAGGTATGGCTGCTCACCGCAAGGAACTTGAGCAGTTTGATGAGAGCGAAATTGACCGCACAGAGGCCATTATCCACTCCATGACTCCTGAGGAGCGGCGCGACCCGTCCATCATCGACGGTTCCCGCCGTGCGCGTATCGCCTATGGTTCAGGAAACACCGTGTCGACGGTCAACGGTCTGTTGCAGCGATTTGAGCAGGCAGCCAAGATGATGAAGCGGGTGACCAACAAGGCTTCGGGCGGTATCCCTGGCTTCGGCGGCCCTGCCATGGGCGGAGGCAAAGCCGGCAAGAAGGGCAAAAAAGGCAAGAAGGGCAAGTCGAAGTCCGGCAATCCAATGAAGCGCGAGGCTGAGGAAAAGGCGTTGCGCGACAAGCTGTCCGGCAAGGGCGGCAGCAAGTCCGGCGGTTCGGCGTTCGCCAAAAAGCAGGATCCGAATGGTCTGCCACCTGAGCTCCAGGAGGCTTTGGGAGCAGGGAGTGGCGGTCAAGGCTCGCAGAACGGCGTGCCTGATTTGCCGCCGAACTTCGGTGGTGGACTGTCGGGGCTGCTGGGCTGACCAGTGCCAGTTGCCGCTTATTCGCCGCGGTGACTGGCACGTGAATGCCGCCAGTCACCGCACGACCTCAAACACCTACTACTTCTACTTATTGGCTCATTCGTACTCGTCCGTGAGATGAGTCATCTCATCCTTTGCCTGACGGAAACGGAGTCGTCATGATTGCTTTGAATATCGTGACGGGTCTACTCGCCGTTTGGACGCTGCTACGTTTCCTGCCGGCGGGCTGGGACGGCCGTGCGCCACTGCCCTATTTCATCTCGTTTGTGCGGTTTCTGTGGATTCCGGCGGCGGTGTGCTTGGTGCTGGGCGCTGTCACCGGTAGCACCTTTGCTACGTTGCTCAGCGCGGGCATCATGGTGGTGATTGCCTTCGTAAATTCGCCGTGGCATCGCAGGCGGGTGTCTCGCGCAACAGGGCGCGGCATACAGCTAGATAGCGGGGCGCGATCGCACACTGACGGTACCGAGGCCGCAACTGAAACTGCAGATGCAACTGTACCTACAACTGGTAGTAGCAACAACAATGGCACCAACAGCGATGACGATAACAAGACCGCCTGCAAAACTGCTAATTGCCTGTCTGCCAAGCTCAACGTTATGACGCTGAACTGCCGCTTCGGCAAAGCTGATGCGGGGGCGATTGTCACTGAGGTTCGGGAACGAAACATTGCCGTGTTGGCGTTGCAGGAGCTCACTCCTGAACTGGTTCGCGCACTGGACGATGCTGGCTTGGCGCAGCTGCTGCCCTACCGTCAGCTTGGACGCCACCAAGCAAGCGACAACGGCGGATTCAACGGCATTTGGACTGTTGACAAACCCGAGGACTCTGCTGCGCGCAGCGACGATATTGAAGCTGCCGACACCCCGTACGCCCAGGTTGGAGGCATCACCTTCGTCAGCGCTCACCCCAAGTCCCCCATGCGTGGGTGTCGTGAGTGGTCGGCCGGCATCCGCGCACTGGGAACACTGGCAGAACAGCCATTCGCTGACCGCGGCACACCCGCAGCACATGACGTTGCCGCAAGAGATACCGGCATGGCCAGCCGCAACAAGACTTCTACTAGCGCTGCTGCCGCCACCGCCGTACCCGCAGCAGTGGTGATTATGGGCGACCTCAATTCAAGCCTGTCGCACCCCAGTTTCCGTGCTCTGCTGCGGTCCGGCTTTACCGATGCCGGACTGGCCGAACATCACCGCACTGTGGCCAGCTTCCCTGCTTGGCTGCGCTGGCCACGCCTCGAACTCGACCATGTTTTGGCGAGTGCGCCACTCATTCCCACAGATGCCATGGCCGTATCGGTCCCCGGCACCGACCATCTGGCGCTGGTGGCTCGCGTGCGGCGGCGATAATGTACCACCGGCAACCGTCTCACACTGATTTTGCGCTCAGCCGCCCGTCAGCCATGGCATAGAGACAATCGGCAATCTGGTTCAGCTCATCACTGTGATGCGAGGCGATGACGATGGTGCGCCCCAATTCTCGCTGATGACGCATCTCATCGAGGAACAAGGCTACGGAACGCTCATCCAAACCGTTAGTAGGCTCATCAAGCAGCACCAGATTCTGATGTTCCATCAGCGCCTGCACGATGGCTAGCTTTTGCCTCATACCCAACGAATATGCCTTGACTTTCTCGTTTTCATGCCCCTGCAACCCAAAGTGCTTCAGCAACCGTTCCACCTCTGCCTGGTCAAACGCCTTATTGATGCCGGCGAGGTACTCGAGATTCTGCATGGCAGTCTCAGACGTGACGAAACCGGGATTTTCGATGATTACTCCAACAGAATCCGGCAGCTTTTCGTTGAATTCTACTGGTTTATCACCAATGAGAACCTCGCCTTCATCAAGCCGTATGAACCCGCATATGGCTCTCAGCAGCATGGTCTTACCCGAACCGTTGGGACCAACAATGCCATAGATGTGACCGCGTTCGAATTTCGCGGAAACATTGGTGAGCACCGGCTTCTTCTTGATGGTTTTCGAAATATTATTGACTTCAACGTACATGATAATTCCTTTATCGATTGGTCATCTGTAGGATGACTCCTGTTTTTCTGGTT
This sequence comes from Bifidobacterium sp. ESL1133, assembly GCF_058107325.1. Taxonomy (NCBI): domain Bacteria; kingdom Bacillati; phylum Actinomycetota; class Actinomycetes; order Bifidobacteriales; family Bifidobacteriaceae; genus Bifidobacterium; species Bifidobacterium sp. ESL1133. The sequence goes on along the minus strand of NZ_JBYLUI010000004.1, from coordinate 103,736 downwards.
GACGCATGTCTACACGGGATGAAATGCACATACCGGGTTTGCATATGCTGTATCACGGAAACGACGGTGCGTAGTAAAGATGCCTACCTTCGCCGCATCCCTGCTCACTCAATTTCATAGCGGTTGAACACAATTGCATTGCCCACCACCAGCAGCACCGTGGCCCCAGCCAGTACCGGTACCCAAGCCGGCACCGCGCCTACCGTTGCGAACGCGAACCATTTGGTGAAATTCGGAACGGCAAGAAGCAAACCGTAGAGCAATGCCGCAACGAAATACCCTATGGCTCGATTCCCCAACAGATAGCCTGCGTTGGCAGTCAGCATGAGCACCAGAAGCGTCCATGCCGCACACACGGAGGATACCAATATCCGAGCAGTGTACGAACTTGGAAGAACCATAACGGCAATCACCGTCTGCAACCCGGTGAACACCAGGCAATAGACAATCACCAGCGCGAGATAGCGAACGAAATGCATGATGCCGCGGCGCGCACGAACGTAGACATAGTAGTCAGGCACACTCAAATACTCTGACATCTGCTCCAGAGGTATCGCGACGCCGCAGGCCATGAAGCCGATGGCGGCCGCATTGACCATCAGGTCTGGTACTCCGACATCTTTCGAGAGGTGGTACATGCCAATGAACACGCCATTGTTTTGCCCGGAGAGTACACCCGTGTAGAACTGGAATGTCAGCAGCGCCAGCAGAACGAGTATGAGCAAGCGAATACCGGTGCGCCCGCTCAGTTGCTGCCAGGCACGATGAACTTGATGCACGGCAATCACCCGACTTTGTCGATGTAGTCAAGCCGCTCAAACGCCGTCTGGTTTGCCAAAATCATCAGCAGCCCATATCCGACGAACGGCACGACCTGATCGAAGAGAACTTGCCTCCAGTCCATGCCGACGGGATACCAGAAGTAGTACAAGTAACGTCCCATGGTGCCTGGGAATGCCAGCAGAAACCAGCCTCCCAACACAAAAATGATGGTGATCCACGGTACGACCTGACCGAACGAAAACCCGAGATTGATCAATAACAACACGAGCAGCTGCACGGCAACACCCATCATCACCAGCTGAGCGAACACCATTATGACCACCGACCAGCATTTGGCAACGGCAGGATTGCCGAACACGGCAAATTCCATGACCGCGAACAGAACCGCGCCGAGGGCTGCTTGCAGCACTGAGACCACCAGCACCCACGCCATATTGACGGCCAGCTCTCGTTTGGGTTGCTGTCTCACACGTTCGAAAGCCGGATATTGCGTGCTGCCAGCGGCTTGCAGTATCAGTATGGACGGCAACCATCCTACTACGGAGGCTTGCCTCATGTACGTGTCGTAGTCACCGGCAAAATCGGACTGCTGAGAGAAGAAGAACGAAGCAACTGAATACAGAATCGCATATACCAGCGCCACGGCAACCACGATTTTCTTCAGATTCGAGGACCTTCGCAGCGGTGCCAATACCTCACTAACTGACATCGCACTTCCTTTCGACAAACACGCAAAGCCACGACAAGAACGCCAAACCCAACACGGTAATCACAAAACCAGTCGCACTGTAATTGCGGCCTCCCGTGGCGGATTGTGCAGAAGCGATATTCAAAAACGTAACATGACTAAGTTCATTGGGAACAGCCCCAAGCGTAATATCCGGCAGTGCCCACCAAACCAGACTGACAACAAATGGAATCAGCAACTCCACAAACCGCTTTTTGGTAAAGAAGGAAACTCCGACGGCAAGGGTAGCGAAAAGCCCTGAAATAAGGAATACCATTAGCAGTACAGTTACAATGAGCAGCACCTGATTAGTTTTATATACATCATATAACCACGTTTTTGAATCAATCAAAATATATCGATAACATCCAGCCGCTTTATACTCAGCTTCTGTCATATACGTAGCAGCATCAGGCGCGCAATCAACTCCATCAATGAATGTCATGTGCGGATCTCGTACAGCTGCCACAAGCAAGTTCAGCAGCAAAGGCATCGTACCTCCTATGCCACCAAGCAGAAAGCCAGAGATCATCGATCCTCGAAGCACTGAGTTTCTGCTTTTACGAGTATACAAACTATTGATTCGCCCCGTAAAACGCTCAATAGAAAAAACACTGCCACCAATCAGCGCTGCAAAGAATGGCAGCAGCAGTAAATATATAGGACCGGACGAGCCATCTCGACTGAATAGCATTACTTCACGCAGAAAAGTCGGGGCACTCGCCGTCGGCATGAATCCTGCATGCCAGTACGACCAATGGTTAAAGAAAATAAGCACAGCAGATGCTGCGATGATAATTAGTATGCGCACACTGAACAGATTACGAATAAGCTGTCGTTTTATCATTGCCCACATGTATCCTCATTCACCTCTCTTCTATAAAAGGTGCGCAGCTATTGAACATAGCTGCGCACCCCAGATACATCACACAGAGTCGGGGCTCCACACACCATATCCGGTGTAGCCATTCCCACTGTTACTTTGGGTTCGCATATGAACTTGCTTTCGCCCGTACCGCTCGTAAGTAAAATTACTTACTTTTCGAGCTTGCCCAGAAGTCATATAAACCGTTGCCGAAGATACATCCTCATTGTGATAGCCAAGCATCCATGCACGAACAGTCTTGTTAGCATACTGCGTGCGAATATACCCAGATGAGGCATCCTGCTTCTGCCGATTCGGAGTATCAACAGTATTCCAACCGCTTGTGGTCGCCGACCAGCCAGTATCACCATGATTGTTAGCCATCGCCGGAGCAGCGAAGCTGAACATGGAGACTACAATAGCGAGCGAGGCCATAGCCTTATGCTTTATATTCATAGTCTTCATTTTTATTCCTTTATTTCGTGAGTACACCCCACATTGCTGTCGGGTCCACTCATGTGTGGGCTCAGACAGACAAAACACAACTTTGTGCTATCCGAACAGCTCCTACAACAAGCCGGAGCTGTTAAGAGAATAACAAAATATTTCTCACAGAGCAAATATGTATATGAAAATAGCAAATATTTTTTTGCTTCCACATGCTTAAAATATATGCAAAATCAGCAATCTCGGCGCGACACGCCGACAAGCGTTGCAGACACAACGACAGCACTCTCCAACGCCGGCGCCCACCAAATATCACACGCCGCTCACGCCCTGCCACGTACTGCGGTTGACTCGCGCTCGATGACGGTAAAGGGCACGTAGTGCGGGAAATTGCCCTGCTCCCCCGCGGCAAGTATGTCGAATCCGTCTTTGCCCATGCGGTCAAAATCTTGGGTCACGCTGGTCAGACTCGGCCGCACCATATCTACCAGTTCCGTGCCGTCGAAGCTCATAACACTCAAGTCCAAAGGCACATTCAACCCCAGTTCCGACGCGCGGTTCATCGCTCCGAATGCCGTCAAATCACTGGCTCCGACGACGGCGGTCACGTCCATACCGGCCCCGCTATAGGCATCGACCGCCGCCACACCGTCCTCATACACGCACGTGCCGTACTGAATCCACCGCCCCTCAACAGCAAGACCGTGGTCCTTCATGCATTGCCGGTAGCCATCCACGCGCAGCCGTACCGCGCCTTGGTCGGGAATACCGGCAAGACCGATCGCCGTGTGCCCACGGGAAACAAGAAATTCGGTGGCTTCGTAGCCCATCTTAAAATTGTCGGAGGTAACGAATGGCAGCGCGTTGTCCACCACTGGGGCAGACAGCACCACGCACGGTATGCCAGAATCGTGCAGCATACGTACGGTTTGCTCATCCAGTTCCAGAGAGACCAGCGCCACCGCACGCACCGCACGTTCGACAGCTGCACGAATGGCACGCTGCTGAGCCTGGGAATCATTGTTACCTACATGAATGACGAACACATCCAAGTTGTGCTGTGCGGCCTTGGCTTCAATCTCACCCACAATGTTGGTGCCGAAGTTCGATTTGGTACTCGACATGACCACCGCGATGATATGACTTTCGCGCTGCACGAGATCGGAGGCGGCCATGTTACGCACATATCCCATGCTTTTGGCCGTTTGCTTTACCAGTTCCACCGTTTTATCATTGTGCTCGCCTCTGCCTGAGAGCGCTCTGGATATGGTGGCGGTTGAAAGGTGCAGCCTCTCGGCGATGTCCTTGATCGTAACTCGCGATCGCATTGCCATGCCGCACATCCCCTTGCAGTAAACGTTTCCTCATTAACCGGCTCTTCTCATGCTCATTCTAGTGAAGGGTCGTTATCTCACGAATGGCAGGGCGTCAACGCGCGGATCGGTAGCACAGCGGCAGAGTTGCGCATCGACAAAAAAGGAGTACAGTAATGCTCTGTAAACGTCTACGGTAGACGTTTACATTACCCACTTCCGAAGGAGCAACGTGGCCAATACACCATCGGCGACAACCCACGCCAAACATCATTCCCTACCTGACATCACCTCCAAAATGATGTTCGCCCTCACCTTTGGCTACTGCGGCGTCAATATGGCATTCTCGCTACAGACCTCACAGATGAGCCGTATTTTCCAAACCCTGGGTGCTGACCCCAACAAGCTCAGCCTCTTCTTCCTTCTGCCTCCGCTCATCGGCATGATCGTGCAGCCCATCCTCGGCAAATTCTCCGATTCCTTCTGGTCACCAAGATTCGGCCGCCGCATGCCCATACTGCTCGTCGCATCTCCGCTGGCCGCCATCGTCATGGTATTGCTGCCCAACTCGGGATCTCTGGGATTCGGCTTCGGTTCCACCGCAGCGCTGCTCTTTGGCGCGGTAGCTGTGGCCCTCATGGATTTGTCCAACAACGCCTGCATGCAGCCATTCCGCATGATCATCGGCGACATGGTCAATGAGAAGCAGAAAGACAAGGCCTGGAGCTGGCAGCAGTCCTTCAGCAACCTCGGCGGTGTGCTCGCCAACCTCTGCCCGTTCGTGCTCACCTGGCTGGGCATCGCCAACGTCGACCGCAAAGGCGTCGTACCCATGTCCGTGCGTCTCTCCTTCTACATCGCTGCGGTGGTGCTGCTCGTCACCTCGATCTACACCATTCTCTCCGTCAAGGAATACGATCCCGAGACCTACGCCGACTACCACAACTTCGACTATGAGAAGTCCAAGAAGACCCCGAAGAAGTCCTACTGGACGCTCATCAAGGAGGCTCCGGCCACCTTCTGGCAGGTCGCTGTCATCCAGTTCTTCGCCTACTTCGGCATCCAGTACCTGTGGACCTACGCTACCGGCGCCATCGCCAAGAACGTGTGGGGCACCTCCGACTCCTCCTCCGCAGGATTCCAAGCGGCAGGCAACTGGTACGGCATCCTCACCTTCGTGCAGTCCATCGTGGGCATCGTCTACGGATTCCTGGTGCTCTCGCGCACCAGCCAGTACAAGCGCAAGTTCTGGTACCGCGTGGGTCTGCTGTGCGGCGGCGTAGGCATGATTTGGACGGCGTTCTGCCACAACCAGTACATGCTCATCGGATCGTTCACCCTGATCGGCATCTGCTACCTGACCATGCACGCCGAACCGTTCGCTATCTTCACCACTGAAACCGACGGCGAAAACGACGGCGCTTACATGGGCCTGTTCAACATCTTCATCTGCCTGCCGCAAATCGCGGCCTCGCTCCTGAGCTTCATCATCTTCCCGCTCACCGGCAGCTCCATGCCCACCATGCTCGTCATCGGCGGTGTCTCCTGGTTGCTCGGTGGTGCTTTCATGGGCATTATCAAGGACACGAAGGCCAAGGAACTCGCTGCCAAGGAGTAAACCAAAGCCTGGCTCTGCGCCCTGCGGCTCATCCGCGTCGCAGGGCGCAGAGCCACCAGCGCGCGTGAACCCCCGTCCATAATCGATACGGTGTTCATAACACCGACGATTTCAATACACGACCATCCACACACTGCACATAGGAAAGAACACCATCATGCAGACATTGAAACAGGCCATCAGCGGCCAAACCATCTCCCTAAGCTGCGAAGAGGGAAACCTCGAGCTGACCATCCTCACCCCTGAAATCATCCGGGTTTTCCAGGACCGAGGCCGTCACACCAACTCCTATGCCATAGAGGGGGATAAAAGCCAACTCACCCAGTTCACCACCACCGACCAAGGCGATCACGTCGAAATTCGCACGGACGCGCTCCGGGTCAATGTGGATGCAGGATTCAACGTGGATGTTTACGACGCGGATGGCAACCCGCTCGTACTCACTCATCGGCAAGGTCGCGGTGAGACCATCAACAAGACGCTCGATGCCGGCCATCAAAGCATTGTGCGCGCCGAAGGTCATGAGGTCTCAGAGGTCGGTGCCGGAACAAGCGAATATTACGAAATCATCAACCAGCTGGATGCCGACGAACACTTCTACGGCTTGGGTGATAAAACCGGGTTCCTCGACAAGCGCGGCTACGAATACGACAACTGGAACTACGACGAGCCGCGCCCGCATATCGAAAGCTTCACCAACCTCTATAAGTCAATTCCCGTCCTGCTGGGGTTGAAGCGCGGCCATGCCTATGGCCTCTTCTTCGACAACACCTATCGCAGTCACTTCGACTTGGGCAAGGAAAACAACGGATACTACTTCTATTCAGCAGTGGACGGCAACCTTGACTATTACATTCTGGGCGGAGCCGACCTCAAATCCGTGGTCTCCAACTACACGTACCTGACCGGCCGCACACCCCTGCCACAGCGTTGGATGCTCGGCTATCAGCAGTCACGCTGGGGCTACTCGATGAGCCAAGAGCGCGTGGAAGAAATCGTCGACAAGTTCGCGCAATACCACCTGCCGTTGGAGGCTGTGCACTTCGACATCGACTATATGGACGGCTACCGTGTCTTCACTTGGGACACCGACAAGTTCAAAGACCCCAAAGGATTCCTTGCCGACCTTAAAAGCCGTGGCGTGCGCGTCATCCCGATTCTCGACCCGGGGGTCAAACAGGACGAAGACTATGAAATCTACCAAGAGGGGGTCAAGGAAGGCTACTTCGCCACTGATCCCAAGACCGGAGAAATCTACATCAACCGCGTCTGGCCCGGCAAGTCGGCCTTCCCGGCGTTCGGCGACGAACGCGTGCGCACATGGTGGGGCAAACACTGCAAGTTCCTGCTTGATACCGGCGCCGCCGGCATCTGGACCGATATGAACGAACCCGCCACATTCGACGGTGACATGCCCGAGGACGTGGTCATGAGCGACGAAGGGCAGCCCAGCGACCTGCGCCGCATGAACAACGTGTACGGGCACAACATGGCCAAGGCCACCTACGAGGGCATCCGCGCCGCGAGTGACCGGCGCCCGTACGTCATCACCCGCGCCGCCTACGCCGGCACGCAAAAGTATTCCGCCGTGTGGACCGGCGACAACCAAAGCCTGTGGCAGCATTTGCAGATGTCCGTTCCGCAGCTGAGCAACATGGGACTTTCCGGATTCGCCTACGTGGGCGCAGACATCGGTGGATTCAGCGCCGACTGCACGGCTGAGCTACTCACCCGTTGGATTGAGGCCGCCATCTTCAGCCCCATGCTGCGCAACCATGCAGCATTGCAAGTGCGCGACCAGGAGCCATGGGTATTCGGTGAGGATGTGCTGAACATCTACCGCGACTACCTGCATCTGCGCTACCGGTTCATCCCTTACCTCTACGACTGCTTCGCCGCCGAACAGCATGACGGCCTGCCCATCATGCGCCCGCTCGTGCTCAACTACGAGGATGACCCACGTACACGCACCTGCAATGATGAATACATGGTGGGAGACAAGGTACTCGTCGCCCCGGTGGTGAACGAAGGCCAGGTGTCCCGTGCGGTCTATCTGCCGCAGGGTGAATGGATCGACTATTGGAGCGGCGAGCGCCATACTGGCGGCCGCGATATTCTGGTCGACGCACCGCTGAATGTACTGCCATTGTTCATCAAAGCGGACAGTATGCTGCCCGTGGGACCGGTGGTGGAGCATTTGAGCGACGAACCGGATACAGCGATGACCTTCCGTCTCTTCGGCGATGCCGGCAGCACCAATCACTATCAGGACGACGGTTTCAGCTTCGGATACGAGGAAGGCAAATACAACGTCTACCACGTCGAAGCCGACAGCGACAATTCCAGTGTTACACTGACCCACCGCGGTTTCGAGCCGGTCTACCAGCAGGTCACACTGGAGATGCCCGGCAGCAGCCTCACCTTCTCCTGGGATGAGGGAAGCGCCTCATACGTCGCGCAATAGCGCAGTAACGCAATGATACAGTCGCAGTAGCGCCTCATCACACAATCGGCTGGTACGGTAAGCAAACCGTGCCAGCCGTTTGCTATGTTACGCAAACCGGCTCAGGCATTGCTATTGTCAGCAATCAACCCCTCAATTTGCACCGAATTTTCTATCCACGCTGTGCGGTATAGTGGAACGGTTATTCGTGGCTGGGCGGGCCCTCTCAAACCGTTCGACCCGAGGAACGCGCGAAGCAAGCCGTTGTGCCCCACACATTGGCGGATGTCGCATTGCATTTACAAGGAGAGCCGTTATGGCAACCAAGATTCGTTTGAAGCGCCTGGGTAAGAAGTTCTATGCCTTCTACCGCGTGGTCATCACCGATTCGCGCAACAAGCGCGACGGTCAGTCGATCGAGGAGATCGGCATCTACGACCCGAACAAGCAGCCTTCACTCATCCAGATCAACTCTGAGCGCGCACAGTACTGGCTGGGCGTCGGCGCACAGCCGAGCGACCCGGTCAAGAAGCTGCTGCAGATCACCGGTGACTGGCAGAAGTTCAAGGGCATCGATGGCGCCGAGGGCACGCTGAAGACCGCTGAAGCAGGTCCGGATGCCGCCGCTCGCGTCGAGGCTGTTGAAGCTCAGGCACAGAAGCTCAAGGCCGCCAACTCCGAGGCGAAGGCCAAAGCTGAAGCCGAAGCCGCCGCTCAGGCAGCTGAAGCCGAGCAGCCTGCAGAAGAGGCCTCTGAGCCCGCTGCAGAAGAGGAAAAGGCTGAGTAGTCATGCTCGAGCAAGCTGTGGAACACCTCATCACCAACATCGTGGATTTTCCCGATGATGTTTCGGTGAAGTCGCACACTAACGAGCGGGGCGAACTGCTCCGCGTGCGCGTCAACCCCGAAGATATCGGCCGAGTCATTGGCCGCAGCGGTCGCACAGCCAACGCCATTCGCACTGTAGTGCAGGCGCTGTCCGACCACAAGGTGCGCGTCGACATCATGGACGTGCGCCGGTGAGCGCGGCAAGTTCCCAGCGCAGCACAGACCCGCAGCAGCTCGACCTGCTGCGGGTCTGCCGTATCGGCCGCGCACAAGGCCTTAAGGGCGAGGTCACCGTGCAGGTCTTCACCGACGACCCGGAACGCCGCTTCGAACCAGGTGCGCAACTCTTTTCCAAAGATGGCGAGCACGAATATACTGTAGCGTCGTCTCGCACGTTCAAAAACCGCTGGATACTGCGGCTGGACGGCGTGAACAACCGCGACGCATCCGAAGCACTCAACGGTACCGAGCTCTATACCCCAGCCGACAGCCGTGAAGAGCTGGAGGAAGAAGACGCTTGGTACCCTAAGGACCTTATCGGCCTGACAGCAGTGCTTGCCAAAGATAATGCTGTGGGAGCGCCGGCCGGCCGCACGGTGGGTACCGTGGTTGATGTGATTGACGGCGCTGCACAAACACTGCTCAAAATCCGTCTCGCGCAGCCCATGCTTGAGCAAGCAGACGGCAGTTTCCTGCCTGAACCCGCGCAGCCTGCAGAGGATGCGGCACCAGCTCAATCCAAAGATGCGGCAAGCGCAAATGGACGCCGCGTAGCCACCGCCCTGGTGCCTTTCGTGGACGAAATCGTGCCTGACATCGACCTAGACGCGCGCACTCTCACCCTTGACCCGCCCGGAGGCCTGATTCCCGGGCTGTGATTGATGGGAAGGCAAAAGCCACTTCAGTCACTTACACCCTTGTTATGCTTTGCGCGCGCCATAGTGCAGCCTCTGCTTACAATTATCCTGCCGAGGCTTTGCTGGGCAATATAATCGTTTTCAATTTAGGGGACCAGAGTGACACACGAATCACGCGCTATGAACATTGACATCGTTTCCGTGTTCCCGGAGTATTTTGGTGCGCTCAGCTTGGGGCTGTTCGGCAAAGCGCAAGAGCGCGGGCTGGTCAACGTCACCACGCACAATCTGCGCGACTGGACTCACGACGTACATCACTCGGTCGATGACACTCCGGTCGGCGGTGGTGCCGGCATGGTGATGAAGCCGGAAGTGTGGGCCGAATGCCTCGACGAGCTGCTCGGACTGGAAGCGCACGAGTTTCATGCGCAACCAGACGTTGACGGCAATTCGGCCAGCATTGCCGCAACCGCTGCCGTCGTTCCCTCCTCTGACGCGGTGCTTATTTTCCCGAACCCCTCGGCACCGGTGTTCACCCAAGCCGACGCCACCGAACTGTCCCATGCTCAGCACCTTATCTTCGGCTGCGGCCGCTACGAAGGCTACGACGCCCGCATACCGCAGTATTACCGAGCTCAGGGCGTGGAAGTGCGCGAATATTCGATTGGCGACTACGTGCTCAACGGCGGCGAAGTGGCCACATCAGTCATGCTTGAGGCCATTACCCGGCTCATCCCTGAGTTTATGGGCAATCCGGACTCAATTGTTGAAGAGTCATACACCGGCGCGAATGCGCTGCTGGAACACAGGCAATACACCAAACCGGCAGTATGGCGCGGTATGGCAGTACCGGAAGTGCTGACCAGCGGCGATCACGGCAAGGTCGATCGGTTCCGCCGCGATGAGGCACTGCAACATACCAGCGATATTCGTCCAGACATTATCGAGCGACTTGACTGCAGCGAGCTCACTAAACCCGACCGTAAAACACTGATGGCACTCGGCTGGGAGGTCTCCGGAGCTCACCCCAAGCGCCTCTGATTGCTGATTCAGCGGCAATACTGATGGGTCCCACCGATGACCGTCATACTCTCATATGCGTTGTGACGGCTCTAAACGCAATTGCCGGAAGAACACCAAATACCACACCGCAACGCAACAACCACCACATCGCGCACCACAACAACGCAATGCACCGCAACACACCCAAACAACACAACACAAAAAGGGTGCCCACCCGCAGGCAGACACCCTTAATCGTGCAACGGTAAGCAGCAGGCCATACACCTCTAATTACAGGCCGCGCACCTTCACACGCTCGGCCACGTCAACGCGCTCAGGCATCTGAGCCTCAGCACCCTCGACGATGCCGCCGAACGGCATCTGAGCACCCAGCTTCCAGCTTGCCGGCAAAGTGAACGCGTCACGCACCGCATCGTCGATCAGCGGGTTGTAGTGCTGCAACGAAGCGCCGAGACCTGCCTCAGACAGCGCTGCCCACACGCTCAGCTCAAGCATGCCCAACGACTGCTCAGCGTAGGTCGGGAAGGACTCGGCGTAGCTGGGGAACTGCTCGGCGAGCTTGTTCGTGCCGTCAACGTCATCAAAGAAGAGCAACGTGCCGCGACCGGCCGCAAAGGAGTCGATCTTCGCAGAAGTCTTGGCAAACGCTTCTTCACTGGCGGCCACCTTGTGGAGCGCATCCTTGACGATGCCCCACAGCTTCTGGTTTTCCTCACCGAAAAGCAGCACCACTCGCTGGGTCTGCGAATTGAACGCACTCGGCGTGGCTACGGTGACGCGGTTCACCATGTCGGTGATCTCCGCATTGCTCAAATTGGACTCAGCATTCAACGCGTACTGCGAGCGGCGCGATTCCAGCGCCTTCACGAAATCGTTCATAGATAACTCCTCTATTCGCGGCCGAACCGCAACGTATGGTCTTCGCTTCGACCGGCGAGTGGCCGGGAGCGCATGGTGCCACCATAACCAGAGCACATGCGCCCGGCAAGGAAAAGGCCGCGATTTTCACCGAGAGGTGTTGTGATGTATGGCACACTCAATGAAGTACACGGCGGTTTCCCCATAGTCGCGCCGCTCGCTTATCTCCCAGCCTTCAGGCGGTGTGAGCGGTGCGGAACGGGTGGAACGCTCGATGATCATCATCGTGTCACCGTCTGCCGCACCGGCACCCACCAGAGCCGCCATGAGTGCATCACATGCCGAAGTTTCGAAGGCGTACGGCGGGTCGGCGAAAATAACGTCGAAAGCTGGGCCGTGGTAACTTTCCGCGAATCGTTCAGCCTTCTGCCTGCGCACTTGCGCCACCATGCCCGACTTCCATGATTGCTGGTGTTGCAACGACGAAAGAGTGCGAGACAACACTCCCCCTGCCGCACCGGCACTTTCCACCGACACCAGTTCCCGTGCTCCGCGGGAGAGCGCTTCTACGCCGAGCGCCCCAGTGCCCGCAAACAGGTCAAGCACCCGCGTATCGTCAAAAGCACCGCGGGCATCGAGCCGCGAGAAGATCGCTTCTTTGGTGCGATCGGTGGTAGGCCGGGTGCCAGGCTTGGCTTGGGGCAAGGCAAAACCTTTGAATCTGCCGGAAATAACACGCATATGGCCACTGTAACCGTTCTCCCGGCCAATGGTTGCACACACAGGATTCCATCAGCTGCTGAGAATCTGCGTTTCACCCCCTCGCGTGAAGTCCAAGACCGCGCCGGCTAGTTCAGGTTCACCGTTCAAGTCAGGGTTGGTTTCCAGCAATGTTTCTGCCGCAGCACGCGCGTCGGCGATAATCTTCGCATCTTTGACCACGCGCAGCAGCTTCAAGCCCGATTTACCGCCCGACTGACTGTCTCCGGTCACGTCTCCCGCACCGCGCAGCTCCAAGTCGGCCTGAGCAATCTGAGCGCCGTCAAGCGAATCACGAATCACGCCAAGCCGTTGTTCAGCGATACTGCCGGGCTCAGCTCGCGAAACCAAAAACGCCCAAGCATTGGTACCGCCGCGGCCCACACGACCTCGCAGCTGATGCAGTTGCGAAAGGCCGAACCGGTCGGCGTCGAAGATGACAATGCAGCTTGCCTGCGGCACATCCACACCAACCTCAATGACAGTAGTGGCTACCAGAATCTGCGTATCGCCGGCCTTAAAACCGGCCATGACCCGCTGCTTATCCTCGTCGGTGTCACGCCCTGTGAGCGTATCGAACGCAACGCCTTGGAATTGGGGCAGCGACGACAAGCGCGCCGCAATCTCACTGACCGCGTGCAGCGGCGGCTTGGGTTCGCTTTCTTCCCTCTCGTCCAAGTCCGCATCCACCTCAACGAAATCAGGCTCTTCCTCATCCTGATGCACAGAGGCACGCCGGCCGCGCTTCCTATCAGCCACACTGGCAGCCCCAACTCCCATGCTGCCAACCACCTCTGCCTGCGCCGCACGTTCCTCATCGGTTTCGATACGCGGGCAGACCACGTAAGCCCTCTCTCCTGCATTGATGCGCGCACGAAGATGAGCAAACATACGCGCCATAGTGGCATTGTCCGCCTCGGGCACCACCACTGTGCGAATCGGCTTGCGCCCCCCGGGCAGTTCGGTAAGCCAAGAAATCTCGAGATCGCCAAACCAGGTCATTGCAGCGGTACGTGGGATGGGGGTAGCAGTCATGACCAACAGGTGCGGAGTCTTCTCGCCCTTGGCTTTGAGAGCCTCGCGTTGCTCCACACCAAACCGGTGCTGTTCGTCGATGACGGCGAGCGCCAGGTTCGGCATCTGCACATGCTTTGAGAACGCAGCGTGCGTGGCGACGGCTATGCACGGTTCGCCGCTGGCCAGTTGCGCCAAGGCTTGGCGACGTTCGGTGAGTTTCATGCCTCCGGTGAGCAGCACCACCGGCACGTCTTGCTCACCATTGCCGCTGCCTGCGGCATCTTCACCGTCATCGCGCGCGCTGCCCTCATGTGCACTGCCTGCCATCGCTTGCACCAGCGCGGCGATGGTGTGCATATGCTGTTCGGCCAGAACCTGGGTGGGAGCCACGAGCACCGCTTGCCCGCCCGATCCCACGGCTTGCAGCATGGCAGCCAGAGCCACCACCGTTTTGCCGGAACCCACCTCGCCTTGCAGCAGCCGTTGCATCGGGTAGTCGCGCTGCATGTCTTCGCCCATCTCATCGATGACCTCGCGCTGCCCGGCGGTCAATGCGAACGGCAGAGAATCGATGAAACGCTCCCGCAGGCCGGTATTGGCGCACATAAACGCGTCAGCCTGCCGCGAGGCAAGCCGCGCCTGCAGCACGGAAACCTGTGAAACAAACGCTTCCTCGTAGCGCAAGGCCTCAAGACCTTCTCTGAACTGGCCGGTGGACTGCGGGTTATGCACGGCCGCGAAGGCTTGGGCACGGTGCAACATCCGACGTTCATCGATTATTGAAGCCGGCAGTACATCAGCAATGGCATCAGCGTCCTGCACCGTTTCAAGCATGCTGAGAATCGACTCATGAATGTGCTCACTGGAGATGCGGGAGTTGGCATGATAGACCGGGCGTGGGCGGCATACTCGCCCCAGCGCTTCTTCTTCGGTGTTTGCGTCGAACTTAAGATTCGAACCGCTGGCCGGCAGGGACGTGGCAGACATGGCACCTGCGGAGTCGAGCGTAAAAGCATCAGATTCATTTCCCTGCACAGTGCCCTGCCCCTTGGCCGCGCTGCCAAGTATGCCATCAAAAGCACCGGCACCGTCAGCATGCGGTGCGATGGTGAGGACTTCGGGGTGGGTGAATTGCAGTTGCCCGTTGAACTCACTGGGGCTGCCGGCCACCACCACATGCGATCCGCCCCGCAGCCGCGCACTCATCCAGTCCATATACGGCTTTTTATGAGAAAAGAACACCAGCCTCGCACTCGACGGCGCAACGTGACGAGAGGCGGCGAAATCCTCATCGCCCACGACCGCTTCCAGCCGGAAACCGCGTCTGCCCCCCATCGGCACCACGCGCACCATCTGCGTCACGCCGGCAAACGCCATAGCCTCCCCAGCACGCGCTTCCCTCACTGCACGTAGCGGTACCGGCTCAGTGACACGGAACGGATAATAGGTAAGCGCATCGCCCACACTCACTATGCCTAAAGCCTTGAGCGCGCTCACCCGCCGTTTGTTGGTGAGCAGCGAGGAAATCGGAGTGTCAAGCGAAGCGTCCATGCACCTATTGTATGGAGCAGACCGGTCTTATTGACGGCGCGAAGAGCGATGCCTACCGGCAGGGCTGCGATCCGCCCTCACTCAGCGCATCAGACACCACTGGGCGCACCGACACACCGCCTATCGGCGGTCGACCCACCAAGCGCACCCAACCCCCGCCTGCGCAGCACTCAACCCGCCAAATGCACCGACACCGGCCTGCGCAACAGCCCACGCGTTCCTTGCCACATGCCGGCACAGCAAGCACATGCTTGGCAACATTGACACAGATATCGACAAAAATAGCCCGTTTTCTGTCGATATCTGCGTCAATGTCCATATATGTGTCAGCTCAATCAATGCTGTGGCACGCTCCTTAAGGTCAAATTGCGCGCGGACGGCATTCGCATCGTGTACCAGCTCAACCGAACCGCACACTGCATGGAGGTGATTGTCGTCAGCGTCCGCGACGACGGATTTGTATACGCACGGGCAGCGGAGCGCATCTAACCCCAGCAAGCGTGCTCAACCCCACAAAATGTAATCAATATCACATTGACATTTAGCGGAAATGAGCAACACGCCGCCGCACAATCAACGCAAAGGCTTACCCTAAGGTTGTAGTGAAGTCGTATGAAACGGCTTGTTACGCGGCATATGGCGTCTTCCAGTTCGGCCTTTCAGTCTCACCGATATGGGTCAGCTCCACCACCTCGCGCGGCAACGCCGAAGACGCAAGGAGCAGAAATGAAAGTCGTCATTTTCTCAACCTGCCTGGTCGACCTGATGTTTCCGAACGTCGGCAAAGCCATGGTCGAGGTGCTGGAACGGTTCGGATGCGAGACGTTCATGCCCATGCAGCAGATCTGCTGCGGCCAGATCACCTACAACAGCGGCTACGTCAAGGAATCCAAACAGACCATGCACAACGAGGTCGACGCCCTGCTGAGCGTGGATGCGGACTACATCGTCGGCCCTGCCGGTTCTTGCGTCAATATGCTCAAGGAACTGCAGTTCCACATCAAAGACGACCCCGAATACCAGGCCAAAGCACATGAGCTGGCCGGCAAGGTCTACGAGTTCTCGCAATTCATGTACCGCGTGCTGGGCGTGCTCGACGCCGGCGCCGAACTCAACGTGAACGCCACCTACCACCGCTCCTGCCACATGACCCGCCTGCTGGGCGAGCGCGAAAGCCCCTTCATTCTCATGGAGCACGTCAAGGGTCTCAACCTGGCGCAACTGCCGCACATCGAGAACTGCTGCGGGTTCGGCGGCATGTTTTCCATGAAGATGCCGGAAATTTCGCGCCAGATGGTGGACGAGAAAGTAGCCGACGTGGAAAGCACCGGTGCCGACGTACTCATCTCCTGCGATCCGGGATGCCTGATGAACATCGGCGGGCGCTTCAACCGTGAAGGCAAGCCGATTACCATCATGCACTTGGCAGAAGTGCTCAACAGCAACGTGGACATGAGCCGCGTGCGCTATATCAGCGCCGAGGAACGCGATGCACTCGACCGCGAATACCTCGCCAAGTCCAACGCGCAGGAAGCACAGGAGGCAGTGGCATGAGCACGACAGCATTCTCGAACGACACAATGTTCAAACGCACCGGCAAGAAAACCGGCACCATGATCCGCAGCAGCGAACTGCCCTTCGCTCAGCGTCTGGAAGAAGCCGAACAGGACACCTTCGGCCAACGCGCCGTGGCCAAAGCACAGGACGCCCAGTGGGTCAAACGCGAAACCGCACGCGCCGAACTGGGCAACTGGGAAGGTTGGCGCGACCTGGGCGAGCAGATTCGCCAGCAGGTGATCCGCTACCTGCCCGACTATCTCGAACAGTTCAGCGACAACGTCGAGAAGCGTGGCGGGCATGTCTTCTTTGCACAGACAGACGTGGAAGCACGCGATTTCATCGTGAACCTGGCGCGCGAGAAGCAGGTCAAGCACGTCGTCAAATCCAAGTCCATGGTCACCTCCGAAATCGGACTCGACCCTGCGCTGCTTACCGTGCCGGGGCTCAACGTCACCGAAACGGATTTGGCCGAGTTCATTCTCGAAGAGGACGGCTGGGACGAGCCCACGCACCTTGTGTTCCCCGCCATCCACAAGGACCGCGACCGCGTACAGCAGGTGTTCCACGACAAGCTCGGCTACGAAGGCAGCAACGATCCGCAAGAAGAGGCGCGCTTCTCCCGCAAGGTGCTGCGCGAACGTTTCCTCGAGGCCGACATGAGCATCACCGGCTGCAACTTCGCCGTGGCCGACACCGGCATGGTCAACATCGTCACCAACGAGGGCAACGCCGATCTTTCCATGGCCATCCCCAAAACCCAGGTGGTCGTAATGGGCATGGAGCGCATGGTACCCAGCCTCAAAGAGGCCGAAACGATGGACAACCTGCTGGTTCGTTCCGCCGTCGGCTCCAAGCTCACCTCCTACTGCACGTTCACCTCACCGCAGGTAGAGGGCGAAAGCGACGGGCCGGAGGACTTCTACGTGGTCGTGGTGGACAACGGCCGCAGCAACGCCTTGGGCACCGTCTTTGAGCCAATCCTGCAGTGCATCCGCTGCGCCTCATGCCTCAACGTGTGCCCCATCTACCGCCACATCGGCGGCAAAGGCTACGGCTCCATCTACCCCGGCCCCGTGGGCGCCGTGCTCTCCCCGATTCTGCAGGGCGACTACGAGGACTTCCACGACCTGCCGTACGCGTGCAGCCTGTGCGCCTCATGCACGGCCACCTGCCCGGTCAAGATTCCGCTGCACGAGCTGATTTTGAAGCACCGCGAAATTCAGATGAACGACAACCATCAGGCCGATCTCATCGCCGATACCGTGATGAAGGTGGTGGGTATGGGCACCGGTCATTCCTCGCTGTTCCGCACCGCGCTCACGTTCGACCACGTGGCCATGAACGCGCTGGCCAAGAAGGGCCACAAGGCCACCGATGCCGCAGGCAACACCACGCGTATGCCCGACACTGCCAAGAACTTCGACTCCAACGGCAAGCACGAGGAATGGATGCCGTTCGTGTTCGGCGGCTGGACCAAGGTGCGCGACCTGCCCGAACCTCCCGCCCACTCCAAGAACTTCCGCACCTGGTTCAACCAGCGCAAGAAGGCGCAGGGCTCGGCCGAGGAGTTCAGCCGCACCCAAGCTGCGGTGCTGGCCAAGAACCCGAATGCCGCACCGTTAAGCGAGCGCAGAACCAGTAACGGCGGCGATGCGCGCAACAGCTTCGGCTCGTACGACAACAGCGTTTCCAAGCGCCGCGAAGGAAACGACAAGACCAGTCCGCTCAGCGCCGACACAGTGCCAGTGTCGCTCGGTTCCATTGAGGCTGAGACATATGGCAAGCGCGCTGCCGACGTGGTGCGCGAAGAGATGAGCGGGCGCGCGGTTCAAGCAGACCGCACCGCCTCGCAGCCGAACTCCGGCAATACGCAGAACCGCAGCACCGGAACCGATAGTGCCTCATCCCAAGGAAAGGACGCCTGAGATGACTGATCGCGAAACATTCCTCAACTATCTAGCCGAGAAAAGCGGCCGTCCACGCCACCAGCTGGCCGACAATCCGCTGGTGCCGGTCAACGACCTGCCTGATTCCACGCTCTCCGGCCACACGCAAGACGAGCTGCTGGAAATCGCTCGCAAAAATGCGCCCGCAGTGCACGTGGACTTTCAGACGTGCAGCAAGGCCGGCCTGCCTGCAGCGCTGAGCAGCTTTGTGGACGACAAGGCCGACGGGCACCTCATGCTGCCTACGGACGACAAGCGTTTTGCCGACTATGGGCTCAATGAGTGGCGCGAATCTCTCGACCCGGCACCCACCTATTGGACTCCGGGGGCCGGGCGCGAAGCAAATGTGACCACAGCGTCCGAGGCACAGGCCGCCATCGGGTTTGCGGATTTCCTGTGCGCCGAAAGCTGCACCATCACTGCACCCACCACCCCTGGGCAAGGTCGCGCATTCCATTTCCTGCCGGTGCACTACCTGAGCGTGATCAGCAAATCGAAGATCGTGCCGCGTACCCGCCAGGCGATGGACTATTACGATGCGGAAATCAAGGCCGGCAGGCTGGAGACTTCCAACCTCAACTTCATCACCGGCACCTCCTCCACTGGCGACATCGAAATGGTGCTGGTAGTCGGCGTGCACGGCCCACTGGAGATGACCTACTTGGTTGTGGAGGATATGTAGGGCGGAATCGCTATCACTACTGTGGCACTACGCACCTAAACCGACGCTCACACCAACTCAGCGACGGTTTGGGTGCGTACCACTCACTTTTCGCAGCGTAACCGACGCTTAGATTCGCTCAACGTCGGTTACGCTGCACACCACTCACTTTTCGCATCACAACCGTCGCCTACATTATCTCAGCGTCGGTTATGTTGCGTTACTACTCAGCCAAGTTGGACATCACTAAGCCATACGACGATTACGGTACACGGCAAGCACGAGCACGAGCGAGGGCGAGGGCGAGGGCGAGGGCACCGAAAAGCTCCACGAAGACAATTTGTTTGCAACAGCAAAACAGCGAATCGCTGAATGAATGGCCTGTTTATGTTGCGTTTGTAATTAGAATTTGCTAAATTGACCCTTGCACGTAGAGCAACTTTGGTTCGTCCGAGGTGGCTCGGCAGAAGGCCCTCGTACGGAGTCTTTCTGTAGGCGGTGGAATTCGTTTCACCGCCATTTTGAGGTAAAGCAATTACCATAACAACTTAGCAGGTTAAATGTCTGCCGCATCGCAGCACTGTTACATACCCCAGACAATAATCGGTGGTGCGTCCGTCACCATAACAGCCGCACCACCGATTACCGTGTCTTTCTACCGCACGCGCGCAATATTGTCGCGAACGCTTTGCACTAGTTCTGCACTGGCAGGATCTGACTGCATAGACATTTCTTGCAAAGCCTGCACGGCTTGATCGTAGTAAATCTGCGTCGCAGGATTGATGTTGAGCGGCAGCGCGGACACTTTCTGCGCAATAAACTGCATGTTCGCTACAGCCGCCGGATTGGACTCGTCAACATGAGACTGCGCCATAGTAACTAGCGAAGCAATCTGCTGATTGTGCGCAACTTTCTGCTGCCTCACCTGCTGTACTGCAACGGTATGACGATTGGCCTTATCATTACCAACCCACAAAACCACCACAACAACAGCAAGCACCAATTCAATAACCAATGGCACAAAAATGCCTGTTGGTAACACACGTCGGAATACCAGCCCCATCGCATTATCAGCTGGTTGATCCCAAGCGCCAAGGTAGAGCGAAGCTATCACAAACTGAACCATGAACGCAACGATCGGGAACACGCCGTTATCAGCAATCACTCGGTAATACAAGTTGTTGCTGTCCGGCTGTGCAGGATCGGCCTTGTCGCGATGGAGCTGGGCCGCCCACACCAGCGCTGTAAACACCAGCAAAAATACCATAACCACCATTTGGGCTGGCGGAACAAAACCGTACGTAGAAATCTGCATAACGAATGCAACAACATCCACTAGGCAAAATGCGCTGACCACTATAGAAGCCAAATACTGCATACCAATCACCTTCTCCTTACAAGCTCTTCAGAATCTCTGCTTTTTTCGCATCAAACTCTTCTTGCGAAATCAACTCTGCATCAAGCAGTTTCTTTAACTGGCCAAGACGTTCCACTGGAGAGTCCTCAGTCTGCGGTGCCACTGCCTCGGCGCTTGCTTGTGCCGATTGCTGACCTTGCGCACCCGCTTGTGTACCAGGCATCCCGGAAGCAGGACCGCTGGCGGCTTGCATGGTCTCGTTCAACATACCGGGAACAACCTGCCCCAAGCCAGCGCCCATCGTAAGACCCATACCAGCACCCAGCAATGCTGACCCATCTGACCCGGGATTTGCTGCGGTCTCGTTCATCGCGTTAAGCACTTCTGCCTGCTGATAATTAGTGCCATATGTCTGATACGCCTGCTGCTGACCTTGCGCAAATGCCGCATTCCCAGCACCCTCAGCCATTTTCCCGAAGTAGTTGCGCCTGTTTTCAGAAGCAAGATCCTGTGCTTCTCTACGCTGCTCATTATCAACGATTTCCAAAGCGGAAATGGAGAAGTTCAACATCTGCAGACCATAGTCAGCAATGATGGGTGCCAGCGCCTGCTCAATCTGAGCCGCATACGTCACCGCATTGGCAGGAACCGCCAGAAGCGGGCCATTCCACGCGGTTAACTCTTGGGTAAGCAACGAAACAATATTGCCTAAGAACTGGCTGCGGAAGAAATCTCGCAGCGATTCCTGCTGCGTCAGATCATAATTGCTGCCTATCAGATTAGTGAGTAAGACGCCGGCATCACTCACTTTTACGCGGTACGCTCCTCGCGCTCTGACCTCAGTTTCGATGCCGATACCGGTAAATTGATCGGCCAACGCTTTGTCGTATACCTTGATCGGCGCATCAGTACCCCACTTGATTTCATGCCCAGACGCTGTGCGCACGAAGAAAACGAGGCAGTGAAAACTCGAAACCGCTCCAGAAAGAGCATTACGAAGACGCGAAATAAAGGGATAATTTTCGGAAAGCAGCGTATATGTTCCCGGGTCAAATACCTGTTCGATCCGTCCCTCATTCATAAATATCGCTTGCTCACCAGGTTCGACGACCAGCGTACTGCCGTTGTTAAAGTCTTCCTCGGGATTTTTGAAAATCAACGTATCGTTGGTGGAACGATTTTTCAGCACATCTGCAATGTGCTTCTGCTCACCTTCATACGCCACCTCATTGGGGTTCTTTCCAAATAATGACATCAGTCCTTCTTCCATATGGTAGTGCCGTACGCTTTAGAGAGGCCCCATCAGCCAAGCTGTTTTCGCCTGACACTAATGGGGTCGCTCGCTGCCGTAGCGTAAGTGAAGCGCGTACTACTTTGCCTGCTGCAGTGCTGCAACAAGCGCTTGAATGTCGCTCGCACTCATCGCCGGCTTGTTGACATATTCACGCCACAATGCCGAAAGTCCATTTGCCGAAGCTTTGAACGATTCCACACCTTCTTGGCTGTTGGATTTAAGCTCGATTTTTTTGCCGCCATTCAAGCAGATGACGCATCCATAGTCATCAACCTTGATGGAATCCACATTCTGGAACAGATATTCCTCAATGAAGGCTCCTTGAGGCTTGCCCATGGAATCCAGCTCGGCCGTCAACTCGAACATCGCAGAAAGAATGCGGTTGTTGCCAAACATCCATACCGTAACGAAATCGCGGGCACCGGCCGGTTCAATATAGGTGATTGGCGCAATGTCGCCAACCTCTTCTTCATCAAAGATATTGCACGCGGCCATGGCCCGTTGTCTCATGGCCTCAAGAATTGCTGGTGAGGTACCTGACATTGTTGTTCCTTCCCTTTATTTGCGTGGTATTTGCTTAGTCTGCGAGTATCGCGTCCATCTCGGCCCGATCGTCTTCCGTCAGACTTCCTGCTTGAGCCAGCACATCATTCGATCGCTCACGATAATTCAAATACCGTTTTTCAAACACTTCTCGAATGATCACCGCTTTCGCGTAGAAATACTGCGGATCCGGGTTCATTGTTATCGCAGAATCTATGGTCGAAATAATCGATTTGCCTTCTGCCAATTTGATCTGGAACGGTTTCTTGCACTTATACCGCGCTAAGGCAGCATGAAACACGACATCAGGATTGTCCGAGCCGTTGCTCATGGCGCGTTCCAGCTTTGCAGCAGCCTCCTGATATTGACCACGCCCCATCAGCACCAAGCCAAGCGAAGCCAGCACCTGCGGATTATCAGGCGAATCCTTAAGCGCACCTTGGTACGTTTTAAGAAAGCGCTCGGATTCGCGAAGCGTGGCTTTGCGCATGCTCTTGAACGTCAGCGCCGTAACGGTCAATTTACGACCGCAATATTCACAGACTTTTTGCTCTTTTTCAATGGCTGCCCCACAACCGGGGCAGACCATTTCGTCATCAACAATTGGCATAGTGCACCATACCGCCAGTTTTGCTCGTACTGTTCATGAACAGAGACTACTTCTTCCCAAACACTGCCTTCTGGGCATCGTTCATCTCCTTCAGCTGCTCCATCTGAGCAGTAGCCAGTGCCTGTGCTTGGGCAGCTTGCTCAGCTGAAGCCGCCATCTGCCTATTCATTTGCCTATTTTGCTTTTCGAAACCACGCTCCTGCTCCGTCATACTGTCCAGATACAAATCGTCAATCTCTTTATAGAGACCAGTAGCGGGCTCATGAAGAGTCTCCTCGTTGCCAAACTTCGCTATATAAGGTTCAAAAAACCCTGCCCACTCAGCAGCCAGTGCCTTAGCTGCCCCATCTGTAATCGCCTTGAATACAAAAGCACATACAACACCTGCTGCACACACAGTACTACCAATTTCCCTAGCAGCACCGTCAAATAGCGCAATCACGAAACCTACAATAATCAATCCCCACTCAATCATTAAATATTTTGAACGCTTTTTTGCAAGCTCGCCCTTACGCTTTGAAATTGACGTTTTCTCAGCTTCTAGCTTCTGAATAAAATCAGTATTCAAATCCTCAAGGGTACTTTGCAATTGACTTGGCCTAGCTCGGTCGATACCTTCTAGGTTTTGCGTGTGCACGTTGGCCAGCTTACTTTTAGCAAGCTGGTACTTTTCATCAAATTGGGCAGAGTGGTCGATATCTAACGACTCAATAGATTCTATATAAGTACCCATCCCTATCATCTCTCCTATATTTCTCAACTACGAGAAGTAGGAAGGTGATTACAGCCTAAATGCCTAGAAACGCCCCACCTCCCGCAATTCTGCAAGTTGAGAGCAGCACTGACTGTATGCGTCATAGCCGACTCCTTCATTATTTGTATAGACAACACGCCTATATCATCGCTAATTTTAATCTCAAGGCGATACAAATTTGATGCAAATAACATTCCGCGACATAGAATGATGACCTTCACCGCTCCAAATTGTTGCCCGCAGCAAACAGGCCGACCGGCAACACCACATGGCTACCGGTCGGCCTGTATATTCAGTTCGTGCTCATTCCACGGTTTGCACGTGCAAACTCACGCTGCGCCAAGCAACCTACTTGCGTTCGTTGCTACTGACCTAACGGCACACTCACTGCCCGTACACGTTCTGGTAGCGGTCGTTGAGCTTGTCGATGTCGACTTGAGCGATGGGTTTGGCACCGCCGAGCTGCTCAGCAGCCCACATGGTGCGCGCCACTTCCTCGGTCATGGCGGCGGCTTTTACCGCGCCTTCCGCGTCCTTGCCGACGGTGAAGGGCCCATGGTTCTGCATGAGTACCGCCGGCGAATGCGGATACTCCTTCAATGTCTCCACCACGCCTTTGCCGATCTCCTCGGAGCCGATGAGCCGGAACGGACCGACCGGGACAGGGCCACCAAACTCGTCGCCCATCATGGTCAAACCGCAGGGAATATTCCGCCCAGTAGCCGCCCACGCGGTGGCGTATGTGGAGTGCGTGTGCACCACACCGTACACGTCCGGCATGTGGCGGTAGATGTAGCCGTGAGAAGCCGTGTCGGAGCTGGGTGCTTCGGCACCGTCCACCACGTTGCCTTCCAGATCGGTGACCACCATCGACGAGGGGGTCAGGTATTCATAGCGCAGACCGGAAGGTTTGATCACCATCAAATCGGCAGAATGAAGCCGTTGCGAGACGTTCCCAGCCGTCCACACCACCAAATCCCATTTAATGAGTTGGTCGTGCAGCGCGGCTACCTGCTCGCGCACCAGTTTCACTTCGGAGCGCACTTCGGGAGAAAAATCAGATAAAGAAGCCATAAGAAACACCTTTGTTTTTGTACGTGTAAAGTCACCTCGTCAGCCAAACAAATGTCAATGTTGCCACCGAACACTGCGACACAGCTGCTCGACTGCCGAAGAAGAAAAAGGAGAATGAGTAGGTACTAGCTACCGCTACTGCACCATCGAATGTGATATACGCACACATATTCTCGTATGTATGCAGGTTTCTGGCACAACGTGCTTGTTGCATCGGCTCTACTGTTGCCGAGCCGATGCAACAAGCCCAGTTACCAAGCCCTGTTTACAGGCTTTCCAGATCCTTGCCACGGGTTTCCTTGGCAAAGAGGTACACAATCGCACCGATAACCAAGCAGATACCGAAGAAGGAGAACGCCGTGGTGACCACGGAGATGTCGATGTGCGTCGCGACGAAGCTGCCGCCCACCAGAGCACCCATGAGCGCCGGTCCCACTACCTTGGCCAGCGCGCCGATGCCATAGCCCAAGCCCAAACCTGTGGAGCGCACATCGTTGGGGAACTGCTCTCCGCCGAACGCGTTGAGGATGCCGAAGGCACCGTCCGCAAAGGTCATGATGATGAGCACGGCGATGTAGAACGCCCAGCCGGAGGTGTGGAAGAAGGCGGCATAGAAGCAGCCAGCTGCACCGATCATACCGAAGATGAAGAGTGTCCAGCGACGGCCGATGCGGTCGGCAAGCCAAGCGGAGCCGAAGCGACCGATGCAGTCAGCCACGGAGACGCCCATGAAAAGATACGCCACCATTTGGGTGGAGAATCCGAACGCATCCTTGAGCAGGGTCTGGCCCCAGGACTGGATGGCGAAGCTGCCGAGAATGAAGCAGAAGGAACCGACGCTGATGATGAGCAGCGACTTTGTATGCCCTTGGATCAACTCGCGGTAGCCTGCCTTCTCCTCGACCTTCAGCTGAGGCAGTGTGCCGACCTCTTCGACCGGAATTTCCATGGCCCAAGCCAGAGACTCGCGAGCCTTGGTATCCTCGCCGATGCTCTGGTAGAAGCGGGGCGATTCAGGAACGTAGTGCAGCCAGACGAGCAGCAGGACTGGAATCACGCCGATGGCAACCAGCACACGCCAGTTGTCGCCGACGAGGCTTTGGGAAATGGAGCCGAGCAGCAGGCCGAGAGGGATGAACACGGAGGTCAGGCCGGAGAGCATACCGCGGTTCTTGCTGGGCACGAACTCCTGCACGTACGGGATAGAGGTGATGTTGAGGCCGCCAACACCGACACCGACGCCAATACGCAGTATGGCAAGCAGCACCCAGGCACGGTCGGGCAGGAAGACGGAGAGCGCGGTGAACAGCACGAAGCAGATGACGCACCACTGGAAAGCGGTCTTGCGGCCAAAGCGATCGGCCAGACGGCCCCACATAATCGACCCGATGACAGTGCCCAAGCCCGAGCAAGCCAGGATGACACCGGCCTCGGTACCGGTCAGATTCCAGGCGGAGGTGAGCAGAGAGACAACAAAGCCGATGAGGAACATGTCAAAGAATTCCGACACGTTACCCAAGATAGCCAAGGTCACCAAACTTTTCTGATGACCGGTCAGCGGGCGGGCGTCCATCTGTTCGTACGCGGCGACCGGTGGCGCCACGGCATTAGCGGTATTACTCATGATATTTCCTTAGTATTCCATAGGGTTCGACACAGCGGAAGCATGAAGCTGGAAGATCTTCACCCTTCCGCTGTGACATTTGCAGTTGTTTCACGTGAAACATGCTCATTGACACATACCGTGCAAGTCTGCATGCCCACGTGTGGCCGGCCCTCCCGAAACCGCGCCAGCAGACGCAGATGGGACGAAGCGGAGGAGATAGAGCGGATAAATGGCGACCGTCAGCAGCGGCACGGACAGTCGCCATCGGGATTACCAGCCAGCGTTCATCGGTCGATACTTACCGACTGACATCTACCGGATTGATGATCACCGGCTTAATATTTACCGGTCGATGTCTGCGCCGAGCGGGATGTGCAGCTCGTCGGGACGAATACGGGTCAAGTCACCTTTGTGAGTGAGCGCGAACTCGGAAGCACGCTGCCCCCACTTCACGCCCTCAGATACCTCGTCGGAGAGATACCCGTGCAGTGTGGCAGCCACGAACGAATCACCCGCTCCAGGCCGGTCGATCACCGGCACCTCAGTGGTGTGGTACTCGCTGAAGCCCTCATGGGTGCGCAGGTACGGCCCCTCCATATGGTTGGTGGACACCACATATTCCGGATTGAAGCGTTTCATCAGCTCATCGGTCACCTCTTCGGGCGTACCTTCGATGCCGAACACCTTCTGCGCGTCGGAGATAGAGCAGAAGAGGATGCTGGCCTGCTCGGCAATGGGGGTCAGCACTTCGCGCGCCTTCTCCCCGCTCCACAACTTACGGCGGAAGTTGACGTCGAGCGCCACCTTCGCACCACGTTTGATCGACTCATCACAGGCGTAACGCACCACTTCAGCGGTGGTGTCCGTCAACGAGGCGGTAATGCCGGTGAGGAACATGATGCGCGTATCGAGCATGGTGTCCCAGTCGTAGTCCTCCACCCCGGTCTCACGGAAGGCTGTCCAGTTGCGGTCATAGATGACGTTGGCGGGCATGGGGCCGGCACCCGGCTCCATGAAATAGAGTGCCGTGCGCCCTTCGGGCTTGCGCACCATGGTGCTCATATCCACGCCGACCGAACGATACTCGGAGAGGATGTAATCCCCCAAGTCGCCCTTGGGCAGCGAACTCGTCCACAGCGTGCTGCGTCCCAGTTGCGAGAGCAGACCAGCCACGTTCGCTTCGGAACAGGCCGGGTTCATGTGTACGGAACGGGTGAACATGAGGCGTTCGCCATTCTTCACCGTGAATCGAATCTGGCCTTCGCCAATAGTAGAGACATCATATTTTGCCATGAGTTTACACTTCCTCGTGTGTGGCGCGCGGGCGCCATGCGTGTGCATATCGCTATGTCTGCGCTGCCGTTCGGGGCATCCATGTTCCGAACAGCAGCGCAATCGCCGTGCTACCGCTGCGGTGCGCGGCGATTGATACGGTTTTTGAGTTGTGGTTGTGGTTGATACTGGTTGATTGGTAACAGCACAGGCTCATCAAGCCTAGGGCCGCAATGCTTGTGCCGGTACGGAAGCCACCGCACCGCCATCCTCACGGAAAGGCGGCGGCACAGCGGCAGCCTGCAGGCCATGCCAGCTACGGTCGTTCGATCTCAATGCCGGCCTCATCAAGCCAGCCTTCGACCTTACGCCGCGCAGCTGCGGAAATCTCACTGGAGTCGGGTGCGTCATCGTTCCACATCTCGAGCATCATGCGCCCCGACCACTCCTGCCGCTTCAGCTCGGCAAATGCGGCCTTAAAGTCAGCCGTGCCTTCTCCCATAGGGACTCGGCGCGGCTCTCCCGGGCGAACGTCTTTGACATGAATGGCCAGCATGCGCCCCTGCCCTGCCTTGAGTTCGGCCACAGTATCGAGTTCCTGCTCGGCCAAGTTGCCGATGTCGGGGTACATGGTGAGCCATGCAGAACCGACCTCGTCGCAGACTTCCAACCCTTTGGAGATGGAAGTCACGTCGTTGCCGTCCACATTCTCGATGCCCAGCATCACGCCGGCTTGAGCCGCATAGGCGGCCGCGCGGCGTAGCGAATCCACGTAGCGCTCACGTTGACCTGAATCAGGGGTTTCGTAGTAGGCGTAGTACCCTGCCACCTGCACCACTGGGATGCCGGCTTCGTGGCACAGGTCGATGGCCTTGCGGAAGATGTCATCCGCTTCCTGCCGCACCTCCGGATCGGCGGAACCAGGCCCTACCTTGCGGTGGCAACTCAGGCACATGCCTCCCACCTGTACCTGCTGCCGGTCAGCAGCCTCGCGGAACTGACGCGCCTGCTTGGCCGTCCAGTCGAGCCGCGCCATGCGCTCCGGGGTCTCATCCACAGACAAATCCATGAAGGAGAAGCCGCCTTGACGCACGCCGGAGAGGAACGAATCCCAATCATCGGCGCGTTTCAGAGCTTTCTCGTAGATGCCGAGCCTCACGCTGCTCATCAGGCCCACACCTCACCAATCACGTCCTGCAGATGCGTGGCTGCCGCCAGCGGGTCGTCCGCCTTGACGATGCCGCGCCCAGAGATGATCACACCCACCGGAGCCCCCTTGAAGAAGGGCAGATCCTCAGCCTTCACGCCGCCAGTGACGGTAACCATGAAGCCCATATCGTGCAGCTCCTTGATCCGGGCGATGTCGTTGGGACCCCAAGTGAGCTTTCCTGCCACCTCGGCGTCACGCGAACGGTGCACGATGACCTGCTTGGCCCCCAGCCGGCGCCATTCGCGCGCCTGCTCCGGGTCGTAAGTCTCACCGAGTTCGATCTGCACCTCGCCGCCGAACTCGTCAGCGACTTTCACCACCTGCTCGACAGTGGTCATGGAGGCCCCGGCCACCACGGAAACCCAGTTCGCACCGGCTTCGAAGCAGTTGCGGGCAATGAGCGCACCTGCCTCGGCAATGCGCACATCCGCCAGAATCGTCTTGTTGGGGTACAGCGCGCGCACTTCACGCACTGCTTTGAGCCCTTCGGCAATGATGAGAATGGTGCCGCACTCAATCACATCGATCTGATCGATCGCTTGGTTGAGCGGGCGCAGCGCACTGGGCATGTCGGTGGTGTCGAGCGCGATTTGCAGCTTGGGACGTTCCGGACTCGTAATGTTTCCGCTCATCTCAGGCATCCTTACGCATAGTGAAGAAGGTCTGCGCGTTCTTCATGAGCAGCTTGTCCACATACTCGGGGTCGAAGCCTTCGGCAATCATGCGCGGGCCGTCCACGGCGGGGTTGTAGTCCACACCGGTCACCGAACCGTACGCCTTCTGGTAAGAGCGCTTGCCGGAGTCGGTACCCAGCAGGATGCGATCCTCATAGCCGTCCTTCTTGAAGGCGGCAAGCTCGTTGATGCGGTTCACATCCGGCTGATACTTGATGCGGTACGTGCCGTCGATCTCAAGGTAAACACCAAGATCGAGAATCTGCTCCAAATAGTAGACGTCGGCGTTGCGCTGAATGTGGCCGATGGCAATCTGGTCTGCAGGCACGCCCAACTTGATGAACTCCTGCGCCTGCTCCAAGCCGCAGGTACCGAAAGTGGTGTGCGTGTTGATCGGGGCGCCGGTCTCGATGGACGCGATGGCTGCGGCCTCAAGGCACTTGTGCTCAAACGGGGTGATCTTGCCGTATGCGGTACCCACCTTGATGACACCTGCCTTGTACTTGCTGCGGTTAACGACCGGACCGGAATAATCGTTCTGGTCAATGCCCTCGCGAATGTCCGCGATGACCAGCTCGGCAATCTGGTCGACAGAATAACGGTTGATCCAGTGGGACTGCGTCTCCAGGTAGACGTGCTCACGGTGGAAACCGGTAGCGGCGATGACCTGCAGCCCGTCAACGTCGCGAGCCACCTCGGCCAGCTTCTCCGGGTCGCGGCCGCAGTTGATGGGGCACATGTCAACCACCGTGCCGCCGTTCTTGCTCCAGTTCTTGGAAGCGTCCACAAAGCGCGTGGCCTCTTCTTCGGCCTTGGGCACGGAATCGAGCTGATGGTCGCCATCGATGTAGACCTCACCCGCACCGACGCGGATGAGGTGGTCGTGGCAATCCACCACGCCAAGGGTACTGGGATCTACGTCTCCGAGAATGGTACGTGCAAACGCCATTGCTGCTCCTTAGTATTGACTTCTTCATTGAAGGCTTGGCACCTGTTGCGCCGCCTGTGATTGTCAATCTAGCGCCTCGAGAAGCGGTTGGCGACACCCTCCGTGAACAAATGTTCATCGTCGAAGTGTGACTTTTCGCGGAACAATGGCGTTTACCACTTCGCGAGCGCTCGTCATCCGGAAAACCGGCGATAGAATGAACACATGTTCAACGATGAATCATTAGCGTCCAGTACGTCACGCGATCATGTGGAACTCATGCTGCGTGTAGCGCGCTCCTACTACGAAGACAATAAGACCCAGGCGCAGGTGGCACGCGAGGTCGGCTACTCACGCCCCAGCATTTCCCGCCTGCTGGAGGAGGCTCGGCGCACTGGCATGGTGCGTATCACCATCAGCCATAGTCTGGAACGCCTACGCGAACTTGAGCAAGGACTTACCGACAAATATAAGTTGAAACATGTGCGTGTGGCCGAGGTGCGCCCAGGTGAAAGCACCAGCCAAGTGGTACCCGGGTACGCCGCTGCGCTATTCAGTGAACTGTGCCAGCCCAACTCGCTGATCACGGTTTCCAACGGTCATGCCGTAGCGGCCACAGTGCGCGAAGTTCCGGTGAGCGACTGGCCTAAAACGAACGTGACGCAAATGATAGGGGCGTTGAGTCCTACCAATTCCATGATTGATTCACCGGACATATGCCGGCTGCTTGCCAGCCGTCTTGGCGGCACATGCACCACACTGCCGGCGCCTATGATTCTCTCCAACGTAGCACTGGCCAAGAGCATGCGGCACGAGCAGCAGATCGCCACCACACTGGCGCTGGGCGGAGCTGCAGACGTGGCCATCGTCGGCATCGGTGCCGTTACCGACCAACGCCTTGGCCACATCTTCGATGCGTACGTGGACCAGCCTACTGTGCGCGATATGCGCCAGCGCGGCGTGGTGGGCCATATTTGCGGGCATTTGCTCGACGCCCGCGGCCGACATATCCATGGTGATTTGTGCGACCGCACCATCTCTGTGGATATGGAACGACTCAAACGCATCCCGCTCGTCATCGGTGTGGCGTGGGGGCAAGTCAAGCTCAAGGCGATTCGCGCATGCTTGCTGGGACATTACGTTTCTGCGCTGGTCACCGACCAGAATACCGCAGAAGCGCTGTTAGACATGTGAGCGTACGGCGCCGGGTCACATATGTTGGGCGACATACCCGACTTGGGTGTTTGGTTGAGGTTGAAGATTTCCTGAGGATTGAGCACACGTTGCGTGGCAATCCGCAAGTGTTCGACTGCGCTAACTTGAAGCCCTGTGAGTGTCGAGCTCTACTGTAACCCGCAGGTGTTGCGCTTGTACTTCGGCAGTATTACAATATGTGATGTTGTCTCTGTGAGACACTGGGGCTGTAGCTCAGTTGGTAGAGCGCTTCGTTCGCATCGAAGAGGTCGTGGTTTCGATTACCATCAGCTCCACTTTACATATGGGTATACGAGGGAGTATTCACACAGATGAGTAACGTTAAATACGTTGCAGATATAATAGACTGGCGAAAGAAAGAGATAGGCATTAACGACGTCTGCTCCCACGAACACCTTTTCATGGCGTGGCCAACATACAAGGTGCAGAAAAAATCGGACGAAACTGACGACCAGTATGAAGACAGAATCGCAGAAGAGACTGAAGTCGAGGCTGTCGAGATAGTAGAAAGTGACAAAAATGAGATTTCTTTCCGCCGCTTCGCTGGTGACAATTCTCATACCGAGTCAGTTAAATCATTAGAGCAAGCAGATGCACGATTTTTTGATGAGCCTTCTTTAGATGCGGCTACTTGGAGAGAGCTGACTCGAAAATTCTAATCAACGTTATACTAGGTGCAACGCCGCAGCTTTTGCACGGCGTCGATGGGAATCATCCCCATCACCAGCGGCAGGACAACTGTCAAACAACTTGCATGATCGGCGAAGTAATTGACTCACGAAACGTGGTTTATCTCTGCTGTTATCCCTTTCATCCCAGCAGAAGCAAATCCTCGGAGGCCAATTAACTGAACACATAAAACCATGTATTTGCACACGCAAAACCTGACGCGGCAAAACCGTCGCTAACAAGCTCTCAACGACGGAAACAACGCAACATCATTACCCAACGCAGCAAAAACGTCACTTACCGCTCGTCAGCGACGGAAATGACGCGACACCACTGTCTCACGCAACAAAAACGTCACTCACAGCCCAACAATGACAGAAACGACGCAATACAACCATCTAACGAAGAAACACAGGTCATTAAACGCGAGACCACACCGTACCAAAACATCACAGTCACTCAGGTCGCCGCAGCCGCGCACATCACTCGCACAACCTTCTACCGTCACTTCACCAACATCGACGATTTGGCGGATGCCGCCATCGCCGACGAGGTGGGACGCAAGGAGGCAGTGCGCATGTCGGCGCATTGCTGGAGTAGAACCCGCTCACCACTGGTTCTTGGCTGGTGCATTGATGCTCAGGCTGTGTGCAATTACTCCACCAGCGAGCGCACCTCGATGATGTGGTCGCGGGCCGGGCCGGTACCGATGGCGGAGATGCGGCAGTTGGAGATCTCTTCGAGCCGCTTCACATAGGCTTGCGTGTTGGCGGGCAGGTCTTCGAAACGGTGCACCTGTGAGATGTCCTCACTCCAGCCGGGCATGGTTTCGTAGACCGGAGTGGCGCGGGCGAATGCATCTTGATCGATGGGCATGTCGTCGTAGCGGGTGTGGGTGCCGTCGCCGTTATCCACGTCGTATGCCACACAAATCGGGATTTCGCTCAGGCCAGTGAGCACGTCGAGCTTGGTGAGCACGATGTCGGTCAACCCGTTGACTTGAGTAGCATAGCGCGTCACTACCGCGTCAAACCAACCACAGCGGCGCGGCCTGCCGGTGGTCACGCCAAACTCGTGACCTTGGGTGCGCAGCCACTCGCCCGAGTCGTCATTGAGTTCGGTAGGGAATGGGCCTTCGCCCACGCGGGTTACGTACGCTTTGGCCACGCCGATAACACGCGAAATCTTGGTGGGCCCAACGCCGGTGCCTGTGCACGCACCACCAGCGGTAGGGTTGGAGGACGTGACGAACGGATAGGTGCCGTGATCCACGTCGAGCATGGTAGCCTGACCGCCCTCGAACAGCACGGTCTTGCCCTCGTCTAGCGCCTGGTTGAGCAGCAGCGACGTGTTTGCCACGTACGGGCGCAGGCGTTCACCGAGCTTGAGAAGTGTTTCGGTGGTCTGGCCGGCATCGATGGGGCGGCGGTTGTAGAGCTTGACCAACTCCTGGTTCTTTTGGTGCAGGCTCGCTTCCACTTTGTCGCGCAAACGTTCGGCATCGAACAGGTCGTGCACACGCAAGCCAACACGGTTGATCTTGTCCGCATAGGCAGGGCCGATGCCACGACCGGTGGTACCGATTTTGTGCTTGCCCAAGAACCGTTCGGTCACCTTGTCGATTACGCGATGGTACGGGGCGATGATTTGCGCCGATTCGCTGACACGCAGCTTCGAGCAGTCCACTCCCCTGGCTTCCAGCCCATCGATTTCCTCGAACAGAACTTGCGGGTCCACCACCACGCCGTTGCCTATCACCGGAGTGGCATTCGGGTTGACGATACCGCTCGGCAACAAGTGCAGCGCATAGCTCTCGTCACCCACCACCACAGTATGGCCGGCATTGTTGCCGCCGTTGAACCGCGCCACATAATCCACTTGCGTACCGATGAGGTCGGTGGCTTTGCCTTTGCCTTCGTCTCCCCATTGGGTACCGATAAGAATGATTCCAGACATAGCAGACCTCCAAACGCCCGAATTTGGCCGTTCCTAGCCTACTCGCAACCATACCTACAGCCCATGCCTGCCCGGCGGAGCTCACTATGGTGGAAAGAGAAGGTTATTTCAGAGCTTTGCCGGCGCTGCCGAGCATCTCGCAGGCCTCTACCACGCGCGCTGCCATGGCAGTTTCCGCTTCTGCTCCCCAAGAACGGGGGTCGTAGTAGCGTTTATCGCCCACTTCGCCGTCCACTTTGAGCACCGCATCATAGTGCGCAAACATGTGGCCGGCAGCGGCGCGCGTGAAGGCATACTGCGTGTCGGTATCAATGTTCATCTTGACCACGCCGGCGCGAACCGCATCGGCAATCTCCGCCGCACTCGAACCGGAACCGCCATGGAATACCATGGAGAATGGCTTGTCTGCCGGGAATGAACCGGCCGAACCATTCAAGCCCTTTGCGACGAATCGACCAACCGGCGAGCCACCTTCCAAGCGACCGGACGCGACCGCATCGGCCACAGTGTGTTGAATCTCACCAAGCAGTTCCGGACGTAGCTTGACCACTCCAGGCTTGTAAGCACCGTGCACATTGCCAAATGTGAATGCCGCCAGGTATCGTCCACGCTCGCCCAGACCAAGCCTTCTCGCCACTTCCAACCCATCTTCAGGCGTGGAATAAAGCCGTTCATCAATGTCTGCACGGTGGCCGTCTTCTTCGCCGCCAACAGCACCGATCTCAATCTCCAGCACTGTGCGTGCCGCCTGTGAACAGTCAAGCAGCCGCTGTGCAATATCCAAATTGTCCGTCAACGGCAACGTCGATCCGTCCCACATGTGCGACTGGAACGCAGGCTCTTCTCCACGCTTCACCTGCTCGGCCTCATGCTCCAAGAGCGGCAACACCCACTCGTCAAGGTAGGGCTTGGCACAATGGTCAGTATGCAACGCCACAGCAATATGCGGGTATTGTGCAGCAACGCGGCGAGCAAAGTCTGCAAAGGCAAGTGAACCGACCACACGGTTTTGCGCGCTCTGCCCCGACAGATAGGAAGCGCCACCTACCGAAACCTGAATGATGCCATCTGACTCGGCCTCGGCAAAACCTTGCAGCGCAGCGTTAAGCGTCTGCGTGCTGGTCACATTGATGGCAGGAAACGCGTAGCCGCCTTGCTTGGCTGCATCAAGCATGTGCGCGTATCGTTCCGGGGTCGCCAACGTCATGCGCCCATTATATGCACCGACCCTATAGCGGTATGCAACTCAGTCCAGCTGCGCCAGCTACTCCTAGTGCCAGCTACTCTCCGGACTTGGCTCGGCGCAACGCACCCGGCACCGGCATGGGGAACGGTTTACGAGGCTTCACCGCTTTGGGAGCAGCCTTGGCTTCGGTGCTGGTGGCCTTTGCAGCAGCTTCAGCCGCCCATTGGGCATACTCGTCCAAATCGTCCTGTGACAGCGCATCATCGGCGTTTGCTCCCGCAGCGACCCCCTCGGACTCGACAGCCTCAGTGCCAGAAGTCACGGCAGACTCCTGCGTTCCCTCGATCTGCTCGAAAGGATCCACCAACCCTGAACCCGGCTCCTGCTCGTTCAACTCTTTGGCGAGCTCGTCATAATCGGTATCGGTTGTCAGATACTTCAACTTTCGGGCTATTTTCTTTTGTTTAGCCTTCTGACGTCCGCGGCCCATTTGACCCCCTGCATGCTCTTCTACCAGTGACATTTCATTGCCACCAGAGTATCACTTGGTATGCTCGTTTCATTGTCGGCTCAGACTTTTAGCATGAAATCATTATTATCCCGCAAGGTTTGCGGCGCTGGAAAAGGATCACCATGACAGACGCAGAGCACGAAGAACACCAGGTTACCGCCGCTGGGAACGAGATGAGCGCCAGTTTCCTCGCCGCCAAGGAGCGCTCGGAGAAGACACGCGCGAAGCTCGAAGCCAACCCCGGCAAGTTCACCATGCTCACTGGAGACCGCCCCACCGGTCGCCTGCACCTTGGCCACTATTTCGGTTCCATCAAATCACGCGTGGAAATGCAGAACAAAGGCGTGCACACCAACGTGGTGATTGCAGACTACCAAGTGATCACCGACCGCGACACCACCGATCACATTGGCGAGAATGTGCTGAATATGGTGCTCGATTACATGGCCGCCGGCATTGACCCGACCAAAACCATGATGTTCACACACTCTTCGGTACCGGCTGAAAACCAGCTCATGCTGCCGTTCCTCTCCCTGGTTACCGAAGCCGAGCTGGAACGCAATCCCACCGTCAAGTCAGAGAAAGAAGCATCAGGCCATGCGCTGACCGGTCTGCTACTCACCTACCCGGTGCATCAGGCGTGCGACATCCTCTTCTGCAAAGCCAACGTGGTGCCAATCGGCAAAGACAACCTGCCACACGTGGAAATTACACGCACCATCGCCCGCCGTTTCAACGAGCGCTACGCCAAAAAGAACCCCGTGTTCCCCGAGCCTGCGGCGATTCTCTCTGAAGCTCCCGAGATTCCCGGGCTCGACGGGCGCAAGATGAGCAAATCGTACGGCAACTCCATCATGCTGGGCGCCAGCGCCGAAGAGACCGCGAAGCTGATCAAGAAAAGCCCCACCGATTCCGAACGCCGCATCACCTTCGACCCTACCAACCGCCCTCAGGTTTCGGCACTGCTCACCACCGCAGGGTTGGTCACCGACCGCGACCCCGCTGAAATCGCCGAGGAGATTGGCGATGCCGGCGCCGGCGCGCTCAAAGCCTATGTGATCGAATCCGTCAACAACTTCTTGGCACCACACCGTGAACGACGTGAGGAGTTGGCGAAAGATATGGATTCCATCCGTGACATCATTCGCGACGGCAACAAACGCGCCAACGCAATTGCCGAAGAGACGCTCGGCGAGGTACGCGAAGCGATGGGTATGCAGTACTGATTCCATACAGTCCCACCCCTTACCGCCTTACCGCAATGCTGCAATCACACGGTTCAGCACATCTTGCGGCGAACCTTCCACCGGAATCTGGCAGCCGGCTTCGTCGCTCTCCAACGGCTCTATAGTGGCAAGCTGGCTGCCCAACAAGCTTAAGGGCATGAAGTGTCCTTGACGAGCCTCCATACGGGCCGTCAACAACTCGCGGCTTGCCGTAAGGTGCACAAAGTACATCGGGCAGGCGCTGCGCAGCATGTCTCGATATGCACGCTTCAACGCCGAACAGGAGACCACTGTGGACACTCCTTGCGCAGCCCGCTCAGCCGTCCACTCGCCCACAGAGCGGAGCCACGGCCACCGGTCGTCATCGGTCAGGGGGGTTCCAGCGCTCATTTTGGCGATGTTGGCAGCCGGATGAAAGGCATCACCCTCGGCAAAACGGTAATCTAAATATTCCGCCAAACCTGTTGCCACAGTCGTTTTGCCACAGCCGGACACTCCCATCACCACAATATGCCGTGTAGCACGTTCACTCATGACTTCCCCCCTTCTCACTGCACTGACCTCAACCATCATGCACCCGTTCCTCTGATTTTCTCATTGAAATTTTCCATCAGAAGGCGCATATGCGCGCAAAATAGAGTAGTCTGAAAGTATGGCACATGCACAGACAGAACATATTCAAGCTTGGCTCACCGACATGGACGGTGTGTTGGTTCACGAGAACGAGGCACTGCCCGGAGCCGTGGAATTCATTGACGCGCTCAAGAAGGCCGACGTGCCTTTCCTGGTGCTCACCAACAATCCCATTTTCTCGCCGCGAGATCTCAGTTGGAGGCTGCACGCCAGCGGCATTGATATTCCGGAGGATCACATCTGGACCAGCGCCATGGCCACCGCGAATTTCGTGAGCCAGCAGATTCCCCGGGGACGCGCCTATGTGGTGGGCGAGGCCGGTCTCACCACCGCCCTGCACGAGATGGGATACATCCTCACTGACCAGGATCCGGATTACGTGATCATCGGAGAGACGCGCAATTATTCCTTCGAAGAGCTCACCACGGCACTGCGTCTCATCCAGCACGGCGCACGATTCATCTGCACCAACCCGGACTACACCGGTCCCTCCTCAGACGGCGATCTGCTGGCAGCCGGCGCCGTGGCTGAGATGATTAAGACGGCAAGTGGCTTCGAACCATATTTCATCGGCAAACCAAACCCGGTCTTCTTCCGCACCGCGCTCAACCAGCTGGGTGCACACAGCGAGACCACAGCGATGATCGGAGACCGGATGGATACGGACATTCGTGCAGGTCTTGAGGCCGGCGTGGAGACGTTCTTGGTAATGACAGGTATTTCGACCCGCGAGTCTATCGACAAATACCCGTTCCGCCCCTCGCACGTGGTCGAAGGCGTCAAAGATTTGATTCCCTACGTGCAAACCGCCAAGAAGCCGGGCGTAGTGAACGCTTCTCAGGCATCCACCAATCCGTCCGCCAAGCACGCAGCAAAGTAACCGGAACCAAGCAGAAACTCGAGCTAGCATAGTCTGTTCTTGGGGTTCTCTGTCTCGGTGGCGTGTGCAGTGTGGCCCTGTCGTGTTCGCGGCAGGGCCACACTTTGTTATATCGCCCCATTCGGCAGATACCGCGCTTCATATGAATTCCCACGCCTGCCTTTGCAAAGTCCGACTCATCGGCACAGTCATGACCCATTGCCTTGATTCAAAAGCCAACATCTAAAGTTAAAACGGTCCAACATCTAAAGTTTATTCCGCAAAGTGTCCAGAATTCAAGGAATAACACGCATGGGCAAGAATCGGGTTGAACATAGACAAGAGAAAACCCGACGGGGTTTACCCGCCGGGCTGAGAGAGAAGAAATTCAGTTATGAAGATCCCGAAGAAACTCCATCACCGGTGTTACCCGCTGACAAGAACCATATAACCTCATAGTTCTTGGAAAAACGATGGTCACACCTCAAAAATCTCTGAAAGAACCTTCAAGGTTTACTTACTCTGCTTGATCAAGTTTGGCTTTCGCCTCTTCAAAGCGCTTCGCTTCATCTTCTTGACGTTTAGCGAGATCAGCCTCAAAACGAGCCAATTCCTCTTCCACCGCCTCTTCCGGAATCTTTTCAAAGATGGGAGTCGGCTGCGGCACGGGGGTACCTGCCATCAACGTTTCACTGCGCCATGGGTGCACCGTACGGCCCAGCTCATAGTCTCCGGTGATGATGGGATAGGTGAAGCCCGGCTTATCGAGATCCTCCACCTCTTCGATTCGCGGCAATGGCGAGAAGACACCGGTACCTCCCAGCGCTTCCCATACCTTCTGGCTGGCATGCGGCAGGAACGGCGCCAACAAATGGTTCGCATCAGAAACCGCCTGCGCGCAGGTGTGCAGCACCGTGCCCAAACGCTTGTCATCGTCCTTAATCTTCCAAGGTTCGACGGCGGAAATGTATTTGTTGATGTCGCCCACCACACGCATCGCTTCATTCAATGCGTTCTTCTGACGGTGCCGCTCAATGAGACCGCCGACCGTGTCGAAGGCCGAGGCGCTCTCTTCAAGCAGCGCACGGTCTTCGGGAGTCATGGAATCCTCATCAAGCTCCGGAATCTCACCGAACTTGCGATAGATGAGGTTAGCCACACGGTTAACCAGATTGCCCCAGCTGGCAGCCAGTTCCTCGTTGTTGTGGCGCACAAACTCCGACCAGGTAAAGTCAGCGTCGCTGGTCTCAGGGCCGGCTACAGAGATGTAGTAGCGCACTGCGTCCACGGGGTACCGTGCCAGAATGTCTTTGACATAGATCACGATGCCGCGAGACGAGCTGAACTTCTTACCTTCCATAGTCATGAACTCGCTGGCCACCACCTGCTCAGGCAGATTCAGCTTGCCGAATTCACCAGGTTCTCCGCCCTTGGAGCCTTCGCCATTGTAAGCCAGCATCTCGGAAGGCCAAATCTGGGAATGGAAGGTGATGTTGTCTTTGCCCATGAAGTAGTAGGACAGCGCCTGCGGGTCGTTCCACCACGCTTTCCACGCATCCGGTTCACCTTTGCGGCGTGCCCACTCCACAGAAGCCGACAAATAGCCGATCACCGCGTCAAACCATACGTAGAGCTTCTTGTTGGGATTGTCAATCCAACCATCCACCGGCACGGGAATACCCCAGTCGATGTCGCGTGTGATGGCGCGGGGTTTGACCTCTTTAAACAGGCCTATGGAGAAGTTGATGACGTTGGTGCGCCATCCTTCACGTGTCTTGAGCCAAGCCAGATTCGCCTCGGCGAGCGCCGGCAAGTCAAGGAAGAAGTGCTCGGTCTCTTCGAAACGCGGGGTCTCGCCGTTGATTTTGGATACCGGATTGATGAGCTCATCTGGGTCAAGCTCGTGGCCGCAGTTGTCGCACTGATCCCCGCGAGCGCCGTCAGCACCGCAGATAGGGCAGGTGCCCTCAATGTACCGATCAGGCAGCGTGCGCCCGGTGGAGGGTGAAATCGCAACCTTTTGCGTGCCTTTGTAGATGTAGCCGTTCTCTAGGCACTGCTTGAACATCTCCTGCACCACCTGCTCATGATTGCCGGTAGTGGTGCGAGTAAAGAGGTCGTAGCTCAGACCAAGGTCGCACAAATCCTGCGCTATGACACGGTTGTAGCGGTTGGCCAGCTCTTGCGGCCCCACACCTTCTTTGTCTGCTTCGACAAGAATGGGGGTGCCGTGCTCGTCAGTGCCCGAGACCATGAGCACGTCGTCGCCTTTCATGCGCTCGTAGCGCGCGTACACGTCAGAGGGCACACCGAAGCCCGCGACGTGTCCGATGTGGCGAGGGCCGTTCGCGTAGGGCCAGGCAACATTTACCAAGATATGAGTCATGTCCCGATTATCGGGCCGAGCGAGGACAGCCAGACCGGCTCTACCGCTGACCAAACTTCATCGGAACAATGGTAAACAGTGCGATGCACCTATATCAGGGCCGTTGCCGACCAAGTTGTTCGCAGTGTCGTCCACAAATCTTTTTTGCTCGCAGAAGTTATCCACATATCCACGGATTTGCAAAACCGGCTGGCGCACTCCTGTCGCAGCGGTTACAGTCGAGCGCAATCCCTCTGGCATCCAGCGGAAGGATACAGCCAATCCATACCGACGCGCACCAACCGCACTGACCGGCAAACTACTACGTTTAAGGAGCACCATGCAGACCACATCCAACACGGAAACCCTTACTCCCACTGGTTCGACAGCTTCTCCGCTTACTGTCGCTTCCCACCACCACACACAGCACCAGCGGTTCGCAATGCCTTCTTCGCCGCTTTCCACTCCCAACGTACCCAACAGCAACCCCTCAATTCATGGCACAGAACAGGCTCATGGCACCGGTTTACACACCAAGATTCCTCATACAAAAGCGGTAGGAAACCTTTCTGCCCCCGCTTTCCCCGGTGAGGCAAGCATTGCGCCGACACTGCTCAAGCTGAAAAGTCTGCCCGGCCCCATGAGCATGAATATATTGGGAGATTCCGGAACCTTGCATCGTCTTGACGATATCAATGCCTACCTGTCGCAATATGCCGACACACTGTTCGGGCGCGGCATCATCATGGCAAATCTGGTTCCTCCACGTGCTACCGCTTGTGCAGGCACAGCTGCATGGGTGTGGTTGGGAGGCGAGTTCCCTGAGACTGTGGATGTCATCTCGACCTCCCACTACCGCACGCTCGCCTACGGGCGCAAGGTGCACAGCTGCGAACGTAATGCATGCGCGTCCGAAATCAGCAACATCGCCGGGTTGAACATCACCACTCCTGCGCGTACCGCAGTAGATATCGTGCTGGCGTCATGCGTGGAGATTGAACAAGACGACAAGACGGAACCATTACGAGACATGGAGAACATGCCTGGAGGAATGGGCAAAGTACGCCATGCATGTGCCGCCAAGACCGGGACGATAAGTGCGGCAGCCCGGGAAAACGCCTGCGCACTGATCCAGGAATATCATTTCGATCCCGCAGATTGCTTGCACATTCTTGAAGAAAATCGGTTCTGGTCCAATAGCGGGCAAGCAAAGGAGTTTTTCAAAACCATACGGTATTGCTTCTAGGCGGTCTCGTGACGGTGCAACATCGTCACCATCCAGCCTTCGACAGCCTTCCGACGCATGATCAACTCTCAGATGCAAGATCAGCTCTCAGAGGAGACAACGAAAAGCCTGTGAGAACAGGCTATTGGAGCAGAAAATTGCGCTGTGCCAGCCGGCATTCCACGATTATCGCAACATAACGGTGATAGACTCACCCGTACCGTTATGTTCGAGTTGAAAGTGGAAAGTCGCCATCGACATTAAGGAGGGAGCCGTCACGGCGCTGCTTCCCAACCCGAGTTCACTAAGAGAGTCCGATTATTCCGGATGATCGACAAGGACAGAGGAGTGACAGCAGAAGTGCAGAACACACATCGCAAATATCACAATCAACGCGCCTTCGCAGGTATAAAAACGAGTGCCAAGCC
The DNA here is from genome assembly GCF_058107325.1 of Bifidobacterium sp. ESL1133. Lineage (NCBI taxonomy): Bacteria > Bacillati > Actinomycetota > Actinomycetes > Bifidobacteriales > Bifidobacteriaceae > Bifidobacterium > Bifidobacterium sp. ESL1133. The sequence goes on along the minus strand of NZ_JBYLUI010000004.1, from coordinate 60,885 downwards.
AAAGAAAAAGACGCGCCGCATCCAAATTCGCAGGCTGTTCCTGCGCAAAAAGGACGTCACCATCGTCGAGCCCACAGTGCTCAAGCAAGCCATCGCTGGAACCGTGGTCGGCAATTTCATGGAATGGTATGATTTCGGCGTCTACGGGTATCTCGCCGTCACCATGAGCAAAGTGTTCACTGGAGATATGCCGGAGAGCATGGGGCTGCTCGTCATGTTGCTTGGCTTCGCCATCAGTTTTCTGGTACGCCCGCTTGGCGGTATTGTGCTCGGCCCCATCGGAGACCGCGTTGGCCGGCAAAAAGTGCTGATGGTCACGATGAGCATGATGGCCATCTCCACTGGGCTTATCGGCTTGCTGCCCACCTCCCAGCAAATCGGCGGCTGGGCTATTCTGCCGCTCTACCTGCTCAAGATGGTGCAAGGCTTTTCCACCGGCGGCGAATACGCAGGCGCTACCACATACATCTCCGAATTCTCACCCGACCGCAAGCGCGGTTTCTACAGTGCATGGCTTGACTTAGGTTCCTATCTCGGCTCCGCGTTCGGCGCCGCAACTGTAGCCATCACCACAGTCGTCACCAACCATGTGGCAGGCCCGAACTCCATGGTCAACGGCGGGTGGCGCATCCCCTACCTGCTCACCATCCCCTTGGGTATCTTGGCAATTCTGCTGCGGTCAAGAATCCCCGAGACTCCGCAGTTCTCCGAACACGTCAAGCGCGAGGAGACCGCCAAGGCCCAGCAGGCCAGCGGAACGACCGGTTCCAGCACACGCACCACATCGCAAGCGCAACCGCAGCCGCAAACCAATGTTTCCGCGTGGGACCGCACCGGCACAATGCGGTATGTCATCAAACATTATTGGCGCCGTCTACTCATCGCAGTCGCCATCGTCGCCGCCACCAACACGGCGGGATATGTGCTCACCAGCTATATGCCCACCTATCTGGAAGAAGAAGTTGGCACCAGCACCACCATGGCAGCCGCAGCCACCGTGCCAGTGCTCATCGTCATGTCGCTGTGCCTGCCTCTGGTGGGCGCGCTTTCCGACCGCATCGGCCGCAAACCGATCTACCTCGCTGCCTCAATCGCCACGCTCATACTGGTCTATCCGGCATTCCAGCTGCTGCACCAGGGCACCTTCTGGTCGATTCAAGCAGCCTTGGCCATGATTGCGGTTCCCATCGCCCTGTACGCTGGTGTCTCCGCCAGCACACTGCCAGCCCTCTTCCCTACCGAATCGCGGTTCTCCGGTATGGGACTGTCCTACAACTTTGCCGTCTCCCTGTTCGGCGGCACCACTCCGCTGGTGGCGCAGGCGCTTATCTCAGTGACCGGCAACCATGACATGCCAGGTTTTTACATCATGTTCTTCGCATTGTTCAGCGGCATTGCGGCACTGTGCATGAAGGAAAGTTCCCGCTCACCTCTACCCGGCTCCATGCCTACTGTGGAAAGCGAGGCCGAAGCCAAACAACTGGTGCGCACACAGCGAGAGAACCCGCTTATCGACACCAGCACCATGCCCATGCCGCTGGTAACGGTAGAGATTCCCGCCGGACAGATACTGCCACAACAGCCCGAAAACGTACGATTGGCGCGAAAACCTGAAACCCGCGCCGAAGTCAAACCCGCGAATGGCGATGAAACGGCGGCTCAACGGCAGATATCCAATACCACACAGCCACCAAAACATGAGGAGTCTGGGCCAGCTGTTTCACCAACCAAGGAGAAACCACACCAATAATCAGACCAACTTGGAACTAGCCAGTGCGGAAAAGGAGGCCGTACACAACGGTAGAGCATGCCAGACTTGCGTATATCGTACCTTCGATACACGCGATTACCAGCCAGACGCTGCCCTACATAGGCAGCACATACACCCGGTTGCCGCTGAAATTCGCACTGCCTGATGCCTACTGCTGCTTGAGTTCAAGTACCGCCTGGTATATCTCCTTGCGTGCCGGCATTGAACCGTCAGCCAGAAGATGTTCCTTCGCCACTTCGGCGATGGCATCCTTGACGCGCACCCCACTCGCCTGCGCACGTTCCATCGCCAACTGCGCCAAATCAACGATGCTCAGCGAACCTCCCTGGGCATCGGCGGCCTGCTGCGCCTCTTCATCACTTGCACCGGCGACCACCAACACAAGCTCACCACGCGGCGGGTCCTGTTCCACACTGCTGCGAATCTGCGAGACAGTACCTCGCCGAATCTCCTCGTGAGTCTTCGTCAGTTCTCGGCATAACGCCATGGCACGATCCGAACCGAACACCTCCAACAGGTCAGCCATCGACTCATCAATGCGATGCAGCGTCTCATACCAGACGATGGTGCGACGCTCTGCGAGCATAGTACGCAAATAGCGCACACGTTCGCTGTGACGGCGCGGCAGAAAGCCCTCATAGCAGAACTTGTCGGTAGGCAGGCCAGACAACGCCAGCGCGTCAAGCACCGCGCTTGGTCCGGGCGCACAGGTGGCGGGAATGCCACGCTCGATAGCGCGGCGCACAATCGCAAGCCCTGGATCATTGATGGTAGGCATGCCGGCATCTGACACCACTAGCACGGTGGCACCAGATTCCACCTCATCCAGCAGACCGTCTGCACGGTTGCGCTCGTTATGATCGTGGTACGCCACCACACGACCGTTGACATAAACACCCAGTCGACGTGCTAAATCGTAAAGACGCCGCGTATCCTCGGCAGCCACAATGTCAGCATGTTCCAGCAAGGCTTTCAGCCGGTCGGACGCGTCGCCAGTATTGCCAATGGGCGTGGCCGCAAGCACCACCGTGCCGCGCGGGATCATATCGGTGTTCGTCGTATTACTGTCCGTCATATCAGTATCAGCCATATCAGTATCGTCATCAGCAACGCGAGAGTGATCAAAATCGGCACTCACCGCAGCATCAGCCGCATCGTTGCCAGTCGCATCTGCCCCAGCATCAGCTATATCGTTGCCAGAAGCAACCATATCAGCCGCATCGTTGCCGACCACATCCGTATCACCATCAGCAACGCAAGAATGTTCGGTATCAGCACTCACCGCAGCATCAGCCACATCGCTGTCAGCCACATCCATACCAGCCATACCGGTGCCAGACTCATCAACATCAACATCAACATCAACATCAGACATACCAGTATCACCACCGGCACCGCAAGAGTATTCGGTATCCACACTCAACGCAGCATCAGTGCCATACTGATGACCCTTGGTTACTTGGCTGTCAGGCTCAGCAACAGCAGGTTCCCCATCCATCTTATCTGTCATCCCGTGCTCTATGTCCCCGAAATCATGCGTCATATCCCCAGTATCGCGCGAGACCTGTAAAACCCACCTGCACACCTATTTGAATAACGCGCCATGCAGTCTAAGCACTGCTTGACCATCTCCTGCGCCACCTGCACAACCATTGAATAGCAAGTCATGCAGCAAAACCGTCACTAACCCGTTATCAGCAGCGATTGCACGGATCCAACAACTCCCAATCACCGGGGCACACATGATTATGCCGCCAACAAACCACAACCGAACACTCAACGCAACAAAACCGTCACTGACTTCACCTCAGCGACGGTTTCGCCGCTTCACCCATACTCAACACGTCAGAAACGTCACTGACACCATCCCAGCGACGATTCAGCTGCTGCACGACCACCCAACGCAACAAAACCGTCACTCACATCACCTCAGCAACGGTTACGCTGCTTCACTGCCGCCCAACGCAACCAAACCGACGCTCACGTCCAACAAGCAACGGTTTCGCCGCAACCACGTCACCCAACGCAACCAAACCGTCTCTGACATTCGATAAGCGACGGTTCTGTTGCGATAACATTCAGGTTAACTGCGCACCACCGGGGTATACGTCGGTTACGCGTTACGCCACCTACTAGCCACACCCCAACGCGCAACAAAACCGTCACTGACACCATCCCAGCGACGATTCAGCTGCTGCACGACCACCCACCGCAACCAAACCGACGCTAGCATCGTCTCAACGACGGATTAGTTGCGACTCTACTGCCGAACGCAACAAAACCGACGCTGAGCGGGCGCTAGCGACGGTTTTGTCGCGCAGCCGGCAGTACCGTGGCAGCACCATCACCGCGGCTGGCGGAAGTGGCGGTCACCAATCGGCCCGAAGGGGGTATGCGGCTCAAGCTGATACCAGTAGGCCACACTGGCCACATCGTCGCTGCGCTCGAACAGCCCCGCCTCCTGACTGCCGATCTGCTGCATGGTAACGCGCAGGTCGTGGTCAAAATAGATGGGGTCAGGCAGGTGCCAACGGTACAGTCCGCGCATCACCGGCGTGGCCAGATCCCAATAGTCGCTGCTGCGCCCTTCCAAACGTTGCGAATAGAATGGGAAGCCAACGAAGGGGCTGCAGTAGGTCTGCTCGTACATCTGCCCGCGTGCAGGAGTGGGTGACCCCGGATGCGTGGGCGCGCCCAAATCGCAGCCGGCCGCACCGTTCCCCTCACCCCCGTCGCCGAACGCCCCATAGCTCCATGCGCCACCAAAGTAGTCTTCACTACCCGTACTGCACCACGTGGGATAGTCGCCGTCACCGTCGATGTACATTTTGATTTCGCCCTCGCCCCACCAGCGGCTTTCGAGCGCCGTGAGCGCCACATACGTGCCCACATACGCCCCCTTGCCGCGCACGCCATCGAGAATGGTGTAGTCGCGCCCAAGCTCAGTCACCCGCTCGCGCCGCCACTGCGCGTGGAAGCGCATGGCGCCCACGGGCAGAGCGTCGTACTCGGTGTAGTCGATTTGGTAGAAGAAGGCCGGCACGTCCTCGTTATGGTCGCTGCGCAGTACGATTTTGGCGTGCTCGAACGGCATGGAGAAGTAGGAGTTGAAGCCGCGCTTAGGCGCCACCATGATGGGCAGCGAGTTGACGCGGCAGTCCTGTGCATGCCCGCAGCAGAAGAAGTCGCCGATCGGCGCCACCACGGAGGGGCTTTCCTCGCCATCCCAATAGAATTCGAGGATCAGGTTGCGCAGCACGTTCGGCCCGGTGGGCGAGGTTTTGTCGGTCACTGTCATCCAGATATGGCGGATCACCCCCGGCCCGTCCACGTCCATGAGCGTCACCGAAGCGCCGGCCGGCACCGTGCCCAGGCACGGCGTGCCTTTGCGGCTGGGGCCAAGTTTGCTCGCGCTCATGGCCCCCTTGCCCTTCTGCCCGCGCGGGTTTTCGGCATTGACGCACCGCGAGCGAGCGCTGGAGGCCATGGCGACGCCGTCGAGCAAACCTAAGCCGAAGCCGCCCGCGGAGCCAAAGCCACCCCCGGAGCTCAATCCGCCACCAAAGCCCAAGCCTAGGCCGGAACCGCCTGTCGTGTCCGTTGTGGGTCGCGATTCTTGTGCTCGCTCGTTCATTGATATTCCTTCCTTATGTTTCGCTACCACCGACGTCGCCGATGTTGCTTACGCTACCGATGCGCTTACTTCCATACTTACGTCACCGACGCGCTTACTTCACCGAACCGGATACAATGCCTTGGTTGAGCTTGCGCTGGAAGATGATATAGAAGATGATCGTAGGCGCAATACTCAGCAGCGAGGCCGCAGCCAGCGTGGTAGCATCCATCGTATGCTGCCCCTGCAGCGTGGCAAGGGCCAACGGCACAGTCTGCACTTTGTCGTCCATAAGGAACGCCATCGGCATCATGTACTCGTTCCATGTCCAGACGAAGAAGAACACAAAGAGCACGCTGATGGTCGACCACGAAACCGGCAGCACCACCTTGATGAGCGTCTGCCAGCGTGTGGCGCCGTCCAGCGTTGCGGCTTCGAGGATGGCCTGCGGGAAGGTGCCGTAGACCGACGACAGCAGATAGGTTCCATAAGCACTTTGAATTACCGAGAAGATGACGATGATGGCCAGCTGGGAGTTATAGAGCCCCACTCGCTTGAACATGGTGTACAGCGGGTAGAGCAGGGCCTCCTGCGGCATCATATTGGCCAGCATGATAACCAGGATGATCCACCGGTTGCCCTTTACCTTACCGATTCCCAGCGCAAAGGAGTTGAGCACCGCAAGCAGCACCCCGAAAAACGCGACGACCAGTGAGATGACCAGGCTGTTCACGAATTTCGTCGGGAAATGGCTCGTCTTCCAGAACGAGACGATGCCGCTGACGGTAAAGTGCGCCGGCCAGGAAAGCGGGCCAGTGGAGTTGTAGTCGCTGATGGTCTTGAACGCGTTCATCGTCAGGATGATGAGCGGGCTGAGCATGACGACTGCCCCGACGATGAGCAGGATGAGCACCAACCAATCGCTCCAGGAGCGGATGCGCTGCGCCTTCAGCGGAGCCTTCGTCCTGTTCTTTGGATGCGACTGTGCCACTGGCGTCGGCGTTGGCGTTGGCGTTGGTTGTGACACTGATTTTGGTTGTGCCTTTGACATCGATATTGATACCGCCGTTGATGCAGACACAGGCACAGACGCAGAAGCAGACGCCACCTTGGCATGTGCCGCGCCGCCACGCGTCAATGGTGAAACTGCGGAAGTTGCCGAAGCCGTTGAAATCGTTGAAGCTATTGCAGTTGTTGCAGCCGTTTCTTTTACCATGATGAACCCCTTTCAATCCATGTTCTTTTCGACGTGCCCCTGCACGAGCGTGAACACCACGGAGAAGACAATGATGACCACCGTCAAAGCAGTCGAAATAGTCGCACCGTAACCTACTTGCTGCACTTGGAAGAACTGGTTGTAGGAATAGTACGACGGCACGATAGTGGAGGTGCCGGGCCCGCCTTTGGTGAGCAGATACACCGGGCCGAAGGTTTTCAGGGCGCCGATCGTGGCGGTGAGAATCACCACCAGCAGTTCCGGCATGATGGCCGGCAGGGTGACGACGCGGAACTTCTGCCACCAATTCGCGCCGTCCAAGCTGGCGGCTTCGTACTGCTCGGGGTCAACTCTTTGCAGACCTGACATGAAGATGACGATTGGGTAGCCGAGCTGAATCCAAATGAGGATGAACATGAGCACTGGCAGCGCCGTTTTCTGGCTGCCCAGCCAGTTGCCCTGCAGCATGCCAAGGCCGATTTTTTCTAGCAATGCGTTAAAAGCGCCATCGTCCGGCCTGAAAATCCAGCCCATAATGATGGATGCGACCGCGACGGGCAACAGTTGGGGAAGGTAGTAGAGCGCTCGGATGAACGAAGCGATGCGTGGCCCGAACTTTTTCTGTATTACATCGGTGAGCAGCGAGGAGATAAACAGGCCAAGAATCGTTGGGATGATAACGATGGCAACGATAATCCACAGCGAATTGGCGAAGGACTTCCAAAACATGCCGTCTTGGAACAGGCGCTGCCAATTCGTCGTCCCGATGATTTTCACGGGGCCCACGCCACGCCAACGGGTGAAGCTCAAGAAGACGTTCCACAGTGCAGGAACGACGATGATCACCAGCAATGAGAGCAATCCGGGGATGAGGTAGGGGATAAATCGGGAAGATTTGTTGCCCGGCAACCGGGAATACGTGACTCCTGATTTTGCGTTTCGTTTAGACATACAAGCCTCCTATGCAATGCGCAGTTTTCCAAACGGATACGGTAATGATGTGAGCCGCGGTGGGCACGTGCTGTGCGCATTGGCACCCACCGCGGCGGGCCTCTTGCCTTCCGATCCTGCAATTGCGCATAACCGGAAGGCAAGTAGGGAGAGCGGTTAGTCTTTGACACCCATATCTTCCACGCCGGAGTTGTAGGCCTTCTTGAGATCCTGCAAAATCTGGTCGGGCTTCTTGGTGCCGTTGACCAGTTCCTGGAACTCGGCGGACATGGCGTCCGTCAGGCTCGAAGCGGGGTAGTCAGGATAGTAGGAAAGAGCGCTCTCGGACGAGAAGCTTTGATACTCCTCGATCATCTTCTTGTTCTTCTCATCGGTGATCTTGCTCATGTCGGCGTTGAGCGGCACGTTGCCGGCATTGCCGATACCGGTCTGCACGTCCTGGGAGATCACTTCGTTGAGCAGCTGGGCGGACCAGTCCTTGTTCTTCGAGCGCTCGGGAATGACCAGCAGGTTGCCGGTGCAGCCCTGCAGCATCTTGGTGCCGGGCATGACGGAGGCGTCCCAATCAAAGTCCTTGATCTGGCTGTTGAAGCGGCTTTCCGTCCAGGTACCGGTCTGGTAGATCGGACTTTCGCCCTTGATGAAGGACACCGTGGTGTCCTCGCCCTTCAGGCCGGTGGCGTTGCGAGAGATGTAGCCCTTCTGCAGCCATTCGTCGATTTTGTTCGTCGCGTACGTCAACGGTTCGGAATTCCAATCGACGGGTTGCTTGTACATCTGCCAGGCGTCGATGAATTTCTTATCGGCCTTGGTGCCGACCAGCGACCACCAGAGCCAGAGCACGCCGTAGTCCTGGGCATCCGCGGCGATGGGGGTGATGCCGGCGGCCTTGAACTTCGCGCAGGCGTCTTCGAATTCCTCCATGGTGGTCGGAATCTTGATGCCTTGCTTGGCGAACATGTCCTTGTTGTAGAACACGCGCTGGTATTCGGCGTAGCTGGGCAGGCCGACCCACTTGTCGCCTTCCATCACGCCTTTGTCGTCGTACTTGGCGATGGTGGCGTCACCCTTGGAGATGTCCTTGTCCCAGCCGTACTTCTCCACGTACGGGCCGAGGTCGGAAAGCAGGTTCATGGATGAGAGCATGCCGGCGGAACCGTTGCCGCGGTTGGATTCCATGATGTCCGGCGCTTCGTCGGAGTTAAGGAACTGGCTGGCGTTCTGCGCGATCTGGGTGAACGATTTGGTTTCGAACTTCACCTTGATGCCGGTCTTCTTGGTGAACTTGTCCGCGGCCTTCTTCCAGGCTGCGGTCTCGGCGGAGGTCGGATCCTCGTAGTACCAGAAGGAGATCGACTCGGGCTTGGCCCCCGAGTCACCCTCCTGCGCATCCGTGCCGCCGCAGGCCGCCAGTGGGCTCAACATCGTCACGGCCGCGACGATGGCTGCTATTTTTTTCTTCGCATTCATTGCTTTGTCCTTTTGCTTTGTCCTTGAGCCGCACGGTCTGCGGTGTCACAAACGCGCATTGCATGCATAATGCGAAACGTTTCGACAATCGGCAGAGTTGCACGCCTCGTTGCGTTTCACTGTTGATTGCATCGGCTCTTGTGCTCAGAGCCTGACATGGTTACGATGTCCTCATTGACATACCTTGCTGAGTGTTGACATTGCTTTACATACGCCGCCCCCTTCCGCTGCGTCGTGGAACCTCGGCCAGCGAGCCGCGATCGACAAACACCGGCTGATGCAGCTCCACCAATCCGCGGATGTCCTCATGCCGCTCGATGGAGTCAAGCAGCATGCGCATGGCCCGTTCGCACAGCTTTGCAGGGGTGATAGGCATTTCGGATATGTTCCGGTTGGGCAACTGACTTTCCAGCAACGTGCCACACGAAATCACGGATACGTCCCCCGGCACCCGCAGACCCTTGGCGTCCAGGGTTGCAAGCACTAGGGAAAGCAACGACCCATCGGCCTCATTGACCATGGCGGTCGGGGCATGCGCCCCGCAGAACACATCGTCAACGAACCGTTCGGCATCAAAATCAGCGTAACTTACCAGCTCGGGAACCACGACTTCGATGTGGGCACTGCGCGCGGCGCGCAAGAACGCATCGCGGAACAGCTCCATGTATCCCGGAATGGGTTCGTGAATGTCAACCACGCTGCGCAGCAACGCCACCCGGTCATGCCCGGCATCGTGCAACATGCGCACAGCCTCCACACCCATGGCCGCAAAATCGATGTCAACGCATGCGCAGCCGCCATGATTGGCCGGATATCCGATCGCCACGCACGGTTTCCCGTAGTTCGCCGCCGCGGCGGTGCGTGCGTCGTCCTCTTCCACATCAAGCAGCACCACCCCGTCCGCAAGGTTGCTGCGGGTCACCCGTTCGATGTCGGCCACGGCATCCTCGCCGGTCAGCAACAGAACGTCGTAGCCGGCGGCTTTTGCCTGAAGTGCGGTCTGCATGAAGTACACGCTGAAACGCGCCTGCTTGACCTCACGACGCCCAGGGGCGATGGCGATGATGTGGTTGCCTCCACCGCGCAGCTTTTGCGCACTGGCATCGGGGATATAGCCCAGCTTCTCAATGGAGGCCATGATGCGGTCGGTTGTCTTTTTGGAAACGGAGCGCTTTCCCGACAGGGCATACGAGACGGTACTGACCGAGACACCGGCGTCTTGCGCCACATCCTTGATGCCAGCCATGTCATCTCCTCTCCACTGCGAGAGCCTGCAGCCTCGCTCGCAGTGCGCCGAACGAAGCCAGTGGTACGCGTGACGTTCATCGTCGAAACGTTTCGCTTTTGTTATTTTAATCACACTATTTCCGGTTTGTCAACTTGCCACCCGTACCACCGACAGAGCACAGCGCCACAAGGACGCTAGGACTACACGACATACAGCACAACTACGAATAGTCACAAGCACCCATCAAGGCATATCCCACCGCCTACTGCATATTGCCCACACCGTACGTTTCCATCTCCTTGGCAAGGCACAGGCCAGATGACAGCCATTGTAGCTGCGCAACATCTGTAACCCATATCACACAATATCGATACTTTAGTAGATAATATTCACATATTTGCAGAGTACGAGTGCGATAGGTACATACATGAGACATGGACGCCAACGACAGCCACAACACACCACCGCCCAGCTCAACAACCGGCTGGCACTGTTCCTCGCCGCATGCACCGTCATCGCCTCGATGTTCACATTGACCCCCCCCGCGCGTCAGCCGCGCTGGAGCCCGAGAACAAACAAGGCTTCTCGATAACCCCTGCTTCCGGCCCGGACACCGGCTCCGACGTGTCCATCATTCCCCCTCCGCGCACCATCAAATTCAAACAGGTTGTTCAGTACCAGTACATCACCCGAGCGGCACTGACTGAGGACGGAGACATTTACGCCTGGGGCGGCAACGGCCAGGGTCAGATCGGTGACGGCACCCATACCAGCCGCCTCGCACCAGTGAAAGTGCACACACCTGCCGGCGTCAAATTCACCAAGATCTTCGGGGGCGGCTACAGCGCAGCCGCACTCGCCACTGACGGGACCATGTACGCATGGGGAGACAACAGTGACGGGCAGCTCGGCACCGGTGACTACGCTGGTCAGAGCGAACCGGTCAAAGTACGCACGCCCTCGGGAGTCTCTTTTACGCAGATCAGTTTTGGCACGGGCATTTATGGATATCAGAGTTATGCTCTCGCCTTGGGCAACGACGGACGTATCTATGCGTGGGGCAGCAACAGCTCCGGGCAGCTCGGCGACGGCACACAGACCAGCCGCCTTGACCCAAAGCCGGTGAACACGCCTGCAGGCGTGACCTTCACCTCGGTCAGCGCGGGCACCGAGCATGCCATGGCGCTCAGTTCCGACGGCTCCATATACACCTGGGGAAGCAATTACATGAACGGCATCAACTACCCCTTCGAGCACGGTGAATGCGGCGTGCCAGAAGGCGACGGCCTGCCTTCGTGGTACTGCACTTCACCTGTTGCCGCCCAGACCCCAGAGGGTGTCACCTTCAAGCAGATCAGCGCCGGCACCCGTCTCTCGACAGCGCTCTCCACCACCGGCGAGGTCTATACGTGGGGCGCGTATGACCAGTACGGACAGTATGGCGACGGTCTCGTCATAGGTGACCCCAACAGCTGGATGCAGGAGGGTGATTATGTCCGCCATAAAGCCACCACACCTGCCGGCATCACGTTTACCTTCGTTTCGGCCGGCTTCAACGGCGTGACGGCGCTAGGCACCGACGGCAACGCATACTCATGGGGATACAACGGTGACGGTCAGATTGCAGATGGCACCACAACTCATCGCGCCTTGCCCACCAAGGCCCTGGCCCCAGCCGGCGTCACGTTCGCCCAAGCATGCAACGGCAGCACTGCGCTCGATGCCGACGGCAACATCTATGTGTGGGGATCCATTGCCGGTTCGAATTCAAGCAATGGCACCAAAGCCACCACACCCGTCCAAGTCGAAAGCCTGCAAGACGCTTCCACCATCGTCGTCACCGGCATCACGTTCGACGGCGTGCCCGGCTCGACGCCGCAACTCAGCCAGGTCGACGGTGCCTGGCACACCAACGCCCCGGCGCACACTCCCGGCACGGTCAACGTGAAGGCGAGCTGGACGAAGGACGGCGTGGCGCAACCCGACCTCGTGCTCACCTACGCCTACGAATACAGCAAGGACTTCACCGTCACCTTCGATCTCAAGGGAGGCAAGGCACCGGCGGGAGTCACTCCATGCGTGGGCTCGACGACCACGTTCTGCCAAAGCGTGCACTACGGCGGCACGGCATCCAACCCGGGCAGCCCCACCAAAGCGAACGCGGTGTTCGCAGGCTGGGACGACGCGAACGGCCACCCGTACGACTTCTCCACGCCCGTATCCAAAGACATCACCCTGCAAGCCCGCTGGAGCGGATTCTCCCTCACCCCAAGCACCGGTCCGGACACCGGCGGCACCGACGTGCACATCACCCAGCCGGCGCTCAGCACCACCTTCGCGCAAGTCAGCGCAGGCGGGTATTGCCATTCCCTCGCCCTCACCAACGACGGCAAGATCTACGGCTGGGGCTCGGACAACATGTACGGCCAAATCGGCAACGGCAGCACAGACATGCAGCTCACTCCGGTTCAAGCAGCAACGCCCGCCGGCGTCACGTTCAAGCAAGTCAGCGCCGGATATTCGCATTCCGCAGCGCTCGCAGCGGACGGCACCATCTACACGTGGGGAAAAAATATATACGGCCAGCTTGGCAACGGCAGCACTGCCAATGCGCTCAAGCCCACGGCCATCGCGGTCCCTGCGGGCGTCACCTTCACCCAGGTCAGCGCCGGTACCGACCATTCCATGGCCCTCGCGGCGGACGGCACCGTATACACGTGGGGAACGAACTATGCGGGCCAGCTCGGCAACGGCACCTTGGACGACAAACTCACGCCGACCGCCATCGCAGCCCCTGCGGGCGTCACCTTCAGCCGCGTCAATGCAGGCAAATACCAGTCATTCGCGCTCAGCACCACCGGTGACGTCTATGCTTGGGGCAGCATCGGCCGCCTGCCCGGAGACGGCAGCAGCGCTGATCGGAAAGAACCTGTAAAGCTGAAACCTGCGAACAACATGACGTTCACTCAATTGGCTCCCAGCTCCGACAGCTACGTGGTCGCAGCGCTAGGCAAGGACGGCAAAGCCTACATGTGGGATCCGTCCGGCGGCAATGCAGGTGTGCCCACAGCGGTGGATGCTCCCGCAGGCACCACATTCACCAGCATCGCTTCCGGTGTGGGGCACACGCTGGTGACTTGTTCCAACGGCAAGACGTACGCGTGGGGCTACAACGACAAGGGGCAGCTCGGCGACGGCAACCAGACCTTCGACGTAATCAACACGCCGGTTGAGGTGCAGACCCCGAGCGGCGTCACCTTCACTCACGTCAGCGCCGGAGAGCGGGATTCCTTTGCCATCGGCAACGATGGTTCCCTCTACGGTTGGGGCGGCCAGGATTTCGAAATCGGCAGCGACACCGTCAAGAACAGCACCACACCCATCAAGATCTCCGCACTTGCCGACAAGAAGGACACCACCGTCACCGCAGTCACGTTCGACGGAACACCGGGCAAGAACACGCATTTCGACACCATATTCGGCAACTGGGTCACCACCACGCCTCCTCACGCCGAAGGCGCAGTGGACGTGCGCATCAGCTGGACACTCGGCGGCACAACCCAGCCGGACATGGTGCTTCCGTTCACCTACACGCCCTACCACACCGTCACCTTCGAGCTCAAAGGCGGCACGGCACCAGCAGGCATCTCGCCCTGCCCGACCGGAGACTCCGGCACCTTCTGCCAAGGTCTCAACCAGGGCGACCAGGCCCGCAACCCAGGAGAGCCCACCAAGTCAAACTTCATCTTCGACGGATGGTTCAACGACGCTGACGGCACCGGCGCACAATATGACTTCACCAAGCCCGTGACCGGCGACATCACCATCACCGCGCACTGGAAGCAGTTCTCGCTCTCCGCCACCTCCGGCACGACCGCAGGCGGCACCACTGTGAACATCACCGCTCCCACGCTCAGTTCCGGAGCCGCAATAACCGTCAAGTCCGTCACCTTCGACGCCGTTGCCGGCACAGGTCTGGCGCAAGACCCCACTTCGGGAGTATGGAGCGTCACCGCGCCGGCGCATGCCGAAGGCAACGTGACCGGAACGATTGCTTGGAGTCTTGAAGACGGTGTGGAGCATACCAGCACATTCGCGTTCACCTATGTTGCACCTCCCGCCACCGTGCACACCGTCACCTTCAACCCCGATGCAGACGCGCCGCCGGCCGGCACCACACCCTGCTCCCCCGGCTCCTCCACGTTCTGCCAGAGCGTGACCGACGGGAGCACAGCAACCGACCCTGGGGAACCTGCGAAAAGCAACTGGGTGTTCACCGGCTGGTTCACCGCAGCGCAAGGCGGCCACCTCTACGATTTCAGCAGTCCGGTCACCTCCGACATCACGCTGACCGCTCACTGGGAACAGTTCACCGCCATCCCCAGTTCCGGGTCCGAATCCGGCGGAACGGCCGTATATGTGTCCGCACCTTCGGGCGGACTGCTGCACGGCGCCGACCTGCAGGTTCTTTCCGTAGCCTTCGACGGCACCCCTGGCACGGCTCCCGTCTTGGACGCCGCTTCAGGCACCTGGCGCACCGATACCCCGGCCCACGCGGCTGGCGCGATTGACGCCACCGTGACCTGGACACTCAACGGAGGAGCGACTCGCACCAACACGTTCCAGTTCACCTATAAGGCCGCCACTGCACCCACACCTCCATCAGATGCAGCGAGCGCACTACCTATGGCCGGTGGCACCGGTGGCACCTTGGCTGCGGCATGCGCCACCATAACCGCCGCGATGCTCATCTGCGTCGCCGTGGCGCTGCGCAGCAGACAACGGCGAGCACGGCACACCGCACGCTGAGCGTTCATCCTCGATGCGCGTTGACTTGGAGCAGCGTTTTCTTGTGACCATTTTGTAGAGTACAATGACCTTACACTGTGATTCCACATGGAGGCCATTATGGAGATGAACACACGCGTGCAAGTGCGCAGCAACCAACTACTCAAAGATGAAGCCGCAGCGCTGCTTGAAGACATGGGGCTCGACATGACCACCGCAGTCAACATGCTGCTCAAGGAAATCGTGAACGAACGCAAGTTCCCATTCCAACCGAAAGCCCCATCTTTTGAGTCCGCTGTACTCACATCACTTGACGAGCCATCAATCGATGTGGAAGATGACACCATGTTTGCCGAAATGATCGCTCATGCGTAAAGTACAGGTCAAACCCGCATTTCTGCGGGACATCAAAAGACTCAAGCAAAAGCACTACGACATGCAGCTGTTGCTGGAGGCCGAGGCTGCGCTGCGCCGCAACGACCGAGCATTGCTTACCACCCGGTACCGCGACCACCAGCTCAAAGGCAACCTCAGCGCGTTCCGCGAACTTCACATTCAAGGCGACTGGCTCCTGGTCTACTTCGTGGAGGGCGAGCAGGTAACCCTCGCGCGCACCGGCACCCACGATGGGCTGCTCTAGTCAAATTGTGTCAACCACTACGCAACAGGTCTTGAACGCATACATCAAATCGAAAGTGTCTACAGTCCACCGGCAATTACATGCGCCAGTGAGGCACGACTGCGGGAGCTGGTAGAGTGTGGGCAGACTTACGCGCGGCCGAAACCAACGGAACCGAACCGGCGGAGCTGTACCAGCAAACCGGGCAGCCTGCCCGCAAGCGACCTGCCGCCGCCACGCATCGAACGATAGGATTTAGGAACTTATGGGCTTTATCACCTTCCTCATCGAACTGCTGAAGGATCCGCGCACCATCATCGCCGGATGGATCTCGATGGGAGTGACACCCACGCTCGCGTTCATCTTCCTCATCGTTTTCGTCGAGACCGGTGTGGTCTTCTTCCCGTTCCTACCCGGCGACTCGCTGCTCTTCGCAGCCGGCTTCTTCGCCGCACCGGACGCCACCACCGGCAAGTCCGCCCTGCCCCTTGCGGTCCTGCTGCCCATCGTCTGGCTTGCCCCCATCATCGGCGACCAGTGCAACTACTTCATCGGCCGCTTCTTCGGCCGCAAAATCGTCGCCTCGGGCAAGGTGAAGGCCATGACCCCCGAGCGTCTTGCCAAGACGGAGGGGATGATTGACAAGTGGGGACCTCTGGCAGTGTTCCTAGGGCGCTTCTTCCCCTTCATCCGCACGTTCATGCCGTTCATCTCCGGACTTTCGGGCATGCACTGGGCTCGATTCACCCCGTTCTCCGTGCTGGGCGGCCTGATCTGGTCCACGCTGTTCACCCTGCTCGGCTACTTCTTCGGCGGTATCCCGGTGGTGCAGAACAACTTTGAACTGGTCATCGTGGCCATTCTGCTCGTCTCGCTGCTGCCCACCATCATCGGCCTGGTCAAAGCCAAGTTCGGTAAGAAAAAGCCCGCCGCAGACACCGACGAGACCAGTACCAGCAGCATCGACCGCTGAGACTGCGCTTCAGACCACTGACACCGCTACACGGTACGGTTACACTGTTGCCGCGACGAGATGTACAACTGCCCACCAAGTTCAACAAAATCTAACCATCGCCTATATACCACAATGAGGGTGCGGAAGACGAATCTTCCGCACCCTCATGTGCGTTATTAACAAGTACCAGCGCAACCGCGGCTGCGCTACCTCACGTAGCTCAGGCCTTGTCCGCGGTGTTCTTGCGGCTCATTGCGAAGGAGACCACAAAGGCCACCACCGCAAGCACCAGAGCAAAGATGAAGCCCCAACGTGAACCGCTGACGAACGACATCGCCGTGCTGGCACCGCCCTTGCTGGCCGACTGCTGGCCGGCGTTGAGCAGCACCGTGGTAACGGCCGTGATGACCGCACCCAGCACCTGCTGCAGCGTGTTCAGAATCGTGGAGCCGTCGGTGGACAGATGCTCAGGCAACGCACCGAGTGCGGAGGACTGTGCCGGGCTCATGGCCATCGGCACGCCGATCATGAGCACCACGTGCGCCAGAATAATGTAGGCGATGGAGCTCTTGGGGCCGGCGAGCATGAGCAGTACCAGGCCGACCATGGAGAGCACCAGGCCGACGCGCACCAGCCACTTGGGGCCGATGCTGTCGTAGAGCCTGCCGGAGATGAGCGAGACGAGCGCGTTGATCACACCACCGGGCAGCATAACCAAACCGGTCATGGCCGCGGCGATGCCCATGCCCTTCTGCAGTTCCTGCGGCATGAGGTACATCGAAGCGAGGGTGATGCCGAAGTTCATCATGACGATGAGCGCGCCGACGGTGAACTGGCGGATACCCATGGCGTGCAGGTCGATGATGGGGTTGGTCATGTGCAGCTGACGGTAGCTGTACCAAGCGATCGCAGCCACGCCCACCACGAGGATGACAATGACCGGCCAGCTGAAGCCGAGCTCGCTGATGAGGCTCACGCCCAGCACCAGACCGCCGAAGCCGAGGATGGAAGTAATGACGGAAAGCGCATCAATCTTTGGCTTGGTGAGCTCATAGGGGTTTACCATCCAGATAGCCGCGCAAACCAGTGCCACAAAGGCGATGATGGCAAAGAAGAAGAAGATGGCGCGCCATGAGAGAGCGCCGATGAATGCGCCGGCAAGGGTGGGGCCAATGGCCGGAGCAAACATGATGACCAGGCTCGCGGTACCCATGGCACCGCCGATCTTACTGAGCGGGAACACCTCAAGGATGACGGAGAACATCATCGGCAGCACCAAGCCCGTGGAGATGCCCTGAATCATGCGGCCGATGAGCAGCACGGCGAACGACGGCGCGAAGCCGGAAAGCAGGGAGCCAATGAAGAACGCGGACAGCGCCACGAAGAGGATGTTACGTGCCTTGAACCACTTGAGCAGCAGTCCGGTGAACGGCAGCACGATGCCGATGACGAGCATGTAGCCCACCACCATCCACTGCGCCACGCCTGCGGAGATGTTGAAACTCTGCATCAGGTCGGGCAGTGCGATGTTCATGGATGTTTCGGAAAGCATGCCCAGGAATGCGCCCAAGTAGAGTCCGAGCATGGTGAGATTCGGATGCTTGACACCGAAGCGTGCCTTCATCGGATTCGGTGCACCGGCAGGCACACTCCCCGACTCATTGTGATTGTGCGCCGCGTTCCCGGCGCCTCCGTTTGCCTTTTCGGGCATGGTAGTTTCAGACATGGTGGTCCCCATGACTTCCCTTCTCTAATTATTTTGGTAGAGTTCGCATCGATTTTCGGGCGCGCAAAAGCTGCCTGTCCCGCGGCGACGCATTTCATTATCGAGAGTGACGCACTCGGCGTCCGCTTACATACAGGAACCCCTCAATTCCTCAAGCAAGTTCCCTATTATTAGCGCCCCGGCAGACATTCGAGCGGATGCATACGCGGAAAGTCACGTACGACGCATACCAAAGTGCACGCCTCTACCAGCACATCTCTTGCTAAATCACGATTACCGCCGTGTGCAGCATCACGCATCACGAACCCTCACTCCCGCTTGCCCTCGGGTACGAAAAAGCCTCCGGACGGAACCATCCGGAGGCTTTACAACGCTGTAGCTATCAGCGCTGCTTCGTGTTTATGCGAACATTCACGCGGCTGCGCGCTGAACCTTGCCAGCCTTGAGGCACTTCACGCACACGCGCACGTGGCGGTTGTGGCCGTCAATGGTGGTGCGCACCGACTGCAGGTTCGGCGAGAACGTGCGCTTATTGCGGATATGTGAATGCGAAACGCTGTAACCGGTGCGAGGTCCTTTGCCGCACACTGCGCAACGAGCTGCCATGATGAACTCCTATTACTATTGACTTAAACGTTTGAGTCTTTCTGCACCACACGCGTTGCATGCAGCCAGAACATAACTATTGCAGTAGTATAGCAAGGTAGCCTGACGTACGTTTTCCACAACAAGCAGAAATGCAATATTTGTGCAAAGGTACTAAATTCATGCAAATTTTTTAAAGCAATTCACAACGATACGCCTGTACCTGACCGGTTGGTAAGTGATGCACGACACGCCGGGCATTTATTTGCCTAAATATTTAGGTTTTCCACATACTTGTGCTTAGTTATCAACAAAGCAAATAACCAATACAATATTTCAACCTTGTTTCTTTTCCTCTTCAAAATCGCCCCATTGCCGGAAATTCGGGCTTACCTCAGCAATATCGCGTCAAACCCTTACTATACAGTTGCAGCAGAAATGACCAGTACATAATTACGCATTGTACATTCTGCAACGTTTTCTATAAACTTGTTGATTTTTTCTCAACCGATTCAACTAGAATTATGCACTTGAGACAAGTGTTGCATCTGTCGAAACAACATGTGAGGAGAGTGTTAGATGTCACGACCTCGGCAAAACTCCAGCCAGCCTACCGCCACCCAGCGCATGCAGAACGCCTTCTGGGACATTCTCAAAGACACCCACTACACCAAAATCACAGTCACGGATGTCGTCACGCGCGCCAAGATCAACCGCAACTCCTTCTATTATCATTACGACAAGCTGCCCGACCTTGCCACCGCCGCGGTCAAATCGACCGTGGACGCCATTGCGAAAGCCATGCCGGAACTCGTCGAAGACCCTACTGAATCCTGGCGGCGCATTGTCAACCAACTGTTGGGCATACCGGCACACCGCATTCACATCGATCATCTGTCACTCGTCTTGAGCCCCAACAGCGACCCGTTCCTGCTGACGCTGGCGCGCGACTCCATCCGTGCCGCGTTCATCAAAGGGCAGCATCTCGACGAAAACAACATGTCACTCACTTCTGACGTACTGCTGGAGTTCTCCACAGGTGGCCTCATAGCCCTCGTAGGCATGTGGCCGCGCCTCTCTCAGAACATCACACTGGACCAGCTCGTCACTGTCGACGGCGCCGTGCTGGCTCGCACGCTCTACCTTTCCATCTCAAACCAGAACATGCCTGATTTCTGGATTCGACTCTTCCGCGCCTCCATGCGCAGCCAGGACCATTCCTCGCTCGACGCTCTGACGCAAATCGAAACCGAGAACAACAATTTCAAGGCTCAGGTGCAGGCTCTGCTTGATCAGGTGAACGCTGCCGCGAATGGCACTGCGCTGCCTCAGTCCGCCTCGCACATGCAGTACGGTGCCATCCCATCCGCTTACCCGCATTCCGACGCTTATGGCAATACGGAACCGTACAACGGACAGCAATATGGCGGCAGCCCGGTTCCAGGTGCATCACCCTACGGCGCTCAGTACCCGACCATGCAACCGCAGGGTGGTGCGTACACTCACGACGGCATGGATCAGTACGGGCAATATGGCGGTCAAGGATATGGCGCCCCGCAGTACAACGCCCCTGCCGACGGGCGATACTACCCTCCGCAGCAGGTTCCGACGTTCAATCCAGGTCAGCCGGCTTACGGAAGTCAGCCGTACAATCCCAACCAGCCACTCTCAGGTGCACCACAACCCGGAGGCGCACCGAACATCGCCGGTAACGCCAGCAACGGCACTGCTCCCGGACAGCAGGAGCAACCGGACAACAGGCCACAGCAGACAGGAGATGCGCCAGAACACACCTCTGGCAACCAGCACTGATGCTAAGCAGCAATGACGCCAGCCAACGCTGACAGCCAACTAGTGCTGACAACACAACGCGAGCGTAAATAATTTAGGGGCCTTCCAGATTTACCGGAAGGCCCCTAAATTTTAATATCCGATGCTCACAGGCGTCTCAGCCATGAGATTGCGCATAGCCGCACTATGCCCACACCATCGCAAACGTCAAGGCCGTAAACATGACCAGCGCTGCAATCACACCAGGGTTGGCGAGCACCACACTCACGCGAGCCCCCTTCGGCAGTTCATCGGGGGCACGATGGAACCGCAGCTTGCGATAGTTGACAATCGCCACCACAATGCCGACCACGAACATCACCACGTTGAACAATTGGAGCAATATCAGCATCACGGCCGCAAAACCACCGACACTGACGGCAGCTTGCATGCGAGCAAAATTACCGCTCGACAAATCATCCATCACCGAAGAGGACAAGCCCATCTGGCACAGCTGAGGCAACGCCCCGCCGAACAGGTTGAACAGCATGTGCAGTCCCACGTTATAGCGCATCTTGCCGGTACGCACGTAGACATATCCCATCACCAAGCCCAGGCCTGTCGCGTAGAAGAACTGGTACAGGTTGGCATGGTAAAGACCAAACGCCAGCGCGGAGAAGACGATGGCAGTCTTTTCGCCATACTGCTGCGTGTGGTCGATAATCTGCTTGCGGAACAGCCACTCCTCAACAAGCGGCGCAAAGACGACCGTAGTGAGCACCATGAGCACGGGGTTCGTGCCGGTGATGGCATCCTGCAGGCGATCGGAAGACCTCCCGGAAGACAATGCGTCGGATATCCAGCTGCCGAGATCGCTGCCAATCACACTGATGGGGAACGTGAGCGAGAACATGGCAAGGAACGCACCCGGCTTCATACTCGAGGTCTTGCGCTTCACTTTGGGCAGTGTACGGAAAACCAGCAATGCAAGCGGAGTGGCGATGAGATAGTTCGGTACATCGCTCAGCAACGTACTGATATCGCCCTCGCCCATACCCGCGTTGCTCAATACCGGTTCCAGCCAGCCGTACAGTGCGCCAGTCAGCACATTCCAGACCAACGCCACCATAATGAGCGCAAACCCGATACGAGAGAACACTTTGCGATGCTCCCTCAGATATCGCAACCATGCCGGATTACGACTGGCACCATAAGCTGCCGGCCCCAAAGGAGCAGGCTGACCGAACGGAGCGGGATTGTGCCCCGGCATCTGCCCGAATGGCTGCTGCATGGGCTGATACCCGTACTGGAACTGTTGCTGATATTGAGGCTGCTGCGGCTGAGACTGCTGAGACTGCAGCTGGGACGTCTGGCCTGCCGGCGGCACCTGGCTTGGAACCTGAGGAGCTTGCTGATATCCATATTGCGGGTACTGCTGGTATTGCGGCTGCGCATACTGGCCGGGTTGTACCGGCTGCCCCGGCTGCGCTACCTGATCAGGCGCTCCCGAGAAGGATTCCTGCACATGAGGTGCTTGCACCCCCACCGGCAGCCGCGCATCACCCACCGATTCCGACGTGTCTAATCCCGACTCGGCTTGGCTATCAGCCGGGCTCGTATCAGGCGTCACAGCGTCATCCAGCAGGCTGCCGTCTGCGTGCTCATCATGTATCTGCTCGTCGCTCATGACCCTCCCCAAGTTGGTGTATATCGGATTTCAATGTATCGCTCCAACCTGAGCGCCGCCTTAATCCATCTCCAGGAAGCGCTCAGAGACACTATTTCACTGCGCCATCAAGCAGTGCGGTAATCAACTCGCGATAGCTCATCCCGGAAGCCTCCCACGCTTTTGAATACATGGAAATCGGCGTGAAGCCAGGCATGGTATTGATCTCGTTGACCAGCACCTCACCGCGCGGTGTCACAAACGTGTCCACACGGCTCAAACCCGTGCCGTCAATGGCCTTAAACGCCTTCACCGCAACCTCTTGCA
The DNA here is from genome assembly GCF_058107325.1 of Bifidobacterium sp. ESL1133. Taxonomy (NCBI): domain Bacteria; kingdom Bacillati; phylum Actinomycetota; class Actinomycetes; order Bifidobacteriales; family Bifidobacteriaceae; genus Bifidobacterium; species Bifidobacterium sp. ESL1133. The sequence goes on along the minus strand of NZ_JBYLUI010000004.1, from coordinate 38,200 downwards.
CCCGGCTCAGCGTGTCTTGCGGCAAGTCGGCCGGAACCTGCACGTGCGAAGCCTCGGCATCGGTGTATTTGCTGTCGAAATCATAGAACTGGTCGGCACCATCAGCCTTGCGATCAAGCACAATCTCGCCCGGCATACTGGCCTGCGGTTCACTGCCGGCCGAAGGGGCAAGTATCGGGCACTCGATTTCTCGTGCGTCAACACCCTGCTCCACCAGCACCTTCCAGTCATGCCGGGAAGCTTCCTGCAACGCCGCAGCAAGCTCGGCAACGTCTCCCTTGCGCTCCACTCGCGTTACCCCGAAGCTCGAACCGGCACGAGAAGGCTTGACAAACAGCGGATAAGACAGCTTCGCCTTACGCACGCTTTCCATCACCGTTGCCGCGTCATCGGCGAACCCGTCCTCGTTGTCAAAAGCGCGCGTATCTACAGTGATGCCCGGAACCACTGGAATACCGGCCTCGCGCAGCAGCACCTTGGTGTAGTGCTTGTCCATCGCCGCAGCCGAAGCAAACACACCGCAGCCCACGTACGGCACGCCCATCATTTCCAGCAGGCCCTGCACCGTACCGTCCTCACCGAAGGGACCGTGCAATACAGGGAACACCTCGTCAATGTAGCCAAGAGAGGTGAGTGAACCGTCCTCTTCGCGAACATAGAAGCCATTGTTGCCCTGCGCCATATTGAGCACTACCGGTCGGGCACCTTCAGCATCCACCTGCGGCATGGCCGAAGCCTCGGCGTTCTCGCCAGCGCCGGAGGCAACGGCGCCGTCAGCAGTGCCGGTCAGAGAAAAACTGCGGGGATCGGCACCACCCATCACCCAATCACCGGAGCGAGTGATGCCAATCGGCACAGGGGCGAACCGCTCAGTGTCGATGGCGTTCAGCACCCCGGCCGCAGATACACAGGAAATCGAATGTTCATCGGCTTTACCGCCGTACAGTACCACAACGCGTTTTTTCCGCATGATCTTCCTCCAGTAGCATGTGCCAAACGGCACCAACCATAGGGGCCTCGCAGCTGCCGACAGCGTAGAATCACACCGTTTCCAACCACCCCTGTCGTGCCCTCAAGCCTACACGAGGAAGGAAACATGAACGCGCCGTTTCACTCCTCGCCAACGGTCTCGCCGAGCAGCTCGGCAAGCATCTGATCGCAGGAGATACCCTCGTTCAGCACACGACCCATGGCGCTGGCCAAGGGGGTGGGCACGCCGAGTTCACGCCCCATACGTTCCACAGCACCGGTGGTGGGAACCCCTTCTGCCACACCGTTGCTGGCCTGCGTGGCCTCCTCAACGCTCATTCCGCGACCCAAGTTGGCGCCAAACGTGTAGTTGCGGCTCAACGGAGAGCCGCATGTGGCAATCAAATCACCCACACCGGCAAGACCGGAGAACGTTTTGGGGTCGGCGCCCAAAGCCTGTCCAAGCGCAGTGAGCTCTGCCAGACCACGAGTCTCGATGGTTGCCGCAGTGTTCTCGCCGAACCCGGCACCTCTGGCCATACCTACGGCAAGCGCCACTACGTTCTTGAGCGATCCGCACATTTCCACTCCCACCACATCAGTGGTGATGAACGCGCGGAAATACGGGGTGGAGCAGGCCTCGGCCACCATTCTGGCCGCGCTGATACTGTGCGACGCAACCACGGTGGCGGAAGGCTCGCGCGCAGCCACCTCGCGGCTCAAGTTAGGGCCAGAAACAGCGGCGAACCGCGTGTCCGGCAAGTTCAAAGCCTCGCTGACCACCTCGTCCATCCGCTTGCCCGAGCTGCGCTCAATGCCTTTCATGAGAGAAACGACAATAGCGCCCTGGTCTATGAGCTCGCGGAACGGTTCCAACGCCTCACGGGCATGCTGGGCTGCGATGGCCACCACCACGATGCGAGCGCCACGTACCGCTTCTTCACGGTCGCCGGTGGCGGTCATGGACTGCGGCAGACGGTCTACGCTAGGCAGACGCGCCTCGTTGCGGTGCCTGTCACGAATGTCTTCCACGATAGACGTTTCACGCCCCCACATCGTCACGTCGTTGCCGGCATCAGCCAGCACCTGGCCAAATGCCGTACCCCATGCTCCGGCTCCCAATACTGCTACCTTCATGGTTCCTCCTGCGCTGTGTCTATGTATCTGTTATATCTATTGTCTCTATTGCCTGTTGGGCTCTATTATCTATTGACTATCATGCCTGCGTACTGTTGCCGCTCACCGCACCATAGTATTGCGCCGGTCTGCCGGCAGCACGCGCCTAGGCACGCGCCGCATGGTACGGAAATCCCAGTACCCTTCTTGCGGCGGCTCCTCACCGCGTATCTCGGCCATCACGGTTTCCAAACGTTCGCGCACACGTTGCGTCAGCTCGTCCACGGCTTCTTTCGGGGGCTCCTCGCCCCATTGATCCATGCCTTCCAGCAAATCAGCGTAATCGAGCCGCTCGTCGAAACACATCACCACGTTCTTCCGCGGCCACGGCCACCAATGGTTGATGCTGGCAGCACCCCAGGTCGCCGCACAGAACAGTGGCACCTGGTAGCCCAGCCGGCGCGAAGCTTCAAGCGCGATGATGCCCACGCCCTCTTTCAAGCTCATCGGCCATTTGAGCGGGTCGCGCGACAGCGTACCTTCGGGCCAAATGGTGAGCGGACGACCCGAGGTGAGGATATTGATCGATTCCTCTTCGATCTGGTGCGCCTTGCCGCTGTTGCGCGGCACGGGCTGCATGCCGACCAGCTGGAACCATTTGCCGATAATAGGCCATTTTGCCATCTCGGCCTTGGCCATGTAGCGCGGGCGGCGCCCCATGTGGAACAGGGCGGACATCGGCACGAACACATCGTACAGCGTCACGTGCGTGGCTGCGGTGATGAACGGACCGGTCTCAGGCACCCGTTCCAGCCCCCATGCCCGCACTTTGCTGTGCGCGCGCAGCACCTTTGAGACTCCTTCGAGCAGCCGTTCGGTGGCTTTGGGGTTCTGCGCCTCAATTTCGGCGGTGTTGGGCCGTTTCACTCCAGTGGGATAGTAGTAGGTGGAATCCACCAAATGATGGCGCTCCCCCAACTTAGCCACTTGTTCGTCACTCAGCGGCTTCACAGCGGAACGCGGCGACGGTTTGCCTTTAGAACTCATGCATCCATTGTGCCGCGAGGCTTGGAACGTGAGTCGACGTGTACGGGTACAGCGACGGCATACTCGGCATCGACTTTACCAACGTTATGCTCAGCCCAAGCATCATGGCACTCACGCCCGACCATATGATGGGCAAGGTCGGCGGACTTGCCAACACCCTCGCTATATGTGCCGCACCGTTGGGGCAATTTGTCTACGGCCTACTCTTCGACCATCTGCATGTCTCGGCAATCATGGCCGGAACCGCCATCTGCCTGTCCCTTATGGCTGTAGCCCTAGCCCCGGCCGCCCGCAGCCTCTCCACCGCTCTCAATCTCCCCAACACCACATCTCATACATCACCCACCTCATAAACCACCAAACCCCACGAATTTCAGCCCGCAACCTCAACTCGCATGAGCCTCTTCCCACTAATACGACACCTTCATCGCCTCCCATTTCGTTCCGTGAGTACTTTCTTGTCGCACTTCGACAAACCCGCAAAACAGGAACGTTGGAATCCCGTCATTCTCAAATTTCCACCAACCACAATACCCAGCAAAAGTACTCACGGAAGGCAGCGACAGTGAAAATATAGTGCTTATGACAGGAAATGGCTCCAAATCGCATTGATTCGGAGCCATTTTTACTGAGCAACACTGAAATCAGTCGATGTTCGCACCGAGGGCGGTGAGTTTGGTACGGAAGTCCTCGTAACCACGATCAATAAGGCTGATACCCTGCACATTGCTCGGCCCCTTGGCAGCGAGCGCTGCGATGAGATGGCTGAATCCACCGCGCAGATCGGGCACGTCAATGTCGCGGCCCTCAAGCGGAGTGGGGCCGAAGATGACCGCGGAATGCTTGTAGTTGCGCTGCTGGAATCGGCATGGCAGGCTACCCAGGCACTCACGATAGAGCTGAATGGTGGCGCCCATCTGCACCAACGGCTTGGTGAACCCGAAACGCTCCTCATATACCGTCTCATGCACAATGGAAAGCCCTTTGGCCTGAGTGAGCGCAACCACGAGCGGCTGCTGCCAATCGGTCATGAAACCAGGGTGCACGTCGGTCTCGATGGCCACGGGCTTCAGATCGCCGCCAGGATGCCAGAAACGGATGCCTTCATCGGTGATGTCGAACTCGCCGCCGACCTTGCGGAACACGTTGAGGAAGGTCATCATCTCAGGCTGGGTGGCACCTTTGACAACAATGTCACCGTGCGTGGCCAATGCAGCACTGGCCCAAGAGGCAGCCTCGATGCGGTCGGTAAGCGAGGTGTGACTGAATCCTTTGAGATGTTTCACACCTTCGATGCGGAAGGTACGATCCACATCCACCGAGATAACAGCGCCCATCTTTTGCAAAACGGCCACCAAATCCATGATTTCCGGCTCAGTTGCCGCGCCGGAAAGTTCGGTCTTGCCCTCGGCCTGCACCGCGGCCAGAAGCGTCTGCTCGGTGGCTCCCACTGATGGATAAGGAAGGTGAATCTTGGCACCATGCAAGCCGTCGGGCGCGGTGATGTGAATGCCATCGGCGTGCTCTTTATCCACGTTCGCGCCCAGCTTGCGCAGAGTCTCCAAGTGGAAATCGATGGGCCTGCCGCCGATGTTGCAGCCACCAAGCTGCGGAATGAACGCCTCACCCAAACGGTGCAGCAGCGGACCGGAGAAGAGAATCGGAATGCGCGAGGAGCCGGAGAGCGTGTCCACATCGGCCACGTCGGCCAGCTGTACGTTGGTGGCGTCAATGGTGAGCGTACCGGCGACCTTGTCGAAATCAACGGTGGCACCGTGCAGGCGCAACAGGTCGGAAACCACACGCACATCGCGAATCTCAGGCACATTGCGCAGCACCGAGACCCCTGGTGCCAGCAGCGCCGCCACCATGGCTTTACTCACGAAGTTTTTCGCGCCGCGCACCTGAATCTCACCGCTCAGCGGCTTGCCACCCTCAACGTGCAGCACATCTTGCGTTTCTTTGGCCACTGTCAACCTCTTTCGTCACCGTGAAAGCTCTCGTCCAAGCTTAACTAGCAGCATGCACAGCGACACACGCTTATGCTTGCAGCGCCATGCCTTCCAGCCTCATCCGCGCATGCTGCGGCAATCTGTCAATCCAGCGTATGAGCAAGAAAGCACTCAGTCCATACCCAAATCGAACGCCGCGGCGTCGTCGGCTGCGGAATACTGGCGGAACGCCATCAGCGTCTGCGTAGACTCCACACCCTCGACCTTGGAGATGCGGCCAGGAATGATCTTCGCCAAATCGTCGAAGTCGGGAGTGGACACGAGCGCCACGAGGTCTACGTCGCCAGCCACCGAATACACACGCGTCACACCGGGGATTTCGGTGATGGCCTGCGCGGCATCGGTAATTTTGCTTGCTTCGGTGGTAATCAGTACGACAGCGTCAGCCATGTTCGCTCCTTTAAGACCGTTTGCCAATACACCCTAACTATACCTGCTCTTGCAAGCCGTAAGCAACGTTGCACCGCCCCGCGCCCTCACCCCAGCAATACAGCCCACAGGATGCCAGACCCCGGCCCGATCCTCGCTCAAAGACGGGCCGAAGTCGAGGGCTACCGCAGACAGACAAGCTACCACAGGCTGGCTGCTGGCAGACCGGCTGGCAGACAGCCAGAGCCAGGCAGCCAGCCCGCGGTATCACAGCGGCTTACTCAAGCCACGTCTCCACCGGCAGCGGCTCCAACTGCTGTTCGGGAGAGTCGACATAGAAGTAAGCACAGGAAGACCAGTCATCCTGACGTTCGAACAGTTCAGGCTGCACGATCTTGGGATTGATCGCCGGAATATCGATCATGCCGCCGTTGACTGAAGGATACTCAAAGCCGGTCTGCAGCTGGTGCCAGTGGAACAATGCCTTATTGAGTTCATCGTTCGTGTCAAAACCACCAATCTGCTGAATCGTCATCCGAATATCCTTGTGGAAGTACACAGGATCTGGCACATGCAAACGATAGCAGCCTACAACCATGTTCTCACTGTCATAGTATTGGCTGCCGTGGTATTGCGAATAGAATCGGTCCTGCCCCCAAGCGGTCGAAACGTAATCCTCCACTCCGGTGCCGCACAGCGTAGGGTAATCTTCGTCTCCGTCTATATAGCCTTTGACCTCGCCCTCACCCCACCAGGCTTGGAAGTACCGCTCTGTGTCGCAGACGATACCCAGGTTGGTGCCCAAGAAACGGCCTTCTCCACTGATCTTCGGCAAAATCTCAAAGTCCTCGCGGTACTGTGTGGGATTCTGCCTGTTAAAGAAGGCGTGGAAGTACAGACCGGATTCATCGACATCATCACCGACCGTGTAATCGACCGCATAATAGAAGTGCTTGATGTCCTCTCCCGAACAGTTCTCGACGGTAATTTTCATACCATGAGCAAACGGCATAGGAATCATGCACACGAAGCTACGCCCTTCAGGACTGGAGAACAGCGCGTTGTCAAACGTAGCCATGTGCTTGGGACCGTGGCAGAAAAAGTCTCCGAGCGGAGCCACAACGGCCGCGGTGGTGGCACCATCCCAATACATCCTGAGAATGGTGCCACGCTGCACTTGCGGGTCGAGCGGATCGACGGTAATCCAAATGCGGCGCACCACACCAGAGCCTTCACCGACCTGAGCCAGCACAGACTCCTCTCCCTGATGGAGCGTGAACCACGCCGAACCTTTCCTGCCATTGCGTGCTTTGCCGCCCTTTCCTTTCTCTCCGAACGGATTCTCATGCGTGGCCCAACGCGTCTCTACTTTTGCAGGCACTGAGCAGAGACTGGCAACATCGTACGATTTCATATTGTTATAACTCCTTGAGATATCTCACATCATTTGCAGCCTGTGCAGCCGCTTTCACACGCTGTGGTTTCAGCGCTACATTTACTACTTGATTCCCACGGTTGCGTCCCCCTCCTTGAGTTGCTTCTGCACGAAGAAGAACAAGACGAACACAGGTAGCACCGACAACGCGGCAGTGGCCAACAAAATATTCCAATCCACGGAATATCCCGATACCAAATTCGCCAGGTATACCTGCAGCGTGTTGAGTTTGTCATTCTTGTTGACGATCAACGGCCACATATAGTTGTTCCAGGACGCAAGGAAGAAGGATATGATCAGCGGCACGACCATGGGGCGAGACAGTGGCAACACAATGGTGAAGAACCTTCTGAACACTCCGCATCCGTCAAGCTCTGCAGCCTCTTCCAACTCTTTGGGGAAGTCCATGTAGAACTGCCTGAACAGGAAGATGCCGTAAGCGTTGAACAGCTGCGGGATGATGAGCCCCCAATACGAATTCGTCATGCCGAGCATTTTCGTCACCATGAACTGGGGAATCAAAATCGCGGAAAGCGGCACCATCAGTGTTGCAACGATGAGACCGAACACCAATTTCCGCCCGGGAAACTCGAGGCGTGCGAGCGCATACCCGCACATCGAGTGCAGAATCATGGCCAGCAACGTGACCACTATCGAGATAAACAGGGAATTACCCAGCGCCCTGAGGAATTCTGGCGTAAGGGCATCCCGGTAGGAATCGAGCGTGAAGGGATGGGGAATCAGCGATATGGTGAACACATCGCCGCTCGTCTTGAACCCGCTGATGAACAGGATAATGATGGGGAAAATAAAAGCGACCGCCATCACTATCAAGAATGCGTATACGAGAGTCTTAGCGATTTTTGCGTGCATTTCAATCCTCATCCTTGTCTTGTGTCAGCTTCATCTGGATAAGCGAGATAACCAGCAGTATCAGGAAGATGATGACCGACATCGCCGAGCCATAACCCATCTTGAGCATGCCGAACGATTGGTCGAATATGTACAGCACACCAACCTGGGTGGATTCGTTCGGGCCGCCGTGCGTCATGACCAGGATGATGTCCATGATCTGGAAGGCGGTAATGGTGGTGGTCACCAACACGAAAACGCTGGTGCGCTTGATCAGCGGAATGGTGATTTTGAAGAACTGCTGAATCTTGGAGGCACCGTCAAGCTGTGCCGCCTCGTAATATTCAGACGGGATGTTCTTAATCGCCGAGTTGAACAGAATGGCAACATAACCAAGGTTGATCCACACCATTACCACGACGATGGAAACCAGCGCCTGCTTGGTGGACCCTATAAACTGCTGGTCGGGAATGCCAAGCATGTTGAGCAGACTATTGAGGTATCCGTTCTTCTCGCTGTACAGGAACATCCACAACGTGGCCGCCACTACGGAAGTCACCGAGAACGGCAGCAGGAAAGACGTTTTGATGAAACTGCCCAAATGTTTGGGAAGATAGTTCACCACTGCGGCGAGAATGAGCGAGAACACGAACACCAGCGGCACATATTCCAGTGCGAGCACCAGTGTGCGCCATAGTGACGCCCACCATTTTTCGTCGCCGAACAATTTCACATAATTGCTCAGCCCGGCGAACTTCGGCGTCTGCACCATATTCCAGTCAAAGAAGGAATAGTAGAACGCGAAGAGTATCGGCACGACCACGAAAATGGCGAGGCCGATGACGTCAGGGAGTACGAACAGTATCCCGGCCCTGGCATCATGCTTTGCGCGTGCGTGCACAGGTTTGCCACCCTGAACCGATGATGTTGAGGAAAACGATTTCATAACGTATCCTCCTTTCTTGTTTGCAGAAATGTCCTTTCGTGAGGTGAAGTCTTCATGTCATTGCTCGATTCTCGACCCGATGGATTTCTCTATGACCTGTTGGGCGTGATCGGCGGCGCTTTTGCCGCTTTGCCCGGCGAACATGACACCTTGCAAAGCATCACCCATCGCGTCGGTCGCCTCTGCCGGCAAGCTCAATTCCGGTTTGGCTCCGTCGTACATTTTGGTGAACTCCGCACGCAGCCCTTTGTTGTACAGCTTCTGATTGCGCTTGATGATGGAACGCCTGGCCGGGTACGCAAACTTGGCTTTTGTCACCCATTGCGAGGCGAAATCCTCGTTTTCGGTATCGCCGTACAGACTGAAGATAAATGCGGCAGCCTCTTTGATGTGCTTCGACTTCGAGCTGACGGCCAATTTCTGGCCGCCGGCGACGGTCACCTGATGCTTGCCGTCGGGAGTGGGAAGCGGCACTACGCCGATATGAACGTTGCTGTATTTGGTTTCCAAATCGTTGATGGCGAACGAACCGGATACCTGCATCGCCGAAGTGTGCGTCGACAGGCTGCTACTGTCCCAAGGGCCGATCTGCAAGGATCGCGGAGCTGTCTTGTCTTTGAAGAATGACCCCCAGAAGTCAAGCGCTTTGACCATGCCCGGCGAGTTGACGGTCACGTTGCCCTTCTCGTCGGTCACACCCGCATTCTGCATCCACATGAACGGGTAGAAATCGTACAGTGTGTACCCTGACTTTTCAACAGGAAGCACGAGGCCGTATCGCTTGTCATTGGTCAGTTTCTTTGCGTCTTCCTGCAGCTCTTGCCACGTGGTGGGCGGAGAGATCCCCGCTTCGTTCAGAACGTCTTTGTCGTAGTAGAGTCCAAGCAGATCCATCTCAAAGGGAAGGGCCATCTTCTTCCCTCCGAATTTAGCCGACTCCAGCATCGAAGGGAGGATGTCCTTCTCTAATTCGGGGCTGTAGTACGGATCGAGGTCGGCCAGCATGCCGGCTCCTGCAAACTTGGTGAAGGTGGCAGGCTCCACATAGAAAATGTCAGGCGCCGCACCGTTGGCAAAGGCTATGGTGATGGCTGTAGTGCTGTAGTCGCTCTGGTTGATCACTTTATGATCAATATGAACATCCGTGTGTTTGTTGTTATAGTCCTTCACCGCTTTGTCGAGATACTCGCCTTCAGATCCAGTCTGAAAACTCCAGAACTCGAGCGTGATGGGGCCTTGTGCCGCACTCGCTCCGCAGCCAGCCACTCCTAGAGTGAAGGCGATTGCGGAAAGAATGCACAACAACCGTTCGGGAAGAGCCCATCTGTTTCTCTTCATTTTGCCTCCTTACAAAATGCGATATCCTGCTCGGAAATGCGAAATCCGCAGCGTATTGCGGGTTCGATCAAACGAGTCAATCTGCGATGATGACGCGCTTTACATAAATGATAGCGCTTACACTTTAGAAAACAAAATCGGGCGCGTTGCGGAGAGTTACCGAAACTCTTCGCTGTTTTAGCAACGTTTTTCAACGCTCGTGCTATCAATTTGGAGACATAAATAAAGAAAGCGCTTTCTTTAGTACAGAATATAATAGTGTTAGGTACACATCGCGAACCAAAGGGGAACCTATGACCACACTCCACGACGTAGCTCTCACCGCAGGAGTGTCAGACGCCACCGCCTCCCGGGCACTGCGCGGGGTCGGCAAAGTAAAAAGCGAAACCCGGTCGAAGGTCATGCAAGCCGCCCGCTCCCTCAACTTCACGCTTTCCCGCAACGCTTCCTCACTGGCCACAGGCAAAACCATGCGCGTCACCATCCTCTTGGGAACGCCGCTCAACTCATGGTTCAGCGCCAACTGCATGGAAGGCGTTTACGAAGTACTATCGAAAAACGGATACGACCCCGTACCCAACATTGTGCGTACGGAGCAAGATCTGCATACCTTCTTGGCAAATCTGCCCACCAACAAACGCAATATGGACGGCCTCATCATCACGTCGATTCGAATCGACAACTATGCGGACACCAACCTTGATTCCTTCGGCATTCCCGTAGTTGGGCTGGACGCCATGAACTCCGAGCTGCTTGACGCCAGCGTATCGGTAGATAACGAGCATTCCATGCTCAACGCCGTGAGGTTCCTCAAAAGGCTAGGGCACAAGACCATCGGCTACGTACAGCATCCGCACCCGAATCTCTTCCCGTCAAACTCCGAACTGAGGGAAGCGTATTTCGTCGCAGCCGCTAAGGAGCTCGGCTACAGCGAGCAAGACACCGTGCTATTCAAAACAAACCGACGGCTCGCAGATTCCAACATATCGTTCGAAACCGCTTCGGCAGAACTGGCCGGTCGAATCACGTCCTCAGACGTTCAACCTACTGCCATCTGCGTCGAGACCGATGAAGCGGCGATTGCGCTGACACAGAACCTGCGCAGCCTGGGCATCCGAGTGCCAGAAGACATATCGATCATCGGATTTGACGACGACAGCAACGCCAAACTCGCCAACCTGACCACCATTCACCAAGACCCGGTAGATATGGCACGAACCGCAGCACAACAACTGATCTACCTGATGAATGGTGCGGAAATAGAGAATCCGTCAATCCGTTACCGCACCACGCTCATCCCCAGAGGCAGCACCATTCCACTACGCTAGCTGTTCTTTATTCTGCAGTACCGCACAAACGCGGATGCCACCTACGCTGCCGTCGTAGCCCCAATCGGCCCTGCCCAGTCACTGTCGTCCACCGCAGGAGCCGACGCCACCGGTTCGGCGGACAGGCTCCTGGCAGGCAACGTGGTCGGCTTGAAGGGGAAACGCTTGGCACGCTCTGCCTCATAGGCCGCGATGTCGTCTTCATGCTGAAGCGTCAGGTCGATATCGTCATATCCGTTCATCAGGCGCCAACGCGTGTAATCATTGACTTCAAAAGGCAAGGTGAGATCGCCGCAAGTCACGGTACGATCCTCGAGATTCACCGTCATCTCACGTCCGGGCTGCGCCTCGAGTGCCTGCCATAGCTGCTCCACATTCTCCTGTGGCATGATGGCCGCAAGCACACCGTTCTTGGCGGTGTTGCCGTAGAAGATATCAGCGAATCGCGAGCTGATGACCACGCGGAAACCGAAGTCCCGCAACGCCCAAACGGCATGTTCGCGAGAGGATCCGATGCCGAAATCAGGTCCGGCCACCAGCACACGCGGGTTGGCATACTCGGGCCGGTTGAGGATGAAGTCAGGGTCGCGCCGCCAAGCATGGAACAGCGCATCCTCGAAACCGGTTTTTGTGACTCGCTTCAAAAACACCGCAGGAATAATCTGATCGGTATCGACGTTTGCGCGGCGCAACGGCACCCCCGTGCCCGCAATGGTGGTAAGTTTCTCCATAATATATCTCAATTCATCATGTACGTGTCTACAATAATCGTCTCAGTGCTCGCTTGCCTGCCGATGCGCGGCAGCGGTTTCCCTCGGCCGGGCACATCAGAGGTCTGCCGGGCTGGAAATGGTTCCGCGAATGGCTGTGGCGGCGGCTACGAGAGGCGAGGCCAAGTGTGTGCGAGAGCCCTTGCCCTGCCGTCCTTGGAAGTTACGGTTCGACGTGGAAATCGAACGTTCTCCTGCCACCAATTTGTCTTGGTTCATGCCCAGGCACATCGAACACCCGGCGTTGCGCCATTCGGCACCGAAGTCCTTGAACACTTGGTCAAGTCCCTCTTTTTCGGCCTGCAGACGGGCGCGAGAGGATGCTGGAACCACGAGCACGCGGTGGATGGAATCGGCCTTGTGATGCCCTTTCATCACCTGCGCCGCAGCGCGCAAATCGTCAATGCGCCCATTGGTGCACGATCCGATGAACACCGTGTCAATGGGGATGTCTTTGATACGCGTCCCCGGTTTCAATCCCATGTAGTCCAGTGCAGACACTACGGATTCGCGCTCCTCGGGATCGCTGAAGTCCTTCGGATCCGGCACCTGAGAGGCAATGGGAGCACCCTGCCCCGGGTTCGTCCCCCACGTCACATACGGGGACAGCTCAGAGGCATTGATGGTTACTTCGCTGTCAAACTTCGCACCCTCATCGGTACGGAGCGTCTTCCAGTAGGCAACCGCCTGATCCCACAGCGCACCGGAAGGGGCGTGCGGCCGGCCTTTGAGATACTCGAACGTAGTCTCGTCGGGAGCTATCATTCCAGCGCGCGCACCGGCTTCGATAGACATGTTGCAGATGGTCATGCGCTCCTCCATAGAGAGGCGTTCAATGGCCTCACCGCGGTACTCGAGCACATACCCTTGGCCTCCGCCGATGCCGATTTTGGCAATGATGGCGAGGATGATGTCTTTGGCCCCCACTCCCTCGGGCAAGGTACCTTCCACGTTGATGGCCATGGTTTTGAACGGCTTGAGAGAGAGGGTCTGCGTGGCCATGACGTGTTCCACCTCGGAGGTTCCGATGCCGAAAGCGAGCGCACCGAACGCGCCATGGGTGGACGTGTGAGAGTCCCCGCACACAATGGTCATGCCCGGTTGGGTCAGTCCCAGTTCCGGCGCAAAGGCGTGGACGATGCCTTGGTCGGCGTCTCCAAGCGGGTGCAACCGCACACCGAATTCTTGGCAGTTGCGCTCCAGTGTGGTGAGCTGGACCGCTGATATTTCGTCGGGGTTGGGGCGGTCAATGGCGAAAGTCGGAGTATTGTGGTCTTCCGTGGCGATGAGCTGGTCAACATGGCGCGGCTTGCGCCCTGCCAAACGGAGCCCTTCGAAGGCCTGCGGGCTGGTGACTTCGTGCATCAGCATCAGATCAATGTAGAGCAGGTCTGGCGCGTCCTGCTCACCTTTGCGCACCAGATGGTCGTCCCATACTTTCTGAGCTAATGTCTTAGCCATATCTCCTCCATTCAGACTCCACGTCGTCTTTCTGCCATGACGAGCGGAAGCATCACCGCAGAACTGCTCGGCGGCTGTATGTTCAGTATCATCGTGAGCTCTTAATATGGACGCTTCTGTATCAATATGTGAGAAAACACTGTTGTGACATGCTGGAAACAGGTACGCGTATAATCAACATATGGACGCTTCACCCTCTCGCACTTCGGTTACCAGGCCTGCCGAAGACACAGATGCGAGCCAGCGCGCCAACGCGTGCACCACAGGCCGTTCCAACGAGCGCGAAGCCATGCCTCCCATCCATCAGGAAGCCTTGAATCCACTGAAAGAGGAGATTCATTCCGGCGTTGGCGTGCTCGACAAGACCATTAAGATCATTGATGCCTTGGAATCCGGCCCTGCCACACTCGGCCAACTGGTGGAACTGACCGGCTTGGCACGCCCCACCACACACCGCCTGGCCATCGCTTTGGAACGACACCGCTTCGTAGTGCGAGACAGGCATGGTCGGTTCGTGCTGGGCTCACGCTTCGCTGAACTTGCCACGGCTGCGGGAGAAGACAGACTGCTTACCGCCGCCAATCCGGTGCTGCAAACGCTGCTGGACCGCACCGGCGAGTCCGCGCAAATTTTCCGCAGGCAGGGCGATCAGCGAGTCTGCATCGCCGCCATGGAACGTTCCACCGGCCTGCACGATTCCATCCCCGTTGGCGCGTTGCTGTCCATGCGCGCAGGGTCCGCCGCGCAAATCCTGCTCGCCTGGGAAGAGGAAGACCGCCTGCATGAGGGATTGCGCCACTCAAAGTTCACCGCTTCCACACTGGCCGCCGTACGCCGGCGCGGATGGTCGGATTCAGCCAACGAGCGCGAGCAAGGTATCTGCTCGGTTTCGGCACCTATCCGCAATGCGTCCAATCAGGTGATTGCTGCGATTTCCATCTCCGGCCCTTCCGGACGCATGGGGCTGACACCCGGCAAACGCTATGCACCATACGTGATGGCAGGCGGCAGATACTTGACCGAAGCGTTACGCAAAGCCAGCGCAGGGCACTGATAGACGGCACTGATTAGAGAACCCTGATAGAGGGCACTGGCGCAGGTACTGATTGCCCGTTGTTCAGAGGACTATTTGAGATGCAGTTTGTGTAAAGCTCGCGCAATGAGGCGCGGGCGACGTAGCAGATTCGTTCCTTCGCGCACCGTGTTTCTTGCACCATTCAAGTCATAGGTATAGGCGCCATGGGCATTGGGTTTGCCTACCAACTCGCCGAACTCCAACAACTGTGTGCGGGGCTGATACGGGTGGCGAATATCAAATTCCAACAAACGCGAGGCTCGCTGGGTGGGTGCCGGGCCGTAAGAGCCAAAACCACACGTGGGAGTGGCGAACATGGTCAGCCCGTCAGACTGCCCCACAAACCTGTTGCGATGGTCATGCCCAGCCAACATGGCAAAGTAGCCCCGCTCGTCAACGTCATCTTCAAACTTCAGTTCCTCGCGGTCGCGATGGTCATATCCAAATGCCGCACGAGTGAGTATGTCAAACTCGCCGCTATCGGCATCAGGACAGCTGATTCCCTCGCCCAAGAAACTGCCGGGCACGGTTTTCTTATCGTCGATCACATACGTGTGGCCGGCAAAGGTGCGGTACCCCTCCACCGCGTGGGCGGCCGTTGCCGGAACTTCCTTGAGCAAACGGTAGTACTGCGGCATGGGAATGTGCTGGAACACCATCGACTTGGAATGCACCATACCTGGCACCGCGCCGAGAAACTCCAGCGCACGAGTGCTGGGCGCACCGTACCCGCCCAACTTGCCATAGTCGCCAGAATTGAGCACCACCAGCGAGAGCACATCTCGCTTGTGATCCACGCTGGTTACAGGAAGCGCGAATGTGCCCGGTTCACAGGGGAAGATCGGTTGATCTGGCAAACCGGAGCCAGGCTGATGGCGTGACTGGTCAAAATGCTGCACTCCAGCCGAGCCCATGCCACCGGGCGTCGCCGACGGCTCAGGGTTCAGGCATCCCGGAAATTCGCGATATATGGCGTCTTGTTCAGCATTGCTCAGGCCGCATTGGAAATCATGGTCACCATACGTCACCGCCCAAGGGACGCCGCGTTCTACCAGCGGCTCAACCAGCTGCGCAATATAGCTACGCACTGTCTCGCGCAGCTTTGCCGTGCTTTCCTCGCGTCTGCGAGCCGCATCTGAGTTGAAAGCCCAGCCTTGCGGACTCCACGTACGCTTGCGGAACGTGGATGCATAGGCCTCGTCATATCCCGCTATCTGGTTACCGGTAAAAATCACCACATCCGGGCGCGCCACATCCAGTGAGGCGGAGACGAGACGGACAGTGTCAGCGTTGAGTTTCGGGCCGTCCTGCACGTCGGAGAACACCAGCACGCGGAATTTTCCGGACTCGTGAAACTGCAGACGGCCAAGCCGTGCCGAGACCGATAGAGGTTTCGCCACGCGGCCAGACTGTGGCGCCTTGGCACGCGCCTTCAGTTGTTCCGAAGTTCCGTATTCACTCATGGCTCTATGGTACCAGCAGGAAGGCAGGGGCTCACGACCGCTGCATAAGCCGCATATCAACAGGTATGCAGCTGCGTATTCGTTTGTTTATTCATAAGTTCCTGCGCAAGGGGTTCTGCAGCACACCTGAAATACAGAAAAACCGCGGAAATCCGCGGTATCTTCTTGCTGAGCTGGGGTACCTGGACTCGAACCAAGAACAACTGAACCAGAATCAGCCGTGTTGCCAATTACACCATACCCCAATGGATAGCGCATCAGCCCTAAAGCTGAACGCGTTGTACCCCCGACCGGATTTGGACCGGTGTTGGCGCCGTGAGAGGGCGTAGTCCTAGACCGCTAGACGACGGGGGCCAATTAGCCTGTCACTCCTTGCGGAGCAACAGATACATAGTATATGTAAGATTGGAGCATAGCGCAAGACGGCGTGTCGCCGGACGAGACGCGATGCAATCTGCTAGTTAGTTACCTGCAATCTCGCAGCGCCCGTAGCACTCATAGCACCCAGCACCCAGTAAGCCACATCAGATAGCACAGCCCAGCAGCGCCTTTATCTTAAGCGTCAACTTAATTCAGTAGGGACGATTTGTGAGTATCACCTCCAAAAACGAAATCAGGAATGGCAGAAAATAGCCATTCCTGATTTCAGCATCAGCATTTTATTGGAAAATAATCCCTACTGAATAACGCTGCTGCCATTCTTGCGCTAGTTGAGCTCGCTCAGGTGCTCCTTGAGACCATTGAGACGCGCGAGCGTCAGGTCTTTACCGATGATCTCCATGGATTCGAAGAGCGGCGGGGAGACGCGACGGCCGGAAAGGGCCACGCGCACCGGGCCATACGCCAGGCGCGGCTTGTAGCCGGCATCCTCCACGAGCGCCTGGTCAAGCAGGGCGTGCAGGGGCTCGGCGGTCCAGCTGTTGCTGCCATCAACGCCGTTCTCGCTCACGCCTTCCAGCGCGGCTATGGCCTTGGCCAGCACGTCGTCAGAGGAATCCTTGAGCTGCTTCTTGGCGTCGTCCTCCGGCGCCAGGTAAGCCTCACCGCTCAGCAGGCTGCCCACCATGCCGGGCACCTCGCCCAGCAGCCGCACGCGAGACTGTACCAGCGGCGCGGCGGCGGTCAAAATCTCACGCTCGCGGTCGGTGAGGGCGTCCCAGCTGTCGGCCGAAACCAAGCCGTCGCGGTGCAGGTAGGGCACGGAACGGTTCAGGAAGTCCTGGGGCTCGAGCATGCGGATGTGCTCGGCGTTGATGGCGATGGCCTTGTCGATGTCGAAGTGGGCCGGGTTGGCCTTCACGTCGCGGATGTCGAACTTCTCGACCATCTCGTCCATGGAGAAGACGTCGCGATCGGGCGCGATGGACCAGCCGAGCAGCGCCAGGTAGTTCAGCAGTCCTTCGCGGATGAAGCCGTTGTCGCGGTGGAGGAACAGGTTCGACTCCGGGTCGCGCTTGGAAAGCTTCTTCTTGCCCTTGCCCATCACGTACGGCATGTGGCCGAAGAGCGGCATTTCGCGCGCGATGCCGAGCTCGATCAGGTAGCGGTAGAGCACCACTTGGCGCGGGGTGGAGCTGAGGAGATCCTCACCGCGCAGCACCACGTTGATGCCCATCATAGCGTCGTCCACCGGGTTCGTCAGTGTGTAGAGCGGGTCGCCGTTCGGGCGGACGATGACGTAGTCCGGCACGGAACCGGCCTTGAACTCGATGCGGCCGCGAATGAGGTCGTCGAAGGCGATGTCCTCGTCCGGCATTTTCAGGCGTAGCGCAGGCTTGCGGCCCTCGGCGCGGAAGGCGGCCTTCTGTTCGTCGCTCAAATCGCGGTCGAACCCGTCGTAGCCAAACTCCTTGGGACGGCCCGCGGCAACGTTGCGCGCCTCCACCTCTTCAGGCGTGGAGAAGGACTCATAGGCGTAGCCCGCCTCAAGCAGCTTGGCCGCCACGTCGCGATAGATTTCGCCGCGCTCGGACTGGCGGTAGGGGCCGTTGGGGCCGCCCACGTCGATACCTTCGTCCCAGTCCAGGCCAAGCCAGCGCAGGGCGTCGAGAATCTGGTGGTAGCTCTCCTCGGTATCGCGCACGTTGTCGGTGTCCTCGATGCGGAAGACGAACGTGCCGTGCGTGTGGCGCGCCTCAGCCCAATTAAACAGCGCCGTGCGCACCATGCCCACGTGGGGGGTGCCGGTGGGCGAGGGGCAGAAGCGGACGCGGACGCGCTCGGGCAGCTTGGGGCGATTGCCGGACTTCGCTGCATCGGCAGCATCAATATGGTCAGCAGTGGTTTCATTCATGCATCCATTGTGCCGCGCAACTCGGACGTGGGAGAGCGCACGCGGAACAGACAAATCACCCCCAACCGTGCCGCCGACCACACAAACCGCACACTCCCACGCTCGGACCAACCTCGCGCCAACCATGTACCCCACTGTTCGAACCAACCGCGAACCAACCGTCCTCGCCGGCCATCATACCGATTACAAACCTCAACCCACACCCTTAAGAATCTTGTCCAAAACGTACCCACTTCCCTATCACAACCGCAAAATGCGTACAAACCGTTCAAAAAACCAGCGAATCCCGACCGAAACGTACCCACTTTTGCACCGAACCGTGCGACTTGGGTACAAAACGATCAAAACCCGCACTGCTTCCGACCAAAAATGCCCCACTTGCACCGCTGCGACCAAGCAGATTGAGTATATTCGCACAATGCACGGCCCACTTTATATAATGGTGCCGTTCGCGCGGTTGGTGGCAGCAGCTGCGCTACGAAACATCGAAAGCAGGGCGAAGCGTGCCCTGCGACCCGATGCGCGGCGCGGACTCCTCACCTTTCCGTCTCCCGCGTGCCGGGTCCGAACAGAAGGCAAGGTGAATAGGTGAACAGGTTCCGCACACATTTCCGCGCATTTGCAGGGCGCCCCTCAAACACGGCACATGCAGCACAGACAACATACGCAACAGGCAAACCAGCAGCACATACCTCGCGCGGCAAGCATTTACTGCGCGCCGCGGCAGCCATGACAACCGCCGCGGCGCTTGGGTTCTCGCTGGCAGCATGCGGCGGCCATGCCGACGACAATCCCAGCAAAACCAGCGGCAACGGCACCCCCACCATCAATTTCATGCTGGACTGGACGCCAAACACCAACCATATCGGACTGTATGTGGCGCAAAAACTTGGGTATTTCAAGGACGCCGGCATCAATGTGAAGATCCTGCCGACCGCTCAGGCCGGCGCCGAGACCAGCGTGAACTCCGGCGTGGCCGATATCGGCTTCTCCAAACTCACCGATCTGGCCAATGCCGACGCGCAAGGGGCCGACCTTGAGCTCGTCTTCGACCTGACGCAAAAACCCATCGCCCGCTGGTGCTCGCTGGCTTCCCGCAGCGACATCACAACCCCCAAGGACTTCCAAGACAAGACCTTCGTCAGCTTCGGATCGGCCGAGCAGAGCGCTTCCGTACGGCAGATGATCAAGTACGCGGGCGGCAACGGCGAGTTCAAGACCGCCACCGCCGGCACCAATACCTTCCGCACCCTGACCTCCGGCAAGGGCGATTTTGCGGGATTCTACGCCAACTGGGAAGAGGTGGAAAGCAAACTCAACGGGCCGGCGCTCAACTGTTTCGCCGCCGACCAGTGGGGTGTGCCCGGCAACCCCGATCAGCTTGGGTTCGCGGTCAAACGCTCATGGGCAAAGGACCCGGCCAACGCAGCTAACATCAAGAAGTTCGTGACCGCAGCGCTCAAGGGCTACAACTACGCGCTCGCCAACCCCGACAAGGCAAGCGATATCTTGGTGGAAGAGACCCGCACCTCGCACTTGGACCCCAAGCTGGTGAAGACCTCTATGCAGACCATCATCGAGAACAACTTCTGGACCGACGGCGATTCGAAGACGCTCCCAGGCACGGTGAACGTGGAGGAAGGCCAGAAGTACCTCGACTTCCAGCAGGCCGCCGGCACCTACACCGACAAAGCGCACCAGAAGCTTGCCAACGCCCCGCAAGCCGCTGAACTCTCCACCAACGAGTACGTGCTGACCCGGTAACTCGCAATAAATCTCAATACAAACCCCAATATGGGCCTTCGAGGCGTTCCGTGAGCACTTTTTTGAGAGCAACGCAATATGCGGCATTACAGAATGGCGGAATTTCAACGTTTTGGAATTTGCTGTTCGTCGCATTCTCTGGAAAAGTACTCACGGAATGAAATCACGATTCGAATAGGGATGTGGCATGCAGAACCTCAAACTCACACGGCGATGGCTAAACGTTGCAATTCCGCCGATTCTTGCCGTCGGTGCAGTGTTGGTGCTTTGGCAGGTGGCAGTCAGTGCCGGTTGGGTGAATGAGCAGTCGCTCGCCTCCCCCGCCGATATCGCGGTCTCCATCGGCCAAACCTGGGGCGATTTGGCGGATGCGGCGACCATTACCGCCATCGAGGCGGTCAGCGGGTTCCTGATCTCCATCGTCGTCGGCATCCTGCTGGGCATCGGGCTCTACATCTCCAAGACTTTGCACCGCGCCATATACCCACTGTTGGTGGCCGCCCAGACCATTCCCATCATCACCATCGCCCCGCTGTTCATGATTTGGTTCGGATTCAACATCGCCGGCAAAATCGTGCTGGTGGCTGTGTTCAGCCTCTTCTCCATCGCCGTGGAAACCGCACGAGGTCTGGCCGCCGTGCCGGATTTCTATGAAGCGGTGGCGCTCACCTGCGGTGCCGGGCGCGTGTGGACGCTGTTTCATGTCAAGTTGCGCGTGGCAGCGCGCCAGATTTTCAGCGGCATTCGCATCAGTGCGGCCTACGTGTTTGGCACAGCGGTGACGGCCGAATATCTAGGTGCCACCAACGGTCTGGGCGTGTGGCTGCAAGGCGCGTTCAACTCGTTCCAGACCCCTATGATTTTCTCGGCCACACTCATGATTGTTGCAGGAACCGCGCTGCTACTGGCTTTCGTGGCACTGGTGGAGCGGATGATGTTAGGCCCTGCCGGCGAGGATGAGGCGCTCTCTCTCGACAGCAGCGAGGGGTGAGAATTCCACCATAGGAAGACCGGCACACGTCTGACACCAAATTTCTACCCGCCTCCAGCGCAATATATGCAGACCACATCCACGCTGAACGTTACTCTGTAAGCATAGATGCGAAAGAGGTACCCATGACAGACATCAGGCCAGATTCCACGCAACCCAACCAACCAAGTCAACCTACACAGCCCAGCCAGCCAAATCAAATGCCGCCGTTTGCACAGGCGCCACAAGCACCGCAAGTGCCCCAAGTGCCGCTCGATCAGCCGTATTACGGCATCACATTTATAGAGGCCATCAAGCGTTTCTTCCGTAAGTATGCCGTCTTCACCGGGCGTGCCTCGCGCAGTGAATTCTGGTGGTCAATCCTGTTCACCGGTCTTGTCTCCCTCGTCATCACGGCGGTACTGCCCGAGTCGATGGATAGTACCGTGTCCCGCATCTGGGACTTGGCTGTGTTGATACCGACCTTGGCAGTGGCCGTACGGCGCCTGCACGATTCCAACAAGTCCGCTTGGTGGATTGTGCTGCCTTATGGTCTCGAAATCGCTGGTTTAGCCACACTGATTATCGGCGTGCTTGGCACCGCTACATCACTGTCATCGCTCAGGTATTACGGAACATCCACAGGCGACCTGTCCACGAGCTTTATCTCCGGCCTCATCATCTTCGTCCTGCTGTTTATCGCTGCAGTTGTGGCTGCTGTCATACTGATGACGGCCCAAAGCAATCCCGCAGGAGTGCGGTTCGACGCACAGCCAGTCGGTTCATTCTCCGGTTATGTTCCTATGGGTCCGGGCCAGACGATGCAGCCCGGACAGCAGAACTGGAACGGTCAGACGGGACCAATGAGCCAGCCGATGCAGCCTGGGCAGCCCATGCCACCAGCACAACCCAACAACATGCCGCAAAACCAGACTTGGCAGCCGCAATACGGACAGAATGCCTCACCGACCTCACCCGTGATGTTTGGTTCCGCGCCGATGAATCCGTCCGTTCCCAACAGCGGAGCACCGCGAGCCAATGCATATGGCGTGTCTGCACCAACCAATGAGACGCCTCAAGCTGCAACGCCACAGGCTTCTGCGATGCCTGCCGATGGGGTCATAGCACAGCAACCTCCGATGAATGGGTATGACCGCCCACAGCCCGCTCCGGTTGAGCCTGACCAGCCGGCACCTCTCTCCTCCCGCGCTGACGATTCAACAAACAACGGGTCGTCTAACGACGAGTCTGCGGAATCGCAAGCGCCGACGGCAGCATAATCGCACACCAGAAGAGAACCTAAACAGCTGCGGCAGGAGCATCATACATGGCTCCTGCCGCAGCTGTTTTATAATTGGCTGCTAACACCAACACCTGTAATAGTTGAACCGCAACGCTACAGCAAATAGATATAGCCCTATCAATGCAGCGCAAGCGCAGCAACGCACGTCCGCATATCCGCCGTCACTGCCATCCGAAGCACACGGCAAAACCTCGAATACGACCGTCCTTAACGCAAACGCAAACAATCAGAGTTCCACTGGTTTTTTGTTAGGATCTTCAGGAATATCTGCAAATTTGGCAGCCAATTTAGCTTTCTTTTGCGCTTCCTCCGCGCTCTTTGCTTCGCGTTTGGCCGCAATAGGGTCAAAGACGAGTGCATCATAGTGTTTCTGCCATTCTTTGGCCGCCACCGGAGCCAGCACCGATGCCACAGCACAGGCCATCGCCTCATCACCGTGCGGCTCCTCGTCGCTCAGCACCGACAGCAGCGACTGAACGT
Source organism: Bifidobacterium sp. ESL1133 (assembly GCF_058107325.1). NCBI lineage: Bacteria > Bacillati > Actinomycetota > Actinomycetes > Bifidobacteriales > Bifidobacteriaceae > Bifidobacterium > Bifidobacterium sp. ESL1133. The sequence continues at coordinate 15,209 of NZ_JBYLUI010000004.1, read as the reverse complement.
CATCCTTGTTCAACACCATACGCGGTATGGAAAGACGCTCACATAGCTCGTTGACATACAGCAGCACCGGAGTGCAACGGCAACCCAAGTCATTGTTACTATCCTCTTCGGTGTTCTCATTGCTCATGATGTGCAGCAACCCAGCAAGGGCCACCACAATCAGCGCAAGCCGTTGGGCCACGCTTTCCGGGTCCTGACTCACCTCACCGCGAGCGCCGTCTGCAATTCCCACTCCCACGGCGGCTTCGATACTTTCGAGTGCCTCAGCTATCTCGCGCACGATATTCTGATCCCATTGCACACCGAGCAAGCCGGCTGCAGCCATCACTTTCGTCGTGTCTCCGGTCTCGGAGTAAGCGTCCATTTGCTCGTATGCGTCGTTGACGATAAGCAGTGCCTGCACCACAGCATCGGGGCGGCCGGGGATTGATTCCGCCCCCTCATACACGAATTCAGCATCGGCAAGAGTGATGTTTTCTCCGGAAAGCAGCTGTGCCACGGCGCGCGTGACTCTCACTTGCAGATTTTCCGCGTATTTTACGTCGTTATCGAGCTGTTGCGCGTCGTTGAGGGGCCATAGCGACACCAATTTGGCGCCTACTTCTGCGGCATGGCGCACTTCCGGTTGAATGGCAACCCTTGCCAGCACGCCTGATTCAATATGGAATGTCATGTCACAGCCTCCCTCATTGGTGTACTCCATCGTACACCGAGCGGTGGGGCAACCGCTGCATCTCAAGCGTCACCCCTACCAGCACAACCTATTGCACCAACTTTATTGCACGTCTTTGGCCGGATTCGCGTATGCGATGTGCTCGACGTGCCCGCTGCCGTCGTAGGTGATGGAGGTGATGGATGCAAGGTCGGTGTGCCGCAGCAGCATGTTGTGCTCTGGGCGGCCGGTTTCCAGCAGGTGACGGTAGCTCCAGATGGGCGATTCGTGGCTGACCACAATCACTTGCTCCCCCTCATGGGTTTGCACCATCTCTTGTGCGAAGTCGGAGACGCGGGAAGCGATTGACCGGTAGCTTTCTCCCCAGCTGGGCCGCCACAGGTTGCGGATGAGTTTGAGATTGCGCGGCCGCCAGAGCGCACCCTGCCCATACCCGATGCGGGTACCGCGAAAATCATTGCCCGCTTCAATGATGCGTTCATCGGTATGCAAGTCCAATGCAGCCTCGCCGCGTGCAGCACGTGTTTGGTTGAGTTCGTTCAGCACGGCTGCCGCGGTTTCGCGCGTGCGGTCAAGGGGTGAAGAATACACCGCTGTCACCCGATTCATCTGCGAATTGGCGACGATATACCTTGCGGTGGCTTGCACTTGTCGCTGGCCTAACTGCGACAGGTGAAACCCCGGAAGCCTCTCATAGAGCACCTTCCCCGGGTTTTCCACCTTCCCATGGCGCACAAAATGCAACGTAGTAGACGACATGCTATGTTCTCCTCGGTTTTCTGCGGTTATGGTGCGCAGTGTGCGCGGTTCGATTCCCGACCAGCTTCCGCCGCTATTTCCAGCCTTTAGGGCCGTGCTCGAGCGACCACACACCAAGTTTATGCGAGAAGGTATCGCGCTTGGCTTCGACGTTTAGCGCGCTGTCACGCCCGTCGGCAACGTTACCGTCGCCACCAGCAACGGCACCGCTTTTCTCCCCGGCGTCGAGCAGCCACTTGCGGATAATAAAGTTCCATACGGCCACCACTACCGTCGCCACCAGCTTGCCCACGTTGGTGCGCAACATATAGGCTCCATGCTGCGTCACCATGGCATCTGCGGACATGCCGAGGGTACTGGCCCAGATGATGGCGTCGTTGATGAGCAGACCGATTACCGAGGACACCAGGAAGATGAGCACCTCCATCCATCTGGCCATGTCGTCGCGGTGGACGAACACAAACTTCATACTCGCCAGGTAGTTGAACACCAGAGAGATGAGGAATGATGTGGTGCTGGCTATCACGTTGTGTACGTGCACAAGGAGCAACAGGTTCATCACCGCCTCGTCAATGACGAACGCGATGGCACCGACCATGCCGAATTTCACCAGTTGAGCAAACAATTTCTTCACGCTTCCCTATTTAACCCCACCCCACTGTCAGCGGGCTTCGAGGCGCTTTATCGCACACTGCCGGGCTCATTTTCGGCAAACAGCCAGCCAGCGAGATGTCCGCCCAACCACGCCCCACCTGCCGATAGTATGGAGTCACCGTGCGGCCGCGCAGCCGCACACCAATGTAAAGGAGTATCCTATGCCAGTCATTCACACCCATGTGTCCACGTCCACCACGCCCGCTCAGCGAGATGCGCTCAAAGCAGCCTACGGCAAGGCAATCACCGCCATTCCCGGCAAGACCGAAGACTGGCTGATGTGCCCGTTTGAGGACAATGTGCCGATTTATTTTGCCGGCAACGAGGACGCTCCCGCAGCCTACGTCGAGGTGAACGCGAAGGGCGACGGCGAAGATCGCGCAGTCTGGGAATCAATGAGCGAGCAGATCATGGGCGCACTGGATCGTGAGCTCGGCATTCCCGCCGACCGCACCTACATCCGTTACACCGCTACACAAGACTGGGGATGGAACGGTTCCCAACTCTGAACGCTGCGCCGAGGCAGATTTGCAATACACGCATATTCGCATTTCTCATACCTCGATATTCAAAAACATGTGTTTAGTGTGCGCGTCAAATCTCCGCGCACACTAAACGGGCCAGCACATGGTACCCTTCTCATTGCAGTAACTCCACATTCGGCTCACCGTTGCGCCACAAATCCTTAAGACTGCGCCACACCGCGCTGCACAAAATCAAAGCATCATCACACCGCGACACGGTTATCCACATTGACGTAAATTCGCCGACCTTCCGTCCACATTACTTCAATCCCCCTTGGCTCAGCGAACATCTCTGGCATTCTTGGTACATCCAGCCACTAGCCAAGGAGTTTATTTAGATGAGCACTTCGCACCTATCACGCACAAATCACAGCCAAGCTATGGCACATAAGACCGCCCCACCTCGCCGCCATCATCCTCGCACACCCGCAAACCGGTCACGGCAACCAAATCACACCCCTGATGATACGGTATACAAAGTATATACTTCACTGCTTTCATCAGGAGCACATATGGCACACACTTCACTTGTCACTTGGGGCAACGGCCAAGGCATACGCATACCCAAACACATCATGGACGAAGCAGACTTACACATCGGCGATCAACTCAATATTGCCGTACGCAATGGTTCCATCACGCTCACCCACGTGCACGATGCGATAACCATCCCAGATTTTGCCGCAATGTTCGAGAACTACCACGGACCGCAACCCAGCGAGGACGACTGGAAGCCAGTCGGGAGGGAAGCATGACAGCACAGTTCCACTACGGTGATATTGTCTGGATGGATTTCAAGCCCTCTGCAGGGCACGAGCAAAATAAGCGCCGTCCCGCAGTGGTCATCAGCAACGACGATTACAACCGATACAACAACCTCGTTATGGTAATACCCATCACGTCAACGCAATCAGAGTATCCCCTGCACATTAACATCGGCACCATACCAACCGAAACCACCAACGGCAAGAACTTGCGGCAGCACATAACAGGCTGGGCTGAGATTGAGCAAATCAAATCGCTCGATCTTCAAGCACGTAATGCAAGATACGTAGCCGCCATGGACACTCAGCCGCTCACCTCCATAACCGATATGGTACTGGGGTGCCTCATGCAGCCTGATATGACCATGCGCAGACTCGCCTGAACGGCACCACACAAGCGCGGCTGAGCATCACCAACATGCCCAGCCCTCCTGCATCACGCGCCTGCGCTACACAATCTTGGGCATGGGAGTGGTCAGCGAGGTAGTGAGGTTGACATGCAGCACACCGGCGCCGAAGTGCGGTTCCACTTTTTTGAGCGTCACCGTGCGCTCCTCGGCCACGGCTGCATCATCGTCGGTCATGGTAGCCGGAGATTTGACCGCCACGATCGCCAGATCATCGATATTCACCCCGGCTTCAGCGCACAGGTTGCGCGCCTGAGCCAGAGAGTCTTCGAATCCTTCTTTGAACAGCACCCGTTCAGCCGGCACCCCATAGGCACTGCGCGCAATCCAGCGCACGTTCTCGACTACATCCATGCCCTTGTGGCTGGTGGCAGCACCAACAATACCGGAGGTCGCCTCTGCATCGGAGACACCATCTACACCGTCTACGCCGCATGAGCAAGGCCGCCCGTCCGCACCGGAAAGCATCTCGCCGCCGCGCGCGTCCTCAAGCACCCGCACCAATTCGTTCATCTGCCCTACCAGCGCCTGCCCGCCGTCTCGGAACAAGTTACCCATAATCGGCCGACGCAAGTCCAGAGACTCGGCGGTAGCACGAAGGTCCTGCACCTGGCCATCCTCGCCATCCCACAGGTTCACCAGCGGGAACGTAGGAATGCCAAGTCCTTCCAGACGATTCACGTGGAACGGGTATCGCCAGGCCAGCTTCGGATCGTCGCGCCACGTTGAGGCACGCGTTACGACCACGCAGGCCGCAGGCCACGACGCTCCATATTCACGGCAGGCAATGTCGAGCCACTTCTGCGCCCCGGCATCGGCTCCATACCCGGCTTCAACCACCACAACGTCGTGCAGCGCACATGCCATCTCCACCGATACCAGCGAGGGAATCCCCAGAGAAACGTTAGCAAAAGGCCCGCCGTGCACATACACGGGAGAGCCGTTGAGCGTCTGCGTAAGCGCTGGTTTCACTGCATCTGCCAGAATGCCGGTGATGCGCCACAAATCAATAAAGTCACCGAATTTTACAGGATGCCCGTCTTTGGTACCGGCCACCATGGCAGCCACACGCTCCTCGATTTCTTTCATCGAACGCGACAGCACTACGATCTGCATCATCTCGCATGTAGGCGTGAGCACCACGCGCTCGGGCACGTCGCCTTTTCCACGATCCACTGCGATTTGCCTCAACGCGCGCGAAGGCACTTCGCTGACTCTCGGCACAGCAATCGTGTCAAGCTTACCTTCGTCAACAGCCTTCTCGGCAAAGGAAACAAGCAGGTTCTGAGCAGCTTCGATCGCACCCATCTCGCCGGTCAATCCCCAGTCGATGAGCTCAGGATGCGTGAGCGAGGCCTTGCCACCGCCCGAAGCGCCGCCTTTAGACCCCGCCGCGGTAATCCCCATGCTCGGCTGACGCAGCACAGCAGCCGCATCCACACCGCGCGTGCGCAGGGCGTCGATGAGCGCGATGGTGGTGGTGGTCTTGCCTTCGCCTCGCGAGGCCTTGAGCGGGGTGTCAGCGGTGACGAGCACCACGCGCCCATGCTTGCGCCGCTCCCCCGGGCGGGCGTTCAGCCGCTCAAGGTAGCCGAACGCGTCAATTTTCCGCACCAAACCGTACTGCGTGGTGAACTCATCAATAAGTGCCATGAACGTCTCCTGTCGTCAAGGCCCGAAAGCCGTTGCCACTGCTATTGCGTACTACTCATCAGTTATCAGATCGGTTGAACCCGTTCGCCATCTCCATGCTAGCCTCGTACAGCACCGCGTCAAGCAGATTGTCAGTCTCAACCTTGATACGCTGCGCAAGCGCCTCATTGGCATCTGCGAGCGCCTCGCGCACGTCCTGGTTGCGTGTTGCCGCAATGATTGCTTCAGGTTCCATTGGTTCCACATCGCCGTCAGCGTTGCTCACGTCAAACTCAGCTTCGACCAAATTCTGTGTCCCTATGCCGTCCTTGCCGCTCAACAGCTCAGCGATGTGGGCATCGGTACGCGAGATTGACTGGTGCGCCAAGCCCCCGGTCTTCTCTTGGTAGCGTTCCACGGCATTTGAGGTCCTCGCGAACGCACCGCTGCACAGCGCGGCGATGATCCGGTTCTCCCAGTAGAAGTTCTCGGAGGTCACGCGGTTGGTGGTGGCTTCAAGGTATTCGGGAGTACGTTCCACGTTCGGATAGAACGGTACGAGCGTGTTGAACGGGTTGGAACCGTAGGCCATCCATTGCAGCGCGCGTGACGCCTGCGGGCGGTAAGGACGCAGTTGGATGACGGCAAGCTGGCTTTGACGGTTGATGCCTATGGTGCGGTACATGCCGCGCGTGTGCTCGTCACCCCGGTGCCCATACGGATCGTATGGGGTGCCCTGATAATGCGAGCTGAGCACGTATTTCACGTCTTCGATGGTGATTTTGCGCTCCGGCTGGCGGGCCCAAGGAATGTTGTCGGATTCCGGCGTGTGGTCGGCGTCCGGCCCGTCCCACACTTCGTCGTACGGGTTGAGGTAACGCTGCATATACCAGGCGCGTGGGGTGTTGTAGACGTGGTCGGAATCGGAGTGGGAACCGAACGCGTCGCGCGGGTTGAAGGGCGTGGTGGACTCCACGGCCAAGTCGAGGTGGTTGGTCTCGATGAACTGCGCAAGATCGGCTGAGCACATGTGCTCTTCCTGCTCTCCCAGAGCATCTTCAAGGTCGAACTCGTCGATGCCAAGCTGGTTGGGCATGGTCACGTACGCTTCGTCCGGCACGCGCTTGGCGATCCAATGGTGACCGCCCACCGTCTCCAGCCACCAGATTTCGTTGACATCGGAGAACGCCACACCGTTCATCTCATAGGTGCCGTAGCGTTCGAGCAGCTCGCCCAAACGTTCCACGCCCTCGCGCGCGGTGCGCACATAAGGCAGCACGATGGTAAGGAAGTCTTCTTCGCCGATGCCGCCAGCGCTGGCAGGCTCGTAGCCCGCCTCGCCTTTGGTGCCGCGCGCCTTGGTGTATTCCACCATCGGGTCGGCGCCCAGCACACGCTCGTTCGTGGTCAGCGTTTCGGTGGCGCTCATCGCCACGTTCGCCTCGTTGACGCCAGCTTCTCCCCACACGCCTTCTTTCAGGTCGGCGTTGGGAACGGCAGAATACTGCATCGGGTCGCTCGGCAGGTCGATCTCCACATGGCTGAGCACGCTGGTGTAGTGGCTCGGCTGCTCTTCGGGCTTGACCACCACAAACCGTTTCGGTGTGAATTCGCCGTTGCCTGAGTCTTCGTTGCGGGCGATGATCGTGGAGCCGTCCCAGCTCGCGTCTTTACCGACCAGAATCGTGGTGCACGCCATGTTTACCTCCCTGATACGCTTCGATAAGCCGCACCGAACGTATTGTCACGCAGGCACCGCACATCAGCATCGTTGAATTGTTCTCAGTCTACCCGAACGGGGCGCACAACCTACGCCTTGTCAGTGCGCACAGCGCCGGCAGCTGGCGCAGGCGCGGCATTGAGGGTAATGGAAGCGGCACTGACCAGCGTACCGCAGGCGGCGAGCGCATGCTGCATCTCGTTGAGCCAGAATCCTTCCGACAGGCCGGGCAGAGGTTCTGCGCTGGCCCAGGCTTGCAGCACATAGCCGTGCATCTTGTCGGGCGGAGTGGGACCGTTGTATCGCATAGTCACGGCTGGGTTGGTTGAACCCACGAATTTGCTGGCGGCAGAGTTGCGCCCTTGCACCGCTTCGGGAATCATGGACGGCAGCGAACGCGAGAAATCTTGTGGCACAGCGAGCGCATGCGCATCGTTGAAGTCAAACATGAGCGCGTCCACCGGCACGTTGACCACGGCCCAGTGAATCCACTCGAACCCGCACACTGGTATGGAGTCGGGATCGGTGAGCTGCCAGTGCAGGTAGTGCGCCCGCGGGTCCAGAGCGTCAATATAGAAGGGGAAGGAGACCACCGGTTTGCCGTCCACCTTGTTTTCCGGTGGGGCGGCAGAGGCGAACGCGTCGGGAATGGTGGTGAAATCTGCGGAAATCTTCATGCGACCAGTATCTCGCGGCGCTGTGACTTGGCCCCTTCGGCATTCATGCCAGCAGCGCGCAGAACAGCGCTTCGAACACTAACGTCTGGTTGCCGTTGCCGTTAAGCCTTCTCCGTGCGGTAGCAATGGCTTCCTGCCGCCTCACCGCTTCCTGCCGGCTCAGCCGCCCGGCGAGCGCGACCAGTGCGCTGCGATGCTCGCGGTTCACCAATCCCACAGCCCCTTCGGCATTGTTCTGCACTACGGCCACATCTCGGTACACGCTCGACACCGTGTTGAGCGCACGGTCAAGCACATCCCTGCTGCGACGGGTTACTTTTCGTTTCACATCGGCTTTTTTGCCGATGGCATTGAACGCACCGCGCAGCGCCGGAGGAATCCGCTCCCCTTCTGCCAGACCGTTGACCCTGCGGAAGTCAGCCTCGGCCGCTGCCACTTGCCGGTCAACGTCGTCACCGGCCTGCGATTTGGCGCTGTCGATAAGCCCTCCGGCCAGCAGCACGGCATCCGAAGCACGGTGCAGTCCAAGTACGCCTGCCACCAGTTCGTTCCGGTCGCTCATCACCTGCTCGTTGAGCGCATAGAGTTTGGCCACACCCACGTGCCCTTCGGCCAGTCGCGCAGCGCGCTCAGCCAGCTCGGGCTCCACCGAGCATGACGACTGCAACCACCCGGCAACTGCATCGGTACTGGGCACGGCGAGGTTCACAATGCGCGTGCGGGAACGGATGGTGGGTAGCACATCTTGGGCACTGGGCGCACACAGCAGCCATATGGTATGCGGGCTGGGTTCTTCGATCTCCTTAAGCAGCACATTGGTGGTGCGCTCCAGCATGCGATCCACGTCTTCGATGATGATAATGCGCCACGGCGAGATGCTTGGTGTCTGTTCCGACGTTTCAATCAGCCCGCGCACTTCGTCGATGCCGATAGTCACCTTGTCGGTGGCCAGCACGGTCACATCAGGATGAGATCCACGCAGCACCTGCTCGGTAATGCGCGTCGGTGTCTGTGACTCACCACGGTCAGGACTTTCCAGTGCTGCCGCAAACGCCCTCGCCACATTCGAGCGCCCCGACCCGGGAGGCCCGCAAATAAGCCACGACTGTGCAATGGCTTTGGGGTCTCCACACGCCACGGCACGCAATTGCTCAGCCACACGCCCCTGGCCTACCATCGCATCCCATACGCTCATCCGCGCCTCCTTACCGTCACCGTCCGCTCACGCTGTACCATCGCTGTACCCAATATACGTCGCCTCGCCCACTCGTTGGGCGGACATGGCATCGCCATTGATAACGCGCCGCTACGTGCAGCGAGTCACCGCAACAACTGCTGCACATCCTCCTCGATGATGCTCCACACATCAGCCTCACTCAGCCCTGCATCAATGGTCACAAACCGCTGCGGGTCGGCTTCGGCCAAGCTCACAAACGCGTTTCTCGTTCGCTCGCTAAACGCTGTCCCAGCGGATTCCATACGATCTTCACTGTGCGTCAAGCGTGCGTGCGCTGCCTGCGGGCTCATGTCAAGCAAATAGGTGCGCGCCGGCCACAGACCGCCCGTAGCCCATTCGCTGAGCGAGCGCACATCCTCTGCCGTCAGCTCACGCCCGCCAGCCTGATAGGCCAGAGAAGAGTCGATGTAGCGATCCGAAATCACCACTGCCCCACGCGCCAAAGCCGGAGCGATTACCTGTGCCACATGCTGCGCACGATCGGCAGCGAACATCAACGCCTCAGCTCGAGGAGCCACCTGCCCACCATGCAGCAGCAACTGGCGCAGTTCAGCGCCCAGTTCGGTGCCGCCAGGCTCACGGGTCACCACCACTTCGTGCCCGTGCACTTCAAGCCATGCGCGCAGCCGTCCAACCTGCGTGGTCTTGCCCACGCCGTCCACACCTTCAAAAGAGACAAACAGCCCGCTCATCTGTGCTTCTTTCCTTACATGCTCCTATGCTGCCACCTACGCCTTAGCTATGCTTTGGCTGTGGTCTGGGGTGCAGCTTTCGCAGCCTGCTACTTGGATGCCGGTTTCTTTGCAGCAGCCGTTTTGGTGGCAGTAGCTTTTGTGCCGGTCTTGCGTGCGGTGGTCGTTTTCTTTGTTGTGGCCTTCTTGGTCGTGGTCTTCTTAGTGGCAGTTTTCTTAGCGGTCGTCTTCTTGGCCGTTGCAGTTTTGCCCGCAGCTTTCTTCGCTGTGGTACGCCTCTTACGCTTTACCGGACCTGCCGCGCGCTTCTCAGCCAGCAAGCGGAACGCCTCCGCCGGGTCGATGGACTCAGGAGTGTACTGCTTGGGCAGTGTACGGTTGGTCTCGCCGTCGGTAATGTAGGCACCGTAGAAACCATCCTTGATGGTCACGTTCTTGCCGTTCTCCGGATCGGCTCCCAGGTCGCGCAGCGGCGGCTTGGCAGCTCCCCTACCACGCCCCCGGCCGTATTTGGGCTGAGCGAACAGCGTCTCCGCCTTCGCCACATCGACCGTGAAAATCTCATCCTCGCTGGCCAGCGAGCGCGTTTCACTCTTGCCATCTGCCCCAGTCTTGGTGAGATATGGGCCATAACGGCCGTTATTGGCCATTACGATGGCTTTGGAGACCTCACCTGTCTCCTTGTTCGTCTCTTCGATTTCACCCACCTCACGCGGCAAGCTGAGCAGCTTTAATGCGTCTTCAAGTGTCACCGTCTCTGGAGTCATTGTCTTGAACAGCGAGGCCATCTTGGGCTTGGGGGCTGCATCCTTCTTGGACTTCGCGGTTTTTGCCGTTCGTGCCTTGGTCTCACCGGCAGCCTCACCCTCAGCCGGCGTTTCCTGCGGTGCCACCAGAGCCACATACGGACCGAAACGACCGGTTCGTACCTCAACCGTGCCACCGGTCACCGGGTCTTGTCCCAACTCGCGTGGGCCACCGGCGTTGCTTTCAATAAGCTCGTGCCCTGCTGCCACGGTCAGCTCGTCGGGCGCCATGGTGTCGGGAATGGACGCATGCTTCGCGTTGCCTTGCGCATCCAAGCTCTTGGTGTCTTCCAGGTACGGCCCGTAGCGGCCTACGCGCACCTGCAACCCGTCACCGATCTCGATGGTATTGATGGCTCGGGCGTCAATCTCACCGAGTTGCGCCACCTGCTGCTGCAAACCCTCGTGCGCCTCGTCCTGAGATTGCGCAGCACCGTCGCCGGAGCCGAAGTAGAAGCGGGTAAGCCACTCGTTGCTGGTCTCCTCACCATGGGCAATCTTGTCGAGACCGTTCTCCATGTCTGCCGTGAACTGGTAATCCACGTATTGAGGGAAGTTCTGTTCAAGCAGTTTGGTGACTGCGAACGCCAGCCACGAGGGGATGAGCGCGCGGCCTCGCTCGTACACGTACCCACGGTCGATGATGGTGGAGATGATGCTGGCATACGTGGAAGGACGGCCAATCTCCTTGGCTTCGAGCGTCTTGACCAGCGATGCTTCGGTGTAGCGGGCCGGCGGCTGGGTCTCGTGCCCATCCGCTTCCACGTCAGACGCGTCGAGCACATCACCGGTGTGCATAGGAGGCAATGCCACGTCCGCATCAGCGTTCGCTTTGCCGTTCTTCGTGTCGCCGTCCGCTTTTGCTGCGGTGCTTGCCGCAGCCTTGCGCGGCCAGCCGGAAGCTTTGAGGAAGCCGGGGAATTCGATTACCGTTCCCGAAGACTGGAAGATGGCTTCGCCCTGCGCACCAGCTGGGGCAGAGAGCCTCACTGTGGCGGTAGAACCGGTGGCGTCAGCCATCTGCGAGGCAAGCGTGCGCTGCCAGATAAGCGTATACAGTTTGAGCTGATCCGGCGGCACTTTGGCGGCGATATCCGCAGGATTGCGGAATGTCGAACCGGCGGGGCGGATGCACTCGTGCGCTTCCTGGGCACCGGCGGTTTTGGTGGCATACTGCTTGGGCTTGTCAGACAGATATTCCTTACCGAAGTTGCGCGTCACCGAGTCGCGGGCGGCAGCGATGGCCTCCTGCGAGAGCGTGACCGAATCGGTACGCATGTATGTGATGAAACCATTCTCATACAAACCTTGCGCAGCCCGCATGGTCTGGCGTGAACTCATGGAAAGACGGTTGCCGGCAGCCTGCTGCATGGTGGAAGTAGTAAACGGCGGCACCGGACGACGACGATACGGCTTCGACTCCATTGAAGCCACCGTAAACGGTGCTTGTTGCAAGGCCTTCGCCAGCGCGTTGGCTTGCGCCTCATCCAGCTGCACCACATTCTCTTTGGCACCAGCAGCGGTGAGCTCACCGGTCGAGGTGAAATCCTTCGACCCAGCCAGCCTGCGGCCTGCCAAAGACACCATACGCGAAGCGAAACTCACCTGCTCGCCTTGCGCGTCAGCGGCGGACAGCGTGGCGGTCACATCCCAATACGGCGAGCGCACAAACGCCATACGTTCCCGTTCGCGCTCCACAATCAGGCGCGTAGCCACCGACTGCACACGCCCTGCCGAAAGCCCAGGGCCCACTTTGCGCCACAGCACCGGGGAGAGCTCATAGCCATAGAGCCGGTCGAGCACGCGCCGTGTCTCCTGTGCCTCCACCATATCGGCATCCACGTCACGCGTATCGTTCAGCGAGGCTTTGATGGCTTCTGGGGTGATCTCGTGGAACACCATACGCTTCACCGGAACCTTGGGCTTGAGCGTTTGCACCAAATGCCACGCGATGGCTTCACCTTCGCGGTCCTCATCAGTGGCGAGGTACAGTTCGTCGGCGTCTTTGAGCGCGGTCTTCAGTTCGGCGACGGTTTTCTTCTTGTTTGCGCCGACAATATAGTACGGTTCAAACTTGTCGTTGACGTCCACGCCAAAGCGGCCGAACTTCTCTTTCTTGGCAGCCGGGACTTCGCTGGGCTGCGCCAAATCGCGGATATGACCGACCGACGCTTTGACGGTGTAGCCCTTACCGAGATACCCACCGATTTTCTTCGCCTTGGTGGGAGACTCGACAATGACAAGCTTGGTACCAGTCGCCATAACCACTCCTTAACAGTTACGCGGCAATGCGCCGCCAGTGCTCATACTAACCGCCCCCTCGGCACATTACGTACGATTTGGCGCGGCGCGCAGCCACAAAACGTTACCGTAACCCCGCAGCAGCCGGTGAAGCCACCGTGACTTCGGGGCCATCCCCCAGTTCAGGCAGCCCGGTTTCATGTGGAGCTGCACTGTGCGGCGGAGTCGGCGGAGCACCGATCAAGCCCAACCGAGTGAGCGGAGATGCGGTGACATGCCGCATGGCCAATACCAAGCCAAACGCGAGCGACGCCAAACCGATCACGCACACCACAGTCGCTGAGTAGGCCCCAGACTGCGCCCATTCGGCGCTCAAGTCAAGCCCCGGCGCAATATTCCACAGCACATACACGCCATATAGGCAGAACAGCACACCAAAGGTGATGAGCACGCTCGCAACAATTTGCACGCTTGCACTGGATTTACGTGCCTTGGGAGCGTCCATGCCCGAAGCGCGAGTAAAGGCGAGCGTCAGTAGGGCAATGCCTGTGCCTATGAGCACTGACATCACCACATCGGTGGGGCGGTGCCAGCGTTCCACCACCAGGGATAGCGCCACCATGACGGTATATGTGCCTCCGATGGCCGCTACCACTGCACGCCATGCCAATGGCACCGCGAACAGCAGCACCAGACTTGCGCCCACGGCCAACATGGTATGCCCGGAAGGTGCTGTGTTGGAAGCGCTTGACATCTGGTGAATGAGGAAGGGACGGGGCAGCAACCGCTTCAGCCATGCCGCCGCATAGCACAGCCCGCCAAAGATGAGGCTCTGGCCGAGCAGCCACCACCGCTTACGTACCGCGATGACAATGAACGCGATCACGGCCATCGTGATGCTAATGGCTGGGATAACCACACGGATGGAGAGGAACGAGCATATGGAACGGAACCATCCCGGTACGCTGTCGCGAAGTCCGGTCCACACCATGTCGTCGTAGCTTTGGCCGATAGAAGTCTGCACGCCCAGCCAATACACGCCAGCAGCACCGGCGAAAAACAGTAGCGCCAAAACCACACACCAAGCCACAGCAGCAAGACGTGGCGCAGATGCAGCCAATCCTGCACCTTCGTTGTCTGCATCGCTCTTGGCCCCGCTGGCGAGCCTCTGAAGCCCTGCTGAGCCGGCACCGTGCTTATTCACGTTGGAAAGGCCGTCGGCGCTTCCTAGACTATCGTTTACTCCAGCAGCACCACTACTGCTCGCAGCAGGCTGCGCTGCGGCAGATTTTTTGTGCTTGCGCTTATTATGTTTGTTCTTACGTTTATGCGATTCGCGCTCTTCGGGTTCATCAGCCAGCAACGCCACACGGGCAGATGCCGCCTGCGGCATGTCACCAGAGGCACCTTGGCCTGCAGTATCCATCGCCGCACCGGCGTCCATGGCATCGGTGCCTTGCAGCTCCGCCTGAGGTACGCTGAAGGGTGCGCTAAAGTCTGTTGACACCCAAGTAACGCTCTCGCCAGCTGGTTGTTCTTCCATAGGCTGCGCGTCACCTACCCAGCCTGCAAGTTGACTCACCTCGGGCCATTGCGATGATGAAGAATCAGAAGTCTCCTCAGTGGATGCTGGCTGTTCAGCAGATACAGTTTCTTCAACAGACACAGCCTGTTCAGCGGGAGTTGCCTGTTCGGATTCAGAATGATAAGTTTCAAACTGCACTGCTGCTTCTTCGCCAAGTACATTACTCCCAGATACACGGTCTGGGGCGTCGTTCGTTGTCGGTTCCGCGGGCATGCCATCGCCGCGTTCCTGCGCTGTGGGTGCACTCATTGCTGCGTCACGCATCTCATCGCGCTCAATCCCCCAGTCGGTGTTGTCGGTGTTGTGCCTCTCGAAGTCTTCGCTCATACCCCAAACTGTATAGGGGGAGTATCGACAGAAAGTGCGACTCGGGTATCGGAGTCGGTCAGACCGTTCCGGCAGGCCCGAGCGTCTCGAACAACAAGCACCGGCACCAACTATGCCCAGACCACCTGCACCCAACACCGCAGAAAACCATTACTCCAATACCCGGCAACACGACACGGCACTAGCATCAAATCATGCTCAGTCCGCCTGCATCCAACACACCAACCTGGCGAACGACACAGTATCAGCAGAGGGAATCTCTTGAACATCAGCGGCAGCGGGTGCACGATTCCCGGCAAAACACCCACGCACCAGCACACCCGAACCCCGGATCCCAACACTCCATGCCGGAATATGAAAAAGTGAGGGGCAGGAAACCGAAGTCCCTACCCCTCACAGAAAAGTAATGTGGCGGTGCGCTACTCTCCCACACCCTCCCGAGTGCAGTACCATCGCCGTGCCAGGCCTTAGCTACCGGGTTCGAAATGGGACCGGGCGTTTCCCCTGGGCT